>CAYGPR010000116.1:0-1505 GCA_964351985.1 uncultured Maribacter sp. | reverse complement strand
GCCAATACCTAAAATAATAGCGAGCGTAAAAAGGTCTCCGGACGATTGCTTTTCGCCAATGATTTTCTTTGCCAGTTCTACCCCTAGCAGCCCACCAAAAAGCCCACCCATGATGGTTTTATTATTCACGAGATACAACCAACCCTGTTCCATGTGCAACACAGGGTTTTCTAAAAATGCTACGACTCTAGATAGTAGTAAAGCACCGAATATGGCACCGATGATAATAGAGAGTCGGTTGTTAGCGGAGATCGTATCCGTGCTTTTTTCCCGTAAATAAACGTAGTACCTAAAAGCGATAAAAAAAGCTAGGTATTCCAGAACAAGGTGGACATTTATTTTTAATCCTAATAGGGAAGGTTCAAAAGGAAGCATAGTTATAATTGACAGTAACGAATATAGGCCCATTTACCTTTTTATCACCTAAGGGATAAGTCGTAAATTTGCAGTATGCCTAAAATAGGAGACATACAATTACCCGATTTTCCGTTGTTGCTTGCTCCGATGGAAGATGTAAGCGATCCGCCGTTCCGTGCGCTGTGCAAGGAGCAGGGAGCCGATGTGGTGTATACGGAATTCATCTCTTCGGAAGGTCTTATCAGGGACGCCGCCAAGACCGTTATGAAATTGGATATCTATGAGAAGGAAAGACCTGTGGGCATTCAGATTTTCGGCGCCAATCTGGAGTCGATGTTACGGTCGGTGGAAATTGTAGAGAAATCCGGTCCGGATATTATTGACATTAATTTTGGTTGTCCCGTAAAGAAGGTAGTTTCTAAAGGTGCCGGTGCCGGTATTCTAAAGGATATCGATTTAATGGTATCCTTGACCAAGGCCATGGTGGAACACACCAAACTTCCGGTAACGGTAAAGACCCGTTTGGGATGGGACGAGGAGTCCATAAAAATAGTTGAGGTGGCCGAACGTTTACAGGATGTAGGCTGCAAGGCCATAGCTATTCATGGTAGAACGCGGGCACAGATGTATAAAGGAAATGCCGATTGGCATCCCATTGCGGCGGTAAAGAACAACCCTAGGATGTACATACCCGTCTTTGGAAACGGTGACGTGGATTCTCCGGAGGCCGCGATGAAAATGCGCGATGAATTTGGTCTCGATGGCGCTATGATAGGTAGGGCCAGCATAGGATATCCATGGTTTTTCAGAGAGGTAAAACACTACTTTGAAACGGGTACACATTTAGTGCCGCCAACTATGCAAGAACGCGTAGATGCCGCTAGGAGACACTTGGAAATGTCCATTGCCTGGAAAGGTGAAAAACTGGGCGTTTTTGAAACCCGTAGGCACTATACCAATTATTTCAAGGGCATTCCCAATTTTAAGGAATACCGCATGAAGATGGTTACCAGTGATGAATCCGTAGATGTTTTCGCCGCTTTTGACGAGGTATTACAGAAATTCGGAGACCACGAATTTAGTTTAGGCTGAGATTAATTTCTTATTGATCCGACTACTGGCAATTTTTGAAGCGATGACCCCAAGAA
>CAYGPR010000115.1:0-1565 GCA_964351985.1 uncultured Maribacter sp. | reverse complement strand
GTTCAGAACGGATAGTAGGCAAAAACTCGGTTCAGATGAGCGATTATTTTTCAGAGTACCCTTCGAATATCCTAGGAATTAAGGAAGAAGGCGGGCTGTACGATAATTTGGACTACACGGTAAAAACCAGTAAAAACCTTGAACAGATAGCTAGTGAGATAACCGATACGCTGACCCAGTTAGTAATTCAACCTAGAATACTGAAAAAACAAAGTATTGTAGCCGCCTTGACTCCATCCAAAGAAAATACAAAACCAAAAGGCCAAAGCTATGAGGATATTGATGAAAACAGTAACACGCTTACCCCTGGTAATCTGGTCATTAAGCACCAAAAGGTTTACAAAATCGATGCTGAACATCAGTTGGAGCCTTTAGTCACAAAGCCTAAAGAATTTGATAGGATTTCAAAAATAATTGCGCTACGAGATACCTATTTCAAATTGCTCAATGCCTCCCAAGATGAAGTGGATAAGATAAGGGATGAATTGGATTACCAATACGATGCCTATAACTTTCAATATGGCCAACTCAACGATAAAGCAAATTACCCTTTTGTTACGCTAGATATTCAAGGACCTTTGGTTTTGGAATTGGAAACTCCAAAAGACGGAGTATTTATCAAGTCCGATATTTTCGACAAGTCGACTCCATTAAAAAAAGTCGATAATAAAATTGAGGGGGCACAAAAAAAGCTAAATGTAGAAGATGCTATCTACTATTCCCTGAACAAATACAATCGCATTGATATCGGAGCCTTGGTTGACGTAACGGAAACTCCAAAGGAAGAACTTATTAAAACTACGTTGGATAGACAACTTTTGTTTTTAAATCCAACAGAACATGGATGGGAACTGGCTCCTAAATTTCTTTTCCTTTCAGGAACCATTTATAAAAAACTAAATGCCTACCGGAAAAATGAATTTGGGGAGTTTCAATCTTATGTGGATAAATCCTATATCGACCGAACGATATTGGCTTTGGAAAAGGTCAGGCCACCCATGACTCCTTTCGAGGATTTGGATGTCAAATTGCACGAACCTTGGTTTCCCATTGAATACACCCAAGCATTTATTTATGAAACCTATGGTACGACTGCCCATATCGCCTACAATGATAGTATCTCAAAATACATGGTCAAAATTGAAAAGGCCGATTACGAGTATATCAAAAAATTCAGCGTTCAATCGGAACATCGGTACTACGGTTTTAAGGAAATTCTGGAAGGGGCATTGAATTCCACTATTCCCTATGTGTCAAAGGGTTCGAAGCAATACAAACGGACAGACAAGGCAAAAATGCAGGAAATACGCATCAAATTCGACCTGCTCTATAAAGAATTCAATTTGTATATCGTCGGCAAACCTGAAATCAAAAATCGGTTGGAACGTATTTTCTATGATACGTATGATGCACAATTACATCCAAAATATGACGGCGATTATCTACAGTTTGAAAACCTTCGTCATTTTACCCCCTACAAAAGCCAAAAGGACACCGTAGCTGGTATTCTCGTAAACCAAGGACTTTTGGTCAACAAGGAAGTCGGTTTTGGTAAGACCTTGGAT
>CAYGPR010000114.1:0-1712 GCA_964351985.1 uncultured Maribacter sp. | reverse complement strand
AAGATATTTTTGCGCTCAACGAATTAATGACCAAACATGGTGATGATTGGGAGACAATTTTTCAAGAATATCAAAAAACCCGGAAACCAAATGCCGATGCCATTGCTGAACTGAGTTATCGAAATTTCGTCGAAATGAGCAGTAGAACGGCAGACCCGAAATTTTTGTTGCAAAAGAAGATAGAAAAATGTTTTGCCGAAAAACATCCGGACAAATGGATTCCCGTTTATTCGCGGGTAACCTTTTCTGAAAGACCGTATGCCGAAGCATTAGCCGAAGGCGATGTGCAAGAGGAAATTATGCAAAAAGTAATGCAAATTCCGGATATTGAAAAGAAATGGGACAGTGACGAGGTTGAGCGGAAAATATTGGAACTGTTGTAATCTACTCTCCCTTTTTTCTCATTTCGACTTTTCTCATCGGCATTCCGTCGATCAAGGCGAAAATTTTCTCTGATGATACTACAAAGGGCTTCTTCATTTTTACTCCTCCGTCTTTTCCAATAAGCAGTATTCCCTGAAATTCATGCACATCGTAATTTTTGATGATTTCACTTGCCGATAGGGAGGCTACTTTTCCATCGCGGGTCAACACTTTTTCGATGATGACAAATATCTTGATGTCTCTTTCGGAAAGTCCCGTAGCTTCCGATTGTAATAATTCAAGTTGTTTTTTGAGGGCATCGGTATCGCTCTTGACGTCTTTGAGCAACAGTATTCTATTTTTCCACTGGTAGCTTTCCAATCCTTGGGCGCTCATACTAGAATGAGCGAATAAGATGGGTAATGATAAAAACAATAAGGGGATTCTTAGTTTCATTATCCCTAAAATTAAATAAAAAAACCATCTTGTTACAGATGGTTCTAGTTTTGAGTTAGTTTGGTTGCAATTATATTTTTGCAAACATTTTATGCATTTTTTCCTGCTCTTCTTCTGCAAGAACTGGATCCACAAGAATACGGCCGCTATGTTCATCGGTAATTATTTTTTTTCGAGAAGCGATTTCAACCTGAACTTGGGGTGGTATGGTGAAGAAAGAGCCTCCTGAGGCACCTCTTTCAATGGGCACAACCGCGAGACCATTTTTGACATTATGCCTGATTCGGTTATAGGCTTTGACCAAACGCTCTTCGATTTGCTCTTGAAACTTTTCAGATTTTGCCAATAAGGCCTTTTCCTCTTTTTCGGTTTCAGCCAAGATCGCGTTCAATTCATTCTTCTTATGTTTCAAATGCTCCTCTCGCTCCGACAAACGTTCTTTCGTCTCGGCAATAACCTCTTTCTTTTGATCTATTTGTGCCTTGAACTCTTTGATGTTCTTCTCTGCCAGCTGAATTTCTAATTCTTGAAATTCCAATTCTTTTGAAATAGAGTTGAATTCACGACTATTACGAACATTTTTCTGCTGCTCGGTATATTTTTTTATTAAAGCTTTGGCCTCGTCGATCAGGTTCTTTTTGGCTCCGATTTCAAAATTTATCGTTTCAAGATCCGTCTTCAACTTGTCCATTCTAGTTTTTAGGCCCAATACATCATCTTCGAGATCTTCAACTTCTAAAGGGAGTTCGCCGCGAACATTGCGTATCTCGTCGACCCTTGAATCTATTAACTGCAAATCATATAATGCCCTTAATTTCTCTTCAACGGTAACTTCTGCTTTTTTTGCCATACTTATAAATACTTGATGGGATTGGTTTTACTTCCCGATAAAC
>CAYGPR010000113.1:0-1837 GCA_964351985.1 uncultured Maribacter sp. | reverse complement strand
GTCCGGTTTTTGTAGTGTTCCGGCAGATAAACGTAAAGCAAAAACCGGATAGGGCCTTTAGATTAGCATTATAATAAAATATAAATATTATGATGTTGAACGAGGGGGGTCTGGGGGGAGACTCATAACTTGAGAAAAAGTTAATAACCTACGACCGGAGGGGAGCGAGGTGAACTATGGATAGGGCTGATATAAGGATCATGTTGCGAATTAGTCCTTGTTTTCCTGAAGGTTGCATGGCCGTTTAGAATTTTAAGAAAGACTTATTAAAGGTATTGGCAAGGCAATCCGTCCGGTTAAAAACCCAAGGAACTTATGCACAGATTTATTGAGAAAAAATGGTTCGTCGGTGTGGACATCTCCAAATCGACATTAGATCTTTCCCTGATGGACGAGGAAAACTATGGCTACTTTGAAGACTTCAAGGTCGAAAACTCCTTCAAGGGGTTCGCCAAGATCAGGAAATGGATTGCCGGACAGGGTAAGAAATTTGAGGATTGCGCTTTCTGTATGGAACACACAGGCACTTATGGCCTATTGTTTTTCGCTTGGTTGGATTCGAACGACATTCTTTTTTGTGTTGAGCCAGGACTACATCTAAAACGCAGTCTGGGAATGACCAGAGGGAAGAACGATAAAGTGGATGCCCGTAGGATAGCCGACTATCTCTATTCCAATAGGGCAAAGCTCAAGGAGTTCGCAATGCCTTCCGATACGATTGTCAAGGTCAAGCAGTTGCTTACTTATCGCGAACAGATGGTGCGTATCAAGACATCCCTTAAGAACAGCTTTAAAAGTCACCAGCAATATGAAAATATTACTGGTCTTGATAACATTTCCTCTCAAATCGACCAACAGATTGAACAGCAAGGTGCTCTTATCTCCCAAATAGAAAAGAAGATTGAAAAGACCATTGAGAGCGAGGCCCAACTTGGGAAAAATTTCAGCCTTGCTAGATCGGTCAAAGGAATCGGATTAGTAACCGCAGCCTTTATGCTTGTCTCAACGAACAATTTCTCCAATTTCGAAGACGGAAGAAAATATGCCTGTTACGCTGGAATCGCACCTTTTGAATATTCGTCGGGAACCTCCATAAAGGCCAGGACAAAAGTCAGCCACTTGGGAAACAGGAAGATAAAGACCCTACTGGCGAACGGGGCCAATTCCGCGGCTATTTGGGATCCACAGATCAAAGCGTATTACAAAAGAAAGGTGGAAGAAGGCAAGGACCATAAGCTGATCATAAATGCGATCAGTTGCAAACTGGTCAATAGGGTTTTCGCAGTAATAAAAAGACAGGCGCCCTATGTAACGGTCTATGAACATAACTTTTGAAAATAGTTGATGATTTGTGTAGAAATATCTGCGATAAAATGGTGTTTTTGGTTGAAAAGTCGCGGAAAGTTATTCTGATTTCCCCGAGCCCTCAAAGCTCAGGGGGAAATTGGAAATAACTTTTCTGTGCCGATTTTATTTTTTGAACAAAAATTTGGATAAGTCTTAGAATTCGCATCTTACTTTTTGCTATTGGGTTCGCGCCATTCTTGATAGAGTTCACTTGCCTCAGGACTTGCCTCAAAGAAAACCCGAAAGTGCGCAACCGCTTTTTCTTCTCCTTGCTCGAAGGCTTCTTGCTTTACTACAGAAATTTGTGAGACTTGGTAAACAGAGAATCCCAATACCAAAATGATGCAAACCAAAAGACCCCAAAACAACTTTATCGCCCATTTTGGAAACGTGATGGACTTTTTAATATGGTAGACCACATTGCCCATCAGCTTATGTTGGTCTTCAACCGCTTTCTTTTGATAGTCGTTATATTCTTTTAGAATAAAGT
>CAYGPR010000112.1:0-1934 GCA_964351985.1 uncultured Maribacter sp. | reverse complement strand
TTCTAATACAGCACGAAAAACTACCGTAAACGAATAGCCGAAAATGAGTTCTTGATGACATTTTGACATTTTTAAAGAATTGGCAGTACTTTTGCCACTTGAAAACGCGGAATATAACCTTAAGAATACATGAGTAAAAAAGATAAAGCAGAAGAAATCGATGATATAGTTTCTGAAACCCAGGAAAATGGGGAAGCAACGGAACAAAACGAAATGCACGAAGAACAGCATGAAATCACTGTCGAAGACGAACTACGTGAAGAATTAGGAAAGGAAAAGGATAAATTCTTGCGCCTGTTCGCCGAATTCGAAAATTATAAGCGGAGAACATCCAAAGAACGTATGGAACTTTTTAAGACTGCAGGGCAGGAGATTATGGTCTCGTTACTTCCAGTATTGGATGATTTTGACCGTGCCTTGAAAGAACTTTCAAAAGCAGATGATGATGAATTGTTAAAAGGCGTCAAGCTCATTCGGGGTAAATTCCGTGAGACCCTGAATTCAAAAGGCTTACAAGAGGTAGGCACCGAACAGGGCGATGCTTTTGATGCCGAAATACACGAGGCGATTACCCAAATTCCCTCTCCGAATAAAAAGCTCAAAGGAAAAATCATCGATGTAATCGAAAAAGGGTATAAACTCGGCGATAAGATTATTCGGCACCCCAAAGTGGTAGTCGGCAACTAAAACCTGAACATGAAGGAAGATTACTACGATATATTGGGCATCAGTAAGAATGCTACTGCTGCCGAAATCAAAAAAGCGTACCGGAAAAAAGCGCTGGAATATCACCCTGATAAGAATCCTGGTGATACGAAGGCCGAAGAAATGTTCAAAAAGGCCGCGGAGGCCTATGAGGTTTTGAGCGACCCAAATAAAAAATCGCGATATGATCAATTTGGTCACGGCGCCTTTGAAGGAGGCGGTTTTGGTGGCGGAGGCATGAATATGGATGATATCTTCAGCCAATTCGGCGATATCTTTGGCGGTGCCTTTGGTGGCGGAGGATTCAGTGGCTTCGGAGGATTCGGAGGCGGTGGTCAACGTCGGGTGAAAGGCAGTAATCTTAGAATACGGGTAAACCTGACTTTGGAAGAAGTTGCCAATGGTGTCGAGAAAAAGGTGAAGGTACGGGGAAAGGTTCAGGCCGATGGTGTTACCTATAAGACATGTTCGACCTGTAATGGACGAGGGCAGGTAAGCAAGATCACCAATACGATTTTAGGACGAATGCAGACGGCCGCGACCTGCAGTACCTGTGGGGGAAGTGGACAAATCTTGGACAAACGACCGAACGACGCCGATGCCCAAGGCCTTAAGGTAGAGGAAGAAACGGTTTCCATTAAGATTCCTGCAGGTGTTGAAGATGGTATGCAGTTAAAAGTACCCAATAAAGGAAACGAGGCCCCTGGTAATGGGGTTCCTGGTGATTTATTGGTAGCGATAGAGACCAAGGACCATGAAACCCTGAAAAGGGAAGGAGATAACCTGCACTACGATTTGTATGTCAGTATTTCTGAAGCGGTACTGGGTACCTCTAAGGAAATCGATGCTGTCGGAGGCAAGGTGCGTATAAAATTGGAACCGGGTATTCAATCGGGAAAAATATTGCGCCTAAGGGGTAAGGGAATATCAAGCCTAAACGGATATGGTAGCGGAGATTTACTGGTACACGTCAATGTTTGGACGCCAAAAGAGCTTAACAAAGAACAAAAGGATTTTTTCGAGCGTATGAACGGTGATGGCAATTTTGAACCAAAACCCGAAAAGTCGGATAAATCGTTCTTTGAAAAGGTAAAGGATATGTTTTCATAACGAGAATTTCAGTATCCTTTGGATTTACTATTTGGTTTTTAAATAAAAAACGTATATTTGATTTTAATATTGGGAAACCGATATTAATTTTCTTTTTCATAGCAATTTTTTTCCCATCC
>CAYGPR010000111.1:0-1948 GCA_964351985.1 uncultured Maribacter sp. | reverse complement strand
TATTTCTTCCGCTTGCGGAATGAATTGTTTGCGCCGTTCCAAAGTCTCATCGGTCATTTGTGATAAATGATCTAAATGGACAACGGTGACATTTTCCAGATCAAGAACATTATCGGAAACATTCTTAGGAACGGAAAGATCAAGAATGAGCAGCGGTTTTTTAGGATAGATCACCTCTTTTGAGATGGTGGGCGATTGTGCGCTGGTCGCCACGACGAGTACATCGGTCTTTCGTATTTCGGCCTGCAGGTCACCGTAGTCTTTGACAAGAAGATTAAATTTTCCGGCAATTCTTTCGGCCTTGTCCTTAGTGCGGTTGATCAAGGTAATATGTGGATTCTTAGTGTGCTTTATCAGGTTCTCACAGGTATTTCGACCTATTTTGCCTGTACCGAAGAGTAGAATGTTCTTATTCGATATCCCAGAAACGTTTTTGAGAATATATTGAACGGAAGCAAAAGCTACCGAGGTTGTGCCCGAAGAAATTTCGGTTTCATTTTTAATACGCTTGCTCGCCTGAATGACCGAATTACAAAGTCGCTCAATAAACGGATTGGCAAGACCATGCCTTTTCGAGCGATTGAAACTTTGTCGCAATTGGCTGATAATTTCAAAATCACCCAATATCTGACTGTCCAATCCGGTGCCGACACGGAACAGATGGTTGATGGCCTCATTGTTTTTATACACGTAGGCCACCTCTTGAAATTCTTCGACCGTGCCCCGAGTCGTATCACATAACAATTTAATAAGTTGAAACGGATGTTGCGCAAAACCATGAAGTTCTGTACGATTACAAGTCGAGGTAATCAAGAGGCCATCGATATCCTGGGCTTTGGCACCCAGCAAGATTTGCTCCATACCAGTATCGTCTATACTAAATTTACCGCGTACCTCGGCATCCGCCTTTTTGTAATTAAGGCCAATGGTGTAAAATGAGTTGTGTCTTGAAATGTGGTAGTCTTTCATGCGTCCATTCAAACGGACACAAAAATAAAGGCATTAAACGAATAAAAACAACGCTAGAGGAACAATAAGTATCGGATTATGGCTTTTTGAGCCTTTTTCGACATTTTTACTGCTAAAATCCTTAATTTTATAGGAATCATTACGCTTATGAATGTTTTTATTTAGAAGCGTTCTAAATAAATAATAATATTTTTTTATAAAAATGGATAAAAAAAGTGTCGCCAAAGGTTCATTTGACGAGGTATTTATCGAGGATGGATTTTATGTGCTAAAAATCCAGAACGATACATCTGATATTCAAAAAATTACGCGTGATATCGATAGTTCTTTCATTCAATTTCATTTCTGTTTGAAAGGTCACGCGAAGTTCATTTTTAACGATGGGCGATATGCCTTAGAAGTGACCGAGGAAAATTCCTTGCTACTTTATAATACCCAGCTAGATTTGCCCATGAACCTCGAATTGGCTCCGAATTCTTGGATGTTGTCCGTTGTCATGACCATTCGTAAGTTCCATTCCCTTTTTTCTCGAGAGGCCGATTATATTCCATTTTTGAGCGATGAGTACAAAGAGAAAAAATACTATTCCCAAGAAGGCGTATCGCCGGCGATCGCCGTGGTGCTAAGTCAAATGATGAACTATAACCTGCATCCATCTATAAAAGAACTTTATATTAAGGGTAAGGTGTACGAGCTCATTGCGCTCTATTTCAACAAAAGTACCGATGCAGACATCGAGCAATGCCCATTTCTTGTTGATGAAGACAATGTGAGCCGTATCCGAAAGGCGAAAGAGATCATGATAGCCCGAATGGCCGAACCCCCGACGCTTGTAGCACTTTCCGAAGAAATCGGACTTAGCCTTAAAAAGCTAAAAGAAGGTTTTAAGCAAATTTATGGCGATTCGGTATACAGTTTTTTGTTAGATTATAAAATGGAACATGCCCGAAAACTGCTTGAGGCCGGAAAACATAATGTC
>CAYGPR010000110.1:0-1960 GCA_964351985.1 uncultured Maribacter sp. | reverse complement strand
ACCTTGCAGCCCTCCTGTATGGATGGCCAGAATTTTGGTTTTTGGCTGAAAATGATTGTTCTTTATCAGATCCATAATTCCAAAAATCATTTTGCCGGTATAGATAGCATCCAAGGGAATATGGGTCTTATCATGGAAGTCATTAATGAAATGGATAAGCGCCGAAGTAACCTTCGCGTAACCTCCAAAATGATAGTCCAATTGCAGTTCCCAATTTTCCCTAACGGCAAATTTACAAATATCTTCGGTTAAAAAGTCTCCCCTGAGTGCGGGGAAGCCTAAAACATGTTGGGCAGGCTTGGCAGAATTGCTGATTCCGGCCAATGTTCCGCCGGTGCCTACAGCGCAACAAATGATATCGAAATCAGCATCTAGATGCTCCAGAATTTCTTCGCACCCCTTTACCGCAAGCGAATTCGTACCACCTTCGGGAATGAGATAAAAATTTCCAAATTCCGCTTTCAATCTATTTAAAAAATCATTGCTTTCTTTGTTCCGGTAGACTTTCCGAGAAACGAATTTGAACTGCATTCCATTTTCGGCGGCCCGTAGCAACGTGGGGTTTACTTTCCAGCTATTCGACAATTCATCCCCACGAATAATCCCGATGGTTTTAAACCCATGTAACTTTCCTGCATAGGCCGTGGCCGCGATATGGTTGGAAAAGGCCCCTCCGAAAGTCAATAAGGTTCCTTGTTTCGAAGCCTTGGCCTCCTCAAGATTATATTTGAGCTTACGATACTTATTTCCAGAAATTTGGGGATGGTTCAAATCTTCCCGTTTGATAGTTAGGGAGATTTGCTTTTCCGCAAGAATGGGGAGTGTTACGTTTTGGTTTTCAATCGGCACTCTGGCAAGAATTTATCGCCAAAGGTACTTTATAAAAGCGAAAGTGGTTCGTTCAGACAGGTAATTCAAATTGCGCTCATTATGATAGGCTTCTCTTTCGAAACTGATATTCTGGTAAGCTTTATAGCTGTTTAAATAAAATAGAGAACGTAGTAACCATTCCGTAATATAGAACACGTAAAAAGGCAAGATCAACAACTCTTGTTGCTGCCTAAGGTGAATTTTCTCATGATTAATAAGAACGGTATCCTCTTTTAAGGCGTCGTTCTTGAGAATGATGAAGGGCCACAACGAAAGGCCGACATAATTTTTGTAGAAAAAATGTTTAAATACTAGAATCATAAATCAGTCTTTAAACGGGGATATTCAAAGATAATTGTTAAAATCGCCCGAAGAAAACTAACATCGATATCTTGCCAACAATTGTACCAAATCGTTAAAATTGGAGTTTGTCCCTTTAAAATACATCCTTTTAAGAAAAAGGAAACTCTTTTATTAACAGGAATGGACTATTTTTATAAAGGATTTAGAAAGAGGAAAACGTCGTATGAAGGAGTATATTCCGCTAGAAGAAGGAGATTATTATGTATCGGAGGAAGGCTTTAAGGTTTTTACGGAACAGTACCACTTAAAAAGAGGATATTGCTGTGAGAGTGGCTGTAGACATTGTCCCTACGGATATAACCCAAAGACGAATTCGCAATAACTATTTTACGTTTCGGCATGATTTTTGAGCGTTTTGACTAGTAGGAAATAAGCCGATAATCCCAAAAAAAGATAAATTATGAAAAAGATAAAAAATTTTGCACTACCCATGTTGGTTCTGCTTTTTTTAAGTTCATGTGCTTCAGTTCGCGTACTTTCCGATTATGACAAAGAGGTAAATTTTAATGAATATAAATCGTACGCTTTCTACAAAACGGGAATCGACAAAGCCCAAGTTTCAGACTTGGACAAAAAGCGAATTCTAAAAGCCATCGATTCTGAATTAAGTGCCCGAGGCTTCATAAAATCGGATAACCCAGATATTCTCATCAGCATCTTCACCAAAGAAAAAGAACAAGTCGATATTTACAACAACATTTTATACGCTAACAACATAGGTCATGTG
>CAYGPR010000109.1:0-2218 GCA_964351985.1 uncultured Maribacter sp. | reverse complement strand
TCGTACTTTTTAAATATCTTTGAAATCAACAAAACCATTAGAGACCTAGAACATGGCGTACAATTTATTAAAGGGAAAAAGAGGAATTATTTTTGGTGCTCTGGATTCGAATTCCATAGCCTGGAAAACAGCCGAACGGGTACACGAAGAGGGCGGAACTTTCGTTTTGACCAATGCCCCGATTGCCATGCGTATGGGCCAGATAAAAGAACTAGCCGTGCAAACCGGATCTGAAATTATTCCTGCCGATGCGACGAACGAGGAAGACTTGAGCAATTTGGTAAATCAGTCAGTGGAGATTTTGGGCGGAAAACTCGATTTTGTACTACACTCCATAGGAATGTCTGTAAACGTGAGAAAAGGAAGGGCCTATACCGATCAGAACTATGATTTTTCACATAAGGGCTGGGATATTTCCGCACTTTCGTTTCATAGGGTGATGCAGACTTTGTTCAAAGCCGATGCCATGGCGGAATGGGGCAGTATCGTAGCCCTGACCTATATGGCCGCACAGCGTACTTTTCCCGATTACAATGATATGGCCGATAACAAAGCCTACCTAGAATCGGTAGCCCGAAGTTTTGGGTATTTCTTCGGAAAGGAAAAAAAGGTACGGGTGAACACTATTTCACAATCTCCCACGCCCACCACAGCCGGACAAGGGGTCAAAGGTTTTGACGGATTCATAAGCTATGCCGACAAAATGTCCCCATTGGGCAATGCGACCGCGCTTGAGTGTGCAGATTACACAGTTACCTTGTTTTCTGACTTGACAAAGAAAGTGACCATGCAGAACCTTTTTCATGACGGTGGTTTTTCCAATACCGGTGTTAGCAAAGAGGTCATGGATTATTTTTCGGAGTGATTTTATTGTTCTATGGAAATTCGTCATTCCGCTCAATTTTGTCATTCCGACGCGGGAGGAATCTTGAACATGCCACGTCGACTTAATCACATTTTTAATGATTTGAGATACAGCAGCGTATCTTTATGTAAATGAATCTATCCTTTTCTTTTATCATCCCTGTTTATAATCGGCCCGAAGAGATTCGCGAGTTGTTGGAGAGTCTAGTCGAGCAAACCTATATCAAACCTTTCGAAGTCGTAATCGTTGAAGATGGTTCTACGAAAGATTCGAAAGAAGTGATTGAAAAATTTAGCGACAAACTGAATATTTCATATTATCAGAAGCTGAATTCAGGTCCGGGCGATTCACGAAATTATGGTATGCAGCGGGCCAAAGGCAACTATTTCATCATATTGGATTCTGACTGTATTTTGCCTCCCCAATATTTACGGGAAGCGGATAATTCACTTTCGAAAGATTTTGTGCACTGCTATGGAGGTCCCGACGCTGCGCATGAGTCTTTTTCCCCAGTTCAAAAAGCGATAAATTATGCAATGACTTCCCTTTTGACCACGGGCGGTATTCGTGGCAATAAAAAGGCAGTCGGAAAGTTTCAGCCAAGAAGTTTCAACATGGGCATTTCAAAAAAGGCACTCGAAGACGTGGGAGGGTATGGTAACATACACCCTGGGGAAGACCCGGACCTTACCATTCGAGTTTGGAATAAAGGATATGCGACCAAATTGATTCCCGAAGCCTTTGTGTACCACAAACGTCGGATCGATTGGAACAAATTTTATAACCAGGTCAAAAAGTTTGGTATGGTGCGGCCGATTTTAAATAAATGGCATCCTCGTACCGCGAAGATCACCTATTGGTTTCCTACTATGTTCTGTTTTGGGTTTATCCTAGCTTTTATCCTTTGGTTTACAGGTATTCGATTGCCCTTGCACATGTACGGTATCTATTTCTTCGTTGTATTTATAGATGCTTTGTTGAAGACCCGAAGACTCAAAATCGCAGTGCTATCCGTAATTGCGGTGATAATTCAGTTCTTTGGTTATGGTTACGGTTTTTTAAAATCAACTATTTGGGTTAATTTTAGTAAAAGAACCCCAGAGGAATTGTTCCCTAAACTTTTTTTTAAAACTCCCAACGCGGTGTGATAGGCAAAATAGGAAACACATTAAAAAAAAGAAAGGTCAAACTGTTTTTGATATTTCTTTTGTGTTCGGCTACGGCATGGTTTATCAGCCAGCTTTCTGAAACATATACCGATAATGCGACTTTTGACTTGCAGTTTACAAATATTCCGGAAAATTTTTTATTGGAAAACTCTTCAAGGGAAGAGGTCGATGTAAAAATAAGGGC
>CAYGPR010000108.1:0-2242 GCA_964351985.1 uncultured Maribacter sp. | reverse complement strand
GCCCCAACGGTTCCAGCGCCATGGGTTGTTCCAGCCCCAGCCAAAGCCTCCTCCGTAACCCCAGTTGTTCCATAACCATGGATCGTTCCATCCCCAACCGAAGCCTCCGCCCCAGTTGTTCCAACCGTTGTCATAAATATTGATATTTACTGCCGTGGTATTATCTCCCCATCCTGCATAACCTTGATAATCGTTATCAGGGCTATAGTAGTCTGTCAATGGAGTTGAACTTAGACTATCATTTTCGACTCCGCTAGAATAAGAATCGACATCGGTAAAAATCTCACCCTCCAAGATTTCTTCGTATTGATCTGCTCGCTGCCCAAAATAGTCTGAATAGGTATTTCTCTCCTGCTTTTGTTGCGGAGTAAGTTTTTCCTGTGGCGTTCTTTCGACAATTCTATCGTTCGGGTCGGCATAAATTCCGTCATTGTCATAGTACGATGCCTGTTGGTACGAACCACATGAAACGACGAAAAGCCCAACGAGCATCAAGATGGCCGAAGCGCTAAATTTTGGGAGGGGTAGAGAATTATTCATCATTCTAAATTTAATTGTTGAACATAGTAAAAATAACTAGTTTTACCGAATTATTTCGACAACATAGACACAAGTTCTATGCCAAACTATAGATAATGGGTAAAAATTTGACGAAGCGCAGCGAGGACTATTCCAAATGGTATAATGAGCTGGTGGTAAAGGCTGATCTTGCAGAAAACTCTGGGGTTCGGGGCTGTATGGTCATCAAACCCTATGGATTCGCTATCTGGGAGAAAATGCAGGCCGGACTTGATAAAATGTTCAAGGATACAGGTCATGAAAATGCCTATTTTCCACTTTTCATTCCCAAATCTTTTTTGAGCAAGGAGGCGAGCCACGTCGAGGGTTTTGCCAAGGAATGTGCCGTGGTGACACACTATCGGTTAAAAAATGCGGAGGACGGAAGTGGGATCATCGTAGATCCCGATGCCAAGTTAGAGGAAGAACTCATTGTGAGGCCGACTTCAGAAACTATTATTTGGGATACGTATCGCCGTTGGATTCAATCGTACCGTGATCTTCCCTTATTGATCAATCAATGGGCGAATGTTGTTCGCTGGGAAATGCGAACCCGCCTTTTTCTACGCACGGCTGAATTTTTATGGCAAGAAGGCCACACCGCGCATGCTACAGAACAAGAAGCTATAGATGAGGCAGAATTGATTATGAACGTCTATGCCGATTTTGCGGAAGACCATATGGCGGTTCCAGTTATTAAAGGCATTAAAACAGAAAGCGAGCGGTTTGCCGGTGCGATCGAGACCTATTGTATTGAAGCATTGATGCAAGATGGAAAGGCACTTCAAGCCGGTACTTCCCATTTTTTGGGACAAAATTTCGCAAAGGCTTTTGATGTTAAATTTGCTAACAAAGAAGGAAAACAAGAACATGTTTGGGCAACCTCTTGGGGCGTTTCAACACGCTTGGTCGGTGCGTTGATAATGACGCATAGTGATGATAACGGACTCGTGCTTCCGCCAAAACTCGCGCCGATTCAAGTGGTAATCGTTCCTATTTATAAAGGTTTGGACCAGCTGGATGCTATTTCGGAAAAAGTCAATCCGTTAGTTAAAGAACTGCGTGCCAAGGGAATTTCTGTGAAATTCGATAATAGGGATACACATAAACCCGGATTCAAATTCAACGAATATGAATTAAAAGGAGTGCCCGTGCGTTTGGCCATTGGCCAACGTGATATGGACAACGGCACGTTTGAAGTCGCACGAAGAGATACACTCGAAAAAGAAACGATAGCTGCTGATGAGGTTGTTGCGAAAATTGAATTTTTGATGGAAGATATTCAGAAGAATATTTACCAAAAAGCTTTTGATTACAGAAAAGAGCATGTTACTTCAGTGGAGTCGTATGATGAATTCAAAAAAGTTTTGGAAGAAAAAGGTGGGTTTATCTCTGCCCACTGGGATGGAACTATAGCTACTGAAGATCGAATTAAAGAGGAAACAAAAGCAACGATACGTTGCATTCCTATTGATGTTGAAGAAGAAGAAGGGTCTTGTATGGTGACCGGAAAACCTTCTTCAAAACGAGTGCTTTTTGCGAAAGCTTATTAAAAGTTTTAAAAAATAACTTTTAGCTGTTGCGATAGTGAAAAATAATTGTATTTTTGCATCCGCATTTTGTGCAAAGTATGGTCCGTTCGTCTAGGGGTTAGGACGCCAGGTTTTCATCCTGGTAACAGGGG
>CAYGPR010000107.1:0-2251 GCA_964351985.1 uncultured Maribacter sp. | reverse complement strand
ATAAGAACTCTATCTGCCAATGGTTTAATGTTAACTTTAGCCATATTGTTTAGTTTTTAATTGTTTTAAAATTTCTTGTTATTCAAGGCAGAAATTGTGCCATAGCCCTGAAACTGACATTTTGTAAAATGAAAATGCCAGCTTGTCATTTGGGCTGGCATTTTTTATAGTATCTGTCCGATTTTTAAAGACTATCCGTTGGATCTGTTTGATTGTTGGTCGGAGCCGGAACTTCTTCGGGTACACTTTCAGGAACCGTTTCTGGTACTACGGTCTCAATATCGTCACCTTGTAATAGTTTGGAATCGGCATCGCCGAAATTACCTTTAAGGGCAATGTTCGAGGCCAATATCAGAACGACCAATAAAATGGCAAGAGTCCAAGTACTTTTATCAAGGAAATCACCTGTTTTTTTTACACCACCCACAATTTGGCTACCACCGCCGCCAAAAGAGGACGACAATCCGCCACCTTTCGGGTTTTGAACCATGATGACCAGTACCAATAGAAAGCACACTATGATGATGAGAATCAAGAATATTGAAAATGTACTCATTACTCTTCTGAATTTTCTTTTTGAATTTTTTCTACCGCTCGAATTCGGTCTGCAAAGAAACCACTTTTTTCCGGATATTTCAAACTTAAAATTTTATAGGCTTGGACCGCTTTTTTATACTTTTTTTGTTCTAAATAGACCTTTGCCAAAGTCTCGGTCATCAATTCGTTTCTATCAAATTCTAGCGAACTTTTGATGTCTATTGTTACCGTATTTTCTTGCGGTTCGATTTTTGGGCTTTTATCTAAAAACTTGTCGATAAGCTCGAATTTTTTCTTTTTGAGAACATCCTCCTCTAATCGTGCAGCCGAGCTTTCCGAAGGAGTTCGAGCTACTTTGTTTTCCTTTTCGGGGTCTTCTCTATCTATCCTTTTTAAGGAAGTCAACTGTAGCCATTGGCCAAAAGAATGTTTTTCATTTTTTGTAAACGGCAAGGGCTTTCCCAATTCTAAAGTTACTTCTGCCTTTTGTTTTTCCTCGGCAATTTTTTGGTCGATAAGAGGGTCTTTTGATTTAAAAAGCTTGGGATCGAGTATGTGGTCGGCAACTTCTTTTGATCGTGGGATGGCATTATCATCCGTTGACTTCGCAAGTTGCTTAGGTTCTTCTACTACTTTTTCACTGTCAGCATGCCCATTCTCATTTTGAATTGTCTCTGCAATACCGTTTTGAAGAAATTCTTTTGAAGTGATAAAATCGAAGAGAACGTCTCTATCAGTCGTGTAGGCCGCAGTCAGTTTTAGGGCATTATTGTATTTGAAGCTGTTGCCATTTTTCAAGCCTTTAAGGTGAAGGGCACGCGCGGCCTGAAAATAGGGATATTCATTTAGAACATCTTCCAACTGTTGTGTTTGCTCGTTGGAGATTACCTTTTCAGGATGTTGTAAAAGATATGTAAAGTCTTGTACGTTCATTTAAAGGTTAAACTCAAGTGTCAAGCTCATGTTCAATTAATTTTAGATGTTGCTCACTACCAGTCGGCCAATGAGGAGTTAAATATATCTTGCGTAATACGTTCAAATATAACTTCATGGGCTTCATCTTTTACCGAAGACAGTTGTGTAGCCGCAGGATAGTCATAAAAAAAAGAAAATCGCTGATCAAAATCTTTGGACCCATCATCAATAGTATTATTGAAAAACCGAACTTTCACCGCTATGGACAATCGGTTCTGAGCGGCCGTCTGCTGGGCGGTAGCACTCATTGGCGAAATACGGTATTCGACAATTTCGCCTTCATAGACCAAATCACCACCCGAATTGACTAGGGTAAGATTCGATTGGTCTTGAATTCTATTTTGCAATGCTTGCGTAAAATCTCTGTCCATTCCAGGTTCAAAAGTAGAGCCTGGACTTTGGGTGGCGTAGTTCTGAAAATAGTCGACTCGAAAAGTTTCGGCGGTACCTACGTTCCCTCCGGTGAAATTATAGGCGCCACAACCCCAAAGGGTCGCTACAACCAAAAGACTGAAAAGAATAATAACGTGTTTTTTCAAAAATTCCAACTTAGATTAATTTTCCAAATTCCAAATTCCAAATGAGGACTGCCAACTGACTACTGCAATCAGAGATCGTATTGTTTGATTTTACGATATAATGTGCGTTCTGAAATACCCAATTCGGCTGCTGCGGCCTTTCGCTTTCCACGATTTCGTTCCAATGATTTTTTTATTAGTTCGATTTCCTTCTCATGTAA
>CAYGPR010000106.1:0-2307 GCA_964351985.1 uncultured Maribacter sp. | reverse complement strand
GTTTTTACGTAGGCGCGGATTATTTTGACATGTTTTCATACGACTTCTTGGAAGGTACGGAAGCCTCGGTCATGGACTCCCCTGATGACATAGCCATTTCCGAAGAAATGGCAAAGGTGTTTTTTGGCAGCGCAGAAAATGCCATTGGCCAATCACTTTCCTATGAAAACAGCCGTCCGTTGAACGTGTCTGCCGTATTCAAGGACCCCAGCCCTGCGAATTCTAACAAAGGCGATTTCTTCTTGCACTGGGATATTTTCTTGGAAGAGAACGGATGGGCACCGGATATTACCAATAGCGGTCCACCGACTTTTGTAATGCTTAGGGAAAATTCAGATGTCACGGCCGCGAATGCCAAAATCAAGAATTTTCTAACGCCATATAGAGCGGAGGAAGACGACAACTTTACGGTGGAACTAGGGCTACAACCTTTCGGAGAGAGCTATCTGCACAATAATTTTGAGAACGGGCAAATTTCAGGAGGACGTATCGAAAATGTCCGCATCTTTGGTTTTATCGCGTTTTTCGTTTTGCTGATTGCCTGTATCAACTTTATGAATCTTGCTTCCGCAGGTTCGCTTAAAAGGGCTAAGGAAGTTGGAGTACGAAAATCTTTGGGAGCAAAAAAAGGTAGCCTGATTTCCCAATTTTTAGGGGAGGCCCTCTTGCTTTCATTCATTAGCACAATTTTATCGTTGGTATTGATTGCTCTCGTACTGCCCATATTTAATGAGCTTGCAGAAAAGGATTTAAGTCTTTTTAGTCTTTCGCCACTATCTTGGTTAGGTATTTTCGGGATTGCCCTGTTGACAGGATTTGTTTCTGGAAGTTATCCTGCATTTGTACTGTCCTCTTTCAAAGCAATTGATATTTTCAAAAATAACAGTAACGCCAATGCCAGTTCGCAATGGATTCGGAAAGGCTTAGTGGTTTTTCAGTTTGCCTTGACCATCATCCTAATTTCAGGGATGCTGATTACCTCCCGCCAGATTAATTATATACAAAATGAAGATCTGGGTTTTGATCGTCACAATGTTTTTATTTTTGTTTTTCAAGGCGATTCCACGCACACGTTTTCAGGCCTAAAACAAAGGGCACTGCAAATTCCCGGAGTTCAATCCATGACCACTACCACTCAAGGCCCATTGGGTTTTAGGAATGGGTTCGACGATGTACAATGGGCAGGTAAATCTACCAACGACCCGACGATATTCATGAGTATGGACGTAGGCTCGGATTTTGCAAAGACCTGGGGTACCGAGATGCTTATGGGTACTGATTTTTCCGATAAAAGTATTGCTGACGATTCGGGCTATATTATTAATGAGACCGCCCTAAAAATAATGGGGCTTGAAGACCCTATTGGCAAACCGTTGACCATGTGGGGCGAGGAGGGTCCTATTATCGGCGTAATGAGGGATTTTCCCATAAATACAGTAAAAACGGCCATTTCCCCGTTGATTATTCGTAATGGGGAAGATGCGAACAGGGTCGCTGTTTTGACACGAATAAGTCCTATAAACGTTCCACAAACGGTAGAAGCTTTGGAAAGCCTGTATGCTGAAATGTTTTCTGAAGTTCCGTTCGAGTATGTTTTTTCCGACGCATGGTATAATGACATGTATAAAAGCGAGACCATATTTTTCAAACTCTCTCAATATTTCTCACTGATAGCGATTTTTATTTCATGTTTAGGCTTGTTCGGCCTTGTCATATTTTCGGCCCAGCAAAGGGTAAAGGAAATCGGAATACGAAAAGTACTAGGTGCGTCGGCCAGTAAGATTACAAGTCTGTTGGTAAAGGACTTTTTGAAATTAGTGGTCTTAGGAATTATAATCGGCTGTCCTGTTGCTTGGTACTTTATGGATAAATGGCTGACCAATTATGAATATCGAATCGACATGCCTTGGTGGGCTTTTGGCTTAGCGGGAGTTTTGGTCATAGCAATAGCGCTGCTAACGGTCAGTTTTAAATCGATTAGCGCGGCTATGACCAATCCGGTAGAAAGTTTGCGGACGGAGTAGTACCTTCAAGCGGCCTTTCGAAAGAACCTAGAAATGATAAAAATATGAGAAAGTATTTCCGGAATATTAAGCGCTCGAAACTGAGTTTTGTTATAAACTTGGTAGGGCTGACATGCGGCTTGACCTGCATTTTGCTAATTTACCTTTGGGTAAAAGACGAGCTGGAATATGATAAGTTCCATAAGAATGATACCGAGCTATTTCAGATGGTAACAAGCAGAATGATCAACGATGAGTTTCAAACTGACACCCAGACCGCAGCACCTATGGTAAGTATTTTTGG
>CAYGPR010000105.1:0-2398 GCA_964351985.1 uncultured Maribacter sp. | reverse complement strand
GGTGCTTAGTCTATATGAGGAATCCTATTTTTGCCTTATGAATAGTTTAATTCAAAATCATCAGAAGGCTTTAATCAAAGGTGGGGCAATACTCGGGCTGCTCATTGTGATGTCCGTTATACCACATTATACGGGCATTTGGGATTATCCTATTTCAATTCCACTGTTGATTTTATTCTGGTTGGGGGTTGCTTACCTTGTTCTACCCGATTTTTTCAAAAAGTATAGGTTCGCTATTCTCTCTGTATATGGGTTAATTATAGCCTATAATTTTTTCTTTTTTAATACGAAACCTGATCACGTACAAGAGAATCGCCTTATTTTGATAAATTTCATAACCATTCCACTTGCAGTTTTTGCTTCTTTGTGGATTTATGAACAATGGCGTTGGCTAAAGACATTGCAGGCAGATAAAGCAAAAGCAGAATTAACCTTGCTTAAAAGTCAAATTAATCCGCATTTCTTCTTTAATACTTTGAATAATCTTTATGGATTAGTAATTGAAAAATCGGAGCAAGCCCCTGAAGTAGTTTTAAAATTGTCTGATATGATGCGATATACTATCTATGAGGGCAAAGAGGATGTGGTGCTGTTAAAGGATGAAATCAATTATCTCGAAAACTACATCGAACTTCACAAAATTCGCTATCAAAAAAATGTGGAAATACTATTCACTCATGATGTTCAGGAAGGTTTAAAAGTTGCCCCTTTGTTATTTATTAATCTATTGGAAAATGCTTTTAAGCATGGCGTAGAGAAAATGCGCGGGAATGCTTTCATTCATCTTAGAATGCGATCGCAAGGAAAGCAACTCTTTTTTACGATTGAAAATAGTTTTGATGAACTAGCATCAAATAACAATATTGGAATTGGTTTAGAAAATTTGAAAAAAAGATTGGATTATTTATATCCAAATAAACATCAATTAATTGTAGAAGAGAAAAAACCTATTTTTAAAGTCCAGCTAAATCTTGAAGTAGTATGAACTATTGTATTATAGACGATGAACCTATTGCCCATCGAATCATAGAGGGTTATTGCAAGAACCTAACTTACATGCAAAAGGTAGGTAACTGCTATGATGTATTTGAAGCTATGCAGCTAATGAACAATAACGAAATTGATTTGATTTTTCTGGATATCAATATGCCTAAACTCTCAGGATTCGAACTATTAAAAACGATGCAACAATCTCCAAAGGTAATTGTGACTTCGGCACATAAAGAGTTTGCATTGGAAGGGTATGAATTGAATGTTTCCGATTACTTGTTAAAGCCTTTTTCATTTGAACGTTTTTTAAAAGCAATGAATAAGGTAATGGAAACTCAAACCCCAACTATAAACCGTGTTGTTGAAAATAATCATGTTAGTTTTTTCCTTAAAGGCGATAAAAAAACACATCAGATACATACTGACGACATTTTATTCGTTGAAGCACATGGGAATTATACGAAGGTGTTCTTAACTGAAGAAATGATAATCAGTCATGAAAAAATTTCCTCATTGGGAGAGTTATTACCCGCTCCGGAATTTTTAAGGGTTCATAAATCTTTTATTGTTGCCACCAATAAAATAAAGATCGTCGAAGGAAATCGAATCGCAATGGGAGAGCATTTTGTGCCTATTGGCCAAACCTACAAACACAATTTGAAACAACTCTTTCGTGGTGAGTAATTATTTTTCTTGGATTTTGAGGCAACTAAGAATAGCCCCTAAAACATCCGTTCTTCAAGACAGTTTAAATTTATGTGAAGGTTAGGGAGTTGAGTCTCATTTCTGGTCTCCTTTAAAAGTTCCATTTATTGACCTTCTATGGGACAATACATCAGAAACTGATACGCTTTACATTTCGGGAAGTAAATAAAATAGGGTTTCAAAAACAGAACCTCTTTACAAAACCAGTCTTCTATAATGAGGTAAAATTGATTTATACTTTTTAAAAAGGTCATTTGCATATCTCCCCTTTTCCTGTGGAAGTTTGAAAATCCTACACTTCAAGCCAACCCGAGCGGCCGACCTTCGCCCGCCCGCATTCGGGAGGCTTTCCATTCCAGATTTTCAAACCCCCTCGGAAACGCTCATAAAAACAAGACGGCGATAAACATCGCCGACTTGTATTTATTTTTCCAGCGCCCATCATGATTTTGCAATCTATTTCTGCTTTGGCAGTTTTGACAAATCCGGATAGTGAATATTCGTCTTTTTCATGTATGATATCGAAATAGTACGGTAGAAACTCCATCTACTTTATAATACATATCAAAACTACAATACGTTTTTTCCACGATTATCCTAAAGTCGAATTTAGCATTTAGTTTCATCTGTTTTCATTTATTAAAACATATTATAATATTGATTATTAAATAGTTATGATTCAATCTGATTTTCTATATTTATA
>CAYGPR010000104.1:0-2580 GCA_964351985.1 uncultured Maribacter sp. | reverse complement strand
ATCAATATGCAGAAACCATTACCAAAGAAATGGGGAAGCCCATTTCACAGTCGATTGCTGAAATCGAAAAATGTGCTTGGGTCTGTGAATATTATGCCGAACATGCCAAAAATCAGTTACAGGCTGAAATCATCGAAACCGATGCTTACAGAAGTTATGTCAGATATGAGCCTTTAGGGGTTATATTGGCCGTTATGCCATGGAACTATCCGTTTTGGCAGGTATTCCGTTTTGCTGCCCCGAACTTAATGGCGGGTAACGTCGGCCTGCTCAAACATGCCTCGAATGTGATGAAATGTGCCGGATTAATAGAGGAAACTTTTCAAAAAGCGGGATTTCCCAAAGGCTGTTTTCAGAATCTCATTGTCGGAAGTGATGTAATAGAATCCGTTTTACAGAATAAAAATGTAAAGGCCGCAACCTTGACGGGAAGTAAGCCTGCCGGGGCTTCGGTAGCCTCAATAGCAGGCAATGAAATCAAGAAAACGGTATTGGAACTCGGCGGAAGTAACGCCTTGATTGTTTTCGACGATGCTAATTTGGATGAGGCAGTCGAGACCTGCGTACAGGCAAGGTTTCAAAATACAGGTCAAAGTTGTATTGCAGGTAAACGTCTTCTCCTCCAACAAGGTATCGCTATCGAATTCACTAAAAAATTTAAGGAAGCCGTCCAAAAATTAAAGAGCGGAGACCCAATGGACAATGAAACCTACATCGGAGTTTTAGCTCGCGAAGATTTGGCTATAGAATTAGAAAAGCAGGTCGACAAGTCCGTTGCCCTGGGCGCGGAAATCATTTTGGGAGGAAAAAGAAATGGAACCTATTTCGAACCAACTATCCTGGTCAATGTTTCTAAGGAAATGTCCATTTTCAAAGAAGAAACCTTTGGCCCGGCTATCGGAATCACTATTTTTGAAAGTGAGCAAGAAGCCGTTGATTTGTGCAATGCTTCCGATTTTGGTCTGGGAGTATCCATTTTCACTTCGGATTTGAAAAAGGCCGAGAGGCTGGTTCCCGAATTTAACGAAGGCGCTGTATTTGTGAATGAACTTGTTAAGAGCGATCCTCGACTTCCCTTCGGGGGCGTAAAGATTTCAGGATATGGAAGAGAACTTTCGGCGCACGGAATCAAAGAATTTGTAAATAAGAAAACCGTTTATATCAATAAATGAAATTTGGAAAAGTAGATAATCCTGAGTTGATTGATTTTTCAATCCCGAAAGACCATCCGGAAACCCCGGTAACCTTGTCAAAATACAAAGATGACGATCTTTTGAACGTTTATGTAGGATGCGCTAAATGGAATAAGCGGGATTTGAAGAATTTCTATCCGCGCGGCACCAAGGACGAATTGGCTTTTTATTCCACACAATTCAATTGTATCGAGTTGAATGCCACTTTTTATCGCATATTTCCGGCGGAAACCTATGTGAACTGGAATGGAAAGACTCCTGAAAATTTTAAGTTTTTTCCTAAAATCGTTCAAAACGTTAGTCATTTGCGCAGATTGAACGATCAAGCCTACCCCATTTTAGAGGAATATTTGAACCTAACCTCGAATTTGGACACAAAGTTAGGTACCATCTTTTTGCAGATGCACAATAATTTTGGCCCTAAAAACTGGGAGAGGGTAGTGCGCTTTGTTGAAAACTGGCCCAAAGAGTTTTCGTTGGCCATGGAATTTCGGCACGCAGACTGGTTTAATAACGAAAAAGTATCTCAAGAACTATATCATTTGTTGGAGGAGAACGATATCGCCAATATATTGGTCGACACAGCAGGTAGACGCGATTTGATGCATATGCGCCTGACTAACAACGAGGCGTTTATTCGGTACGTAGGCGCAAATCACGATAGCGATTATTCACGTTTGGACGAATGGGTCGAAAAATTGGTGGACTGGAAGCAAAAAGGGCTGAAGAACGTCCATTTTTTCGTGCATCAGAATATGGAGTTGGCATCTCGGCTACTTTCCGCATATTTTATTCCGAAATTGAACGATAAATTGGGGTGTAATTTACATATCCCTAAAACTTTGGGTGGTTCGGATTTAAAACTGTTCTAACGACAGATTCTTCCCTAATTTTGCCCTAATTAAATTATGTGTTATGAGATTTCACACAAGAAAATGGGTAAAGCCTGAAGATTTAAACGCCAACGAAACCCTGTTCGGTGGCCGAGTACTGGCTTGGGTAGACGAAGAGGCCGCTCTGTACAGTATCATTCAATTGGAAAATAAAAGGGTGGTCACCAAATACATGTCCGAAATCAACTTTATGAGCACTGCTACTCAAGGTGAAATTATTGAAATCGGAATCGAAGTCGTGAAATTCGGAAAATCTTCGTTGACCTTAAATTGCGAAGTTCGGAATAAGATGACCCAAGAAACCATTGTGACGGTCGACAATATTATCATGGTCAATCTCGATGAGAATGGCAAGCCCTTGCCACACGGTAAGACTAAGGTAGAATTTGTTAAAGATCGCTTGGCTTCGAAAGTCTAGAGATATATTAAAACATTCTTTTAACCTTGCGACATTTCAAAGGATACGCCTTGCACCTCAACAAACACCACCAGAA
>CAYGPR010000103.1:0-2941 GCA_964351985.1 uncultured Maribacter sp. | reverse complement strand
TCGGTTATGCTGCCCATGTGTTGACTGGCCTACACCCCGAAAACCGTGTCTTTTCACAACACCCTGAAAACCTTTTCCTTTCGATGTTCCAACGACGTCAACAAATTCTCCTTCTACAAACATATCGACACCAACGGTATCACCCAATTTGTACTCTCCTTCAAAACCTTGGAACTCGACGACTTTCTTTTTGGGAGATGAACCTGCCTTTTTGAAATGGCCTGACTCAGCCTTATTAGCACGTTTCTCTGCCTTGTCATCGAAACCAAGTTGAAGGGCACTATACCCGTCTACCTCTTCGGTTCTGACTTGGGTAATTACGCATGGGCCTGCCTCGATTACGGTACATGGAACATTCTTTCCGTTCTCGTCAAAGATGCTGGTCATGCCTACTTTTTTTCCTATTAACCCAGACATTTGATTTTTGATTTTAGACTTTAGACCTTAGATTTCGAACTTGAAACCAAAACCCATCATCTGTTTATATTACTTAAAACTTCTACTTACTCTTACCATTCATGACAAAAAAACAGGGTCAAAAATAATTCAACCCTGAATTTATTTTTGTTGCCGTTTTTCCTTTGCACGCAGCTCCGGACATGTCTTACCACCAAATTTTTGGCGGCTAAATACTTAAACTTTTATCTCAACCTCTACACCACTGGGAAGCTCAAGCTTCATCAATGCGTCAATAGTTTTTGACGAGGAGCTATAAATATCCAAGAGTCTCTTATATGAACTCAACTGAAACTGCTCTCTAGATTTTTTATTTACATGCGGTGAACGCAATACCGTAAATATTTTCTTATGCGTCGGTAACGGAATCGGACCTGTAACCACTGCTCCAGTAGTTTTTACCGTTTTTACGATTTTCTCAGCGGACTTGTCCACTAAATTATGATCGTAAGATTTTAACTTTATCCTAATTTTCTGACTCATCTTTCTTAAAATTAAGCGGTTATGCCTTTAGCTACCTTAATTACTTCCTCTGCGATATTCGATGGGGTCTCAGCATAGTGAGAGAATTCCATTGTCGAAGTCGCCCTACCAGATGACAATGTTCTAAGTGACGTTACATAGCCGAACATTTCTGACAATGGCACCTCACCCTTGATAACCTTGGCACCAGCTCTATCGCTCATATTTGAGATTGTACCGCGTCGACGGTTCAAATCTCCTACGATATCACCCATATTCTCTTCGGGAGTAAGCACTTCGATTTTCATTATAGGCTCCATCAATACAGCTTTCGCTTTCTTGGCCGCCTCTTTATATCCCATTTTAGCCGCCAATTCGAAGGATAAAGAATCAGAATCCACTGCATGAAAAGATCCATCTTTCAAAGTCACTTTCATACTGTCCATTTCAAAACCGGCCAAAGGACCGTTTTTCATGGCTTCCTTAAATCCTTTTTCTACGGATGGAATAAATTCACGTGGAATATTACCTCCTTTGATAACATTGACAAACTCCAATCCTGGTTTAGAATCTTCGTTTTGCTCAATCGGCTCCATAGTAAATACGATATCGGCAAATTTTCCACGACCACCGGATTGTTTCTTGTAAATCTCTCTATGGTCTGCAGCTCTCGTAATCGCTTCCTTATACTCGACCTGAGGCTGACCTTGGTTTACTTCTACCTTGAATTCGCGACGTAGTCGGTCAACGATAATATCCAAATGCAATTCGCCCATCCCAGAAATTATGGTTTGACCCGAAGCTTCGTCGGTCTTCACCTGAAATGTCGGATCTTCTTCAGCCAATTTAGACAAGGCCATACCCAATTTATCCACATCTGCCTTAGTTTTTGGCTCAACCGCGATACCTATAACGGGATCTGGAAAGTTCATACTTTCCAAAACTACCGGATGCTTTTCCGAAGAAAGTGTATCCCCAGTCTTGATATCTTTAAACCCAACTGCCGCTCCAATATCCCCAGCCTCGATAAAATCGATGGCGTTCTGTTTATTAGCATGCATTTGGTATATTCTTGAAATACGCTCCTTGTTCCCCGAACGGTTGTTCAATACATACGAACCGGCATCCAATCTACCTGAATAGGCTCTAAAAAAAGCTAAACGCCCAACGAAGGGGTCCGTAGCGATCTTAAATGCCAAAGCGGCAAATGGTTCTTTTGGGTCAGGCTTGCGTAATACTTCTTTTTCAGTATCAGGATTCATGCCAACGATACCCTCCTTGTCCAAAGGTGAGGGCAAATATCGACATACGGCATCCAATAAAAATTGCACACCTTTGTTCTTAAATGCAGAACCACAAATCATGGGTATGATACTCATATCCATAACTGCGGCGCGTAAAGCAGCGTGTACTTCGTCTTCGGTAATGGAGTCTTCATCTTCGAAGAATTTTTCCATCAAGGTCTCATCATATTCCGCAACGGCTTCAATCAACATCGCGCGATATTCTTTAACTTCGGCCTTCATATCCTCAGGAATATCAACAACATCGAATGTTGATCCCATGTTGTCCTCATGCCAAATAATAGCTCGGTTCTTCACCAAATCGACGACACCTTTAAAGTCAGCCTCATCACCGATAGGAAGCACAATCGGAACGGCATTGGACTTCAACATATCTTTTACTTGCTGACAGACTGCAAGAAAATTTGACCCTTGTCGGTCCATTTTATTTACAAAGCCCATTCTTGGCACTTTGTAATTATCCGCCAATCTCCAGTTGGTTTCAGATTGTGGCTCAACGCCATCAACTGCACTGAACAAGAAAACAAGTCCGTCTAGCACGCGTAACGAACGGTTTACCTCAACGGTAAAATCCACGTGACCAGGAGTATCTATGATATTAAAGTGATAAGGCTTGGATTCATCGGTGACCTCTCCGTTTTTCATCGGAAAATTCCAAGTGCAGGTTGTGGCCGCTGAGGTAATGGTAATTCCGCGCTCCTGCTCTTGCTCCATCCAGT
>CAYGPR010000102.1:0-3016 GCA_964351985.1 uncultured Maribacter sp. | reverse complement strand
AACCAACTGTTCTGCGAAATCTTTTAAATCTGCCATTTTTCTATCGTTTAATAAATTTTTAAAATATAATTGTTCTTAGTGCGTACTTATTTTTCTGATAATGTTTTAAGGATTCCAGCGAGTTTACCTCCTCCGGATTTAAGTCCAGAAATAACATTCTTAGCGGGTGATTGTAGCAATCCGATAATCTCGCCGATCATTTCTTCCTTAGACTTAATGCTAACCAAAGCATCCAGGTTTTCATCACCAATGTAAATTGCCTCTTCAATAAATGCCCCTTTCAAAAAAGGCCTGTCGGATTTTTTTCTGAAAGTCTTGATCAACTTTGCAGGTGCATTTGCCGTATCGGCGAACATCAACGAAGTATTACCTTTCAAAACTCCGGGAAGTTCCCCGAATTCTTTCTCAGAAGCTTCCATTGCTTTTGCAAGCAAGGTATTCTTAACTACTGCCAGTTTTATGTTAGCCTTGAAGCACGCTCTTCTCAAATCGGAAGTCGTGCCCGCGTCCAATCCCGAAATATCCGCCAAGTAAATGGTGGAACTATCGGCCAACTGCGTAGTTAAATCTTCTATAACGTTTGCTTTTTCTTCTCTTGTCATATTCTAATTTTTACTACCCAGTTACTAAACTGTCTTGGGATCTAGTTGAACACTCGGGCTCATGGTACTTGACATAAAGACACTCTTCATGTACACCCCTTTTGAAGCAGTAGGTTTCAGCTTATTCAAAGTATCTAACAATTCTTTGGCATTGCCTGCGATTTTTTCAGCAGGAAAAGATGCCTTCCCGATTGCCGCATGTACAATACCCGTTTTGTCTACCTTGAAATCAATTTTACCCGCCTTCACTTCAGAAACCGCTTTTGCGACATCCATGGTTACAGTACCGGTCTTTGGATTGGGCATTAATCCCCTAGGTCCCAAAACACGGCCTAAAGGTCCTAATTTTCCCATGACGCTGGGCATGGTAATGATGACATCAACATCGGTCCAACCGCCTTTTATTTTATCCAAATATTCATCCAACCCAACATAATCAGCACCGGCTTCTGTCGCCTCTGCTTCTTTATCTGGGGTTACCAAAGCCAAAACCTTAACGTCTTTACCTGTTCCATGAGGAAGTGTCACCACTCCACGAACCATTTGATTTGCTTTTCGCGGGTCAACGCCCAAACGAACCGCCAAATCAATCGAGGCATCAAATTTTGTATTGGTAATCTCTTTTATCAAAGCTGAAGCCTCATCAACAGAATAGAGCTTGTCTTTCTCTATTTTGGCGTGAGCTTCTTTTTGCTTCTTCGTTAACTTTGCCATTTAAATTGCTTTTTAGATTTAAAAAGGTCTTTTACCTGCTACCTTCATACCCATCGACCGTGCAGTACCAGCAACCATACTCATCGCGGATTCTACGGTAAATGCGTTAAGATCGACCATTTTATCCTCGGCAATTGCCTTGATCTGATCCCAGGTTACACTACCTAATTTTACTCGGTTAGGTTCGCCAGATCCTTTTTTAATCTTAGCTGCTTCCATCAATTGAACTGCCGCTGGTGGTGTTTTTACTATAAAGTCAAATGACTTGTCTTTATAAACGGTGATAACAACTGGTAAAACCTTACCTGGTTTATCCTGCGTACGAGCATTAAACTGCTTACAGAATTCCATGATGTTAACGCCGGCAGCACCTAAGGCGGGTCCAACCGGTGGCGATGGATTCGCTGCACCTCCCCTAACTTGTAGTTTAACTACTTTACCTACTTCTTTTGCCATTGTTTAAATTTAAATTCAAAGTGTGTTCATGGGAAGCAACACAACTTTAGACTATGTAACAATTTATTTTTAGTCCATTGAAAATTTTCAATGGCTACACTTTTTCAACTTGCATATAGCTTAGCTCCAACGGTGTTTTTCTTCCGAAAATCTTTACCATCACTTCAAGCTTACGCTTCTCTTCATTAATCTTTTCGACCGTACCGTTAAATCCATTGAAAGGCCCATCGATTACCTTAACCGTCTCACCAAAAACAAATGGTATGGCAACACTATCGGTATTGACGGCCAACTCATCAACTTTTCCGAGCATTCGGTTTACCTCGGATTTTCGCAATGGTACCGGATCACCTCCTTTAGTTTCGCCCAAAAAGCCAATAACATTGGTAATCGAACGGATAATATGAATCATTTCCCCGGCCAAATTGGCCTTAATCATAATATATCCAGGGAAATACACTCTTTCTTTATTAATTTTTTTTCCGTTTCGGATTTGTACCACTTTTTCGGTAGGCACCAAAACATCCTCTAAATAATCTGAAAAGCCATGTCGCTCTACCTCGCTTTCGATATAGCCTTTGATTTTATTCTCTTGGCCACTGACCGCTCGTACCACATACCATTTCTTCTCCAATACTTCTGACATAGGGCTCGGCTTAATTTAAAACGTTATCAAAATATAATTTAATCAATTTGCTGAATACGGTATCTACCCCCCAGGTCGCCAAGGCGAACAAGATGCTAAAAACAGCTACGATGACCATGAGGTTTGACGACTCAGCTCTTGACGGAAGGCTTACATTGGTCCTCAGTTCTTCGATTGATTCCTTTATATATGTCAACATAATCTTTTAATATTATTGGCACGGGAGGAGAGACTCGAACTCCCGACACCTGGTTTTGGAGACCAGTGCTCTACCAACTGAGCTACACCCGTTTATAATTACATTGAAAGGTATCCCGCCGAAGCGGGACACCCTTAATATAATTTATACTCAATATAATTTAATCTAAAATCTTGGTCACCTGACCGGCACCAACTGTTCTACCACCTTCTCGGATGGCGAAACGCAATCCTACGCTCAATGCGATAGGAGATAAAAGATCAACAGTAATGGTAAGGTTATCACCTGGCATTACCATTTCAACTCCACTAGGCAAATTGATAGTACCTGTAACATCGGTAGTTCTCACGTAGAACTGTGGACGATAATTATTGTGGAATGGCGTGTGACGACCACCTT
>CAYGPR010000101.1:0-3505 GCA_964351985.1 uncultured Maribacter sp. | reverse complement strand
AAAATTACCAGAACAGAGAACGAAGATTTGGAAAAACTAGCGAACAACTCAACTAGCGACATGAAACGGTTCATTTCGCTTGAACCCTTATTTACACTCCTACTACTTTTCATCACCATTTTTACTACGGCCCAAGAGACTTCTTATGAAGATGGCAAGAAGTATATTTTGGGAGGTTTGGAAGTAACGGGGCTGCAAAGTTATAACGAACAGACCGTTAAGACGTATACAGGTCTTAGGGTAGGCCAGCCCATTACGGTTCCTGGTGACCAGGTCAGTGAGGTAATCAATAAACTATGGGGCCTTGAACTTTTCAGCGATATCAAATTCTATATCACCGATATTCAGGGTGATAACATTTTTCTAGAACTTAATATTTTGGAACGTCCTACGCTTTCAACGGTTACCGTGTATGGCGTAAAGTCTAGAAAAGTTGAAGATATTTTAGAAGACACAGATTTAAAGAAAGGTAAGAAGATAACCCAAAGTCTGATTGCCAATACGAAGAACTATCTTCAGAATAAGTATAAGAAACAAGGGTATCTCAATGCACAGGTCAATATTGCGACCGCAAAGGATACCGTCGGCGACAACACCCAGAACATGGTGATCAACATCAAAAAAGGGGATAAGGTTAAAATACGTGATATCGTCTTTGAGGGGAATGAGCAACTAAAGGCGAAGAAGTTGCGTAAAGCGATGAAAAAGACCAAACAGAAAAAGTTCGGCCGTTTTTGGAAAAAATCAAAATACATTCTCGATGATTATGAAAATGATTTAGATTTGCTGATCGACAAATACGCGGAGAACGGTTTTCGCGATGCCCGGGTACTTTCCGATTCGATTATTAAGGTAGATGAAAACAACATCGATATCAAGATTAAGGTAGAGGAAGGTAACAAGTATTATTTTGGAGATATCGATTTTGTTGGCAATAGTGTCTACACAGATCGTGAGTTGTCCAATGTTATGGGCATTAAAAAGGGCGACACCTATAATGGAGTATTATTAAGAGAGCGAATAGCCGATGATTCAAAACCGGACGCCTTTGATATTACCAATCTCTATCAGAACAACGGATATCTTTTTTCAAGTATCAATCCGGTTGAGGTTTCTGCGGAAAATGACACCATCAATTTTGAGATTCGAATCATAGAGGGTAAGGAAACCTTTTTAGACCACATCAGCGTTAGCGGTAACGACAAGACAAATGACCATGTAATCTTCAGGGAGCTACGTACCAGACCCGGTCAGAAATACAACAAATCGGATATTATTCGAAGTATCAGGGAACTTGGTCAACTGGGCTTTTTCGATGCCGAACAGATCAAACCTGAAGTAGGTAACGCAAACCCCAACGAAGGTACGGTAGATATCAATTATAGCCTGGTAGAGGCGGGTTCAAGTCAAATTGAATTGCAGGGTGGTTATGGTGGTGGCGGTTTTATAGGTACTTTAGGTCTTTCGTTCAGTAACTTTTCCATTCAAAATTTGTTCAAGGGCGAAGCGTACAAACCTGTACCGATGGGCGATGGGCAAAGCTTTGCACTTCGCTTACAGGCCAGTAGAACGTTTAGGGTGTACAGCTTGAATTTCTCTGAACCGTGGTTGGGCGGTGTAAAACCGGTACGTTTTAATTTATCATTCTCTAGAACCCAACAATTTAGGTTTGATTTTAGAACCAGGGAGATTGATAAAAACCAACAGTTCTCTATTACCGGTGTGTCTGCAGGTTTGGCAAAACGGGTTTTATGGCCTGACGATTATTTCACGGTTTCCCATTCTTTGGGTTATCAATTGTACGATTTCAAGAATTACAACATAGGGTTGTTCAGTTTTGGTAACGGAAAGTCGAATTCCTTTACATATACCTTCGGCCTTACTAGAAATGCTTTGGGTGGAGGCCGCATTTTCCCTAGATCGGGTTCTAATTTTACCATCACGGCCAAGATGACCCCCCCATATTCCCTCTTTAGTAACAAAGACTTTAAGGCGATACGCGATGAAAGTAGCGCCCTTCTGGAAGAAATCAGGGACTTAAGCCAAGTGGATCAGAACGATCCAAGAATAACTATTTTGAACAGTCAACGTGAAGGATTAGAGGAAGAACGTTTTAAATGGCTAGAGTATTACAAGGTAAATTTTAAAGGTGATTGGTATACCACCTTGGCGGGTCGTGACGATCATGCCCTGGTCTTACGTACTAATGCCGAATTCGGATTTCTAGGTAGCTATAACACTGATGTCGGCGACGTACCCTTCGAGCGTTTCTTCGTAGGTGGCACCGGCTTAGGCAACTTTACACTGGATGGTAGGGATATTATTCAACTAAGAGGGTATGATGAGCAAACATTGACACCTATCGATCCTCTGACGGGTCGACAAGAAGGAGGTCTGGTATACAATAAATTCTCATTAGAACTTCGATATCCATTGACTTTGAAGCCATCTGCCTCGATTTATGGACTTGCTTTTTTAGAAGGAGGTAATGCTTTCAACAATTTTCAGGACTTTAATCCGTTTCAAATAAAACGATCGGCTGGAGTGGGGCTACGAATTTTTATGCCGGCATTTGGTCTTTTGGGTATTGATTTGGGTTACGGGTTCGATCCTGATAACACAGGTCAAGATACGGGGGCGCATGGTTGGGAAACACACTTCATTATCGGCCAACAGTTTTAATATAAAAATTGTGTCAGGCTAATCACTTCATTATAAAGGTTTTAGTAATTTTGGCACGATATTTTCTATTGGATAAAACGATTATAGCAATGAAAGCAAAATCAAACGTTCTTTTAATTATCGCCATAGTGCTTTTTTCATCGTATACCTTTTCTCAAGCGAGAGGGGTCAGAATAGCCTATATTGACATGGAGTATATTTTGGAAAATGTCGAGGAGTATCGAGATGCCAATGAGCAACTGGCCGATAAGGTGCAAAAATGGAAAGTTGAGATTGAACAGAAGCAAAGTGTCGTGGAGCAGATGAAGAAAGACCTTATGGCAGAAAAAGTGCTACTGACCGACGAACTGATCAGCGAACGGGAAGAAGAGATACAGATACTCGAAAAGGAAATGATTGAATATCAACAAGATCGCTTCGGACCACAAGGAGACCTCGTATTACAGAAACGTCGTTTGGTTCAGCCCATTCAGGATCAAGTATTCAATGAAGTGCAGAAAATCGGGGCCAATAAAAAGTATGATTTTATTTTTGATAAATCTGCGGATGTCGTAATGTTGTATTCCGAAAAAAGACACGATATCAGTGACTTGATTTTAAGGGGAATAGCAAGAACAAGAAAGGTAAGTGCGCCTAAGAAAAAAGCGAATAATAGAAGTCGTTTAGACGACTTCGACGATGGGGAAGTGGAAGAAGCGCCCACCGATGCACTGTTAGAGCGACAAGAGAAGGCCAAACAAGCCGAAGCGGCGCGAGAGAAGACCGCCGATGAAAAAAGAGCGGAACAGTTATTCCTAACGGGTAGAGACCGACCAACAGGCTT
>CAYGPR010000100.1:0-3557 GCA_964351985.1 uncultured Maribacter sp. | reverse complement strand
AAACTACCTTTCAGAAGGATTGCCGTTAACCGGTAAAAAAGTGCTGATTACTGCCGGACCGACGTATGAACCTATTGACCCGGTTCGTTTCGTGGGAAACCATTCATCGGGCACTATGGGGTATGAACTTGCAAAAGCTGCGGCCAATCTCGGTGCTGAGGTTGTCTTGGTTTTAGGCCCCTCGAATTTATCCATTGAAAATTCAAGTATCGAATTGGTCAGGGTTATGTCCGCCGACGACATGTTTGAGGCTGCCCATACGCATTATAGTAATTCGGACATTGTTATTTGTGCCGCCGCAGTAGCGGACTATCGTCCCAAAACAGTTGCGGACCAAAAAATTAAAAAGAAGGACAGGGAACTGACTATCGAACTGGTCAAAAATAAAGACATTCTTTTATCTTTAGGGGAGCAAAAAACAAACCAGTTTTTAGTAGGCTTTGCCCTCGAGACCGAAAATGAAGTTGAAAATGCCAAGGCGAAGCTCAAGAAAAAGAACCTTGACGCCATTGTTTTGAACTCCCTCAACGATTCTGGAGCTGGTTTTGGCGGAACGACCAATAAAATCACTTTTATAGATAAGAATTTTAGGATAAAACCGTTTGATTTAAAGACCAAGGCAGATGTTGCTACGGACATTTTAAATGAAATCATCGAAAGACTCCATGCGTAGCGTAGTTTTTACATTGTTATTTTTTGTTTTTGCTGTGTTTTCACATGCTCAAGAACTGAATTGTGTAGTTACGGTAAACTCTGATCAGGTTTCACAAACCAACCAACAGATATTCAAGACCCTCGAGCGTTCCCTAAATGATTTGGTGAACAAGAATAAATGGACAAATCGTGTATACAAAGAGAACGAAAGAGTAAATGCTCAAATGTTCATTACGATTACCGAGTACGAGTCAAATCGATTCAAGGGTACGTTGCAAGTACAATCATCGCGTCCTGTTTATAACGCCTCGTATGAAACCTCCGTCTTCAATTATAAAGATAACAAGTTGAGTTTTGAATATATTGAATTTCAACCGTTGATTTTTAATGAGAACGTCTACGAATCGAATTTGGTAAGTGTAATCGCCTACTACGTCTATATTATTCTTGGATTGGACGCTGATACTTTTTCATTAGAAGGTGGATCTGAACATTTTAGAACTGCCCAAAAAATAGTTACCCAAGCCCAAGGAAGTAATTCTTCAGGGTGGAACCATACTACCGATAACGACCGCAGTCGTTTTGACCTTGTCGATAATTTAATGTCGAATACCTACCGCGAATATAGGGTTGCTATGTATAACTACCACCGAAAGGGTTTGGATATCCTAGCGGACAACAACAGCACTGGAAAGCAGGTAATCGCCGGTACGATGAACCTCTTTCAGACCATGATAAAAAGAAGGCCGAACGCTTTTTTGATTTCCACATTTTTCGATGCAAAATCAGAAGAAATAAGGAATATCTTTTCTGACGGTCCAAAAGTAGACGTGGTGAAATTAAAGGAAACATTGAATAATATTGCACCGCTCTACTCCAGCACTTGGAGCGAAATAAAATATTGATATTTTGTATTTTTTTAAGTCTACCTGAGGCGTCCCTTCTTATTTTCCCAAGCTCTACTTATTTTATTCGAATTGGTTTATTCTTTTGATCACTCAATTCTTATTTGGAATTTGGCGCTTGGAATTTGGAATTTTAGTTACTCTCGAGATTTCCCTCCAGCTAGTTTATTTACATTACTTCATTATCTTTACCGCACTAACTTTTTAAGTTGTGCTGGTACACCTATCCATAAAGAATTATGCGCTTATCGACCATCTTGATGTTCGATTCGATGCTGGTTTTACCGTGATTACCGGAGAGACAGGAGCGGGCAAATCCATTCTGTTAGGCGGCCTTTCGTTGGTGTTGGGCAAGCGTGCAGACCTTTCTTCGCTACGTGATACTAATCAAAAATGTATTATAGAGGCCGACTTCGAAATCGGAAAATATGTGTTGGGTAATTTTTTCAAGAAAAACGATCTCGATTACGAAAGCCATACCATTTTAAGACGTGAAATTCTTCCTAGTGGAAAATCAAGGGCTTTCGTGAACGATACCCCCGTTACCTTGGATGTCCTTTCCCGATTAGGAGGTCGTCTGATCGATGTGCATTCACAGCATCAGACACTACAATTGGCGGATAACGATTTTCAATTAAAGGTTATCGATGCCTTGGCGGAAAATCAACAGGTACTCAAGGCCTACGCCGATATACTCGATGGTCATAACAAGACTTCGAAAGATCTGAACGGGCTTATTGAAAGACAGTCCAGTGAAATCAAAGAATTGGATTACAATACCTTTCTTTTGGAGGAATTGGAAAAAGCTCCATTACGACCGGGGATGCAAGAAGAATTAGAATCGGAACAAGAGCAGTTGAATAATGTCGAGACTATCATGGAACAACTCTCAAAAGGGCATCAGCTACTGAACAATGATGATATAGGAATATTGCACTTGTTATCCGAGTTGAAACAAGTATCCTCTAGGTTATCGGGCTACGGTACTAAATACGTAGCACTTAACGAGCGGATACAATCGGTTTTCATAGAAATCGATGATATCACCAGTGAGTTGGAGTCGCTCGAAGGCAGTATCGAGGCCAATCCCGTTTTGTTGGAAGAAATTAATGGTAAGCTACAAGTACTTTACGATTTGCAGAAAAAACACGCTGCCACCGACATTGCAGCACTTCTTGAAATAAAGGAAGCATTGTCCCAAAAAGTTTCCGAAACTGTTGACCTCGAATCAAAAATCGAGACCAAACAACAAGAACTCATACTACTTGAAAAGGAGTTGGAGAAAAAGGCCATTCTTTTAAGAAAGGCAAGAAATAAGGTTATACCAGAACTAAAAAAACAACTGGAAAGTAGTTTGGCCTCTTTGGGCATGCAGAATGCGCAATTCAAAATAGAGATCGAGCCCTCAAAAGAATTCAAAAGAAACGGTAAGGATGAACTTGTCTTTTTATTCTCCGCAAACAAGGGAACGGCGTATGGAGAATTGAAAAAGGTAGCGTCGGGTGGAGAGCTTTCTCGAATTATGTTGACAATCAAAGCAATATTAGGTAAATACGAAAATCTGCCTACGATGATGTTCGATGAAATAGATACCGGGGTATCCGGAGAAATTTCGAATAGAATGGGTGAAATCATGCATCAAATGAGTGCCAGCATGCAAGTCTTCAGTATTACCCATCTTCCGCAGGTAGCTTCGAAAGGAGACCATCATTTCAAGGTTTTCAAAGATGAGAAAGCCGAGATAACCAATACTAAAATGAAAAAACTGAACAGTGATGAAAGGGTAGGGGAACTCGCCGAAATGCTGGGTGGAAAAAACCTTTCCGATTCTGCGATGGCTCATGCGAGACAATTGTTAAATTGAGTTTTCGACAAACAATTGCCATTTTTGAAGCTTTCCAAAAAATAGCATTTCTAATTTCGTAACTCATACTTCGTACTTTTTAAATATCTTTGAAAACAACAAAAACCTAAGAAACCTAGAACATGGCATACAAC
>CAYGPR010000099.1:0-3637 GCA_964351985.1 uncultured Maribacter sp. | reverse complement strand
GTAATAGATAACGTGGTCAGAGTCCAAGTTTAAAATGCATAAGTAAAAACCCTTTTTAATTATAGAATCTAGCGCCCTATCGGGCGCTTTTTTGTGGATAGGGGAAAGGAAGAAAAAGGCGGTTTTATACCCTCTCTTGCGAGGGTTTCCAAAGGCATGGGCGTATCTTGAAGAAGAGTTGAGGAATGAGCGGGGCGGATTTTTTGAGTTATGTCTAGCCCCGCTTTTACCATCGAAAACCTTCGTATAATCATAAAATAGTTTGAAAATGAACAATTTCTTTTCTGTATTAAAAGACACAGGCATCGAACAATACGGCATGAGTATTCTGTTCGATGGAGATACGGTCAGTATTTCAGTTCTGCCCAAATCGAGTGCAAACGATAAAGCACTCAAATTTATTAAACCACTTACCATACGGGGCGTTGTATCAGAAGTGGACGAGAAATTCTTTGAGATACTTCAAAAACCGTTGGAGCAGACCAAAACACTTTTCAGAAACACAAAGGCTTTTGAGGAAGCCTTAAAGGAAACCGAGCAAAAAACCCAACAGGCAAAAAAGAAAACGGAGACCGCTTCCAAAAAGGCTTCAGACCTAAAGAAATTGATGAAAGAAAAGGGTTTTAACCCTATGACCGACCATAAAAAGGCGACCGACCTTGCCGATGAAGTCTTGAAAATAGACCCCAAGCACAAAGAAGCCCTAAAGGTCAAAAACGATATGAAAGCATACGAATCCCCAAAACTGTTTCAATAATGGAAGTAGCGACTATAACACGAAAATACATTTACCAAAACGGGAACAGGGATTCCTTGGAACTGGACGACATCGACTTCAATATGACCAATGAGCAGATCATGGAGCATTATGCACAATTGTACCCCGAACTGACCAACGCCAATATTATGGACAAAGGTATCGTCAATGGCTATCACGAAATCCATTTCAAGACATTGGCAGGAACGAAAGGATAATTTGATGAACGTAGACGAATTTTTGAAACAAGCACCATGCAGTACACCGAATACAAAATTGACACCATCGAAGGAGTTGAAGGATTTTCACGAACGATTGTTCAATGCGGTAAAACAAAGCCATTACAGAAACGGAACTTTACGACCAAAAACCATGCAACCAAAAGTTTTTCCCTTTCTAACCTGACCGTATCGCCAATTCTCGGAAATGTTTTGAATCCCGAAAATGAACGTTTTGACGTTCGAGAACTTGCCCATTTGATGGTCGATGCCACAAGAGCCTTTACGGGAGACATTTCCGATTGGCAATTCTCAACATCCGATAATCTCCAAAACCTGATTTTAAGGTGCGCATATCGCTTACGTGACAGGGCGAATATCGAACATATCGAAATCCTTCAAAACGAAGAAGGTTTGCGATTGGTGCTAAAACGCCCCATAGGGAGTAGAAGTACCGTGTACTGCATACCATTGCGTCCGATTATGAAATTGAAATGGAAACATCCATCGCTTTATCATATCATGTTATCCTTTGTGAAAAGTCTGCCCTACATCAATCTTTTTCATACAGGAGAGGATAGGGTAGACTGGCTTTGGGAATATCTCTTTGAGGAAGAAGTCTATCATAAGGCAAACGGTACCACTTTTTGTAACACCAATTCCGTGAAGTTCTTCGATCGATATGAGAAACGTTTCAAGAATTACGAACCACAAGACTGGAAAACCCTTTTGAAAAACTACCGTCCCCGAAAAACTTTACACAGGGGAATCAAGGAGTTATTGCTAGATGCAGAGGATATTGACTTTCAAATACCCTTCCACATTGGTACAAGGGATGCCTATGAGAGCATGTTTGAGCATTGGGAATCCTTCTTGTTGGTTGACGATATGAACAGCGAATTTACGAATGTCTACATCCGAATGCTCAATGAATGTTCCAATGAATATGACATTATATCGGCTTATGAATGTACAACCGTCGAAAAAGGAAATACAAAGCCGTTCGACGACGGAGTACGGTATAAACTGCACCAACTGGAAGAATTTCTTTCAGGACTTAATGATTTACTACTAATTCTATAAGCATGGAGCAACTAGCCATTTTACAAGCCGATCAGCATTTCCTTCCAAAATTTGCCATCATCGGTTACGCCAAAGAAGATGATTATTACAACCGAAGCCATTACTTTTCATACCATTCCGTTGTGGGGGAAAAGTTGACAGCAGGAATGCCGTTGACCAAGGACACCGCCCGAAACATCTTTACATGTTTGGAAGGGGAATTGATAAAGTTCAGATTCAAGGGGATGCTTCCCAAAAACCTCATTCACTTTGATTTCAAAGGGCATATTCAACTGGTTTGGTACGTCCATCCCAAACAACATACGCTCTATTTCGATACGGCTACTGGTATCCCATCGGGCAAGTATCCTCTGCCCAAATTAGTATTCAAACTTGAAGGCAACTCACTAAGTGTATTTGCCGTTTTAAGAAATGACCAACTTTCCGAAAATATGTGGCTGTACAATGCACCACTTCTCAATGTGAATGGACGAGGTAACGTCTGCATGGGCAATGCTTCGATGGACTATGACGGGTTCGAATACTATGAGGACATAATAGGATTCGTTGAACAACAATTCTTCCGTTCGGTTTTTACAGCGACCCATAATAACAATTTGGTCAAAGGGAATATTGTGAACGTAATGAAAGAAAATTTTGAAAAACCATCTTTTGGCGATGGATTGCTGATAGCAAATAAAATGACATTAAGCGAATTATATGAAGACTAGAATCCATTTTGCACCCAACTATTTTTACAACCCTACCCATCCGATAACCATTGCACTTATCGGGGTTGGCGGAACGGGTTCGCTGATGTTGGCAAGATTGGCACGAATCGACCATGCACTGAGACAAACGAACCATCCAGGGTTGCATGTAATCGCCTATGATTCCGATATGGTCGAAACGATGAACGTTGGTCGTCAACTGTACACGCTTTGTGATGTGGGCGAATACAAAGTGATTAATGCCGTGAACAAAGTAAATATCGCATTCGGTCTGCAATGGGAAGGAATACCGATGGATGCGCTCCCCGATGGCGAAGATATACGGGCGAACGTTATCATCACTTGTGTTGACAATGCCCAATTCAGGACACAGCTTGCCCAATCCCTAAAATATCCGTATCAAGGTTCAGAATACCAAACCATGTTCTATTGGTTGGATATTGGAAACACAAGGGACACGGGACAATTCATTTTGGGCAGTCTTTTCAATGAAAAAAGAGATATAGGGACGGACTTTGAAACCGTTGGAAAGTTGAAAAACATTATCGATTTCTTCCCTGATTTAGATGCACATGATACCCCTACTTTACAGGGCGCGGGTTGTGCTTATATTGACAAGCTGAAAGAACAATCTCTTTTTATAAACGATGTATTGGTCGCCCATGCATCCGATTGTCTGTTCCGATTACTGTTTTACAGACAACTTCAAAAACATGGGGCTTTTGTGAATTTGGAATCGGGTAAGGTAAATCCGGTTTTAATTTAGAAATTAAACACTCAAAATGTTGTACGTATGTTGTACGGATTAAAAATAAAAGGCTAACAAAAAATTTGGAAGCCTATCAAAAAAATCAGAGAACGCGACAGGA
>CAYGPR010000098.1:0-4077 GCA_964351985.1 uncultured Maribacter sp. | reverse complement strand
TCGAAATCTTATCAAACCTTTTTTGTGGTGTATTATCGTGTATTCTAGCCATAATATATTATGCTACTAAATTATAATGTGTGTTCTAAAACTATTCTTCCAATCTGATATCCAAACCTAATCCCTTAAGTTCGTGCATCAATACGTTGAAAGATTCCGGCAAACCGGGTTCTGGCATTGTTTCTCCTTTTACGATAGACTCGTAAGTTTTCGCCCTACCGATAACGTCATCAGACTTGACCGTCAAGATTTCTCGCAAAGTGGCAGAGGCACCATAGGCTTCCAATGCCCAAACTTCCATCTCTCCAAAACGCTGACCACCGAATTGGGCTTTACCACCCAACGGTTGTTGCGTTATCAAAGAATATGGACCTATGGAACGTGCGTGCATCTTATCATCTACCATATGGCCTAATTTCAACATGTAGATGACCCCTACGGTAGCAGGTTGATCGAAACGTTGTCCGGTTCCGCCATCGTAAAGATAGGTATGCCCAAATCTTGGAATCCCAGCTTCATCGGTATATTCGTTGATTTGATCCAACGTTGCACCATCGAAAATTGGGGTCGCATATTTCTTGCCCAATTTTAGACCGGCCCAACCCAGAACGGTTTCATAAATCTGACCGATGTTCATACGTGATGGCACCCCTAACGGATTCAATACGATATCAACAGGGGTTCCGTCTTCTAAGAAAGGCATATCTTCTTGACGTACGATTCGAGATACGATACCCTTGTTACCGTGACGACCTGCCATCTTATCACCCACTTTAAGTTTACGCTTTTTGGCGATATAGACCTTGGCCAACTTCATGATACCCGCTGGTAACTCATCACCCACAGATATCGTGAACTTGTCTCTTCTCAAATTTCCTTGCAAGTCGTTCAATTTAATCTTGTAGTTGTGTAAAAGGTCAGCTACAGAAGCGTTGGTCGATTTATCCGTTGTCCAACTTCCCCCAACAAGGTGAGCAAAATCATCAACCGAATTCAACATCTTCATGGTGTACTTCTTACCTTTTGGAAGTACTTCTTCGCCTAGATCGTTTAACACTCCTTGAGAGGTCTTACCATTGATCAAAGTGAACAACTTCTCTACAAGAATATCTTTCAACTCTTGGAATTTCACTTCGTATTCCAACTCCAATTTATTCAAATCTTCCTTGTCTTCGGAACGCTTGCGCTTATCCTTCACAGAACGAGAGAATAATTTTTTCTCGATCACAACACCTCGCAATGATGGGGAAGCCTTTAAGGAAGCATCCTTGACATCGCCTGCTTTATCGCCGAAAATGGCACGTAATAATTTTTCTTCGGGAGTTGGGTCCGATTCACCTTTTGGAGTAATCTTTCCTATTAGAATATCGCCCGGTTTTACCTCGGCCCCGATACGGATCATTCCATTTTCATCCAGATCCTTTGTAGCTTCTTCAGAAACATTCGGAATGTCATGTGTCAATTCTTCAGCACCTAATTTGGTGTCACGCACCTCTAGGGAGTACTCGTCGACATGAATGGAGGTGAAGATATCTTCACGCACTACTTTTTCCGATATCACAATGGCATCCTCGAAGTTATATCCTTTCCAAGGCATAAAGGCAACGGTCAGGTTTCTACCCAAAGCCAATTCACCTTTCTCGGTTGCATATCCTTCACAAAGAACTTGTCCCTTCTTTACTTTATCACCTTTTTTGACGATCGGCTTTAAGTTGATACTGGTACCTTGGTTGGTCTTTCTGAATTTCACCAACTCATAGGTTTTTGAATCTTCCTCAAAACTTATCAGTCTTTCGGCATCGGATCTTTTGTACTTAATCGTGATTTTCTGAGCATCGACGTATTCGATAGTTCCGTCTCCTTCGGCATTGATCAGTACTCTAGAATCAGAGGCTACCTGACGCTCTAAACCTGTACCGACAATCGGGGATTGGGGTTTCAATAATGGAACGGCTTGACGCATCATGTTCGAGCCCATCAAGGCACGGTTCGCATCATCATGTTCCAAGAACGGAATCAATGACGCAGAAATAGAGGCTATTTGATTTGGTGCTACATCAGTGTAATTGATTTCAGATGGATCTACTACAGGAAAATCACCTTCTTCCCTGGCAATAACCTTATCGGAATCAATAGTACCATTATCCTTGAGCGGAATATTAGCCTGTGCGATTTTCATTCCTTCTTCCTCCTCGGCACTTAAATAGACATATTCAGCAGTATTTACTTTCGACTTGTCTACTTTTCGATAAGGCGTCTCAAGGAAGCCCATCGGATTTACCTTTGCAAAAACGGCCAACGAAGAAATCAAACCAATGTTAGGCCCTTCAGGCGTTTCTATCGGACAAAGTCTGCCGTAGTGAGTGTAATGAACATCACGTACCTCAAAACCAGCTCTTTCTCTTGAAAGTCCACCAGGTCCTAACGCCGATAATCTTCTCTTGTGCGTAATCTCAGCTAAAGGATTCGTTTGATCCATGAACTGAGACAATTGGTTTGTACCAAAAAATGAGTTGATTACCGATGATAATGTCTTTGCATTGATCAAATCAATGGGTGTAAACACCTCATTATCACGAACGTTCATTCGTTCACGGATGGTTCTTGCCATACGGGCAAGACCTACGCCAAATTGCGACGACAATTGCTCACCCACCGTTCGAACACGTCGGTTCGAAAGGTGATCGATATCATCGATTTCCGCTTTGGAATTGATCAGTTCGATCAAATACTTGATAATGGTAATGATGTCTTCTTTGGTCAAGACCTGCTTGTCCATTCCGATATCAAGTCCCAATTTTTTGTTCATTCGATACCGACCTACTTCGCCTAAGTTATAGCGCTGATCGGAAAAGAATAGTTTGTCAATGATGCCACGGGCCGTTTCCTCATCGGGCGGCTCCGCATTTCTGAGTTGGCGATAGATATGCTCTACGGCCTCTTTTTCAGAGTTCGTAGGGTCTTTTTGCAATGTATTATGGATAATGGCATAATCCGATTGCGCATTGTTTTCTTTGTGCAACAAGATGGTTTTTACATCCGTCTCCAAGATTTGTTCTATGTGGTCTTTTTCAAGAACCGTGTCACGATCCAAAACAATCTCGTTTCGTTCGATGGAAACCACCTCTCCAGTATCTTCATCAACAAAATCTTCATGCCAAGTGTTTAACACACGGGCGGCCAATTTTCGGCCCAAAACTTTCTTCAAGCCCGCATTTGAGACTTTAATTTCTTCTGAAAGATCAAAGATTTCCAAAATATCCTTATCACGCTCAAACCCAATAGCCCTGAACAGCGTGGTTACCGGTAATTTTTTCTTTCTATCGATATAGGCATACATAACGCCATTGATATCGGTAGCAAATTCAATCCATGAACCTTTGAACGGAATTACCCTTGCAGAATATAACTTGGTTCCGTTTGCATGGAATGACTGGCCGAAGAAAACACCAGGTGAACGGTGTAATTGAGATACAACTACACGCTCTGCACCATTGATTACGAACGTACCACTAGGAGTCATATACGGAATCGTTCCTAAATAGACATCTTGCACTATAGTCTCGAAATCTTCATGTTCCTCATCGGTACAATACAACTTCAAACGTGCTTTGAGAGGCACACTATAGGTTAGCCCTCGTTCTATACATTCTTGGATGGAATATCTTGGTGGATCGATGAAATAATCAAGAAATTCCAATACGAACTGGTTACGTGTGTCAGTAATCGGAAAATTCTCTTGAAAAGTATTGTAAAGACCTTCATCGCCCCGTTCATCAGATTTGGTTTCAAGTTGAAAAAAGTCTTGAAACGATTTGATCTGAATATCCAAGAAATCGGGATATTCCGGGGTGTTCTTTGCAGATGCAAAATTTATTCTTTCAGTAGTGTTTGTGAACATCTATGGACAGTATTTTGATCGTGAATACTAGATAGGTCGTATATCCCTTTATATACGGTATACATAAAAAGGCTTAGGTCTAGCTCCGCCCGAGGGTGAAAAAAGACCTAAACCAAAGTGCTATGGTTGTTGCTATTATTTAAGCTCAACTTCTGCTCCTGCTTCTTCCAATGATT
>CAYGPR010000097.1:0-4164 GCA_964351985.1 uncultured Maribacter sp. | reverse complement strand
GAGGTTTCAATGCCATATACTTTTACACGATCCATCCAACAGAAAGCGACCTCCCTAAATTTTCTATTTTCCGGTAAGTCTTTGTTGATGGAAAGAATCAGTTGCTTCTGTTTTTCCCCAAGGCCCATAACGGATTGGATCTTGTCGAAGGATTTCGCAAAGTCGCGCATATCAAGAAATACTTTGATATGCGAATTGACCACAATGGCATTCTTTATGACCTCGGATGCAATAAAATCGCTGACTTTTTGGGAAATAAAAATAGGCTGTCCGCCATATTTCCGAGCCATTCTGGATTGGCTATTGAAATAGTCCACCAGCTCTTTTCTATCCAGTGCCTTCCAAGCCTCATCCACCACCATCATCTTATTAATGGACAATTTTGAACGGTCGCTCAGCTTTTTACTGAAAATTTCCATGATCATTAGAGCGGTAATGGGAAACAGTAATTCGTTGTCAATGAGTTTGCCCAATTTGAAATACACTATTTTTTCAGTACTCAATCGGCTAATCCGCTCATCTTCGTGGTTGAGAAGTTTTCCCCTAGGGCCATCTTTGTAGTATTTTTCCAATAGGAAGAGAAATACCTTTGAATCGAATATTTCTTTCGAAATCCCCTTGGCCTTGATAAGTGTTACGATGTGTACTTTGCAGTATTCGAAGAAACCATTGAAACTGAAATTCGTCTTTTCGTCTTCCCACATCCTTTCATAGTAACCTGCAACCAAGATTTCGAAGACCGTATTCTTTACCTCTAAGGATAGTTTACCTGCCCCGGAATTTTTTTCATCCCCCGTAATAAGTTTTAAGAGCGTAACGAGATTGATGGTTTTATTCTCCGTAAGTACTTTTCTCCCATCCGCTTTTTCAACAAAATCGTAGCTGTCTAGTTGGAACGGATTAAATGTAAAAGGCTTTTCGTCGTCATGTTCGATGATGACTCCCCCAAAAACTTCTGTAATCTTGTCGTATGAATTGCCATCTTCCATAATGACCACTTCGGCACCTTGCCGCAATTCCGAGGCGATGTAATGATTGGCGAAAAACGATTTACCTCCACCGGAACCAGAGGCCACCAACATTCCCCGATTGAAGATCCAATCTTTTTCTTCTGGCAGTCGATACACGCTAACGGATAATGGTCTCCCCGTATTCCTATCCACTAAGCGCATACCATCGATACAGGTAGTACCATCCTTATATTCGCCTTCAAAATAGAAAAGGGAGGCCGCCATATCGCTTGACATGGGCATGTACATATCAGATGGGATTCCAACCGCGTTACCTGGCACTCCGCCGAAAAAAAGATTTTTCCGGTCAATACTATTTTCCTTAACATTGATTTTGAGCTTTTTAAAAGCACTGGAAACCGAGTTGCACAACTTTCGATGCTGCCTATGATTATCCCCAAAAGCCAAAACGTTCAAATGGTAAAAAACGATTTCCTTATGGTTTTCAAGTACGTCGGTATTAAAGGCATATATCTGATCGGAGTAAATGGCATTGCTATCATCTTTTTTCCCATTGGAAAATTGATTGAATCGTTTCGCTTTTTTGCGCAATTGTTTCATGACTTTTTCCTGTTCGGGGATATAGATGTATTGGTTGATAATATGTTCATGGGGAATCTTAAACCCTATGGAGAATAAATTTCCAACTGGAAATTGGTTGTATTTGGAAGAAAACTTGCCATAAACCTCATTGGTGGACAAATGCTCTTTGGTAAACTGATCCAGGTTTTCAACAGTAAAGAATTGGGCTTTTTTATCGCCGACCTGTATTAAGTTATCTGAAAAATCAATATCCGGTAATCCGTTATTTTCCGAAGACAATCCGAAATATTTAGGGTATAGACCATCTTCTGAGAATAGGCTTTTATAGTCCATTACTACGGCATTTATCAATCCGGAAGCGTTGATAAGGGCTGCCACGCTTTCGACCTTACTTTCAAATTCCGAGAGAACAGCTGTATTCACAAATTCTTTCGGAACCATATTTTCCATATAGAAATCCCTTTTTTTGTTGAGGAAGGAATTTGTTCGTTTTGCAGAGTGCCGTATATAATTCTTGGGAACGATACTTACATACAGATAATGTTGGGTGCGTAAAAAAGAGCGTTCGTTGAAGTGAAATTCGTTCGCACGTTCCAAAAAATCCCCTTTCAATCTGCCGCTGATCGGTCGATAGGTTTCCTCAAAGAAAAAATCCTGTTTATGGATCAAGGTGTTGGGCCCTAAAATGTCAATGACATTAAAGAAAAGTTCGTTCAATTGTACATATTCCGAAACATCTAAAGTGAATACTTCGGGGAGTTCAAGTTTTAGGGGTATGGTAACAAAACCCTTCTCCTTAGCTATCAAGGAACGGTGTTCATACCCATAAATGGGGAAGGCATCGTAAAGGGTTAATTGTCTTTCCATACTAGAAGTGTTTCAAATGAATTGGATACTTTAATGGAGTTCGGCCTTTCGGCATCGGCCAACTTTTTCACAAAGCCTTTTGCCCCATACGTTTTTGAATAGAACATCAGGATAGCGAATACAACCAAGATTAAAAGGGTCGTTATCAGTAAAGCCAGTGCGGTGGGAATGATGGTCGATAGACCAAGCCCGATAATGATGCTGGCAAGCCCCAAATAAATGCAGTAGTTGATATAGACCGCTTTTAGGCCCATAAAGAGCACTTCTTTCTGAAGCCCCTTTTTGATATGTAGGTACTCTTGTTCCATAACAAAAAGTGTTGAATGTTAGGAACGAATGCTATCGCCTACGGCCAATAGGATGAAGAAGAGGGCAATACCAATAATCGTATTGCCGACCTTTTTTGTAAGATCGCTTTGTTGTTCCCTTAAATAGAGATAGACCAAGGAACCGATGATCACGGAAACTCCGGCAATGGTCTTAACGACCCCCACAATACTGTCGGCAATGCTCTCGGCCTCACTTTCGGTCTTTTGAAATTCGCTGACCAGTTCGTTAAGTTGCGAGAACAGGTCTGTTGGAACAAAAAGGATTAATAATAAAAGGAATAGGAATTCTCTAGGATTCGGAGTCGGTGGAATCATCGTCCACGGAATCCTCGCTACGGATAACTTTGAGTTTTTCATGCTTTTTGCGAGTTAAGGAATTTATATCATCTTCATCAGATGAACCCTTTTTAAAAGCATCCAGTAGCTTGGAATTGTTTTCAGTTTCCTCTACTACTTGGTCGAGTATATCTCCTAAATCGGTTTGTTCAAATGACGTATTATTTACAAATATATCTTTTTTTTGCAAATATGAATCATTTTCGGAATCTTTTTTCATTTTTGGGTTCTTTTTAATTTTCAAAACCCAGAAGATATATCCGTAGTAGAGCACTATGGCACCGATTAATAATTTCCAGTAGAGGTTCAAAGTATGTTGTTGTTTTAAGGATGGATGGCAGCTGGACCATTCTCCCAACCTTACTACAACGAAAATTGCGGGTTTTTCTTGTATCGACCAGAGTATTGCCGATTAGAATATAGACTTAGTTAAACGCGAAGTATAAAAAACATAGAGCCTAAATTGCCCAATGTCCCTTATACCCAGTCTGTGACGGGCTTTATTCCTCCAGTTCTTTAAGTCTGTCAATTGCATGCTGATTTTCAGGATCTAACTCCAATGACTTCTTGAAGTTGGCAATTGCGTTTTTAGTATCCATCTTGTAAAGATAAGCCAGGGCTAAACTATCATATAAATTTGCCGAATTCGGGTAAATGTGTACAGCCAATAAAAAGACATTTATACCTTGCCCCATCTTACCAGCGTTAAATGCCAACCGAAGGCCGAGTCTGTTCAACATACCTTCTTCAAGTTTAAGTGTTGGGTTTTTTGCTACTGTCGTCTTGTATAAGGGGATTAAATCTCGATAACCCTGATTGAGTGCTAAATCATTAAAATCTAGTTCTTTTGTTAGTGACTTTTTCGTTTTTTTTGAAATCAAATTTTCGGAAAAACCATTTTTAACAGGACTATTTTCAATGAATTTCTTTGCGTTCTCCTCATTTTTCAAAGTGGCATTTAAGAACTGTAAGGTATGTTCAGAAAGTAATTTGTAGGAGGCCATAATTTCAGCATCACTTTTATCTTGTCTTTTGTCTCTATATGCAAATAAAACGCGAATAGTACCAAAATGGGAATG
>CAYGPR010000096.1:0-4190 GCA_964351985.1 uncultured Maribacter sp. | reverse complement strand
AACAAGAGCTATGTGCAACCCCTTTCCGGCAACATCAAAGTTTAAATCCGTTTTGTTTTGTTGAGATTTTTGGTAGAAAACCATATCATCCCTTAAAACAATTTCCGATTTAAAAAAATAGGACGGGCCGTCTGTGTCAAAAGGTGCGAACACGAATCCTGTTTCTGTGTAATCGGATATTTGATGCAATCGGTCATCCTCTTGAAAAATAGCTATCAAATCGGATGCCCTAGGCTTTCGATATACCACGAAAGGAAGCTTTTTCGAAAGCTGGACCTCAATTTTTTCAAAAAACGTAGCGGTCATATTATTTTTTGGGAAGGGCGATGGTGGTGAGTTTACAAACGGATATCAGGTTTTGTTCGGCATCTCTTATTTTAATGTCCCACAATTGGGTAGTCCGCCCTTTATGGATAATCGTGGCCGTTGCGAAAACCTCACCTTCTCGAACACTTTTGACATGATTGGCCGATATTTCGATACCGCGGACGAAGTAATTTTCCGCATCCAAAAAAATGTAGGAAGCCGTGCTACCAACACTTTCGGCCAACGCCACCATGGCACCACCGTGCAATACACCGTCGGGTTGGTGCACTTTTGAATTCACGGGCATTTTACCGATCAAGAAATTTTCGCCGACATCGATATATTCAATTTCCAAAGTCTCCATCATCGTATTCTTTGAAGATTCATTGCAGACCTTTAAAATTTTCTCCTTTAATTCGTCCATCGAAGTGTTTTTTTTTACAAAATTACGGATTACAAGAGCAATAGAAAACATTGAACTCATCTTGAAATAGATTTTATCTTATGGATTCACAGGAAAAACAGGTTTCATATACCACCACGAACACCTATGAAACGCTAAACGAACTTACCGATAAGACCCAAAACATCTGGATCGTATTGCACGGCATCGGATTTTTAAGTCGTTATTTTTTAAAGTATTTCGATGAATTACCTCCTGAAGAGAATTATATTATAGCGCCCCAGGCTCCTTCGAAATACTACCTCAAAAATGAATATCGTCATGTAGGTGCAAGCTGGCTGACCAAAGAAAATACCTCATTGGAAACCGAGAACGTTATCGCCTATCTGGATGCTGTGCTTGATTCCGAAAAGCTTCCCGAAGGCAAACAGTTTATCCTTTTCGGATTTTCGCAGGGAGTCTCCATCGCGACAAGATGGTTGGCCAAACGGCAACTACATTGTGACCATTTGGTGCTATACGCAGGCGGAATTCCCAATGAACTGACGGCACACAATTTTCATTTCCTACAAAGCAATAAAATCAAAGTGACAGTACTAGTCGGAAATAAAGATGAATACCTGACTGAAGATCGCCTGAAAGAAGAATCGAAAAAAATCGACTCGCTTTTTCATGGCAAGGCCGAACAACGTATTTTTGAAGGGGGCCATGAGCTAAAAAAAGAACTTATCAATCAACTTATTTGATATGGAACATTTTCCTGAACTTCAAACCGAACGCCTAACACTCGACCGGCCCAAGTGGACGGATATTCCTGATATTGTTTCCTATGCAGGTGACTTTAAAATAACGGAATACACCCGGAGCATGCCGCACCCTTACCACGACGAAGATGCTATTTCTTGGATCCACATGGTAAATCAAGGATTTAAGAACAAGGACAATTATATCTTCGCCATTCGAGAAAAAATCGATGAGGCATTTATTGGCGGTATCGGCCTGACTATTGATTTATCTAACAACCGGGCCGAACTGGGCTACTGGCTTGCCGTACCCTTTTGGAACAAAGGCTACATTACAGAAGCCATACCTGTCATTTTAAAATTCGGGTTCGAAGAACTGCATTTGAACAAAATAACCGCCTTTTACATTCCTGAGAATATTGCCTCGGGAAAGGTCATGGAAAAAAACGGAATGGTCAAAGAAGCAGAGCTCAAAGACCACGACCGACGGGGCGATGGTTACACCTCTTTAATCCAATATCGAATGACCCGGAGCGAATACGAAGCGCTATAATAGATTGTTTTAATAGCCCTATGCAAAACAACCAAACGATTACAATGGAAAACGAACGGGTATTGCTATCCCCATTGGGTCTTGATAATTTTCATCATCTGTACCCTATTGCCGAGCAGGAAAAGTTGGTGCAGTATTCCCCGTCCGATATCGAAAGTGCTGCGGGTCTGAAAAAGTATGTTGAAATAGCCCTAGAGCAGCAAGCAGCAAAGAGTAGTATTCCATTTATCGTATTCGACAAATTGAGGCAGCGCTTTGCCGGATGTACCCGATATATGAATATTCAATGGGGAAACAAAGTGCTGCATATCGGTTCTACATGGATCGGCCGTGAATTTCAGGGAAGCGGTCTCAACGGCCAAATGAAATTACTAATGTTAGAACACGCCTTCGGCCCGATGGGTTTTGAAAAAGTAGAATTCCGGATTGATGAACGAAACATTCGCTCAAGAAAAGCAGTGGAAAAATTAGGAGGTGTTTTAGAAGGAATACTCCGTAAAGATGTTTATCTATTGGATGGTTTTAAAAGAAACACCTGTTGCTACGGCATCTTATGCGATGAATGGGAGAATAGAAAAACAAAATGACCCTACCTACTCTTTTAAAGGTTTATCGACTTTGTAGTAACTTATTTCCCTTGTTTTATAGGCATTGTCAGGTGTGACGATTTCTTTGACCCAATTTCCGGTTTCATCGAATTGGTAGATAAATTCTTTTGTTTCGGTAATCTCGCCACTTTTGGTTTCCGTTTTGGTCAGCATCCCTGTATCATCATAGAAATATGAAATTGAAATCTGGGGTGTGAACTGCTTGGTTTTAGCATCGAAATAAAAATTGATTTTTGAAACGAGCTTACCCGCTTCATTTAAAATTTCTTCGAGGGCCTTATTGGGATTACCGTCGATAAAATTTTTGGTCAGTTTTATCTTTTGAATACTCCCGTCCTTTTCCTTTTTTTCGGAAGTACGTACCGATTGGGTAAGTATACCGTTTAAATTGATTGTCTTGGTATGCTCGCCTTTAACTTCGGCATAATCGATTTGGGTCTCGTCGGTACCCTCATTATTGGAACGTTTTATTTTCACGAGTTTGCCATTCGCATCATAATGGTATTGGTACTGCTCCAGAAAATCTTTGGAATAGGAGACTATCTTTTCGGTCACTTTTCTGCCAACAGTGGTATCAATACTGAAAAAATTTGCAATAGAGGTAGCTTCGTCAAACGTATTGTCACGATAGACTTCCAACCGCTTTTCGGCCAACTCGCCATTTTTATATTTGTAATAGGTGATGTCATAGTCTTGATCACTGTACCGAGTCACCGATTTACTAAGCAAGCTATCTTTATCGAACTCATATTCTTCCTTTCCGTAGTTGGTTCGTACCAAGCACTTTTTTACATGACCGATTAAATCAAAATCGGAAGCCCGAAATATCTTAATGTCTTGGGCGTCCACACAAGAAGGTATTGCGGTAGCTACGAAAAGTAATAAAAAAGCGTAGTTTTTTACCATGGTGCAAAATTAGGAGTTCTTTTAGCAATTAAAAACAAAAGGGATGCCAAATCGGTAAACGGCTTCTTATTAAATTTGGTTTGTTGTGGCCAAGGCTTGCGTTTTCAACCCCTCCGATTTTTCTAGCCGCCTTTGGCGGAGAAAAATCACCTCCCCGCATACTTCGACTGCGCTCAGTACAGGTCTTAGGTAAGGAGCCATTTTTATCGAAACTAAAGTAACAAAATGTCAAAGTCGCGACTTGGGGAGTTTTTTCTTGGGTCTTGAAATAACAGTGGTATAAATTTTCCTACTCCTTTTCTAAAAAGAAAAAGCACCATTTAAAATGGTGCTTTTTGATATGTATCACGTTCCGAAAGATTACTTGACTTCTTCGAAGTCTACATCTTCGACGTTGTCGCCCTCTGTTTCGGCTCCACCGCCTCCGGTAGTTTCGCTATCGGCGGTCGCTTCTCCGTTCTGTTGTGCATCGGCCTGAGCCTTGTACATTTCTTCGGAAGCGACTTTCCAAGCTTCGTTGATTTTCTCCAAAGCAGGCGTAATGACTGCAAGGTCTTTGCCTTCGTAGGCTTTCTTCAGTTCCTCAAGCGCATCTTCGATCGGCTTTTTCTTGTCATCTGACAATTTATCGCCGAATTCCTTCAATTGCTTTTCGGTCTGGAAAATCATAC
>CAYGPR010000095.1:0-4915 GCA_964351985.1 uncultured Maribacter sp. | reverse complement strand
CACACCCCACAACGGTGATGACGTTTTCATTTCCAGTTCTCAACGTGTTGATAGTATCAAGCACGTTTTTTAGTGCATCCGGTGTATGGGCATAATCTACTATCGCTGTAATTCTTTCCTTTGATATATAATATTGAAACCTACCGTCGACATTTTCGAGTTCGCTCAAAAGACGAAGGGTTTCTAGTTTCTCCAATCCTAATAAATCTGCTGTGGCGTAAATGGCCAACATATTATACGCATTAAAATGACCGATGAGCTTGGTCCATAATTCGTTATCGTCAATCTTGAGCAATTGCCCATCGAATTGATTCTCCAGAATTTGGGCTCGATAGTCCGCAAATGTCTTTAAGGCATAGGTGTACTTTCTTGCCTTGGTATTCTGAAGCATGACCAACCCATTCTTATCATCGATGTTGGTAAGGGCAAAGGCCTTTTTCGGGAGATTATCAAAAAGTAATTTCTTGGTATCGCGGTATTCAGCAAAAGTCTTATGATAGTCAAGATGATCGTGTGATAGATTGGTGAAGATCGCGCCTTCAAAAACCAATCCTTCGGTTCGCTTTTGGTGTATGCCATGTGAACTCACCTCCATGAAACAAAATTCGACACCTGCCTCGTTCATCAAGTTTAAGTGGCTATTTATGGTCAATGCATCCGGTGTTGTATGGCTCGTTGGATACTCGGCATCATCGACCATAATCTTAATGGTAGATATGAGGCCCACTTTAAATCCGGCCTTTTTGAAAAGTTGATACAAAAGACTAGTAATCGTTGTCTTACCGTTGGTACCGGTAACCCCGACCAGCTTTAAATTCTTAGAAGGATTATCATAAAAATTGGAAGCCATAATGGCCAACGCCTTGTTGCCATTATCAACTTCTGCATAGGTTATTCCATTGACCATCTGTTCAGGAAGCTCTTCACAAATAATCGCTTTCGCCCCTTGGTCGACCGCTTTTCCAATATACTGATGCCCGTCGGTCAAGGTTCCCTTAATGGCAACAAAGACATCGTCCATTCCCACTTTACGTGAATCGAAACAAACTGTATTGACCATAACACCAGTAGAACCACTAACCGCGGTCAGGCCAACACCATATAATATGTCTTTGAGTAGCTTCATGAAAGTTCCAAGACTATTTTTTCTACTTTGTTAATATCGGTTCCTTGCGATACGGACTGTTTTTTAACGCTGCCATTGCCCTTGATTTCGACTTTCAAACCCAGATTTTCAAGAATTGATACGGCATCCATACCGCTCATACCTTGTACATTGGGTACTTTATTGTATTTCTTTTGGGCCTCGAGGTAATACTTTTGATGTGAACCTTCTAATTGGGCGCCCTCGGCGATTTTCATCTCGACCTCATCGACCAAAGGATTGTTCGCATAGATTTTCTGCGCTATGGATTTAAAGACAGGCCCCGAAACATCGGCTCCGTAGTACCCTACACTCCTATCTGGTTCGTGAATGACCACAATACAAGAGTATTTCGGGCTTTCTGCAGGAAAATATCCTGCAAAACTTGAGATATACTTGAGTTTATCAGGGTCTTTGGCGACATAGTTCTTTTGGGTCGTTCCCGTTTTTCCGGCCATTGAAAAGTTGGGGGAATACAGACCATGCCCTGTGCCGTGTTTTTTCTCCACTATATTCTTCAATAACTGTTTTACTTTTCCTATGGTTTCTTTGGAGCAAATCGCGGGATTGATAACTTCCTTATCAAAAGTCTTGACCGTACGGTTCATTTCTCTGACCTCTTTGATCAATCTCGGTTTTACCATTTCGCCGTCATTTGCAATCGCATTGTAAAAAGTCAACGTTTGCAAAGGAGTCATTGAAACTTCATATCCATAGGCCATTTGCGCCAACGAAAGACCTGACCAGCCCTTATCGCCAGGGAATCGAATAACAGGAATACCTTCTCCTTTAATCGGAAGACCCAATTCTTTATGAAGCCCCATATTCATGAGTCCGTTTACGTATTTTGAGGGTTTCTCTTTATAACCGTTATGGATCATTCTGGCAAAGGCCGTATTCGAGGAAACTTCGAATGCCTTTCCTACCGATATTTTTCCGTAACCGCCGTTTTTGGCATCCTTTACCGTATGCCTGTAGATTTTCCAACGCCCTTTTTCAGTATCGATGACCGTGCTGGTATCGATCACTTTATCTTCCAAGGCGGTTACCAAGTTCATTAATTTGAAGGTAGAGCCCGGTTCATGTGATTCGCCTATGGCATAGTTCAAACGCTCATAGTACTTGCCGTCTTTTGTTTTTCCTAAGTTGGCAATGGCCTTTACTTCTCCCGTCTCGGTTTCCATCACAATGACGCATCCGTGGTCGGCCTTGTAATGTTCCAATTGCTTCAATAATGCATGATGTGCGATATCTTGAATATTGACGTCTATGGTCGAATACACATCATAGCCATCTTTAGGCTCGACGATATTGTCCCAGCCGATTGGCTTCCATTGTCCTTTGGCAATTTTTTGCTTTAACCTTTTTCCTTCGGTACCTCTTAGGTAAGGTCCGAAAGCCCTTTCGAGGCCTACCCCCGCGTAACGGTCATATTCGTTAAGACGTTCGTATCCGATACTTCGTTCCGCAATTTTTCCTAAAGGATGCTCCCGCACCGTTTTCTGTTCAATAATCAACCCTCCTTTATATGGGCCTTTCTCGAACAATGGAAAATCTTTTGCGGCCATATAATCCGAATAATCAAGGTTTCTTGCTAGAAGGGCATATCGATTTTTATTCTCTTTTGCTTTTCGGAGTACTTGCTGGTAATGTGACGAAGGTTTGTTTAACAATTTTGCCAAGGCGTCTGCCAATGGCTTTACGTTTTCCTTAAAATCCTCATCACTAACGGTGACGGCATCAAAACGTATGGCATATCGTGAAACCGATGTTGCCAATAGACTACCGTCATCGGAGTAAAGATCACCGCGATTCGGAGATATGGTAAACATACGCTCGGTGCGTTCCATGGCCAGATCTCGATATTTTTCTCCATCTACTATTTGAATACTGACCAACTTGAAAAGCACGGCACAGGCAAACAGAAACAGGAAACCTGCAATGAAATACAACCGGGTCAATATTTTCTTGTCGGTGACGGCCATTATTCTTTAACGGATTTTACCCGTATTTTTTTAGGAGGAGTTTCAGAAGGATACAATTCCTTCTTGGCCAGATTCTGGGAAATCGTGGATTCCAATTTTAATTTTTGAATGTCTTTATGAATGTCTACGAATTCACTTCGAAGCTCTTTGACCTCTTCGTTCAACGTGGCTATCTGATGTACCTTTTTATCAGCGCTATGCGAACTACCGATCATTACGGTCGCCAAAAAACTGGCAAAAATGATAAATAGCCAGTTTTTGGGTGCGTCGCCACTCACCAAAAACTTTCCTTTCAATATGTCCAACAATCCTTTCTTCATCATATTGACATGTATTTTAAATGCGCTCCGCTATTCGGAGTTTGGCACTTCGCGACCTATTGTTCTTTGCTATTTCTTCTTTTGATGGAATTATCAACCCTCCTACCTTTTTAAAGGGAACATGAATATTCCCGTAAAAATCTTTCTCAGGCTCTCCTTCAAATCGGCCAGCCCTGATAAATCGCTTTACCAGGCGATCTTCTAGTGAGTGATAACTCAAAATGCTGAGTCTGCCGCCTTCTTTCAAAAGCTCGGGCGTCTGCATTAAAAACTCTTTGACGACCTCGATTTCTTGATTTACCTCTATACGGATAGCCTGATACATCTGCGCTAGTATTTTGTGCTCTTTCGATTGGGGCAAAAAAGGCTTTAAACTAGATTTCAACTGCGCTGTTGTCAGAATTGGTGCTATTTCCCTTTGGGTAATTATTGTTTTTGCAATGGCATTCGCATTGCGTAAATCACCATACTCAAAGAGAATCCGTCTGAGGTCGTCATAATCATATGCGTTGACCACATCATAGGCCGATGTTGTATTTTTCTTGCTCATGCGCATATCGAGCTCGCCATCGAAGCGCGTTGAAAATCCGCGTTCGGCTTTATTGAACTGATGCGATGAGACCCCGAAATCGGCCAAAATTCCATCTACTTTCCGAATGCCATAGAACTTTAAAAACTGTGTGGTGTACCTGAAATTTTCATTGATCAATGTGAACCTATCGTCATCGATCGTATTCTCAAGTGCATCTTCGTCTTGGTCAAAGGCTATCAATTTGCCTTCTTTTCCTAGCCGTTTCAATATTTCTTTTGAATGACCTCCGCCACCGAAGGTCACATCCACATAAACTCCATTCTCCTTTATGTTGAGTCCGTCTACTGACTCTTTTAAAAGAACGGGGTTATGATACATCGTCCCCATCGTCTCCGTCATCGCCCATTACCTCTTCGGCCAAGGCCGCAAAATCTTCGGCGGTCTCATCCAAGACCTTTTCATAGCTATCCTTATCCCATATCTCGACAATATTGATGGCCGAGCTTAATACAACCTCTTTACTTATGCCTGCAATCGACACCAAATTCTTGGGTATCAACAATCTTCCGGTAGCATCGATTTCGACCACTTTTACCCCAGCGGAAAAACGACGGATGAAATCGTTGTTCTTTTTCTTGAAGCGGTTCTTCTTGTTCATTTTCTGCATGAGAAGATTCCACTCTTCCATAGGGTAAAGCTCCAAACAAGGCTGAAAAACCGATCGTTTGATTACAAAACCTTTGTTAAGTACCGGAGCCATCTGATTTTTTAGGGCAACAGGTAACATTACCCTACCTTTGGTATCGGCCTTACAATCGTATGTTCCGATAAAATTGATCACGTAAACGGTTGGTTTTTCTTTTAATAACTCAAATATATAAATATTATTACCACATTTTACCACATTTTACCACTTTATGAGTAAATTTTCCAA
>CAYGPR010000094.1:0-5908 GCA_964351985.1 uncultured Maribacter sp. | reverse complement strand
AAATAATAGAGAGCCAAATTCTTATAATATCTCTGAATATGGACTTTTAGCAAAATTGAAGAACTTTAGACAAAATGAAGAACAGAAAAAAACATTAAAACCTTTTGATAGACATAATCTATTGGGTTTTGTCGAAATGGAAAAACAAACAATTGATGATATTTTGAATGAAGAAGATGATTTTGGTCTATTAGATTCAGATAAAGATTTAGATATTTTCAGATTTAATCACACACCAAAACCAGAAGACAGAGCAGAATCAGATTTTGTTGCTAGAAGAAAAGCTATTAAAGAAAAGGATTTTGAGAAGTACGAAATTATGTTTCAAAAAGTACATAAAGAAATAAGAGAAGGAAAGAGAAAGATAAAGCCTTTTAAAAACATTGAAAAGAATCTTCACGTAGGCGATTTTTATTTAATGGATGGAATTCTTTTGTATTTGGAATTTGCGAATTTAAAACAGGAAGAAAGAGAACTAGATTCAGGGAATAGAGTGCGAACTGAAGGACGAACTAGAACAGTTTTTGAGAATGGAACTTTTAGCAATATGCTTTTTCGTTCTTTAGGAAAGCAAATCCAAAAAAGCGGAAAACTGATAACCAATACTTATGAAAAGTTAGAACAAGAATTGTTCGTTAATACCGGTCTGGTAAAAGAAGAAGACTTACAAACAGGTTGGATTTATGTATTGAAATCAAAGTCCACCAATTTAGAAATCGCAGGAATCAATGATTTATATAAAATTGGTTTTGCAAGTACTTCTGTAGACGAAAGAATTAAAAATGCAAAGAACGAAGCGACCTATTTATTTGCGGACGTAAAGAAAATTGCGACTTACAAAGTTTATAATCGAAATGCGGATAAATTAGAAAGTCTTTTACACAGGTTTTTTGCAAATGCTTGTTTGGATATTGACTTGTTTAATGAAAAAAGACAAAGACTAAATCCTAGAGAATGGTTTGTCGTGCCTTTTGAGGTAATTGAGGAAACTATCCAATTGATTTTGAATGAAAATATTGTGAATTACGAATATGACACAGAAACGAAAATGATTAAACTGAAATCGGACAGATAAGCCAAAGCACTTGAATTTATATAAAGAGAAACGAATGAATAACCAGCAAATAAAAAAGATTCAGCTTATTTGGGATAATTATATCAAATCAAATAAACAAGTTTTAGATACAAAAGGAAATAAAATAGCTAATATTGATATTACTAGAAATAAAGCTATTATTCAATTAAAAGAAATTATAGAACAATTCAATATAGCCGAATTAAATATTTATGAATTTAAAACGACCATAGATAGTTTTAATAAACGCAATAACCTTTGGGGATTTACAGCAACTAAAGGTCAGATGTTTTTTAATCAATTGGTTAAATACAGCGAATCTAAAATTGATGTTCTAAGTGTTTTGTTAAAAGATGTAATTTCAAAACCAAAAGATTTGAAAGATGCTCTTTCCAAAATTGAAAAACTAGAAAAATACTGTTTAACGATTTTTAATAAGGCTAAAGACAGACGAAAAGCTCCAAATCCTGGTTCTGTAGGTTATTTCCTTTCCTATTTTTGGCAAATTCACAATAATTCTCAATGGCCAATTTTATACACTTCTCAGGTTAATTCTTATAAAGAACTTGATTTATGGGAGGATAAATCTTCTCAAAAGGAAACTTATAGTTTCTTCTACAATTTAAATCAAGAAATAAAACAAGTTTTAGAATCTCACTCAAAAAAGAGTATATCAAATTGGGATGCAGAACACGCTTTTTGGAATTTTAAAGGGAATCCAAATAAAGGATTGGTTAAAAAGGAAAAAGTAATCACCGAAATTAAAACAGAACAAGAAACAAGCATTGTTATTAATTCTAGTTTTGAGCTTTCTGATTACCTAATTCCTAAAGTGGCCAAATTAGTTGACTTAGGTAATGAAACAGAAAAATCATCTGCTCTAAAGGGAAGGGAATACGAAAATTTAGTGGCGGAAATTTTCAAACAACTAGACTTTGAGGTTCAAGAATTAGGGCAAGGAACTGGAAGGAATCCAGACGCAATAATACGATTGCGTGAAGAAAACACAGCTTTTCTTGTTGACGCAAAAGCATACAACAATGGTTACAGTTTAGGTGTAGATGATAGAGCTATTAAAGAATATATCAATCACTATTCTCCTAAACTTCAGAAAGAAGGATACAAGAAAATCGGGTTTATAATTGTGAGTAATTCATTTAAATCGAACTTCGATAGTTTTATAAATGATGTTACTTGGAATACGGATATTAAAAGGTTTATTCTTTTATCTTCAGAAGCACTACTCTACTTATTGGCATACAAAACGAAAGACCGATTAAGTTTGTCGACAATTATAGAGAGTATAATTGGATTTGGAAACCCAGTAACTGCGTATAATATAATAGAAGAATTTGATGATGTATAAGTCAATGTAAGTTCAAGCATATTTAAAGCTTGCTTGTTCTGTATTGGTTTAATTGACACTCTTTGGCTAATTCGGTTCGGATTGTGCCACTGATTTCGGAGGCTTTGTGCCAGTCATTTCGGTTCAAACCGTGCCAAAGTTCTCGTTTCGATCTGTGCCAGTTGATTTTGGACGGGAACTAAAACGGTTCGTTTTGTGCCGGTCGTAACGGCTCGAACCGTGCCACTTCGAGAGATCAAGTAATTACCTTATCGCGCTAACATAAAAGCACGATATGGCCAACACACTTGATCCAATGGACCTAAAACAAATTATCACCTTGCACCTGGACGGTTACAGCAACCGTAATATTGGAATTGCACATGGCATCTCCCGCAATACGGTAAATACCTATATGCGTTTGTTCAAGGGCAGCGACCATACTTTTAAAGAGCTGTTATCCTTCGACAATTCCCGTCTGGAGGCTCTTTTCACTTCCCGTACCACCATCGACAATGACAGGTACGACGGGCTCATGCGCTACTTCGAGGGTATGAACAAGGCGCGCGACCATCCCGGCTTCACCTTTCTCTTCCAATAGAGTTCATGATAAGAGAAATTTTTGAATTCTAAGTGAAATGTAATGATGAATCCTTAGAAGTGGTTTTAAGCTTCAAATAAAATTACTCTTATATTTCCCATAATCCGTAAGCTCATCCCTGAACCCATTAAAAACCTCCTCTTCACGGTAGCTAGATTTCCCAAACAATGAGCTAAATGCATAGACGCTTCTTCTCAAAAGACGTGCATGTATTGCGTTTATTTTTTGCTTGGCAGCAACAGCTAATTTTCCTCGAAGCCCATTGTCCATATGGAAATTCAATATTTCTTGCGGCAGATTAGGTCGAATACCGTCATTGACTATCATAAATGCGGCCTTGTCATATAATTGCTTTTCGATTAGGTAAGAGACCCATAGATTCTTAAGATTACCTTGTCCTTGGCTTGTAATCTTATCAAGTATCTTTCTCTGACCATTGAGTATAGTGTCCAGACCTTTTAAGGCAAATAGATACTTTTCGGTTTTCGGTATGAATGGTACGCCAATAGGGAATTTTGAATAAATCGAGTGCAATAGCAGCTTGTTTTCATTTCGTACAAAGTAAAAACCCTTGGCATTGAACAATCTAATATAATCTTTGGCCGATTTCTCAAAGGGCATATGCAGTTTTTCAGAAGTTTCCTGAAATGCTCTCAAACTCAACTCTTCAAATGTTTGGCGGTGTCTATCGGACATGGTTCCATAGAGTTTCGGGAAGATTACTGGAAGGAAAAAAGAGCTGCCATTAATATCGGCCTCTTTAAAGGGCAAGTCATTGATCAATGCATGGAGTACCTTTTCATTCTGACTTATAAATCCTGTGGAAACATATGAATTGGTAGTTTCGGGCAGAACAAAGTTGGAAAGGACCAAAGGACTTTGATGTTTATTGGAATTGAGATATGCTATATGGCCACGAACATATTTTACCCCTAGACTTTGCAAAAGTTCGAAAAGAATACCTTTATCCGATTTGACATTAAAAATACCTTTGCCGAGCACTTTTTCAATCAAGACAGCTTTTTGATTCAGCACTTCTTGTTCCTTCTTACTTTCGGTTACATAAATTGTATGCTTCGTTTGTTCAAATTCCGAATGAATAAGGGACACCAAATATCTTGGATTTTGTGGGAGGTACGAATTCAAAAAAGTAAAACGCTCCGAGGATTGGATAATAGGTAATAACGCATTGGGCTTTATACTTCGGACAAATTCCGACAGTAGGCCTTCTTTGTAGCCATTCAAATAGGCGGTATAAAGAGCATTTTTAATTAGCTTTCTGACTTCCAAAGCCATTTGGTTGCTCCTTGTATCCAATTCGGTTTTGACACCGTTACCGTCATTAGTGAACACAGGATTAGCCTCAAAACCTATCTGCGAACTAATTTCGGAGTCGTTGAATACATAACCGGATTTGTCGAAAATTGTAAAATCCAAGGGCCTGCCGTCGTCATTGTATCGAACCTTGGCATCTATTTTTTGGTATGATTTTAAAATATGGGGTAGATTCTCCGGATGTATTTTTTTAAAAAGCTGAAAGGTAGTTAACAGTTGTTTTTCCAAACGTTTTTTGTGCATGGGCACCAATTTCGATTGCGATTGCCGATTGAAAATAGCCTGAAGTTTCGGGCCGCTCAATCTAGGGTGGACCGTATATCCATCGATAAATCGTGATTTATAACCATTCTCAATGGCGATTCCATACGAAACACCGGTACGGCCCGAGCGATTTGTTGTTTGTTTTACCACGATATGATAGGGTGCCACCAATTCCGCAAGCTCCTTAAAGCTGCGAACTTTGTGCTTTTGAAGCGTACTGTTCAAAATATCCTGAATGTAGAACTTAACTCCATTGGAATCATCCTTCGTCATTTTTGGCAAACGATATAAGGGTAGTTCTCTGCTTGATTTTGTTTCTGGGGAGGGCGACAATCCGTATCGTTCTTCCAGGTATTTTTGGGTAGCAACATTACGCCTAAAATCATGCGAAAGGTCAATTAGATTTCCATTTTCTTTTACTGTGGTGGATATGATATGTACATGTTGATGTTTGGTATCGAAGTGACGTACAACGACAAAAGGCTGATCTCCATAACCCATATTTTCCATATAGTGTTTGGAGAGTTCATAGAAGTCCGAATCTCTCAATTTTTCGCCATGCGGCAGATTTAAGCTAATGTGTACATATCGTTTTTGTGACCCATGACGACCACCTAAATGATGCAAAATCCTTGTGAATTGTTCCTTGGTGGTATCCGTTTTAGAATAGGTATTTTGAAATCCGAGTACGCGAATTTTGGTCTTGCCGAACACATAGTTGACAACTCCGTGTACTCTTTCCCTATATAAAATTCGTGCAATCATTTATGTCTTTTTTCATCCAAAAGCGAAAAAACCTTGCCCATTAATTCATTTGATTTCTTCATTTCCATTTCCAGATTTGAGTTCGGACTTCTCATATTTTTGTAATTGGCAACTTTTATAAGTTGATTGATGTTAGTTCCGATCTTATTTATTTGATAGGTAAGGTTTGAAATAGAATCCGATATTTGAGTTTCAACGACCGCTTTATCCTGCAAAATCAACCGCCTTAAAAACGGTCCCAACACCCCTCTTTTTTTCAAATCTAGATTGTAGGATTCCAATAACATTTTTATAGACGCCATTTCGGTATCATTGAAACGCAGATTTACCGTATGCTCTCTTTTATGTTTACCTAATGGTTTTCTTCCTGCTTTCTTTCGCATTTATCACTACCAATTTTTCCGGATTATTATCATTTTTCACTTCGTCAGAAGTAGTCATTTTAAGTGCCTTAAAATATAACTTGCTATCTGCCTTGCAGATAAATATAAGTAATTCAATCATCTTTTATGTACCTATATAT
>CAYGPR010000093.1:3793-6193 GCA_964351985.1 uncultured Maribacter sp. | reverse complement strand
TGAGCTACTCTTATCTTTCGAGTAATTATACTTTTGTTTTTAAGCGGTTGCCCCAAGCCAGTTTTGCCAATAATCTGGAAGTTGTAAATAGCGCCACCTTTGGAGCCACTTACACAACGCCTCGTTTTTTGTTCTCCGCCGGTTTGAACTGGCATTCGGGCAAACCCATTACAAGACCCATGGAGGGAAATGAAGTCGTAGACGATAATATTAATTATGGCCCTGTTAACAACGACAGACTTGATGACTATATGCGAGTAGACATGTCTGCTATATATCAGTTTAAGATGAAGGGCACGCGCAAGGTAAATATAGGCGTGTCTGTTTGGAATCTGTTGGATAAGGAGAACACCATCAACAATTTCTACAGAGTCAATGCACTTGGAACGGCGGAAGAAGTTGAGCAAAATTCATTGGGGATTACCCCCAATGCGGTACTTCGAATTTATTTGTAGCGCTTCCCTTACCATTAACATATTGGTTTTAAACTAAAAAATTCCCTCTTAAATCCCCTTTTTTCTCTTTCATATCTTTTTTATTTTCCGCTATGTCCGCGGGCGATACATTTGGTCTATGCTATTTAAAAAGACCAAAATCATAGTGGATGATGAATTAGGCCTACTTGAAGCAAGAATTTCTATATTCAAATCCTCTTTGGTTAAATGGAAAAAAACTATTCATTTTTTAGGCAACAATGTTCGTATTGAGGTTCAGGGAACGATAACGTATTTGAACGAAGATGAACGAATAATAATGATAGAAGCTTTCAAAAAAAAAGAGTTGCTTGAAAAGGAGGTAGTTGATGTAATCAGAGGATTTTGTACGAGATACAATTTGAAAGTAGAGGATTGGGGAGATTACTTTGAATGTTCGCGTATCTATTGTAATAACAAAAACCTTTACGTTTCGATCAACAACAAATTGAATCAACTTATCTACGAAATAGAAATAAAAAATTTTGGTAGGGTATAAGTTACAAAATGAGCTGAGATTCTAAAAGTCCAACCATTTTTTAAAATCGGCCGCTTTGTTCTTTGAGATGATGATGGCGTTACTTGAGGCGGGGTTCAAGATAATTTTAAGCTGGTTATTACCATATCTCAGAATCTCATAAATACCCTTGGCAGAAATGATGTGCTGCCTATTGGCCCGAAAGAAAAATGCGGGATCTAGACTATTATAAAGTTCATCCAAACTAGAATTACTTGAATGCCGTTGTCCGTCAAGACAGGTTATCCTAGTAATTGAATTTTCGGTGCTAATGAAAGCGATCTCATCAACGCGTACGGAAATCAACTTGTCTTTAGAGTAGGTCAATAATCGATTTTTTATCCTTGTGCTGTCTTCTTCTGGGTCATCACTATCGGCATCTTCCACACTTTTCGAAACCTTGTCCTTTAGACTATAGAGATCTGCATTTAATTTTGAAAGATTAACTACTTCCTCGGCCAATTTTTCATTTTTAAGCTCAAAGGTTTTTTCATAATAACTGCCCAAAAACCGAACGATAAGTAAGCAAAGCAGAACAATTGCAGCACTACTAAGAAGGTAAACAAGTAAAAAATTGAAACGTAATTGATCGATCTGCTTGTGCATTTTGTCAATGTTTGCGTGCGCAGCAATGATCCAATCCGAGTTTCTTACCGGATATAGGTAAATGACCTCAGAACTTCTACCTTCGTTTGAAAAATCCCTAATTCCGCCTTGGGGTTGTTTATTATGCAATAGGTCATAGAAATCCTCAGAATTTATTTCGTTATCAATAGGCCTTACATAAGATTCGTTCGGATTGGTTTTTTTACCGATTTTTTGTGGGTCGGGGTGGCAGATTTCCACACCTGACCAGTCGAACATACATACAAAACCTGTTTCAATATCGGTGCCCTCTATACTTTTTTGAATATTATTGACAACGGTTTCCCTATCGGTACCATTATCCAATTGCGAAGCGACAAGCTCCGCAAACTCTCGGGCCTCGCGTTTGCTCGATTCTATTTGTATCTCTAAAAATTGATTGGTACTAACCTTGATCATATAGGCCATACTGAAATAGCCAATAATAAAGACGATGGTCGAAATCGCCAGCAAAGTAAACAGGTATAGGTTATCTTTTTTCAAAAGCAGTTCAATTCTTCAAGGTTGAATTTTCCCTTTCAGGCCAAATATTTTCCCTTTCACGTTGATTTAATTGATTTAAATAACGTAACGAAGTTAATTTACAAACATAATAATCCAAAATGCTATGAAAATGAAAAATATATTTTTAGTCCTTTTCGTATCGATCTTTGTTTTTCAGAGCTGTAGTAAAGATGACAGCCCTGCTCCAAAACCACCGGATCCGATAGGTAATCCAGACCCAGATGGGGCCCCCCCCCCCCCCCCCCCAAAGGGTAAAAATAT
>CAYGPR010000093.1:0-3783 GCA_964351985.1 uncultured Maribacter sp. | reverse complement strand
TTGCAGACAATGCCACATTTGGAAAAATATTGACCGATGCGGATGGTAAATCGCTCTACTTCTTTTCGTTGGACACCAAAGACAACTCGGCCTGCACAAATACGGGATGTTTAGGAGCATGGCCCATATTCTATCAAGAAACAATTACAGTGGATACAGGATTGGAAGTTTCCGATTTCGCTACCATTGACAGAACCGATGGTGCAAAACAGACTACCTATAAAGGTTGGCCCTTGTACTATTTTGCAAATGATGCCGCGGCCGGAGACGTTAATGGAGATGATGTGAACAACGTATGGTATGTTGCCAAGCCAGATTATTCCTTAATGTACGTAAGCGCCCAATTGGTCGGTAGCGACGGAATAAACTATTTAGGCGACTACACCGAAGGCGATGGACCAACCCCTTATATTGTAGATATAGAAGGCAATACACTTTACGCCTTTGCACCTGACAAGAAAAACATCAATACATATACGGAACCCGATTTTTCCAATGATCCGGTATGGCCAATTGCAGAAATCACTTTGGATCAAATACCGAGTATTCTCAATGCCGATGACTTTGGTACCATCGACGTTTTTGGAAGAACACAGCTGACCTATAAAGGCTGGCCATTGTATTATTTTGGTGGCGATAGTGCTCGCGGAGACAATAAAGGCGTCAGTGTTCCCTCGCCAGGGGTTTGGCCCATCGTAAATGTAGATACCCCCATGGCCCCAGAACCGGAACTTACAGTAAAGCTGGCAGATGACGGAACATTCGGAAAAGTATTGACCGATGCCGATGGTATGTCACTTTATTTCTTTTCGAGGGACACAAAGGATACCTCGGAATGTGTGGCTGGATGTCTAAGCGCATGGCCTATTTTTTATCAAGAGAATCTAGTACTGGACACAGGGTTGGAAGCCTCCGATTTTGCCACAATCGACCGAGCTGATGGTGCCAAACAAACTACCTACAAGGGATGGCCTTTGTACTACTACGCAGCCGATAGTCAAGCTGGAGATGCGAATGGAGACAATGTAAATAGTGTATGGTTTATTGCCAAACCCGATTACTCATTGATGTATGTTCGAGCTCAATTGGTAGGTAATGATGGCATGAATTATTTAAGTGACTATACGGTTGGAGATGGCCAAACATTCTATATTACCGATATCGAAGGTAGAACATTATACGGCTTTATCCCAGACACGAAAGATACCAATACGTACACTCAACCTGATTTCTCAAATAACGCAGTTTGGCCAATAGCCGAGATAACTTTGAATAGAATACCGAGTATTTTGGATGCCGCGGATTTCAGTTCAATTGACGTCTTCGGTAGAACACAACTGACATATAAAGGTTGGCCATTATATTATTTTGGACAAGATCAAGTACGGGGCGATAACAAAGGAGTCAGTGTTCCATCCCCAGGAGTCTGGCCGATTCTAAATATCGATACGATACCGTTGTAAATAAATAGTTCCAAATAGTCGTATTTTAGAAAAACAAAATCGAATTATGATGAGATGGAGACCTATTATTGTACTGTTTGCTTCCGGTTCAGTGCTTATCTCTTGCGTGTACAATGTGGAAAACGAGGGTATGGTTATCGATGATTTATGTGATCCTGCTGTCTCGTACAGCGCTACTATCCAGCCTCTGATCGCCACCAACTGCATGCCCTGCCATGGCGAGGATGGCGGAATTCCAGAAGCTCCAAATCTAACCACTTATACCGCTGTGCAGAGCAGGGCATCATTGATAAAAGAAGTGACGCAATCTCGAAGAATGCCACAAGAAGGTACTTTGACCGATGCCGAGATTGCCGCTATAAAATGTTGGGTTGATGCTGGTGCGATGGACAACTAAAGATTCGAAAAGTGGGAAACAAAACGTTTAAAATATTCTTTGGATTTCTATTACTGGCCGCCTTGGGGCTAGTTGCCTCCATTTACTATTACAACAAACCACATGTTGATGTTAAGGAATCTGAAGCCGCCTATGTGTTGACCGCCCAAAATCTTATTAATGAATATCGTGAAAACGAAACGGATACGGATAAGAAGTACTCTGAAACTGTAATTCAGGTTAAGGGTAAGGTTTTCGAAATTTCGACTCTTAAGGGCAATAGCGTAATTACCTTAAAAGATGAGGAGCTTGAATCAAGTATTATTTGCCATATGCTTCCGGAAGACAATAAAAGAACATTACAAATCAAAAAGGGGGATGAAATCAATATTAAAGGTATCAGTACAGGATATTTAATGGACGTAATCATGGTAAGATGTACCTTAGTTGATTAAGAATATGAAAAAAATCCATTTTTTAGTTTTTGCTCTTTTATTCTGTTGCTATTTAAATGCCCAAGAAAAATTTTTGACCAAAGAAGGCTATGTTTCTTTTTTTTCGCATTCCTTGGTCGAAGATATAAAGGCCGATAACAATCAGGTGTTAAGTGTTATCGATACGGTTACGGGAAAGATTGCGATACAAATGCTCATGCGCTCGTTTATGTTTAAGAAAGCATTGATGCAAGAGCATTTTAATGAAAACTATGTAGAGTCCTACAAATATCCGAAAGCGACATTTTCTGGCGAGATATTGAATTTCGGCCAACTGACCGAAGAAAATAACGAAACGGAAATTGTAGGAACCCTAACAGTACACGGCGAGGAAAAGGAGATAAGCACCAAAGTAACTATTGAAATCAAGGAAGATGGAATACTCTTAAAGGGAGATTTTTATGTAGATGTCGCAGATTTCAAAATCAAAATTCCTTCAATTGTGGCGAACAACATCGCTAAAACTATTAAGGTAACTTTTGAACTAGACCACAAACCGTATAAATAAGATCATGAAGAAATACGCCTTACTATCGACTTTTATTTTGATGATGCCTCTTTATTTGCTCTCCCAAGATTTGGAAGCTATTTTAGAAGACGAATCTTCTGATACCACGATGGTAGTATCAAGTACTTTCAACGGAACCAGATTGCTGAATGGCCATTCGGTTGAGACACGAAAAACGGGAGTATTGGAGTTTTTAATCTCCCACCGATTTGGTAGGATTAATTCCGGTTTTGATCAGTTGTTCGGATTAGATGACTCCAATATACGTTTCGGATTCGAGTATGCCTTTACCGATAATCTAACCCTTGCCTTAGGTAGAAGTTCGTTCGAAAAAACCTTTGATGGATATGTAAAATATAGATTGTTGCAGCAGAAAACCGGAGAAAAACCCTTCCCATTAAGTATAACGCTTTTTGGGAGTGCCACGGAAAAAACCATAAAGGACTATTTGCCCGAAAACAAACCTACATTTAGCGAAAGACTGACCTATACCGGTCAGGTGTTGGTAGCAAGTAAGGTCAATCAGAATTTATCGCTTCAATTCATGCCGACCTTTATTCATTTCAATACGGTTCCTGAATCGAACGACCCGCATGATATGATTGCTTTGGGCGTTGGCACACGAATTAAAATAAGCAAACGGGTTTCTATCAATGGGGAATATTATTATAATTTGAATCCGTTTGAATCTATTGACGTCAAGAATTCGATTGCCTTTGGGGTCGATATTGAAACAGGAGGGCATATTTTCCAAATTATTCTAGGGAATTCGGTTTCCATGATCGAAAAAGGGTTTATTGCAGAAACCACAGGAAGTTTTTTCAAAGGCGATATCCATTTCGGATTTAATATTTCAAGGGCATTTCAAATAAAAAAAACGAATTAATAGAGAAAGTTAAAGGTGTTTGTTAGTGTTTAAATTGCCAGCTCTCGGGCTAAGGG
>CAYGPR010000092.1:0-6223 GCA_964351985.1 uncultured Maribacter sp. | reverse complement strand
TCATAGGCATCGTCAAGACCGTTACCATTAGCATCGACACCTGAAGGGGCTATATAATCAACAACTCGTTGTGCCTCAATAATATCTAATATACCATCATTATCAGAGTCGATATCCAAATAATTGGGTACGCCATCTCCATCAGTATCCGTCGGGTCGGTACTTGGGTCGTCATCACCATCTGTATTTTTGTCCTCAACATTATCTATGATACCATCACCGTCAGCGTCATTCACGTTATTGAAAACAGTAGTGTAAACCCTATTTGCTATAATTGTCGAATTACCAGTTTCGGCAATCAGATAATTAGAAGTGAGAATTGAAATCGTAAGAAAAAGGAATGTGCCAAAAAAATCTTTTATTCCTGTTTTGGGGGAATAAGATGTAGAAAGTTCCATAAGTGTCAGCAATTTTTAACCTGCCATTCGGGCAGGCGGGTTTACTAATCACCATGGCCTGTAGATGTTATGTAAGTATTTGGGAATACTCTAAAATTCAATGCAAGATATACCTAAAAATTCAATCTTCAAATTGTTCCTACAGCATCTGCATTCAATTCTCCTTTAAAAACAGGATAACTCGACAAATTGCAAAATATTGTTTTTACGAGTTCATCTAAATACGTGAAAATCGGTTAAAAAGATGTTGCGTTTTGGATTAAATCGATAAACACAACTCTTTATCGGTCGGCCAAAATAATATTTACCACACACTAAAACTTATATGATGTTCTAATTATGGATATAGAGAATAAAGGGACTTCCACTACTAAATTGCCTCCTTCCGGTCTAAATTTTCTCTATTATTTACCCTATTTTTGTCAAAATTTATACATGAGTTTCGCTAAAGAAATCCAAAGGAGAAGAACGTTTGGGATTATCTCCCATCCTGATGCAGGTAAAACTACGTTGACCGAAAAATTGCTCCTTTTCGGAGGGGCCATACAAGAGGCCGGAGCCGTCAAGAACAATAAAATAAAGAAAACGGCGACAAGTGACTTTATGGAAATTGAGCGACAACGTGGTATTTCGGTAGCTACGTCTGTATTAGCTTTTATCTATAAGGACAAGAAAATCAATATTTTAGACACCCCTGGGCATAAAGATTTTGCCGAAGACACTTTTCGGACCTTAACGGCAGTCGATAGTGTCATTGTGGTCATCGACGTGGCAAAAGGAGTCGAAGAGCAAACTGAAAAACTGGTCGAGGTCTGTCGAATGCGAAATATTCCCATCATTGTTTTTATCAATAAATTGGACCGGGAAGGCAAAGATGCATTTGACCTGCTCGACGAGGTTGAACAAAAATTAGGCCTTTCCGTGACGCCCTTGAGCTTTCCTATCGGCATGGGATATGACTTCAAGGGAATCTACAACATCTACGAAAAGAACATCAATCTTTTTAGTGGGGATAGCAAAAAAAACATTGAAGATACCATCGCTTTCGACGATATCAATAATCCGGAACTGGAAAATATTATAGGAAGTAAAGCTGCAGAATCTTTACGGGAAGATTTGGAACTGATTCAAGGCGTCTACCCTGAATTTAACAAGGAAGAATATTCAAAAGGAGTTCAACAGCCTGTATTCTTTGGGTCGGCCCTAAATAATTTTGGGGTTCGCGAACTATTGGACTGTTTCATCGATATTGCACCATCGCCAAGACCCAAAAAGGCGGAAGAGCGTTTAGTAGAGGCAAATGAAAAAGAGATGTCAGGATTCGTTTTTAAGATTCATGCCAATATGGATCCCAAACATCGTGATCGACTCGCCTTTGTAAAAGTGGTATCGGGTACATTTGAACGCAACAAACCGTACTTGCACGTTCGAAGCGATAAAAAATTAAAGTTTTCAAGTCCGAATGCATTTTTTGCCGAGAAAAAGGAAATCGTGGATGTTTCCTACCCAGGAGATATTGTAGGCCTTCATGACACGGGCAACTTTAAAATCGGGGATACTTTAACCGAAGGGGAAATACTACACTACAAAGGAATTCCCAGTTTTTCGCCGGAACATTTCAGGTACATCAACAATGCCGACCCGATGAAATCCAAACAATTATATAAAGGTATCGATCAACTCATGGATGAAGGGGTAGCTCAATTGTTCACATTGGAAATGAACGGACGCAAAGTAATCGGAACAGTAGGTGCTTTACAGTTCGAGGTTATCCAATACCGTTTGGAGCATGAATATGGGGCAAAATGTTCTTACGAGAACTTTCCGGTACACAAAGCTTGCTGGGTAGAGGCCGAAGACCCTAAGAATGATGAGTTCAAAGAATTTAAAAGAGTCAAGCAAAAGTTCTTGGCAAAAGATAAAAGAGGCCAATTGGTCTTTTTGGCCGATTCGCAATTCTCATTGCAGATGACGCAGCAAAAATATCCGAGCGTGAAATTACATTTTGTTTCTGAGTTTGATTGATCAAATAAGTAGTGACTTGATGCGTCCCGCCTCTTTCATCAATCCATTCTTAAATAACGAAAAACGCCAGCGATCGCTGGCGTTTTTCGTTATTTAAGCCTCCCCCGTTGGGCCAAAATTTAATGGGATTGGGGGTTGTTCATAATCCTTGATGGTGCCGTGCGCTTTTTCGAAGCGCGCCACGTTATCGTTCAATGCTTTTAGAAATTTCTTGGCATGTTGTGGGGTCAGAACAATTCTACTTTTGACCTTGGCTTTTGGTGCACCCGGCATCATGCTTATAAAATCAACTACAAATTCGGAAACCGAGTGGTTGATGATGGCAAGATTGGAATAAATTCCTTCTGCCATTTTTTCATCCAATTCGATATTTATCTGTTTTTGGTTCTGCTCTTTGTTATTGCTCATATCAATTGAGGTCTTTAAAAAAATAACCCCCGACATTCTTGTCGGGGGTCAGTGAATTTCTAGAATTTCAAGGCTTCCTTTCGGGCCATGATTTCATCGTATTCTTCTTTCGAACCAACGATGATATTTTCATAGTCGCGCATACCTGTACCAGCCGGGATCTTATGCCCTACGATGACATTTTCCTTCAATCCTTCCAAGGTGTCAACTTTACCACTTACAGCGGCTTCGTTCAATACTTTGGTCGTTTCTTGGAACGATGCCGCAGAGATAAACGATTTGGTCTGTAGCGATGCCCTTGTAATACCCTGAAGTATAGGTGTAGCGGTAGCCGCAACAGCATCTTTGGCTTCGACCAATGTGCTATCGGAACGTTTCAGAATAGAATTCTCGTCTCTAAGTTCACGTGCCGTGATAATTTGACCTTCCTTCAAATTTTCAGAATCGCCTTTATCTACTACAACTTTCTTTCCGTAGATTTCATCGTTTTCCTGAATGAAATCATCTTTATGTACCAATTGGTTCTCTAAGAAAATAGTATCCCCCGGATCTTCGATTCGCACTTTACGCATCATCTGACGCACTACCACTTCGAAGTGCTTGTCATTGATCTTCACACCTTGTAAACGATATACTTCCTGTACTTCGTTAACCAAGTATTGCTGAACCGCAGATGGGCCTTTGATAGCCAAAATATCTTCAGGAGTTATCGAGCCGTCGGACAATGGCATACCTGCACGAACATAATCGTTCTCTTGAACCAATATCTGATTAGAAAGTTTTACCAAATATTTCTTGATCTCTCCCAGTTTTGATTCGATAATGATTTCTCGGTTACCTCTTTTGATCTTACCGAAAGAAACAACACCGTCAATTTCCGAAACAACCGCTGGATTAGATGGGTTTCGCGCCTCGAACAATTCTGTTACCCTAGGTAGACCTCCTGTAATATCACCAGCTTTTGCCGATTTACGCGGAATCTTAACCAAAATCTTGCCTTCTTTGATCTTATCACCATCATCTACCATGATGTGGGAACCAACGGGAAGGTTATAAGAACGTAAGACTTCATCCTTGCTATTCATGATCAATAGGGTCGGAATCAATTTTTTGTTCCTTGATTCTGAAATTACCTTTTCTTGGAAACCGGTCTGTTCATCGATTTCAACCTGATAAGTTACTCCCTGCTCTATATTTTCATAAGCAATTTTACCAGGGAATTCAGAAACGATGACCCCGTTATAAGGATCCCACGAACAAATGACATCGCCTTTCGTTAACTTGGCACCGTTCTTAATAAACAATGTCGAGCCATAAGGAATGTTGTTCGTACTTAAGGTAATTCCGGTTTTCGTATCGACAATCTTCAATTCAGAAGTTCTTGAGATAACAATTTCGGCTTTGTTTCCGTCGCTATCTTCACCCTTCACTGTTCTTAAATCCTCAATTTCCGCAACTCCCGAAAATTTAGCTTCAAGCTTGTTCTCTTCGGAAATGTTTCCTGCAATACCCCCTACGTGGAAGGTACGCAAGGTCAGCTGAGTTCCTGGTTCACCAATAGATTGGGCGGCAACGACACCAACGGCCTCACCTCTTTGAACCATTTTATTGGTAGAAAGATTTCTACCATAACATTTGGCACAAATTCCTTTTTGGGCTTCACAGGTCAATGCAGAACGAACTTCTATTTTTTCAACGGGAGACGCCTCTATTTTCTTAAGGTCAGATTCCATAATTTCCTGACCGGCAGTCAAAAGCAACTCTTCGGTCAACGGATCATAAACATCATGTAGTGATACACGGCCTAAAATACGTTCTCCTAGAGATTCTACAATCTCTTCATTCTTTTTCAATGCCTCTACCTCAACACCTCTTAAGGTTTCACAATCGTCTATATTGATGATGACATCTTGTGAAACATCCACCAAACGTCTGGTGAGATATCCAGCATCGGCCGTTTTCAATGCCGTATCGGCAAGACCTTTACGGGCACCGTGTGTGGAGATAAAGTATTCCAAAATCGATAGTCCTTCCTTAAAGTTCGAAAGAATCGGGTTCTCGATAATCTCACCGCCGCCGGCAGTCGATTTTTTCGGTTTTGCCATCAAACCACGCATACCTGTCAACTGACGAATCTGCTCTTTGGATCCCCTTGCACCAGAATCCAACATCATATACACAGAGTTAAATCCTTGTTGATCCTCGCGGATTCTCTTCATCGCCAATTCGGTCAACATGGCATTGGTCGATGTCCACACATCGATTACCTGATTATAGCGCTCATTATTGGTAATAAGACCCATATTATAGTTGGCCATAATACCATCTACCTGTCCGTTGGCATCGGCAATCATGTCATGCTTCTCTTGAGGAATGATAATATCACCCAAACTAAAGGAAAGTCCTCCTTTAAAGGCAAATTCATACCCCATGGTCTTAATCTTATCCAAGAAATCGGCAGTGGTCGGCACATCGGTAACACTTAAGATTTTGCCGATGATATCACGAAGCGATTTCTTGTTCAATACATCATTGATATAACCTGCCTGTTCCGGCACTTCCATGTTGAACAGTACCCTTCCAACGGTCGTTGGAATAATTTGGTTTACCAATTCGCCTTCTTCATTGAAATCTTTAGCTCGGACTTTTATTCCGGCATTCAAATTGACCATACCTTCATTGAAGGCAATTTCAACTTCTTCATAGGAATAAAAAGTAGAACCTTCTCCTTTAATCGGTACTTCGGGGGTCGATTTCCGTTCCTTGGTCATATAATAAAGACCCAAAACCATATCCTGTGAAGGAACGGTAATAGGTGAACCATTAGCAGGGTTCAATATATTATGTGATGCGAGCATCAACAACTGCGCCTCTAAAATAGCCTCAGGGCCCAATGGTAAGTGAACCGCCATTTGATCTCCATCGAAATCCGCATTAAATGCAGTACAAACCAATGGGTGAAGACGTATCGCCTTACCCTCTATCAATTTTGGCTGAAAGGCCTGAATACCCAAACGGTGCAACGTAGGAGCACGGTTTAGCAGAACAGGATGCCCTTTCAATACGTTTTCAAGAATATCCCAAACTACAGGTTCTTTCTTGTCTATTATTTTCTTAGCCGATTTTACCGTCTTGACGATTCCTCTTTCAATCAACTTACGAATAACGAAAGGCTTATAGAGTTCGGCAGCCATATCCTTTGGAAGACCACATTCGAACAATTTCATTTCCGGCCCGACAACAATTACCGAACGTGCAGAATAATCAACACGCTTTCCTAAAAGGTTTTGACGGAAACGACCTTGCTTTCCTTTTAATGAATCTGAAAGTGATTTTAAAGGTCTGTTCGATTCTGTTTTAACAGCCGACGCTTTTCGCGTGTTGTCAAAAAG
>CAYGPR010000091.1:0-6368 GCA_964351985.1 uncultured Maribacter sp. | reverse complement strand
GAAGTAGGTGAGAACAAGCAATTACTTATAGCCATTGTTGTGCTTTCGTTATTATTATGAAACTCGATAATTTTATTTATTCAACTTCAATTCTTTTTCCAGAGAATTCTTAAGTTTATCACCTTCTTCCTGTATCAGTTTAAGGCCTTGAAGAGCCCACGAAGTTTTTATACCCAAATTGAATAGTAACTGGTCCAATTCCGAGGTTCCGTATTGTTGTTTTAGCTTTGAATAATTGACGTATTCCATTTCAGCTACTTCAAAATAATCTAATTGATAATTATCGTAAAACACTTGTGTGTCGTGAATTCCATATTTCGAAAAGGCAGGTCTCAAGCGCTCATTTTTAAAAGTGGCATTATCTGTTAATGCATTTCTAAAATAATCTTCCATTTTGAAATACGATTCCAGTTGCTTCTTGATACTATCATTTTTAATCATTACGTATTTTTCAGAATAGTTATCTTTAATAACCAAATCAAAAATTCTAATCGGGCGAAACAGCTGATAATTTACGGTAGAATCATATGTCGCTAAACCCTTTGTTTCTTGATAAACATGGTATTGCATAGACTGAACTTCATTGAAATATTTAATTTCATCCTGAACTTTTTCATTATTAAGCTCTATATCCTTGAGCATTGCTTTATATAATTCAAATTCAGTTATCTTGGTTTTCCTATTCTCGTTCCAGTTATTTATAGATAAGGCAATTAAAATTCCAATCACAACCAACACAATTTCTCCGACTGCATATTTTAAATACTTCCCAGTTTTTCCTTCTGAGAGCAAATTTTGTCTAATTTTTCTAAAGAATTTTATCATTGGTTAGCGGTTTCTGATAATGAAGCACAACGGTTTGGCTATGAAACTTAGCGTTTAAAAGACGCTAACTTTTCGGATAAACACAGAGCCGAATTTTTATGTTTTGTTTTTAATTTTTCTATTTCAAAAGCTAAATTTAAAAATTTGGCGGACTTTGCAAATAAACACAAACCTCTCGATTTAGCACTTACTAGCTATGTTTTGTACACCGTGTTGTGCTAAGTGTTTTTTCATTCCATAATTTGGATTGAACCAAGCCATATGTAATGGTGTTTCAAATTCTGATTCCGATACAAAAATTTTATCCTTTTGCCGTCCTTCATTAATAAATCCAAGACTTTCGTAAAACTTCACATTCCGTTCGTTGTGTTCTCTTGTGTATAACTCGATTCTTTTAATGTGGACTAAGTCAGAAGTAACGCTTTTTAAAAACATTTCAAATAATCTCCGTCCAATACCTTGGCCTTGATTATTCGGGTCAACAATTATTGTCAGGTCGGTCAGAATATGTTGAAAAGCAAAAATATTTGGGATGTAAGCGTGAATCTCTCCAACAATTTTTTCTCCAATTGTTCCAACTAAGATTAGCCCATTTTCAATAGAGTTTGTGAGGAAATCCGATATGTATTCTTCATTGATTTCGTTTTCATTACGAATTATTCCATCTGAAATCCCGGCAACTTTCCTGTAGAGTTTGAGTAATTCAGATTTATGTTTTATATCAGCTTTTTCAATATTTATTTCCATTTCTCAACATTAAGCACAATACATATAAATGTGTATGTTTCGTTGCTATTTTTAAAATTACGATTTCTTTTGAAACCTCTGGAATATAAGGTGATATACAAAATTCCCACATGAAATACGAACACTATTCCATCGAAACCGTAATCGGCCACCCCTCAAATTGTTCCGCACTTTCTTGGGTCACATCAACATAACGGGGCCAGCATTCAAAGGTCGCCGACTTTTCTTTTTTGTTGAATAAAATGAGTCCGTAGCCGCCACCTTTTGAATGACTTTCAGGGTTTACATAGGCCATCATACTGATTTTATTGTTGAAGCCGTCGAGGTAATCCCCGGTCCAGGGTAGTTCGGTATCGGTATTCGGGTTGGCCCCTTCGTTCTCATCTTCGGGCCACCACCAGCGGCTGTAGTAATCATTGACAATGGCAGGTACGACAAAGGCCCATGGGCCATCGCCGAATTCGTCGATACCTTGTTTGATAACCGTGGCCAAGTGCTGGTCGCCCGCTATGTGTATCGCATTGGCATCCCTGATTTTTTCCAAGGCTTTTTTTCGTCCGGTCTGGGGCCAGCCGTTGCTGTCGAGGTCGGCATGTAGGCGATTGTCCAATGTGCCATGAATATGGGCCCCACCACAAAAGCCCGTCTGCGAAAGCACCACTTTTAGGGCATCGGTATTTTGAGCCCCCCAAGCATCCAAGAAATTCAATTGTCGGTCGCCCAAGAGCGTAAGCCCCGGTAAATCGATAGAGGCCGGATCATAATCAGGATTTCGGATATGATCGGGCCGTGGCCCTTGTTGCGGAATCTTACCTTCCGGTCCCGATTTGAATTTACGATCCTCCAAAATGGCGAAGTCCGCACCGCCCCAGAGTAGATTCGTGTAATACACCCCGATACCTCTTTCGACAGGGGTAGGGTCATAGGGGTCCGGTAAATGTGCTGTTTGGCAACGCTCGACCATTTTTACATATTCGGGGTGGTACCGATACCCACCATCAGGACTGCCTTGTGAAGTCGATACCTTACCGTTTTCACCCCAAAGGTTGCCCTGCCCGATATCGTGGTCATCAGGTATGGTAATGGCCGGTCGGTTACGAAACGTCTCTCGAAATTGGAGTCCGAATTTCAACCATGCCGCGGTATGCTCGGTATGGTCGTACGATTGGTCTCCCGCAAAAAATATGAGGTCGGGGTCTTGGTGGTTGATATTGCGTACATAATTTTCACGCATACCACGGTCTTTGTTCGAGTTGCAAGAAAGTGCCGCTAGGGATAGCTGTACCTTATCTTTCGGGTTTTTTCGGATAAGCCCTTCAAACTGTGCATTTTTACCATGTCGTATTCGGTATTTGGCATCTTTGGCATCATCCCAATTCTCGATCCGGAACAAGGCCGACCAACCCAAATCGTCGACGTTTTGCTTTTGTACTTCTTTCCAAGAACCGTTTTCTTCGATTTCCAAGCGCACTTCCCGCGTTTCTTCTGGATACAGCGGATATAACTGGGCGCTCAATTTCAGAGTATTGTTCGATACCGTATAGATTCCGAAGGCGACTGTACTGTCACGACCCACTTTTAAGTCGATGATCGGGTTATCGGCACGGTTCCACCAATCGTTGATAGCCAAGGTATCTACATCGGAAAAAGGCGAAATCACTGGAGGAATACGTTCTTTTATTTTATCATTTTTTTCATTGCATCCTGTTAACAATAACAATACAATTATAAATTTTACTACTTTTTTCATATTGAAGTGATTTAAACTTTTTGCTTTCTAGCGAAAATTAGACATTTTTTGCCCAATCGAAAGCTTTTTTGAGTCGCTTCAGTCGTTAGCAGGGCTACGGAAGGAAAAAAAGAAGAAGAATGGGCAAAAAAGGGCAATTTTTTAGCGAATGGAAAAAGTTTAAATCACTTCATTAATTGGTCTTAAAAAGTTTCATAGTGTAATCTAGTAATTCCGTACTTCCATGTTTGCCATGTCCGGGAACGACTAGCTTCAAATCGGGATATTCATTTTTTATTTTGAGAATCGTTTTGCTCCATTCATGAATATTCGCATCTTCAAGATTGCCTTTGCCGGCATTCAATGATTTAATCATGCAACCTCCGTAAAGTAGCTCTTCATCGGCGATATAACTAATAATGTTGTCTTTCGTATGGGCCTCGCCGAAATATCGATTACTGATAATTGTATGACCGACTTTAATTTCTTGTTCTTCATTAAATCCTATTTGCGGAATCATAGCTCCGTTTTGCTGGGCCAAGGCTATGGTCTCATTATTGGAATATGACGGAATTTTGGTTTTGTGAAAGGAATTTAGTCCTCCTAAGGCATCGATGTGAAAATGATTAATGACCACAGCGACGACTTTCGTGTTTTGAGTATCGGTCAGCCACGTGATCAATTCTTTTGAGGCTACTTCGTTGGTTGGGGTATCAAAGACAACGGCCTCACCATCATTAATATAAACAAGACCATTGCAAGCCACCTTACCAAAATTATCGGTGTTTAAATAGGAAATATGTAAATAACTATTTTCTGAAATCGGAATTAACTGAAGGTGTTCGGATGTGTAAGCCATGTCCGTTTTTTGAGACTTACATTGCAATTGCACAAGTAAGAAAAGCAAAATGGCCAGATTGATTTTATGTAATGCCATAAATCGGTTGTTGCAGATGATAAATATATAGCTTTACCTTTCTAAAATGAAGGATTTCAAATTACAAAGATTGATTTTTGTCTACAATGCCGACTCAGGATTTAGAAATGCCGTAATTGACGGTGCCCATAAAATTTTGAGTCCGAACACCTATGAATGTAATTTGTGTGAATTGACCTTTGGGGCGTTTACCGAAAATAAAGTATGGGCAAAATTTCGAAAGGAGTCCGAAATTCCTATGGAATTTTTACATAAGAATGAATTCAAAAAGCAGTACGCATCGAAGTTTGGGTACAAGTTTACTTTTCCCATCGTTTTGGCAATAACCAGTGACGGATTGGAAGTGTTTGTGAATCCAGAAGAACTAAGAGGTTTGGAGAATGCCCAATCTTTAATAAGGTTAATTGAACAACGTACCTAGCGATTAATTCTTTTGAGCTTCAAAAAATTCATTATTTATTGAATCGATGTAGCTCAAAAGTTCATCGCGACCGATTCCCTTAGAAGATGAGGTAATAAAATAGTGTGGTGCTTCTTCCCATACACCGCTCAATAATTCTTCGAGGTAGGTACTGACATTTCGCTCTATGGCTTTTGGTTTCAGCTTATCGGCTTTGGTGAATATGATGCAAAACGGAATCTGGTTTTCACCCATCCATTCCATAAACTCCATATCGATTTTTTGTGGCTCGTGCCGAATGTCGACCAAAACAAAACTGCATACCAGTTGTTGGCGTTGTAAAAAGTAATTGGTAATATATTTCTGAAAAGTTCTTTTATCTTTTTTCGACACTTTGGCGTACCCATAACCCGGTAAATCGACCAAAAACCAATTGCCGTTGATCTTGAAATGGTTGATGAGTTGGGTTTTTCCGGGCCGACCCGACGTCTTGGCCAAACTTTTGCGTTCGGTCAACATATTGATGAGCGAAGATTTCCCCACGTTAGAACGACCTATAAAAGCGTATTCCGGCAAGGGTTCGTTCGGGCATTTGGCAACATCGGAGTTGCTCATCACAAAGTCGGCGGATTTAATTTTCAAAACATAGTTTTGTTAATGTGGAAGAGAATTTTAATACTTCGGCGTTTACTAAAAAAGAGAATCGAAGTCTGAATATTTTGGTTTTAAACCTTAAACCTTTCAGAACCCTCTCTCCTCGAGCCAAGCATCGAGAATCGAGTTGAACTCTTTGGGATGCTCCATCATTGGGGCATGACCACATTTCTTAATCCAAAAAAGATCTGAATCGGGAAGTAATTCGTGAAATAGTTCGGCCACATCGGGCGGGGTAACACTATCGTTTTCTCCCCAAATAATACAGGTAGGGGTCCTCATCTTTGGCAGATCCTGCGCCATATTATGTCGAATGGCGCTTTTTGCAATGGCAAGCGTCTTGACCAACTTCACACGGTCATTTACGGTGGCGAAGACCTCGTCTACTATTTCTTTGGTGGCAACGGCGGGGTCATAGAAAACATTCTGGGCCTTCTGTTTGATAAATTCGTAGTCCCCACGTTTTGGATAACCATCGCCCATAGCACTTTCGTATAATCCTGAACTTCCCGTGATTACGAGCGCCTTGACCATTTTTGGGTACATTTTGGTATGCAAAAGCCCAATGTGGCCTCCCAAGGAGTTTCCCAAAAGAATGACATCCTTCAAGCCTTTGAATTCTATGAATTTTTCAAGGAATTTAGCGAATTGTTTGACATTGGTCTTGAGTAGGGGCATGTCATAAATGGGTAACTCCGGCACCAATACCTTATATCCATTTTTCGGAAAATGATCCGTAACACCGTGAAAGTTGCTTAACCCTCCCATTAGACCATGTAAAATAATTAGGGGGGTTCCTTCACCCTTTTCAATATACCTGTATTTACCTTCGGTAATTATCTTTTCTTCCATTCAGGATGCTTCTGGTCTATGTTCGCAAATATAGACATATTCCTTAATATCCAAGCGGATCTGGCAATACCTAGAATTGTCTTACGAGTGTTTTTATAGCCTGAATCCGACATTTTCCATTTCAAAAAAAGGTGGGTGGTGCATGGTCTACCAAGCGTGTAAAACGCACAAAATGATAAATTTTACCAACAAAGTGGTAATTTGTGGTAAAATGTGGTAATAAT
>CAYGPR010000090.1:0-6446 GCA_964351985.1 uncultured Maribacter sp. | reverse complement strand
CTTGATTACAGGGCTAATAGCTGGTAGTTACCCGGCTTTTTATTTGTCATCGTTCAAACCCCTGAATGCACTCCGGGGAGGTTTCAAATCGGGAAAATCTGCTAGTGTACCTCGCAAGGTATTGGTAGTCTTTCAATACGCTGTTTCCGTTGTTCTTGTAATAGCTACCATAATCGTTTACCAACAAATCGAATATGCCAAAAATCGACCTATCGGATATAATCAGAACAACATTGTTTCCTTCGAGTTAAAAGAGGACAAAATAAACAAGCACTTCGATGTAATCCGTCAAGAATTGATTCAAAGTGGTATCGTAATAGAGGTAGCTGCCACCGACCATGAAATCGGCAATATTTATAATACCAACGGCGGTCTTGAATGGCGCGGCAAAGACCCGAATATGACCGATAAGTTCTATACGATGCGTATAACACCGGAATTCGGTAACCTTATCGGTTGGGATATCACGCGGGGACGGGATTTTTCAAAGAAAATGAAAACGGATTCAACAGGTTTTATCTTAAATGAGGCCGCAGTTAAATACATGGGATTCGAAGACCCCATTGGGGAAAAAGTCGGTTGGGGCGATAATGAATATCAAGTAATAGGTGTCGTCGAAAATATGATGAACATATCCCCCTACGATAGGGCAAAGCCCACATTTTTCGTTCAACAAACAATGAGGCCTTATATCATGAACGCAAAGATAAATCCAGAGGTTTCTTCATCCATGGCCATTGAACAAATAAAGGAAGTCTATTCCAAATTTGAAACAGCTATCCCTTTCGACTACAGGTTTCTGGATCAGGAATATGCTAGAAAGTTCGATTACGAAGCTCGTATCGGTAAACTGGTTACCTTTTTCGCACTGCTTGCGATTTTTATAAGTTGCCTTGGTCTTTTCGGCCTTGCCTCTTTTGTCGCAGAACAGCGAACGAAGGAAATTGGAGTGCGCAAGGTTTTGGGCGCTTCGGTCTATAATCTATGGAAAATGCTTTCCAAGGATTTTGTGATGTTGGTACTCATTTCATGTATAATCGCCATTCCGGTCGCACAGTACTTTATGGGGCGGTGGTTGCAGAAATACGAGTATAATGTTGAGATTTCCTGGTGGGTTTTTGTAGTGGCCGTTTTAGGTGCAATCTCTATTACCATTTTTACGGTTAGTTTTCAGGCTATAAAAGTAGCTAGAGCCAATCCAATAAAAAGTTTAAGGACTGAATAAAACATCAAATCAAAAAACGAGAATCATGTTAAAAAATCATCTAAAAATCGCCTGGCGAAATCTCAAAAGAAACCCCATGTTTTCAATGTTGAACATTTTGGGGCTTTCTACAGGTTTGGCCGGTGCCTTCCTCATTTATTTCTGGGTATCCGATGAACTTATGGTTGATAAATTTCATGCCAATGACGAGCAGCTCTATCAGATTATGGAAAAAAGTACTGAAAATGGTGAAATCAGGATTCACGATCACACCCAAGGCCCACTTGCTGATGCCCTAGAGAAAGATTTACCAGAAGTCGAAAAGGCCGTTACCGTCATGGACCTTGGGAAGTTAGGAACGGAGGTTACCTTTAAAAATGATGAAAACCTATTCAAAACGGAAGGATTGTTCGCTGAAACAACTTTTTTTGAGGTATTTACTTTTCCATTGATTTATGGGTCATCCTCACAAGCCTTGTTGGATAAGGATGCCATTGTAATCTCCGAAAACTTTGCCATTAAGTTATTTGGATCTGTAAAAAAGGCCATCAATCAAGAAGTGGAATACGATATTTTTGGAGAAAAAGCCATTGCCAAAGTAACAGGGATTTTCAAAGATGTGCCGAATGGTTCTACATTGAAGTTTGACTACGTAGCTACCAAGCAAAAATTGTTGGAAGACATTTGGACCAATGGTCAAGTATGGTCCAACGAAGGCCCTGACACTTATGTTCTATTATCGCCGAATGTGGATCTTGCCGCTTTTGATAAAAAAATAGAAAACTTCATTTCCAAGTACGATGAGTATACTTCCTTTAGTCTTTTCACAAGAAAATTTACAGATGCATATTTAAAGGGTAACTATGAAAATGGTATTCAAAGTGGTGGAAGAATTACCTACGTTAAGCTGTTTTCTTTAATAGCCATATTAGTGCTCTTAATTGCCTGTATCAATTTCATGAATCTTTCTACGGCACGTGTCTCAAGACGGTTTAAGGAAATAGGAATCAAAAAAACTATTGGGGGGACCAAAAAAAATCTAATCGCTCAATTTTTGATCGAATCTTTGTTCCTGACTTTTCTTTCGTTACTGGTCGCAATTATTTTGGTCATTATGCTTATTCCGGCCTTCAACTTTATAACCGGAAAAGAAGTTGGTTTTCAGTTCACTTTGTATGATGCCCTGATAGTCTTCCTCGTCGCACTTTTTACCGGATTGCTCTCTGGTAGTTATCCGGCTTTTTATCTTTCCGGGTTCAGTCCTTTGGCAACCTTAAAGGGTAAATTTCAAAGCAAATGGGGAGAATTGTTCATTAGAAAGGGAATGGTCGTATTTCAATTCATGGTATCACTGGTATTGATTATATCGGTATTGGTCATTGGCAAGCAAATTGACTATGCTTTTACAAAACCTATGGGATACGAAAAAGACAACCTAATTCAAATCGACCTTGAGGGCAAGGCTTTTCAAGATCCGGAATTGCTCTTCAAGCAATTGGAAACAATTAATGGTGTAACAAGGGTAGGTGGAATAAGCGAAACGATTGTTCGTGAAGACGGTGGTTCATCGACCTATGGAATTGATTGGCCGGGCATAGATGAAGAAGCCAATATCGATTTTATTTTACGGGGGATAGATGAAAAACTTGTCGGTACATTAAATATAGAAATGGCAGAAGGTCAGAGTTTCAACAAAAATCTTGGTTCTCCAGAATCGTATTTATTGTTCAACGAAGAAGCTATACGTCTAATGGGGCTGAAAAATCCGGTTGGTTCTAAAGTACAACTTTGGGGAGAGGACAAAACCATCCTAGGTGTGATGAAGGACTTCCATACCGCGTCTGTAATGCAGACGATTTCGCCGATTGTTTTTAGGTATACCCCCCAGAATCTGGAAAAGGCCATGGTAAGAATTAAACCAGGTGCGGAGCGTGAAACTCTAGCGGGTATCAAAGACATCTATGATAAATACAATCCGGGATACAACTTTAATTTTTCCTTTATGGATCAGACCATTGAGGCGCAATATCTTTCAGAACAGCGTATTTTAAGCCTTGCCCGTTATTTCGCATACATGGCCATATTCATTTCATGTCTTGGCCTATTCGGACTTGCGGCTTTTAATACGGAAATGCGTATTAAGGAAATCGGTATTAGAAAGGTTTTGGGATCTTCCTCGTTCGGAATATTAAAGCTGTTATCCTCCGATTTTATAAAGCTCGTATTACTTTCCATACTGATTGCCTCCCCCATTGCTTGGTATCTAATGAAGGATTGGCTTTTGCAATTTGCATATAGAATCGAAATTGGATGGGCCGTTTTTGTCCTAGCCGGAGCATTGACTACTCTTATCGCTTTGGCTACAATCAGTTTTCAAGCACTAAAAGCAGCCAATGCAAACCCGGTTAAAAGTTTGCGAACGGAATAAAATAGAAAAAGCATCAATAAATAAAAAACAAAACCATGTTCAAAAACTATCTAAAAATAGCTTGGCGTAACCTAAAGAGGAGCAAGGGGTATTCTGCCATAAACATAGGCGGTCTTGCTCTGGGTATGGCTGTGGTCATCATGATTGGGCTATGGGTCCTCGACGAGTTTACATTTAATAAATATCATAAAAACCATGATCGCATTGCATCGATCTATCATAGGTCAATAAATCCTGATAGCGGGGAAATGAATGCACAGGACGCTTTGATGTATGTTACCGGAACATATCTTAAAGAAAATTATTCAGAATATTTTGAGAAAGTTCTTAGGGCTTGGTGGATTGGCGATTACACTCTAAATATCGGTTCTGAGGGATTTACAAAAACTGGCGAATTGATAGAAAAAGGTGCATTGGAAATGTTTTCTCTTGAAATGGTCAAGGGTTCCCATGAGAGTCTAGAAGAATTAAATTCCATTGTGTTATCCGAGTCTACCGCGGAGACAATATTTGGAAAGGAAAATCCAATAGGGAAGGCCTTAAAAATGGACAACGAAATGGATGTGGTGGTTACAGGAATCTATAAAGACCTTCCAAAAAATACCCGATTCGAAAACGTTGAATTCTTTGCGAACTGGGAACTCTTCGAATCTTGGCAACAGGAATTTATAGCCGAGTCAAAAGATATCTGGGACAGTTATTCCTTTATGCTTTTCGTGCAACTGAAGGAGGGGGTAGATTTCAATACGGTCGATAGAGCCCTTAATGATTTTTATATTGATTATGCACCAAAAACCTATAGTAATATTGCTAAAAATCAAGAGCCTCAACTGTTTATGCACCCGATGGACAAGTGGCATCTCTATTCCGATTTTGAGCAGGGAGTCGCCACTGGAGGCCGTATCACTTTTGTTTGGCTTTTTATTGCCATTGGCATATTCGTCCTATTTCTAGCATGCATCAATTTCATGAATCTCAGTACAGCGAGATCCGAGAAACGGGCCAAGGAGGTAGGTATTCGCAAAACGGTAGGTTCCAAAAAGAAACAATTAGTGCATCAATTCTTGAGCGAGTCACTATTAGTCTCATTTTTTGCTTTGATTTTGGCTTTTTATTGGTTTTAATGTCATTGCCATGGTTCAATGAACTGGCTGGAAAAAGCATGTCCATTCCATGGAACAATCCGATATTTTGGACCGCCATTCTGTCCTTTACCTTGTTTACCGGACTATTAGCAGGTAGTTACCCAGCGCTATATCTATCCTCATTTACACCCGTCAAGGTTTTAAAGGGAAGTTTTAGGGCCGGTCGGTTCGCAACTGCTCCAAGAAAGTTTCTAGTTGCATTTCAATTTGCGGTTTCCATAATGTTAGCCATAGGTACCGTAGTGGTTTTCAAACAGGTACAGTTTACCCAAGACCGTCCCGCAGGGTATGACCGCAACAATCTGCTAATGGTCGAAATGAACGATCCGGGATTTAGGGGAAAATATAATCTGCTGCGTGCCGAACTGAAAAATACTGGTGTTGTGGAAGAAATGGCAGAATCATCTTCCCCGATTACAGGTGTATACTCTAAAGGAGGGGGATTTGATTGGCCTGGAAAAGACCCGAATAGGGATACTAACTTTTCCACACTCAAGGTTACCCACGACTATGGAAAAACCGTAGGCTGGCAATTTGTTGAAGGCAGGGATTTTTATCGGGAATTGGCTTCCGATTCACTGGCCCTGGTAGTTAACGAAACGGCCGTAAAGTATATGGGACTTGAGGATCCGGTCGGAACTATTATTACCCGAAGTGCCGTGGATGACCGGCAATTTAAGATTATAGGGGTGACCAAGGACATGATAATGGAATCCCCATATGAGCCTGTGCATCAGGCCATCTTTTCAATCAGCTATACAGGTACATCTTTTATTAATATCAGAATAAAGCCTGAGGCTTCGGTCAATACTGCAATATCGAAAATAGAAGGTGTATTTGCCCAAGTAGTGCCCTCGGCCAATTTCACTTACAAATTTGTTGACCAAGTATACACCGATAAATTCGAATCCGAACAACGGTTAGGGAATTTAGCGGGTGTTTTCACGATCTTGGCCATCTTGATAAGTTGCTTGGGGCTTTTCGGATTGGCCTCCTACGTGGCCGAACAGCGCACTAAGGAAATCGGGGTACGAAAAGTGTTGGGTGCATCGGTACTCAACCTTTGGAGAATGTTATCGAAAGACTTTATCATATTAGTGCTGATATCCGGGTTGATAGCAATTCCTATTGCCTATCATTTTATGGGTCGATGGCTAGAGAGCTATGAGTACCGAATGGAAATCTCGTGGTGGATCTTTGGATTGGCTATTTTGGGTGCATTACTGATTACATTACTAACTGTAAGTTTTCAAGCAATTAGGGCTGCAAACGTAAACCCCGTTAAAAGTTTAAGGACGGAGTAAAACATCAAATCAAAAAAACGAGAACCATGTTTAAAAATCAATTGAAAATAGCCTGGAGAAACATTGTTAAGAACAAGGTGTTTTCGATTCTTAACATTGTTGGCTTGGCCACAGGTCTGCTTTGTAGCTTGCTCATCTATCTTTGGGTGTCGGACGAGCTGGCTGTTGACAAGTATCATGAAAATATAGATCGGCTGTATTCGGTGTATCAAAGACAAATCTTTGAGGGAAGAATAGATGCAGGTTACTTCACACCAGCGGTGCTTTACAGGGAGTTAAAAGACAAAATTCCGGAAATAGAAAAAGCATCTCCCATGAGTTGGAAAGGAGCCAAAACGTTTTCCTACAATGATAAAATTTTTAAG
>CAYGPR010000089.1:0-6448 GCA_964351985.1 uncultured Maribacter sp. | reverse complement strand
GCTTTAAGTGATCGCGACAGGATTCGAACCTGTGACCGTCTGCTTAGAAGGCAGACGTTTTTATTTTTCATTTGTTTGCATTTGTTTTCTTATAGTCTGATAATCAATATTTTATACATATTTCCTTTTCATCTAAACACATTTGACATATCTTTAATAGCACAATTGTTGTACGGATGTTGTTCGGATTTCAAACCAATTAAATAATAGTTATGGCCGCAATCAAAGTAGTTTTACAGAAAGTCAAAAGAGCTAATGGCACTTATCCCATAAGAATCAGAGTTACCAAAAATAGGAAATCAAAATTCTTTAAAACGATTTTTTATGCCTTGCCAGAAGAATTTGATGAAAAAGCGGAACAATTTACTAGAAAATATGCAAACCATGTTCAGAGTAATCGAGTACTTCTTAAGTTCAAGGATAGGGCGTTAAAAGTTTACACAGAACTTGAATATGAGAACGAAGATTTTTCATTAAGCGATTTTGAAAGAGCATTCGTCTCAACGGCAAAACCCACCCAAAATATTGATAACTTCTTTTATTTCTGGAATGATCTGATTGAGGATTTAAATTCTGCCGGAAGAACCGGAGATGCAAGAATACATAAACATAGCTATGCAGCCTTAAAAAAATTCAATGGAAGTACTCAGTTAAGGTTTGAGCAAATTAATATTACATTTTTACAAAAATATGAGAACCAGTTACGTTCACAGGGTGGAACAAGTGGGGGAATTAGCGTAAGGATGCGATCTATTAGGACAGTTTATAACCTTGCAATTTCTCGAAGTGATGCCAAGACTAAAATTGGAAGAATGTTAAACGAAAATTATCCGTTTAAGAAATACAAAATTTCAAAGCTCAAGAGCAATCCTATAAAGAAGGCACTACCTTATGAAGAAATGATGAAAATTGTCAATATGGATATTTCCAAACATCCACACCTATTTCTTAGTCATAAACTATTTGTTTTCAGCTTTTATACACGGGGTATGAACTTTGCTGATCAAATGGTTTTAAAATGGGATCAAATTAGTCACAACAAAATAACCTATCGTAGAGCTAAGACAAAAGGAGTTTTCAATATTACCATTTTACCCCCCGTTAGGAACATATTGGACTTTTATAAGGAGCATGGCCTTAGCACTCAATATGTGTTCCCGATACTCTTAAAGGATAACATGACACCCATTCAAATTGAAAACCGTAAGCACAAAACTAGAAAGCAATACAACAAGGACTTAAAGGAAATAGCGTTTCATTGTGAGATCGATACTAATTTGACAAGCTATGTGGCGCGCCATACTTTTGCTAATTCTTTGAAACAGTTGGGAGTTGCCACAGACGTAATCAGCGAGGCACTAGGTCATGAGACTTTAGCAATTACACAGACATATCTCAAAGATTTAGACAGTTCTGTCATAGACGAGGCATCTGCCTTGCTATTGTAACTCCTGCCTGTAGCTCGGAGAGTTTCAAATCCGAGTAACTTCCAGACCATATAAACATGAGCTATCGAGAAATCGATAGCTTTTTTAGTTACCTTCCTTGCTTTCCTCACATTATAGTAGTGTTTTTAAAAACTAATTTCTAGATAGGTTATACTCCCTCCTTTTGGCAGGATTAACAAATCCACACTTTTCTTTACCTTTAAAACAATAGAATTATCTCAATGAACAGGATTCTTGACAAGATAGTAGATGCATTATTGGCTATTCTCTCTGGTAGGAATAAGGTTAATTCGGCTATGGGATCGTTTTTGAATAGAGGAAATAATGGTATTCTACTTTTATTGGTTTTGTTTTTAGTCCCTTTTTTGATTGTTTCAATTTTTCTTTATAAAAGCTTTGAAAATTTGCTGTGGGCAATTATGCCCGTTATAGGATATGGTATTATAATACTTTTCTTTGCCGTTAAACTGAAAATGGAGAAAAGATTGGGTAGTAAAAACACAAGGACTAGAGAAGATCTTAGAGGTTTCAATCTTGATTTGAATAAAGTGGCCTTCAAAAAACTATTTGCCTATCTTCAAAAATACGGGTACATAAATGAGGAATTGACGGGCTACCAAGAGTTTTATAACGTCATGACATTGAATTTCGACGAACATCAAGATGTAGTTCATTTTGATATGAATTTAGCCGAATTAAAATATATTTTGGAAAAAATTAAAAAGCTTAAAAAAGGAGTAACTTTAACATCATTTGAGAAGTCCAATAAAATCTTCAACAAGGACAAATTAATTACGCAGAGGGGTTTGACAAGTGCCTATAGCGACAACATACCTGACAAAGAATTCCGTGATCATGTTGACAATTTCTTCAATTTTCTAACTGACATTTGACATTTTTACCCTGACATGTCAGTATTTAGGGCGTTTTTAAGTACCATCTTTTTATATTTCAGCAAGAATTCTACAAATGTAAATGGTCATTTACACATTATTAATTCTGAAATAAATGTTATGAACGACGACAATAATGTATTGGAGCTACTGAAGGACATAAAAAGACTACTGTCCTTTAATAAGAAAGTTTTGAATGTTGAGGACCTTGCCAATTATACAGGTCTTTCTAAAAGCAAAATTTATAAGCTCACACAACTGAAATTAATTCCCACGGGCAATAACCAGCACATACGCCAAAAGTTTTTCCATAAAGACATGATTGATGCCTGGCTCTTAGGAGAACCGAATTTTTCTGACGAATTTCTCGAAAGAGAATTAAACAAACACCTTCTTAAATAGAGTTAGAATTGGCTTCTTAGCCATAGATGAGAATTTATTAGTTTAATTGAACCATGTTAATGTTGTGCTTTTGGAATGTGCTAGCGGTGGACACTAAATCTCCGTTCATGGAAGACATCATCACGATATACATTATCTATATCAATTTGATATAATCATAAATCAGAAAGATAATATAGTGCACTTAAAAATCAAATTTTACACTATTTCCTCGCCCCTTTTGATTTTAAGTATTCAACAACATCGTCATGTCCATATTTTTCAGCCATTAGTAAAGCGGTACGTATCCTTGTTTTTCCATTGTATAGTTCGGTACAAACCTTGTTGACATCGGCACCTTTTTCAATAAGAAATTTGACAACATCCAAATGGCCCTGTTCACTGGCATTGATCAATGGGGTTTCATCCCCAAGGACTTCATGATTTACATCGGCACCTAAACCCACTACGTACTTCACTATTTCTAGATAGCCACCTTTGGATGCCATAATCAAGGGATTGCCATCCCCTTTGACTTCCATATTAATATCCGCCTTAAGTTCCACAAGTTCTTTGACCATTTCAGGGTTTCCCATTTTGCATGCCTGGATCAACGCACTGCCATCGCCAGGGAATTTTGTATTAACATCCGCTCCTTGTTTGACCAGAAGGCGTACGAGTTCAATATCGCCCCTTCTTGCGGCCAGCCATAGAGGATGCCCGTCGCTGTTACTTCCAAGGTTAGGGTCGGCTCCATTTTCCAATAAGAACTTGGCAATTTCGAACTCTTCCTGCCGAATCGCTAAAACCAAGGCGGTGCCTTCGCCCTCTTGCAGTATATTTATGTCGGCTCCTTCGGAAACCAATTTTTTGACCAATTCATAATCCCCCGTCCAAGTGGCTTGCAATAAAGGGGAGCGGTCATTTTCAAAATCGTTGTCATTTTCATTTTCGTATTCCCCATCTTCATTCATATGGTTTGATTCAACCTGATCTTGTGCTTGTATTGATAAAGGTTGGTTTAGCACTAATAACGTTACAAAAAGCGTAGGTGCGATAAATGCATACTTCCAATAACTGTGTCCGTTCGATTTCTTTTTGTTCATCATGACGATTCGTTTTTTGATTAATGATTGATTATAATTAGAGACTATTGTAAGCGGCTTTCGCTCCACGCCTATTTCCAGAAGGTTCATCTGGTAGTTCTGTGGTTCTACCACCGAAGATTCCAAGAGCAGGGCATCCGTTTGATATTCAATATTCTTTTCGACCTCTTTCCTGAACAGCCAAACCAACGGATTGAACCAGAGTACAATTATGGCGATTTCGGAGAGCATCAGGTCGAGGGAATGCATTCGGTTTACATGGATTTTCTCGTGCTCCAATATTTGTTCGAAAGTTTCTAGGTTGTATTTTTTTGGATTTATGAAGATGTACTTGAAAAAGGAACGAGGGCCACAATCGTCATGAACATTTAGTAGGATACATTCCGAATCCTCGACCCTATCATCCGTTTTCCTTACCGTTAAAAAAATACCGACAATTTGGAAGATTAGATGTGCGGACAATATTAGGACACCAAAAATGTAGATTAAGGATAACCAGAAATCAATACTATAATCCTCGGATGTCGAAGGTTCTATGAAATTATTTTTGTCCAAAGTAACGCTGTTTCTAGACCCAGTACTTTTTGTTTCAAATTCTACAGGTTCAGAATTGGCTTGTGTTTGTATTTCAGTGTTCGTTCCCTCCAACCATGTGCTCACTATTCCCTGATGAACCGTCAATTTTGGGAGGGCAATAAACGGAAGAGAGAAGGTCAAGAATATACTGGTCATTAGATAAATGCGGTTTACAGCGAAAAAGCTCTCCCTTTCTAAAAAGAGCTTATAGAAGGCCAATAACACCAAAATCACTATTGAAGCTTTTGCGAGGAATATCATGGCTTATGCTTTTTTTGACTTGATTATCTCGATTAGTTCATCGATCTCTTTGTCCGATAGCTTTTCCTGTTTGGCAAAATGTGCCATCATTTTAGGCATGGAGTTCCCGAAATACTTTTCTTTAATATCTTCGATATGTTCTTCACGATAAGTTTCCATTGGGATTGCCGCACTATAGCGATCCGTATTTCCCATCTTTTCGGATTTTAAGAACCCCTTTTTGACCAGAATTTTCACAATAGTCGCTACTGTATTATAATGGGGCTCTGGTTTCGGTAGGGCCTCCATAATATCACGGATGAATATCTCCTCCGTTTGCCAAACTATCTGCATGATTTGATCTTCCCGTTCCGTTAATTTTTTCATTTTCATTTCAATTATTGAACAATACTACTAATTATTTAGTAGATATACTAATATATTAGTAGTAAATTTATTTTTAAGCCTGACTCGAATGTTCTAACCTATAATTAAACCGTATAGAAATGGGGTCAAAACGTTTCATATTCAATTCTGACTCGTACAAGGAGTGTACAATAAGTGGACATTTCATGTAAACATTTTTTACACTAAATTGGGAACATCTTTACTATTATATTTGTAACTATTTGATTTATAATTGATTGTAATCTTGGCATAATATTGGGCGGAGTTCTAACATCCTACGGATGTTTGTATTACACTTCCGGTGTTGATTAAATGTCACTTTTGCTTACTCATCAATCAAAAAACGAGAACCATGTTCAAAAACTACCTAAAAATCGCTTGGCGTAACCTAAAAAGAAACAAGGGCTACTCGGCCATCAACATTGGCGGACTTGCCTTGGGCATGGCCGTGGCCATGATTATCGGACTTTGGATATGGGATGAGCTTAGTTTCAACAAAAAATTTGAAAACTATGAACGGGTTGCAAAAGTCATGCAGCATCAAACGTATAATGGCGAGATTTTATCGGATGAGTCCATGCCGCTGCAAATGGCCGATGAACTAAGAACAACATATAAAGACTACTTTGAGCATGTGGCCTTGGCAAATTGGGGCGGTGACTATCTCTTACAGTTTGAAGACAAAAAAATTACGCCGCACGGTAATTTCGCCGAAGAAGGAATAACTGAAATCCTTAACCTCAAAATGCTTGAAGGTACACGATCGGGACTGTCGGATCCAAATACCATTCTTATTTCAAAAAGCTTGAGTCGTTCATTTTTTGGAGAAAAGCACGCGGTAAATCAAATCATTAGATTCAACGACGAATCCCCACTTAAAGTAATTGGGGTTTATGAAGACCTTCCCAAGAACTCCGAATTTTCAGATCTGAAGTTTATTGGCTCATGGGAACTCCATAAACAGACCTTTCCGGATTGGTTGTCTTGGGGAAATAACTGGTTCAAGATTTATGCGGAAATTGCACCTAATTCAGATATGGCGGAAACATCCTTTGCCATCAAGAACGCCAAAATGAAGCATCTTGAAGGAAGGATGAAACATCTAAAAAGTGAAATCTTTCTTCATCCTATGTCGAAATGGCATCTCTACTCCGAATTTGAGAACGGTGCAAATACTGGCGGGAGAATTTATTATGTATGGTTGTTCGGCATAGTTGGCCTGTTCGGATTGCTATTGGCGTGTATCAACTTTATGAACTTAATGACGGCCCAGAGTGAGAAACGGGCAAAGGAAATTGGGCTTCGTAAGACCATCGGTTCGTTCAAAAAGCAATTGGTAACCCAATTTTTAATTGAGTCTTTAAACCTCTCAATTCGTTAGTAGCAATATCAATCA
>CAYGPR010000088.1:0-7054 GCA_964351985.1 uncultured Maribacter sp. | reverse complement strand
AATCTGGCGGGTAGGGGCCAACGAATCCAGCAAATTCAGTAGTACCGATGATTTGGAAATTTTAGGTAATGTTTTGCCCAAAGGAACGTATGCCCTGTATGCTTTTCCCGAAGAAAAGGAGTGGGAAATCGTTTTCCATAAAAATACTTCGCATTGGGGCGATGGGCGTGCAGCCTATAATCCCGAAGAAGATGCTTTTCGGGTTAAATTAAAACCTGAAACTTCCGAAGACTTTCAAGAAAACTTTTTGATTTCCTTTGATTCGATTACGCATAGCTCCGCAACCATGGTTTGGCATTGGGCGAATACCAAAATCAATATTACTATCAAAGTCGATACCGATAGCAAAATGCGGCAAGAAATCGAAACGCAATTAAAAGAAAACCCGACGGCTCAAACGTATTATGAAGCTGCACGCTATTTACAAGAGCAAGGCGAAGACTATGGCCTTGCTTTGGGGTATCTTGAAATGGCTATCGAACTCGGTGGCGACACTTATTATTTCCATCGTGTAAAATCACTTGTGGAAGCTGCTTTGGGAGATTGCGACTCCGCCATACAATCCGCCGAAAAATCTCTGGAACTTGCCCAAAAAGAAGAAAAAGATGAATTTGTGCGTATGAATCAAGAGAACATCATCCTTTGGAAAAAGAAACAAAAACAATGAAAAAGATAGCAATTCTGTTCTTTGCCCTCATCTCATTTCTTGGTTGCAAAGAAAAAATAGAAGTAGAGCAAAAAGAGGTTGTTTTATGGCAGCCTTACAATGATTCTGCTGAAGTGGCGGCCAATGCCGACCACGAAAAAGAACGGATGCGCTACAAACGCATCCAGTCTCCAATATTGGACAAAAATGACGTTTTCAGGCCTTTGTACGAGGAGGTTTCAAAAATGACGGAAGCAAAGTATCAAAATTTAAAGCCTTTGATCCTTGAACAAGATATTCTTACCCTTCGCAAACATCTTGAAGAGGGTAAACTTACCTATGAAAACTTGGTATTGTTCTACTTGTACCGTATTTATAGATATGAGTTGGATAATAGTACTACCCTGAATACGGTCATCGCCTTTAACGAAGACGTGGTCGACCAAGCACGGAAATTAGATGAAATGGTCGCCATAGGAACTGCTCCTGAGGTACGCCATCCCATCTATGGTATGCCCATTTTATTGAAGGACAACATCAACACCGAAAGCATGAAAACCACCGCCGGGGCGGTAGCGCTACTCAACAATGAGGTAGAAGATGCATTTATCGTAAAACGCCTAAAGGAAAACGGTGCCGTGATTCTAGGTAAAGTCAATTTGAGCGAGTGGGCCAACTTTTTATGTCGTTGCCCGAACGGTCAAAGTGCAGTAGGAGGGCAGACACTGAATCCGTATGGTAGACGTGTTTTCGATACCGGCGGTTCAAGTGCTGGCAGCGGAACATCGATGGCAGCTAACTACGCCGTTGCAGCAGTGGGTACCGAAACTTCGGGGTCTATACTTTCGCCCAGTAGCCAGAATTCGATTGTGGGACTCAAACCAACAATCGGTCTATTGAGCCGAACCGGTATTGTACCTATCTCCAGTACCTTGGACACGCCTGGACCTATGACCAAAAATATAATCGATAATGCTATTTTGCTTTCAGCCATGATAGGCAAAGATGAAGAGGACCCAAAATCGATAGCCGATGAGTTCCCCGGTATCTTATCGGCATCAATGCATCCGACTCCTTTTAAGGATATGCGCTTGGGTGCCATGAATTATTTGATGGAGAATGACTCGATATATGCCGAAACCGTCAATAAATTAGTGCAACTCGGAGCTAAAATTATCAAGTTCACACCTCCGGAAATTGAAATGGAAGGTTTTCTCAGTATTTTGAATATCGATATGCGAAATGACCTTCCGGCGTATTTGAAAAAACATTCCGATTCCGAAAAAGTGAAAATTAAATCTGTGGCCGATGCGGTCGCTTTCAATGCAGAAGATTCGTTGCTTCGAATTCCGTATGGGCAGCCTTTGTTCGAAGGGATCTTGGCGGATTCCACAACGACGGAAGAACTCGAGAAAATAAAATCGAACCTGGAAACAAAAGGACGCGCATTCTTCGATTCGGCTATGAACGAACATCAACTTGATGCCGTACTTTCCATCAACAATTACCATGCTGGGTTTGCGGCCGTGGCCAAATATCCTGCTCTGACTGTGCCTATGGGTTACAAAGCCAGTGGCGAGCCCATAAGTCTCACTTTTATTGGAAAACCATTCAAAGAAGCTCATTTACTTCGATTGGGAGCTGCCTTCGAAAAGGAATTTCAAGCTAGAAAAATGCCAAAGGGCTATAAATAGTTTTGATCACTTTACTATAGTGCTTAATTGTTGCCAAATCAGATTGTCAAAACCAGAAGGGCCAAGAGCGGCATCACCGGTATCTTCGCCCATACGCACTACAACCAAGTTTTCGCTGGGCACCACATAGAGTTTTTGATCATTTTTGCCCAATCCGGCATATAGGTCTTCGGGAGCATCTGGTATGAGTTCGGTAGTAAAGACGACCTGCAAAGTGGGTAACATCGCACTTTCCTTGCCGTTAAGCCACCAGAGATACCCATAAGATTTGTTGAGGTCTTGAGAGGTGTTTTTCATACCGGTCAAATAATCGGCATCTCCCAAAATGGTTTCTCCGTTCCAAATCCCGTTGTTGAGATTAAGCAACCCGAAACGTGCCATGCTTCTGGCATTGCTCCAATAAACGTTATTCTCATCGTTCGTAGATAACCATTGGCCGGTCATGCCTATTCTATTCTTTAGTTTTGTCTCAAAATAATCTTCGAAAGGAGTTTGCGTCGCATTCGTAACCACGTCTTGGATCAAGGTATATGGCGCATTGTGATACGACCAACGTGTTCCGGCATCGGCTACATAGGTAAGGCAATCGGGCGTTTTGCAGTCCCCTAGGGTATCGTCCATGCCCGAAGTCATGGTCAATTGATGCCAAATGGTTATCAAGCTTTCTTTTTCGGGGGGAAGACTTGTCCAACCTTCCCCAAGATAATCCGAAGTTTCATCGGAAAGCGACAAGTAACCTTCTTCTTTCGCTATGCCCGTCGTAAAACTGGTCAAGGTTTTGCCAGCGGAGGCCCAATACCAAGGACTAGCTTGTATAAAATCATCGAAATACCATTCCAAAGCGATTCTACCATTCTTCAAAACGATAAAGGCTTTGGTATTTTTCTCTTCCAATAGATCATAAAGGTTTTGTTCTGCATCGGTGTTCCAACCCAGTTCGGTGGTTGAAATGGTTTCCCAGACTTCGGAATTGACTGGAGGGAAGTAAATTCCTTGGGCTTGTGGATTAGGGTCAGGATTTGGTGCATCACTGTTTTCATCCTTAGAACAACTTGAAAACAAGAAAAAAAAGCCTGTGATGAAAGTGATGATTTGGAACTTCATACTAATTTCTTTCTATTTGGACATCAAATACTTACAAAGGTTTAACGCTGAATTTCAAGAAATCTTGCGAAAGCGTAACTGTTCGATGCGCTTATCGTATTTTTGCACCCGCCAGTTATAGAAGGTAACCATTTGTCGCTATGAGAACGAAAACGCTGAAAAAGAACAAGATTAACGTAGTCACTTTGGGTTGCTCCAAAAACGTGTACGACTCCGAAGTGCTGATGGGTCAATTGCGCGCCAATGATAAAGAGGTCGTTCATGAAGAGGAAGGCAATGTCGTGGTCATCAATACCTGCGGATTTATCGCCAATGCCAAAGAGGAAAGTGTCAATACGATTCTGGAATACGTGCAAAAAAAGGAAGCTGGGGAAGTCGATAAAGTTTTTGTGACCGGATGTTTGAGCGAACGTTATAAACCTGATTTGCAAAAGGAAATTCCGAACGTGGACGAATATTTCGGTACCAGCGAGCTTCCGAATTTGTTGAAAGCTCTGGGAGCCGATTATAAGCATGAATTGATCGGGGAACGTTTGACGACCACTCCGAAAAATTACGCATATCTAAAAATTGCCGAAGGTTGCGATAGACCCTGTTCTTTTTGTGCCATCCCCATCATGCGTGGAAAACACCGCAGCAAACCTATTGAAGAATTGGTTACCGAGTCGGAAAAACTAGCGGTAAAAGGGGTCAAAGAACTGATTCTGATTGCCCAAGATTTGACCTACTACGGCCTTGATCTCTACAAAAAAAGAAACTTGGCCGAATTGTTGGAAAGTCTGGTCAAGGTAGAGGGTATCGAATGGATCCGACTGCATTATGCTTTCCCGACAGGCTTCCCGATGGATGTTTTGGAGGTCATGAAACGCGAACCCAAAATCTGCAATTATTTGGATATTCCGTTACAGCATATTTCCGATTCCATTTTGAAAAGCATGCGGCGTGGTACGACACAAGCGAAAACTACGAAGCTGTTGCAAGAGTTTCGAGCGGCCGTTCCGAATATGACGATTCGAACAACGCTAATTGTCGGGTATCCCGGAGAAACCGAAGAAGACTTCCAGGTTTTGAAAAAATGGGTCGAAGCAATGCGTTTCGAACGCTTGGGCTGTTTTACATATAGCCATGAAGAAAATACGCATGCCTACTCTTTGAAGGATGACGTTCCTGAAGAGATCAAGCAAGAGCGCGCTAACGAAATCATGGAGCTACAATCCCAAATTTCTTGGGAACTGAACCAAGAAAAAATCGGCAAGACCTTCAAGTGCATCATTGACCGAAAAGAGGGGAATTATTTTATTGGCCGTACTGAGTTCGATTCTCCCGATGTGGACAACGAAGTGCTCATTGATGCCACAAAACACTATCTAAAACAGGGAGAATTTACGGATATTAAAATTACCGAGGCGGCGGATTTTGATTTGTACGGCGACCAAAAGTCGTATTGAGCACGGTCGAAGCCCGATCATCGCAGCTTTTTCTTATTTTAGGGGATATAAAAATCGATTCTCAAACAGAACCCATGAATAAAACGCTGCTTTTTTGCTTCCTTCTCGTTTCGCTATTCGTTTCAAGTTGTTCGGCCCAACACAATTTTAAAATCGAGATTCTTGATGATGACGCTTTAGAACTCATCGACCCAAATGCCGAAATAAAAGTTATTGGAGAAGGATTTAAATGGACGGAAGGCCCAGTATATATTGAGGATGGCGATTATCTGTTATTTTCAGACATCCCGAACAATACCGTTTTTAAAATCGATGCCAAGGGCGATTTATCCACATACCTCAAACCATCGGGATTTCTGGGGAAATCCGATTACGGCAACGAACCTGGCTCCAATGGCTTGTTGTTGAACAACAAGAATGAGCTGGTGTTGATGCAACATGGGGAACGAAGGGTGGCAAAAATGAATGCATCCCTAGATAATCCAAAACCGGAATATGTTGCACTTGTAGACAACTTCGAGGGTAATCGACTCAATAGTCCGAACGATGGGGTTTTTGATTCTGCGGGTAATCTTTACTTTACTGATCCTCCATACGGCTTACCAAAACAAATGGAAGACCCGCACAAAGAACTTGATTTTCAAGGGGTTTACTGTTTAAAAACTACGGGTGAAGTCGCGTTGATCGATAAACTCACACGCCCGAACGGAATTGCATTGTCTCCTGATGAATCAAAATTATTTGTCGCGGTCTCGGACCCCGAACATGCGGTCTGGTATCAATATGATTTGACCGAAACCGGAAAAACGGAGAATAAAAAGATTTTCTACGATGCCACCGATTTGATTGGTCAAGAAGGACAACAGGGGTTACCTGATGGTATGAAAATGCACCGCTCCGGGCATCTTTTTGCGACAGGCCCTGCCGGACTTTTTATTTTCAATACTTCAGGGAAGCCGATTGCGCGGATCCATACAGGCCAAGCCACGGCGAACTGTGCCTTTTCTCCCGATGAGAAACGACTTTTTTTAACTGCCGACGATTATGTGCTGGAAGTCTCTTTAAAATAAATCGGCCTTATTTAGTTCTTCGTAAATATAAAGAAGGCTACCGTCGGATCCACGGTGTTTCCGTTACCCAATGGTGCGTCAGTAATCAACGTGATATTTTCCGCCGGACTCGTCTCTTGGTTCGCCGATGTGAAGTTGGGCCCGCTATCGGTACCCGCGTCATATGAGATTCCATCGACCGTGAGGTTCGAAATAAAGGTTCCGTTATCAAAAAGATTTACATCTTCGGCGGCTACGAACCAGTCGGGGCTTGGTGCAATCATACTGACCAAGGTGACCCATGAAAATTCTTCGTTGACCGTAATGGTAAAGCTCACTTCATCAAGACCTGTCGGTAGTCCTCCGCCACTATAATAACTTAGGGCAGATTCGTTGCTCACCAAGGCGCCTATTTCACTACTTATCGGACCATTTTGGCCTTTTTCGGCCATATCCTTAATTCCGAGGGAGGCAAGCGCTCCTTCTTCAAAAAACGTTACTCCGGGTTTGTGGACCATACCGACCGCAGAAGAAAAATGATTGCCACCGGGAAAATTGGTAGGATGGTTCGCCGCACTCCAGTTGCCTTTAAATGTTACCGTATAGGATGCGGTTTGCATCTCAACGGTAATGTAACCGGTTTTTGTCTCGACATCACTTCCTGCCGAATTAATAGCGGTAAGTGTTACTTCATAGGTGCCAAAATTGTTGTATGCAATCGTCGGATTTTGCTCGGTACTCGTAGCAGGACTTCCACCTTCGAACTCCCAAGACCAGGAGGTAGGTTCGTTGGTGCTCTCATCGGTAAAGGTAATTTCGTTGCCACTTACAATAGTGGTTTGCGATGCACTGAATTCTGAAACAGGTACCAGAATGGGATTTGTAACAGTGACATAATCCATTTTGATTTCCTCATCCGAGCCGTCCGCATTGGTGACGGTCAGGGTCACTGCGTAGGTGCCGGCCATCATATAGGTGACCGATGGATTTTGATCCGTACTGGTTGCGGGGTCGCCTCCTTCGAATTCCCATTCCCAAGCGGTTGGCGTACCGGTGCTACTGTCGGTAAATTCGATACTCTCACCTGTTTCTATTCTGGAGGAATCTCCTGAA
>CAYGPR010000087.1:0-7110 GCA_964351985.1 uncultured Maribacter sp. | reverse complement strand
GGTCGTGGAATTTGTAACTGTAGGCATTGCTATATTTTAATGAATCGTAAAGTTGAAATTTATAGTTCAACTCGGCAGGTATTTTATCGCTAGTCAAAACTTCTTCTGGAATATCTTTTTGGGCAAAATGAATATATGGAATATCAAACCTATCCAAATTGAAGTAAGGGGATTTTTCCAGTACCGGGTAATTATATCTTTCGGTACCATCTAAACTTACTATCGTACTTATATTCTTATTTTTCATGACCGTTATTGCGTTTGCCAACCCCCCAAAACTAAAACCCATAAGTGCTATGCTGTCGGAGTCTATATATTCATATTTATGAATTTCCTTTAAGAGAAATTCCACATCCCTAGATTGTGTTTCCATATCTTTAGTAGTTCCACCTTCTAACCATCTTGTGTCTGTTCCTCTTGAAGGACTTGATATCACTACGAAACCATGACTTGCCAAATATTCGAACAAAGCAAAATTTTCAATTGATGAGGCTTGATAGCTTGGTGCATAAACTACGACAGGAAATTTTCCCTCTAATAAATCGGCATTTGACAGAGCATTTACCTTTTCAGACAAATGGGCCCTATTCTGTGGTGTACCCCCTAAGTCAGGAAACCAATCCAGCAATAATTCGTTTGGCAAGTTTTTCGATTCCTCCTCTTCCTTTAAAATCTCCAAATAATCTAAAACTGTTAATTGATTGGAGTTGCTATTTTTAATAATAGTCGGATACCATATACTAATTGGAATTGGCCTATTTATGAGTTGATTATCAAAGTTATTTTCAATTCGATAAAGCCTTGTGCTATCGATCATTGTATAATGTTTAAAACCTACATTATACATTCCATTTTTTAGGTTAATTTCTTTTAATGAAGTTTGTCCTTCAACAAAACATACTTGAAAAAGAACTAATGTTACTATAATTATTGTTCTCATTGTTGTCATTTTTAGCTTAAAAAACCAAGTTAAGTTTGGTTGGCAATAGCATTATTCTGTTAAATAATCGTTTACCTCTACATAATCAAAATCTGGAGAGTCTTTAAAAAATTGTCTTAATGTCCAAACGTGCCCTGCTCCATAGATCATCAAGATTCGCTCTTCTTTATTAAAATCGACAATGTCATAAGCGTTGGCAAAAATTCGCAAGTTTCTTCTATACCATCTTGCAGCACTATCAGCTCCAAGATAATTATCCCCAGCACCTTCTAGAACAACATCGGTTAAATATTGCTGATGGTTCTTTAAAAGGCTCAATGGATTGTTTTTAATTCTAAAAAATTCGGTCAAGGTCATCGTAGTTTTCAAGGAATCAAGCAATTGCGCTCTTACATCGTGATTGTACCTAGTTGATTTTATATATTGTCCTGTCGATTTAAGATAAGCCTCTTCGTCATAATTATCCCAGTCCAGTTCAACTCCGAACCAATCTGCTCGTGCGTCCGTCGAGTATATTACTTTGTGTGACATTTTTTTTGCTAACTTAAATCCGAGCTGAAATATTTCATTTGTTTCTTTACTAATATCAAAATCGTCATTAAGATAATTTGAGTAATGGGCATTCAATAAGCTATCGCTGCGCTTTCTGTTCGCTTCTATTAAGATTTTGGTTGGTCTATATTCCGCGATTTTAGTTAGAAGTTCGTCGATTTCGAGCTGGCGTTTTTCGGACAATACTTCTATCTCAAATTTTGGTTTATAACTATCCTTTTGTGGGTTGGCAAAATGAAAAACCCCTAAAATCATTACATCAGTTTTGTGTTTTCCAACAAACTCTGTCGAATCTGCCAAATATATTGGGTTTGTCGGTTTAGAGCTTTGGGGTTCAGGTTGTCTGTCTGATTGTTTGCAAGAGCATACAATAGTAAGGAACGTAATTCCGTAAATTAGTTTTTTCATTTTAGTTCTGAACTTGTTGGTTATCATAGGCTTTAATCATCAAAATTTGATTAATCCTTTCGAGAATTGACATTTATATTTCCGTAATAGTTTACTAAGGTTATTTCTTTACCCCCTCCTCCGATATTGCGACGGAGAAACTTTGATTTTCGGTTATTTTCATTGGAAGCATCTAGTTCTAGCTTGAAGTCCCCGTCATGATTACCAAAATAGTTGTCTATTAATAAAGTTGCTTTGGTGTTTTTTGGAAAATATACCTCTGTATTTCCCTTATAGTTGCTGATAAAATGTATATCTGGTAATTGAATCGTGTCAAAAACTGCTATTATATTTCCTTCGTTTGTACTGGCAACTACACTCTTTTTTAATCCATTTAACAGAAGATTTGTAAAATATCCTTTTGCCTCAACTTCTCCGTCAATTCCTGATAATTCTATTACTTTACCGAAGTAGGTAGACAGATTAACAGAAAAGGATTCGGGGACCAACACCTCCAATCTTAGGCCATTCACTTGTCCAGGTGTTGGTTCCCTTTTAATTATAGATACGTTATTATTGTCCTCTAAAATTTGAAAATACGATTCTGCAGATCCATTTTTTCTATTAAAACCCTTTCGATTATCTATTATTGTCAACTTAACTTCCTTGCCATCATATCCATCGACTTTTATAGCTGCATTATAAACATCGATTTTTAGGGACCCTGATTTATCCGGCTGGGATAATTTAATATCGTAGTTTACCGTTTGAGCTGATAAAGAATTTATACCAAAGCTGAAAATCACAATCATCAAGATTAAAAGTGTTTTCATTACCTAGATAGTTAAGTTGTTTATTGAATTTCTAACCTCAGAATCAATCTTGGCATTATTAAAAATTTTTGTGATGTCCTCTTCACTAATTTGTAATTTTAGACTTTGAATGACTCTTAATAATTCCATTTGAACCATAGGAGAATCTTGAGTTGAGAGCAGGCGAATTAATATTTCTTTGGTTTTTAAAGGCTCCTGGAAATCGTATAGAGCATTTACCGATGCAATTCTAACATTGGTATTTTCATCTTCGCTTATAGTTTTGGTTAAAATTGTGATTGTTTCATCCGTATTTACTGGATATAATTGCTCGGCCATCCGTATACCCTTTAAACGATCGCTTGCTTTCGGCTGATTCATCAGCGTTACCATCATCATGGTCCTTAAAGAATTTATCTCGTCTTTCAGTTCCATTAACTGTACTTCATTTCTATTAGATCGATTTGAATATTTTCCCACACCAAAAGCTATTAAAGCAAACAGAATTGAAGCGGCTATTCCAATCCAACTTTTGTTTACGGATAACACTAAAGATTTTGATTCTTGATTTTCGAAGGAATCAGAAATCTTGTACCTCAAGGATTCATCAATTTTTATTTCACGCAAACTATCGCTATATAAAAATTCAGACCTATGCGGTTCTAATTCTCCTAAATCTCGATTTTTTGTAAAAAACTCAGTTAGTTCCAATTCTTCTGATAAAGAAGATTTTCCAGAATAATATCTGTCTAATAATTCTTTTATATGTTCTGATGTTTTCATTATTCTCTTTTAAAATTTCTTTTGATTTTTTGCCTTGCACGAGATAAGTTAACCTCAACCGTATTTTTTCTTAAACCCATTATATTGGCGATCTCATGTATCTCATATCCTTCAACATTTCTTAGAAAAAAAATGGTTTGCTGTTGTTCAGGCAGTTTTTGCAGTTCTTGTTTTACCTGTAATAGTTCTTCCTTAAGCTCCATTAAGCGTAGCGGGGTCAACAAATCTTCATTTATATTTATTTCAGGTATTAGTTGAATAGTGTTAATTCTTTTCCTTCTCGAATAGTCGATACAGAGATTCCTGATAACCTTAAAGGCGAAAGAATCAGGTCTATCATATTTTCGAATCTTCAACCTGTTTTGCCACATTCTAATGAATGTTTCTTGAACTAAATCTTCCGCATCTTCTTTATTTCCTATTCTCCAATAAGCAAATCTGAAAAGAGAATCAGTTAGATTTTCAAATATGCTGATTCTCATACTTGCAAAGTGTTCAATGGTTTTCGAAAAAGTGATTCAGCTTTAATTTTCATAATTAAAACGTGTGGTTACATCATTAAACACGCAATATGCTCTTTAAACTTACAGTAGATTCGATTTATTTTAAAAGGACTTTTTAAAACAAAGCTCCCGACGATATCGCCGGTTAAGTAATTTACGCTTTTTTGTAAGCCTAGTTGCGTTGGATTGATATATACGCTAAGTGAAGAGCGAAATCAAAATATTTTTAAACCTAGGGCACAATAATTCTTAGTCCCCTTTTCCTGCGGAAGTTTGAAAATCCTACACTCCAAGCCAACCCGAGCGGCCGACCTTCGCCCGCCCGCTTTCGGGATGCTTTCAATTCCAGATTTTCAAACCCCCTCGGAAACGCGCACAAAAGAATGAAGGCGAAAAAGACGCCTTCATTCCCTTGTTCTGCCATGGCCAATTACCACAACAGATTCTAAGGGCTAAAACAATTCTTGTTGCTGCAATTCAGGATAGATAACCTCATCGTCGATTTCCTCAACGTTCCCCTTGTATGCCTTACCCCTGAGCTTATCAACTGTATGCGATGTCATTCCCTCCTCTGGGTATGGCTCTAATAGAACTTGTATAGCGTCCTTTATAAGCTCATCGTCATATTCCGCAAGCCATTTATCTTCAAGTTCTTCGGGCAATATCACGGGCATTCTCGGTTCGGGTAATTTTGGATTGTTATGAATCTTTGCCATCATTGGATTGGCCTCGGTCGTAACGATTGAAAAAGTATTCAGTACTTCGCCTGTTTCCTTATCCGTCCATTCTCCCCAAAGTCCGGCCATCGCAAAGGGTTCGCCATCCTTTCGGTAAATGTAATGAGGGTAAGTTTCGCCCTTGAAGTGATGATGCTCGTAGAAACCATCAACGAAAATTAAACATCTTTTATTCTTGGCCGATGCCCTGAATGATGGCTTTTCAAAAATGGTTTCTCCACGGGCATTTAAAGTCTTATTCCAAAGGCCATATAATTGTTTTTTGTCCTTTACCCAATGAGGCACAAGCCCCCATTGCGAAACTATTGGCGTTTTTGGACTTTCATTGGTATAGATCAATAATTTAGGATGTTTGAAACCCGATGAATGGTAAATCGGAAGATCCGTGTGTCTAAGCAATTTTTCTTTGATTTCTTCAATGGCATGTTCGTCGAAATCCCTCATAGCCCTTTTCAGTTGCGATTCCAATTGAGCTTTAATATCGTAGCACATCTCCTATTTTATTTGATACAACCTAAATTAATAAAATTTGTTCATAAAAGGTTGTGTTGCGTTTGGGATATTTTCCATAATTTTGGAATAAATCCAATTTTAATTATATGCCTTCCAAAATTCTATTCAGAAATTATGATAGAAAAACTATCCGAAATCTATTAATAGAGATAGGCCAGCATAAATACGAACTCGCCCTGGAGAACATGAAGGTTACTCAAAAGCCTATAAGCATGGAAGGCTGGTTTATCGAGGCAAATGAACATTACTTACGCTTATGCTATCGCTACCCGAGTAGATATGTGCTTATGCTAATGGATGTTGATAGATACAATAATATTCCCACTCAGGGTTGGGAAAGAATCAAGGTTGAAAGATGAAGCTTTACAGACAAGAAAAATTAATTGACAAACTCCTAAAGTTCCGATGGAAGAAACACAATTTCAATCGCATAAAAGTTGAGTGCTATAATCGTTTCGAGGGCGATAATTTTATGTGCCGTGTTGAAATTTATCGAGGGGATAAAAGATTGATGAAACATGAGGCAGAACTAAACGAAAATTTTGTGTTAGATGCCGAGAATAAGTTAGATGAAATCCTGATAGACCAAATTTAAGATTTATCCCCGGCCACCGAGAAGGCGATTGTGAATTAACCAACATGGGGTAGAAAAGTATCATTACTTTTGGCAGCTTCACTATAGATATAATAATAGATTGTTCTATTTATTTGATAAAGAAAATCAGTATTCCAATTCATCCACAAGCTGAATTATTTCTTTGCAAATAATATCAGCATTTTCTTTCTTAGTAAAGATGGTAATATGATTTCCTTTTAATTTTGTAATCTTACTATTTGAAGATAAACTGACGAGTTCCTCCTGCATTTTCATGCTTTCTATCGCAGTCTTCTTTAAATCTATTCCTCTTTCAATGTAGTCTTTGTAAATTTCCTCAGGAATTTCTCCAATAGCATCGGTAAATATTCGAATTGGCAAGGAGCCAAAGTTGTTTTTTTTACCGGCCCTTTCTAATGTATCATGGTATTGTTCGATTTCTTTTCCCATAGCTCGAAGATATTTCCCGAAATTCAAAAAGTCTTTTGTACGATTATTGATTTCGTCAGGTAAGCCTTCCATTTCTCTATGTAATATAGGTCCCGTGAGCTTATCATAAAGCATCATAATACCGAGGTCAGCTAAAACGCCTTGAAAGTCATACATCCAAACCATTGATTTAGATTTCAAAGATGATTTTTTAGGTATGGATGGTATTCTTGCAACTCGATCGGGATGTGTTGTATCCAATAAAAACATGCCAACCACTTCATTTGGGTAAAGTTCAGTAAATACACGGATATAAGGCCCTCCAAGCGAATGACCAACAACGATATACGGCGGTAATTCTCCAGCTTTTTCCAATAATGCATGTAACTCACGGGCAATTGTCTCCGGGTCACGTGTGGTATTACTTGCATCGCTATAACCAATTCCAGCTCGGTCGTAACGGACAACTCTAATACTGTCCTTAAGACCTTCACTCAACCAATGGTAGTATTCACTTGCCATACCACCACCTCCCTCAATTACAAGAGTTGGCTTCTCATTTTTTTCTCCAGTACTATTAATATGAAGTTTGAATTCTCCAATATCAACAAGTTCCCCAGGGGGTTGTGGTTTAGCGCTAAAAAGACGTAGGCACAAGCCAGCCAAAGTAATCAATAGCAACAACGAGCCGATAGACAAGCCTATCCACTTTAAGACCTTCCAGATAATTTTCATAATGCTTTATAGTTTTCTGATTTGATTCAAACATAAATTCATTGAAAGACCATTTGAAATTATTTTGATGAATAAGCTAAAAAACGGCACACATTGACGTAAATCTCTGACGAATACGATTCGA
>CAYGPR010000086.1:0-7228 GCA_964351985.1 uncultured Maribacter sp. | reverse complement strand
GATGTATACGACCCGTCACAATCGAGTCGCGGGATTGAACACCTCCCAAGGTTCAGAGCGAAGTAAAAATCTATTGGTGGCCATACGAACGCTACAGAAGGCAAAATCACGGGACTTTCAGACCACATTTCTATCAGGTACGCCCATATCCAATTCCATAACCGAAGTTTACGTGCTGTTCAAGTATTTGATTCCACATCGTATGGAACAAATGAACATAACATCCTTCGATCAATGGGCACAGGTATTTGCAAACAAGTCTTATGAATTCGAACCCACCGTTTCAGGGGATTATAAAGTGCGGGAACGCTTTCGTTCGTTCAAGAAAATGAAGTTGTTGTCTTCATTATATAACGAGATTTCGATAATTGTCAATGGGACTACACACCAAATCGATAGGCCAAAAATGGAACTTGATGTACATACACTTACCCCAACCGATGCACAGTTGGCCTATTTTGAACGAATAAAGGAATTTCTAAGAACTGGGGACAGCCAACTATTATATGGCAATAAAAATTATACCGAAGACCAAAAAAGTGCCTTGTCATTGATTGCCCTGCACCACATGCGCAACGCTTCCATAGACCCTAGAATGCTGAACCAGGACTTGGAAGATCCAGGACAGGCTAAATTAAGGACAATAGCCTCCGAAGTCTATAAAACCTATACCGAAACGGGTTCTTATAAGGGTACGCAGGCTATCTTTTCAGATTTGGGCGTACCCAAGGAGAACTTTAACATTTATGACGAACTAAAACGTATCCTAACGGAAGAATTTGATATTCCTAAAGACGAAGTGGTATTCATCCATGATTTTAAGACGGATACAAAGCGATTGGAGTGTTTTAGAAAGGTAAATAACGGCACATATCGTGTCATTATAGGCTCGACCGAAAAATTAGGAACAGGTACTAATATTCAAGAAAGGTTGGTGCGTATTCATCATGTGGATATTCCGTATCGACCTACGGACATCGACCAACGAAATGGTAGGGGAGTGCGAAAAGGAAACCTCGGCGCCAAGGAAAACTATGGTAATAAAGTTGTTATTTCCTTTTACATTGTTGAGAACTGTACCGATGCGTTAATGCTCAATAATGTGAACATTAAAAAGAATTTCATAGAACAATTGACCAACGGTACGATTCAATTCAACAAACTGGATATGGGACCGGTAAACGACGAAGGCAGCATAGACTATAAGACTTTATTGGCGGTCGCGAAAAATGACCCCTTATATCTCGAAAAAGAAGAACTCACAAAGCAATTGGACGAACTGGAATTGGAAAAATCCATATTCAAAAAAAATCGGTTGGAAGCAAAGAACAACATTTCCTTCTATGAAACCGAACTTTCTAGAGCCGATAAGAATAAGGCTAGGCTTGAAAGGGACATACCTCTTTGGAAAAGTATTTCAAATAAAGATGGCTATTTGAAGAAATTGAGCAAAGCTTTATCACAGAACACTATCGAACCGATAGTTTTGGGCGAACATCTTGAAAATCGATTGCAAACTTTAAGAACAAAAGTAGGCGAACACACCATTTTATCAATTGGGGATGCAAAATTGATGCTATATGTTGAAGATGATGTCAATCATCAATTGCTGGTGGTTACACCAAATGCATCCTATGGCTATGGTTCCAAAAGAATCGTAAAGAATTGGAATAGTTTGGCCGATTACATGCATAATGCACTATCCAAAACCCCCAAGTCATTAAAGACCCAAAAGGAGCTAGTGGCCGATTACAGGAAATCCATCAAGGCCAATCAAAAAGTGTTGGAACTCCGGTTTGAGAAAACGGAAAAGTTGGAGTTGGTACAGAAACGACTCGTAGCAATCAATACCGACTTGGACAAAAAGTACGATACAGAGCCGGAGGAAAAAGAAGAAAAGACTACTGCCAAAACAAAATCAATGCAAAAGACCCGTAAGGCCCAAGGTATTTCTTTATAATTATTTGGTTTTGGTCTTGTTTTCCCGTGGGACTACTAATCGATTATAATAGACAAACGGGAACTAAAAATCGGAATGCAATAATAACAGCAATGTCCTTACCAATACCCAAAAGTACTTCTGTAGAACAGACCAATCCCCATAGATAAGACAGACCAGACCGGTTCAGTCAACACAGCTTTCATGTTGGGACGTACCGACCACACGAATTCTTAGTTATTAGCTACCGTCTTTTCTTCGGTTTTTTACCTCCTCTTTGAAAATATTCATCTATTTCTTGAGAAGTTTTATTTAATGAGTAATTATCTACTTTTTTTAGAATTTTCTCGTCAACAAGTTTTCCGTTTTCAAGAAAATAACCTAATAAGTCAATTTCATCATTTACTCGTATTTTCACACTCGTAAACAATGGAATTCTTTGTTCTAGATAGTCTATAAAATCATCTTCGTTTTCTAAAATATCTGAAAAAATCAATAAGTCGAATAAGCTACAATTCCAAGCGAACTCTACATCTGGTTTTACTATTCCTAGTTCCTTTAATTCGTGAAGGTTTGAAATATATCCAGATAAGTGTTCAAGTGTTATCGTTATTCTAAAAGTCTTCTTTTTGTTATCTACATTTACTAATTTCCCTTGTTTATCATAGAATGAATTTTTATCATTTTCTATAATATATTTATATGCACGATGACTTTGATAAGCACCATAACCTAATGTTTCTGAAAGCTGACCCGTTAAACTTTTTAATGCCCCTCTTTTTGATGGTGCAGATAAACCTCCAGCTTTTATTTCAATAATATAGTTTGCTTTTTCTGAAACAATAAGTAAGTCTAATTCGGTCTCAATTGGATTGCCATTTTCATCTAATATTCCTGGTTTATATTTAAGATTTAGGTATGAAGTTGATTTTTTTATAAAATTGTCTAATAATTCTGCCGTTTTGTTCTCTAGATAATTGTCTCTTGAAAGTGAATACTTATTACCAAGATATTTTTCTTTATAGTACTTTTTGTCTGCATTTTTAATCAAAAATTCTGCTATATCAAATAGATTTCTAGTTAGAATGTTAAAAGCAAAAAGGTAAAATTCATTTTTGTATTTGATTATGGGTTTCTTTGTTATTAAAGTTTCATTTAATGGTAAGCCTTGAAACTTTGGGTTTAGAAAATCTGCATTTTCTCCGAAATCTTGAGTGATAGCTTCAACTACCTTTTTATGTTGTGCTTTTCTAAATCTTATTTTGTGTAATACTTGAAACTGCTTTGGGTCATTGATTAAAAAGCCATCAGGTTTGCCATCTCGCGAGACCATATCAGGATTGTCAGCAAGAAAATCAATCATTGGCTGTGGGTCATTAGCTCGGAACATTTTTATGCCTTTTGCTTCATACCATTCCTTAAACCTTTTCATATAGTTTGGATGTGGTGCTCCATTAGGTAATCTTAACCGACAATACCAAGAATCTTCTAATTGTATAAATGTTTCTAGAATATCATTTGAATCAAAACCATAATTACCAATAAAAAATTGGTCGTGTCCGGAAAACATTTCTTTGAACACGTCATAGATATGATTCATATATCCATCTCCTCGCATATGTAGTGCTTCCAAAACAGTTAAGAATCTTAAATGACTTTCCTGCTCGGTATAATTTCCAATTAGCCCTTCTGTAGAAATATAAGCGTTGTAAGACATTCTTATATTAGTAAGTAAATCTTTAAGTTCCTCAAAAATTTCAGTAGTTGGTTGTTTTGTAGGATTGTTAGTTAGAGCGGTTCCAAAACTAGTTGCATATTCCAAAGTTACTTCAGCCATTCCATCATCGTCTGAATTATTGTGGTTCAGAAAGTGATTGTATGAAAGGAAGCCTAATAGTTGAAAATTATCGAATGTTTTGAAAATTTCGATTACTCTTTCAATGGACTTTTCAATAAACTCTAGATTTTTAGGTCTATTCGCTATTATTTCTTGAATGTATTCTTCGTGTTGCTTTTTAGTTCGCTTGTTCTTTACAGTAATATTTTTGCCATCTATTTTTAATTCTATTCCATTAACAAGTTTTCTTTTCACACCAGAAGTTTTTCCATAGACTCTTTTTGTCTTTTTCTTTTTTTTCTTTCTTCCCCTACTTTTTGGCATAAGTTCGATGTTTGTTCAAATGTTCGTTAAAGCAGATAGTGCCTAACGTTTTGGCTCGAAATCGTGACGCGATAGCGGCATGTTTTATAGCCTTAGTTATTGTATGCAGTTTTACTTTTTTACTAGATTCCAATTAATGTTTCCGCACTTACAGCGAAGTCCAGTCTTTGTTGCTCCGTTAAACGTTACATGTAAGACCGATTGACATGACTCAATTGGACACGAAAACACGTTTTCGTATAAATCCTTGAATGCCTCAATCACGTGGACGAAGTCGTCTTTCTGGAAATTGGCCCATTCATTGAAATGTACTGCCTTGTTCACATTCCATTGCTCTGCATTCGTTCGTTGAACCACTGCAATTCTATTTGCATCAACTTGTTTCAACTCAACTACAACCTCTGTTTGGCCCCAAGATTCAGCAGACTTTATTGCTGCCTTAAGGAGGTCAGAATACCTACCAATAGCTGCCGGTAGAAAATCTCCTAAGCTGCCCGCATCGTCTATCGTATAAGGAACTGAAGCTTTTAGACTGTGGCAAACATATCTCGAAAATTCTTCCATCCCCCTTCTTAATTTAGCAGCAGCAGCAGGGACATCATCATTATCAAGATCCTTCTGAATACGACCCCACATATCTGCTTCGTAATGGACATCCGGGCCACTATGAACATCCCAATTCGAAAACTTTAGCATTTGTTTTCCAGGAACAATACCAGCACTTTTGAGCTGATTGGCCCACATGGTATCATGCGTGGTAATGATGAACTGTCGGTCTGTAAAATTCTTTACAATTACGTCACAGAAAGCTCTTCGATGACCCGTATCAACTGACATCACTATGTCGTCTAGAATTGTAAGATCAATTAACCCAATGTTGAGATGCTCTGAGAGTGCCAAGAAAAGACATACGCCCATGCTGTCTTGGTGCCCTTCACTGTGCATTGCATGTGGAGGGTGTTGCCCTCTGCCGTAAAAGTCTACCTCAAGATTGAGCCCGGCATCTTGCGGAGTGAACGAAGCCTCGAAGTCCTTCTCATCTGGGCCGTGCATTTCTCTATAAAGGCCCACAAAACGGTGCTTGATTTTATCGTAAAGACCGTCAAGTATGGTGTCTCTTGCACTCACATAGGCCTGACCCAGAACAGTCGCCCGATTTAATATAATAGCGGTTGTATTTACCTCTAGTTGTCCATCTTCAACTAATCTGACACGTTCAGTTAGCTTGGTTAGATTATCCCAAGCAGTTTGCTCAGGTGTAGCTTCGGGAAACAATTTTTTAACCTCTGCCTTGAAATTGTCTAGGATTGTATCCATCAATGATGGAGAGTAAAGTGTTTTAACGTCTGTTGACGCAAACTCTTCATCAGTATAAGTATCCAAGGGCTTAACGAGGGCTGCCTTTAGTTGACTTAGCTTCTTCTGCCATTCTTCAAGGCTCTTCGTGCTCTCACTGATTAAGACACTTGCTTTGGCACGTTCAGTCTCCTTTACTGAACTAATCAACTCATTTAGTTGACTGATTTTTAAGCTGACGGAATTCGCCTGCTGAGAAACGCCATCCGCATGAGTTGTTAGCTTCTCTTGCCTTTCGCGTTGAGTTTCAATTCTCGTCTCCAAGTACTCTTTAAGTTCTTCGCCTTGCCAGTCAACATCGCAGAGAGGACACTCTCCACTCTTTCTTATAAGTTTTATTCCGTCTTTGGTAAGTTGATGACGAGCACTATCCCAATTCGCTTGAGCATCCTCTCGAATACTTTTTAGAGTAGATCTAAGCACCAGATCGTGTTTTTCGATTTCGGCAAATAGTACAGACAGTTCTACTTGTTTTAACGCTTTAACTCTGTTGTTAAGCTCTTCGTGATTTACGCTTTTGACGTTAGACTGAATGGGTGCAATATCCTTCTTTAAATAAGCCGACTTTAGTTCAGCGAGGTTTTCCGCACCAAGTATCTTTCGCTGTTCATTGACGAATTCAAGTGTTTCAGGCACACCGTAAATCGAATTACCTGTAATTGAAAGCACATCTTTCTTGGAAATCTCAAGCCTTAGAGAAGCGGCCTTATCTTCTTTCTTCGCTTCGTTGAATACACTAACCAAGTTCTTTCTAATGGCCTCAAGGTCACCCAACTTCAGAACTTTCTGAATCTCTTGAGCTCTTGTTGAGGCCTTGGCTGTTATTAGTTTCAAGAGTTCTCTGCGAGTAAAGACATGCTGTCCGCGATCAAGCAATTCTATCACAGAAGATAAACTCGACTCATACTTCTGATCATAAACAAGGCTAGATGGCTGACTCATTTTCCGAGATATTGAAATCAACTCAGAAACACCTGTGATTTGTATCTCGGCGCTCACCTCGACTTCACTTAAGTCAGCTACTTTATCGATATGCGGGCCATGTGATCTTAAGGATACCCCATCTGTCCCTTCTCCCACCAATCGAGCGATTCGGCCAGTCAGTAGAAAATCGATTGCATCAATTACCGCACTCTTGCCTGATCCATTTGGGCCATAGATAACGAGAGATTTTTTTGAGGGCTCAATTCGTAAATCTGGAATGCCACGTATGTTCTTTATTTCAAGACTGTGTATTTTCATCCTTCTTCCTCTTCCAAAACTGAAATTGCGGCTTTAACGCTCGCTTTATTCGTAAGATCAATTTCCCTTAATTGTTTTACTAGCTTTTCTGGAAACAACTCTGATTCCATCAACTTTTCAATTGTCTTGTCAAGGATTTGATTCTCAATTGACTTTTCAATTTTTATTTCATCACTCATCGGCTATTATTTAGTTCCAGATAATTGCTTACAACAAAGACTGTATAAAAAAAATATGTTCTTTATACTTCAAATATAGTGGATAAAGAAAATATGTTTTTATCTACCTTATGTCGTTAGTTCAACTTAGCTTTCAAAAAATTGGTAGTAAAAAAAATAGCCCCATAAAACGGCCGTTTAACCAAAGGATATAAATATCGTTTACGAATATGGCTTTCCAGTTTCATTTTCCGTCTTTTTTAAAAGTTTCGTAAAGTAACGTTTTATGAAACCAAATTTCAGCCATTAATTTTGATTCATCAACCCTTTAGAAAAAGGTTATTTTTTTAAAACCATTAGAATGTAATAGAT
>CAYGPR010000085.1:0-7719 GCA_964351985.1 uncultured Maribacter sp. | reverse complement strand
AAATCATACCATCCGCTTCGTTCAATTTATCAGCGGTTTCCTTTGCTTTTTTATCAGATTCCGCATTGGCTTCGGCCTCCGCTTTCATCTTCTTGATTTCCTCTTCGGTCAGACCTGAAGAAGCTTCGATACGAATATCCTGGGTCTTGTTCGTCGCCTTATCGGTTGCTGAAACCTTGATGATTCCATTGGCATCGATATCAAAGGTTACCTCGATTTGAGGAGTACCTCTTTGCGCAGGAGGAATTCCATCCAAATGGAAGCGTCCGATTGTTTTATTATCCGAAGCCATAGGGCGTTCTCCTTGCAATACATGGATTTCCACTGAAGGCTGATTGTCGGCCGCCGTTGAGAATACCTGTGATTTCTTCGTAGGAATCGTAGTATTGGCATCGATCAATTTGGTCATCACACTGCCCATGGTTTCGATACCAAGGGAAAGCGGAGTAACATCCAACAATAAGACATCTTTTACATCACCGGTCAAGACGCCTCCTTGAATCGCGGCACCTACGGCAACCACCTCATCAGGATTCACTCCTTTAGACGGTGCTTTTCCGAAGAACTTCTCTACAGCTTCCTGCACCGCAGGAATACGTGTAGAACCTCCTACTAAAATAATCTCATCGATATCGCTTTTTGAAAGTCCGGCCGCTTTCAATGCAGTCTGACAAGGCTCAATAGTTCGTTTTACCAAATCTTCGATCAACTGCTCGAATTTAGAACGTGTCAACGTACGCACCAAGTGTTTTGGTCCTGTGGCCGTAGCGGTCACATATGGCAAGTTGATTTCGGTCTGTGCAGAAGAAGACAACTCGATTTTTGCCTTTTCCGCGGCTTCCCGTAAACGCTGCAATGCCATAGCATCATCACGCAGATCGATACTTTCGTCTTTCTTGAACTCATCGGCCAACCAATCAATGATTTTTTGATCGACATCGTCACCTCCCAAGTGGGTATCACCATCCGTGGATAATACTTCAAAAACACCATCGCCCAATTCTAAGATGGATACATCATGTGTACCTCCTCCGAAGTCAAAAACTACGATTTTCTGATCTATATTTTTCTTGTCCATTCCGTAGGCCAAAGAGGCCGCGGTAGGTTCGTTGATAATCCGTTCTACGGTCAAACCTGCAATCTCACCAGCTTCTTTGGTCGCCTGACGTTGAGAATCGTTAAAGTAGGCAGGTACTGTGATTACCGCTCTTGTAACACTTTGTCCCAAATAATCTTCTGCCGTCTTCTTCATTTTCTGAAGAATCATAGCAGATAATTCTTGGGGTGTGTACATGCGACCGTCAACATCGACACGCGGTGTGTCGTTGTCACCTTTTACAACCTTATAAGGAACACGTTCCGCCTCTTTTTTAGACTCGGAATATTTGTTCCCCATAAAACGTTTGATGGAATAAATCGTTTTTTCAGGGTTGGTCACGGCCTGTCGTTTGGCAGGGTCACCGACCTTTATCTCTCCACCTTCGACAAATGCGATGACCGATGGCGTGGTTCTTTTACCTTCCGCATTCGGGATGACTACGGGCTCGTTACCCTCCATCACGGAAACGCAGCTGTTGGTCGTACCCAAATCTATACCTATAATCTTACTCATTCTATATGTTTTAAATATTAGTGCTTATTTTTTAAAGTCGATAGGTAAATGTCAAACAATATGCCAAGGGTCGGCAACCTGACATGATGTCATTTAAGAGAGCGGAAAGCCCTCAAATTCCAAAAAATACAAATCCCAAATTCCAATAATTGTTATTCGCCCGAGCAAATATGAGCTGTTTTTGGGATTTGGGTTTTGGAATTTTTCGATCATCGTATTGTCTATCTTTACTTTATTAAAAAACATTCTCAAAATGATTGAATGCATCAGCATTTTTGACATGCTTAAAATCGGGGTCGGGCCTTCAAGTTCACATACCTTGGGACCATGGCGCGCTGCAGAACGATGGATTTCAGAAATGAAGGCCGCGGGATTATTCACCGATATAGTAAGTATTAAGGTACAGATGTACGGTTCGCTATCCTTAACGGGAAAAGGACATGCGACCGATTATGCCATTATGTTGGGGTTATCAGGGGCAGATCCCGAAACGATTCCCGTTGCCGCTATTCAAGGCATTGTAATGGGGATAAAAGAAAGTCGTATGTTGAACCTTGCCAACGAAAAAAAACTGGCTTTTGATCCACAGACAGATATAGTTTTCAACCGGAAATTCTTGCCCTTCCATGCCAACGGACTCAAATTCGAGGCGACCCTCAATACGGGAAATAAGAAAACAAAGACCTATTATTCCATCGGAGGCGGATTTGTAGTCACCGAAGAACGTAAAAATGCCAAACGGAAAATAGCGAAGTTCAATACGTTTCCGTTTCCCATAGCAAAGGGCTACGAACTCCTATCCTATTGCCAACAAGAACAAAAATCGATTTCGGAAATCGTACTTGAAAATGAACGTTCGTTGCGCAGCGACCTTGATATCGATGAACAATTGAAGCATATCTGGGGCACCATGCTCGAATGTATGTATATCGGGTGTCATTCCGAAGGAATTCTGCCCGGTGGACTCAACGTGCGACGACGTGCTTTTGAAATCCATAAAAATTTGATGTTGGAAGCCGGCACATACGACTCCCCCGAGAACTGGTTGGAGACCATTCGGCAAACCGAGGTGAAATTTCGACAGATCCTGAAATGGGTCAGTTGCTTTGCGCTGGCGGTGAACGAGGTCAACGCCTCTTTGGGACGCGTGGTCACTGCACCGACCAATGGGAGCGCCGGAGTGATTCCCGCCGTATTGATGTACTTTATGGTCATCGAAAACCATGAAGCGGACTTCGAACATATCAAAAAGTTCTTATTGGTCGCTGGCGAGATCGGCAGCATCTTTAAAAAAGGAGCGACCATTTCGGCCGCCATGGGTGGCTGCCAGGCCGAAATCGGAGTCTCTTCGGCAATGGCCGCAGGCGCATTGACCGAACTCTTGGGTGGAACCCCCGAACAAGTGCTCATGGCTGCAGAAATCGCCATGGAACATCATTTGGGACTTACTTGCGATCCTATTGGCGGATTGGTTCAGATACCCTGTATCGAGCGCAACAGTATGGGCGCCATCAAAGCCATCAATGCCGCCGAATTGGCCTTGGGTTCAGACCCTTCGGAAGCCAAGGTGCCGTTAGACAAAGTCGTGCAGACCATGTGGGAAACCGCTAAGGACATGAACTCAAAATATAAGGAAACCTCAGAGGGCGGACTTGCCGTTGGGGTCTTTTTGAGTGATTGCTGATTTCGATTATTGGATTGTTACCTTCTGGCACCTGACGAACGACCATAGGAGTGAGAGGAGTGCAGACCATAGGCTATTTACAAAATGTTCAATACCAGTTTCTTCAATCTTTGCTAATTATATTTAGGTCTTGATTATTTGTAGGGATTTTATACTATTGTTTATAGAACCAAGGTGTAGTGTATTTTACAACCCGTCCGAATAATAAAAATCAAATTACCAAAGCCAACCTAACCTATGAACACTACAGAAGATTTCAAACAATTTGAAAACCTAGACGAAGAACAACTACCCGTAGCCAAACACAAACTCCACGATTGGACCCATTTTGCCGGACTCTACGCTGCCGAGCATGTCGCAGCAACAGAGTTTGTCATCGGTGCGACTTTTGTCGCACTCGGTGCTAAGACGATGGATATTATCCTTGGGCTACTGATTGGTAATATTCTGGCCGTACTGAGCTGGCGGTTCATCACCTCCCCTATTGCCGTCGATACCCGCTTGAGCCTCTATACCTATCTGAATAAGATTGCGGGCGATTCGATGACCAAGCTGTACAATTGGGCCAATGTCATCATCTTTTCGGTGATCTCGGCCGCTATGATCACGGTCTCGGCGACTGCGGTTCGTTTTGCTTTTGATATTCCTGCGCAACTCAATTGGTACCCTACCAATGCCTGGTTTATTTTGATAGTCTTGGCCGTTGGTATCGTTGTGGTTTCCATTGCGCTGTATGGTTTTAATGCGGTTTCTGAATTTTCAGGCATCTGTGCACCTTGGCTTTTTGTCATGTTTACGAGTGGCGCTATGGTGCTCCTCCCCGCTTTATCTTTAGATGTTTTGGATAAAACTTTACCGGCAGGATGGACCGATTTTATGACCCTCGGCGACCAATCTATATGGACAGGCATCAACAGCGATGGCGCTCCGGGAATCGGATTAGTAGAAGTCATCGGTTTTGGTTGGGCCGCTAATACCATTACGCATTTCGGATTAATTGATATGGCCCTCTTGCGTTTCGCAAAAAAGAAGAACTACGGCTATGCCACCAGTACCGGTATGATGTTCGGTCACTATGTGGCATGGATCGCTGCGGGAATCATGGGCGCTGGAGCCGCTGTCATCTTAGGAAAATCCATCGTAGAACTCGACCCGGGTGATGTGGCCTATTACGCCCTTGGCTGGTCGGGATTTGTGATTGTAATCGTTGCAGGTTGGACGACCGCGATTACCAATCTGTACAGAGCAGGTTTGGCCGCACAAGCGATATTCTTCAATCATTCTCGAAAGAAAACGACCATTGTAGTCGGTTTGATCACTATTGGCATTGCTTGTTTCCCCTTTGTGTTTTCACAAATACTGCCGTTACTGACTTATGCAGGGTTGCTGGTGGTTCCTGTGGGGGCGATTGTATTTGCAGAACATCAGATTTTCCCGCGTATTGGCTATACGCGCTACTGGTCTTCGTACCGCAAGCTTACCTTTAGTATGCCCGCCGTTGCCTCTTGGGGCTTGGGCTTGGTCTTCGGATTCGGACTCAATTTCTTAGATGTGATTTCTTTTTATTACCTGTTTATCCCTACCTGGTTTTTTACCATCGCGGTGTATACGGTACTCGCTTCTAAATATGGAGCGAAAGAGAAGTATGTGGAGGAAACTAAAGAAGAGGAAGTTCGCAATGAAACGATCGAACGCTTTCAGTCAGCACAAGCAAAGAATGAACCAGCGCATGTAAAAGATATTTCTATTGGCTCTAAGCTATTAAAATTTATTGCTATCGCAGCCTTGGCAATTACCTTGATTTTGGCCAGTAGGGTATTGTTCGGTAGTGCTACAGAAGCAGACTATATCGCAAACAGAGAATTCTTTTATACCTACGCGTTCGTTTGCACCATCATTTATTTCGTACTCGCCTATTGGGCGCTCAAACGTGGGAAGTCAACTACAAAGGCATAAAAATGGAAACTCTAGTACAACTTAATCAAGAAAATTTAGAGCAAATCGGAAGCCGTATTCCTGTACCCAACTATAATCGTTCTGCGGGTAGCACGGGAATCGTGCATATCGGAGTCGGTGGATTCCATAGAGCCCACCTAGCCTATTACCTCCACCAATTAAAAAATATAGGCGATGCCTCATCATGGGGAATACAAGGGATTGGTTTACGCGAAGCGGATGAAACACTCCACGACATTTTCAAAAAGCAAGACCACCTGTACACCCTGATGGTCAAACACCCGGACGGAAAAATCGAACCCGAGATAATAGGGTCGATTATCGACTTTAAAATGGGAACCACAGACCCCGAACCCGTCATTGCACAAATGGCACATGCAGATACCAAGATTGTATCATTAACCATTACCGAGGGAGGTTACAATTTCAACCCCACCACAGGCGAATTCAATTTTGACAACCCAGACATACAACACGAACTCCGTCACCCCCATGACCCAATAACCGTCTATGGTTTTTTAACAGCGGCCCTAAAAAGACGCCGCGATGCAGGACTCCCAGCTTTTACCATCATGTCATGCGATAATATCGAACATAACGGAGACATAGCACGCAAGATGCTCCTCACCTTCGCCGAAACACAAAACCCGGACTTAGCAACCTGGATAGCCAAAGAAGTCAGCTTCCCCAATAGCATGGTAGACCGGATTACGCCGGTAACCACTCCGACAGATATTGAAACCCTAGGACAAAACTATGGCGTACAAGATGCCTGGCCTGTGACTTGCGAACCTTTTATACAATGGGTTGTAGAAGATAAATTTTCGAATGGCAGACCCGCCTTTGAAAAAGTAGGCGTACAATTCGTACCCGATGTTGGGCCATATGAAAAAATGAAACTGCGCCTCCTTAATGCCGGGCATTCGGTATTGGGACTTTTAGGAGCCCTACACGGCCACCCCACCATCAATGCCTGTATAGAAGATGAACTCTTTGCGAAATACTTGCGAGCCTTTCTAGATGAAGAGGCAACTCCAGTTTTAGGAGACATCAAAGGCATTAATTTAGAGGACTACAAAAACAGCCTCTTAGAGCGTTTTGCCAACCCAAATATCAAAGACAGCGTCAGCCGTATTTGCTCAGAAAGCTCCGCCAAATTGCCTAAATTTTTGATTGCTACGATACATGAGAATTTAGCAACTGGCGGAAGCATCAAATTCGCCACTTTGGTTATAGCAGCTTGGTGCTATTACAGCGACAAACAAGTAGACCAAAACGGACAGCCCTTAGAAATTATAGATGCCATGCAAGGTAAATTGCATGATGCCGCTAAAGAAACTACGAAGGACCCATTGGCTTTTAATAAGCAAGAAAGCTTGTTTGGTAATCTCGCGACAAACGACCGTTTTACAAAAGCATACACTGCTCTGGTGCAAGACCTGTATTCAACCAACGATATCAAAAAGCTGATGCAGGGTCTTATGTAATAGCCTACTGCAGCATTTTCATTCTTTGCCAACGGCCAATAGCTAACAGCCAACTATTACTGACCCTTTTATTACGGGCTTTCGTCGGTATTTGTACGATTTTATTTCTTTGGATTATTTATATTGCAGTACGCTTATTACGAATATAAATGGAATAAACGTACCATGGTACGTTTAGCCAATTGTTAGCAAATATTTAAATAAAAAAATTGGCAGGAGGAGGAAGTATACAAGGAATGATAATCAGCCTGAGAAATAACAAGAAACTTCTCAGACCAAAACGTTCTTTCCTAAACCAAAGAAAAGAATTCCTGAAAGCAGCAAAGGGAGAGGTTAACCTGAGAAAAGCTTCCAAAGAAGAGCTTGAGTTATTTAGAAAGAAAATATATGAGGAACGCAAAAGACAACGGAAAATAGACATTGCTATTTGGTCAGGGCTTGGGATAATACTTTTATTTGCCGGTGTTTTCTTAGCCAAAACTTTAACTGACCAAGTAGCAGATTTAGAAAAAAAGAACTTTAATACTAAAGCAGATTCCTATTTAGAACTAATAGAGGATGGAGACCAATGGTTAACGAAAAGAAAATGGCACAATGCTATTTTTCAATATGAAAAAGCTTTAGAAATCTTTCCAAAAGAATATGATATTAATTATAGATTAACGTATGCACTTTGTCTGCGTTGTGAAGCGGATTTCATAAATTGTAAAGAGGCTAAAAGTAAATTAGACAAACTACTTTTACAATACCCAAATAAAAGCGAACTCATGGAATTACAGAAAATGCTGGAGTATGAGTACGAATAAAACATTTGCTAACAAAACCTATAAACAATACGGGCTTCGGGCTTAATCGCAGGGTTTGTGTATTTTTATGAAGTCCGCAAAATCTTTGGGATTTTGCTTTAAACAAGGAAAAGAAAAAACAAAACAAAAAGATTTCGCTATGTGCGTGGCGGAAAGCAAACGCTGGTTTGCTCC
>CAYGPR010000084.1:0-8202 GCA_964351985.1 uncultured Maribacter sp. | reverse complement strand
TCTGACTGTTAATCAGAGGGTCCTTGGTTCGAGCCCAAGAGGGGGAGCTTTAAAAAGAGAAAACCTTGTCCGAAACGACAGGGTTTTTTCGTTTTCAGGTTCTGGGCCGATAAGCCATTCTCCGAGAGAGGCACAGGTTGAAAGGCATTGCGCAAATGCTTAAGTTTGGGACTCTTCTTTTATAAATTGGCAATTTCAATTCTTTCGTATGGATCTATTAAAAAAACAACGTGATTTTTTTGCAACAGGAAAGACCAAAGATGTTCCTTTTCGAAAAAAAGCGCTGAAACGTCTGCAACAGGAAATCATCTTGAAGGAAGATGCCATTTGTGATGCGATTTATGCGGATTTTAAAAAACCACGCTTTGAAACGCTGGCGGCGGAAACCCAATTTGTATTGGCAGATATTAAGCATACCTTGAAAAAACTTGATTATTGGGTGCAACCTGAACGGGTTTCTTCAACTTTGATGAACTGGCCCTGTTCGGATTATATTTATCATGAGCCTTATGGAACGGTATTAATCATCGCTCCGTGGAACTATCCTTTTCAACTCGCCATCGCCCCGTTGATCGGCGCAATTTCCGCAGGAAACACGGCGGTCATAAAACCCTCCGAGCTTACCCCGAATACCTCGAAAATAGTTTCCGAAATCATAGAAAGGGTCTTTGAACCTGATTACGTTACCGTGGTGGAAGGTGGTGTGAAAATCTCACAGCAGCTGTTGGCAGAAAAATGGGATTATATATTTTTTACAGGAAGTACAAGGGTGGGACAAATCGTTTATGAAAGTGCCGCCAAACATTTGACTCCCGTTACCTTGGAACTGGGAGGTAAGAATCCGTGTATCGTTGATGAAACAGCAGCTATCGAAACGGCTGCCAAAAGAATCGCTTGGGGAAAATTTCTGAACGCGGGCCAGACATGTATCGCGACAGATTATATTCTGGTACATCGTTCCGTGAAGGATGAATTGGTCAAAGCACTTGAAAAAAGTATTACTCGGTTTTATGGAGAAAACGTTGAGGAATCTCCTGACTATGCAAGGACCGTCAACGAAAAACATTATACAGGATTAAAAGAAATGCTGAAAGGCGAGGAAATACTTTTCGGAGGCCAAAGTAACGATGCCGACAATTATCTCGCCCCCACATTGATAAACGAACCCAAAATGGATAGCAAGGTAATGGAGGGCGAAATCTTTGGGCCGATACTTCCCATTATTTCCTATGAAAACGAGGCGGATATAGATAGGTCCATCAAAAATTATGGCAAGCCCTTGGCTACTTATGTTTTTTCCAAACGGAAATCCTTTCAAAAAAACATCATCAATAAATACAGTTTTGGAGGAGGCGCCATAAACGATACCGTCATTCAGATTACGAACAAAAATTTGCCTTTTGGAGGTGTAGGTAACAGCGGAATAGGTGCCTACCATGGCAAAACCAGTTTCGAACTTTTCTCGCACCAAAAAGCCATTATCAAAAAGGGCACCTGGCTGGATCCGCCGCTTCGGTATCCACCCTACAATATTCCGATGAAGTTTGTAAAAATGGTAAAGAAACTTTTTTAGTAGAACTTTGATCGGACCAAATCAATCACGTTGCCATAAAGCTTTTTTGGCGGTGTTTTGGGTCTGAAAATTCATGTGCTATTACTTTTTGCGAAGAGGAGAGCTAAAGTGGAATTTCCCTATTCAAAACCTTCATAATAAAGAATATGGCCAAGGCGATGACCAAGCAGATTATGGCGGCAATAGAATCTTCTTTTTGAAGTTGGTTCCTAAGTTTATAGATGAGTACTTTCATTGCAGCTTATTTTCTACAAAGTACAGGTCTCTCAAAGGTCTAGTGAAAATTAATCGATACTTGTAGCATATGGCCGCTAAGCGGGAAGGCAAAATCCTATTGACGAGTTTTCTGTATATTTTATCGAATTAGCCTTTTATATCGTTCGACTTTTAATCGTATCGCCATTTCATGCCGATCATTAAAGGGGTTTCACCATGATATCTTTATAAAATACAGTACTCCCGGGGTCATGGCCTTGTAGTGCGAAAGTGCCTTTATTTAAGATTCTATCGCCTTCCCCTTTTCCCCTTTGCGGATTATCAGGTTCGGTATAATCGACCACAACAATATCGTTGATTTTTACGATGACCCGCCTTCCATCGACCTTGATATATTCTGTATACCACTCATTATCGGATACATACGTTTCCCGAACATTGACAATGTTGTAAAGACTCCCGGTTCGTTTCCAGTCCTCTTGTGAATTGTTGACCTGAACTTCATATCCGTACTTCGGCCACCCTCCTTCCTGATATTGGGTGTGAAAATAGATACCGGAATTAGACCCGGGCTTCGTCATTACCGAGGCTTTGAATTCAAAATTTGTAAAGGAATGATTGGCAATGTCTCCCGCATAGAATAAGTGTGCGACGTTTCCGTTGACCTTTATGGCACCGTCCTCTATCGAAAAGGTTTGGGCGTTCTTTCCCACTTTCCATCCTTCCAAATTTTCTCCGTTGAATATTGAAATCCATCCGTCTTCTGAAATTTCTGTCGACTCTTGGCCAAAACCCGTTGTCAACAATAAACATCCTGTAATGAGTAGTAAACCAGAAAGTCTCAGTACCATAAAACTGTTTTTAAAATCCTATTACAATGTAAGCATAATTCTCAAAACGAACTTGAGAGATTCTGATCGATAGTGTTTTTTCCTTATCTTTCTTTTCCATAGCATTTCTGGATTAAAACTAGCGCCATGACACAGAAGAATTCCCGAAGAAAATTTGTAAAAAGAACGACCACTGCAGGATTGGGAATATATATCGTGCCGAGCAATGTAATTAGCGGTCTCGGCCACAAAGCGCCCAGTGATACCTTGAATATAGTTGGAATAGGGGTGGGCGGCAAAGGGTATCATAATCTCAATGCGATGAATACCGAGAATATTGTCGGGTTGTGTGACATTGATTGGAACTATAGTCAAAAGTGTTCCGATGCCTTTCCGAAAGCAAAAAAGTATTACGATTGGCGAAAAATGTTCGATGAACTGGCCGATACGATGGACGCCGTTGTGGTAGCTACCGCAGATCATACACATGCCGCAATCGCAGCCGCTGCGCTGACTATGGACAAACATGTTTATTGTCAAAAACCCTTGACACATTCGGTGTACGAATCTCGCTTGTTGACCAAGTTGGCCAAAAAACACAAAGGTGCTACCCAAATGGGTAACCAAGGAAATTCTGGGGATGGGGTTCGCCAGCTCTGCGAATGGGTCTGGAACGGCGAAATAGGAGAGGTGGTAGAAGCCCACGCTTGGACCGACCGACCTATTTGGCCCCAAGGCCTTGAACGGCCAAAAAATACAATGGAAATACCCAAGAATTTTGATTGGGATTTATTCATAGGGCCCGCCCCAAAGCGGCCTTACCATGAAATGTACACACCATGGAATTGGCGCGGATTCTGGGATTTCGGTACCGGAGCCTTCGGCGATATGGCCTGTCATATCATGGACCCCGTCTATAGGGCGTTGAAATTAAGGTACCCCGAAGCCATTTCAGGAAGTTCGACCACCGCAAATACCGAAAGTGCCCCGAATGCCGAAAAGGTGCGCTTTGATTTTCCTGCAAGGGAGCCTATGGGAAAAGTGAAGATGCCACCTGTACAAGTACATTGGTACGACGGAGGTTTTCTACCCGACCGCCCAGAACTTTTAGAAGATGGTTTGCCGCTTATAAAAGATGGTTTGGGAGGGTGTTTATTGGTCGGTACCAAAGATACCTTGATCAGTGATTGTGGGGGTTTTAATCCAAGATTGCTTTCGGGAAGGATACCCCAAGTAAAACCTCATCTGCGAAGAATACCGGGTGCCGTGGGCTATATCGATGGTCCACACGAACAAGATTGGATTCGTGCTTGCAAAGAATCACCTGAAAATAGAATAAACGGTTCAGCAAGTTTTGATTATTCAGGTCCTTTTAATGAGACCGTTTTGTTGGGCGTATTGGCCGTCAGGCTTCAGGGTTTGAACAAAATTTTAAAATGGGATGGAGAAAATATGAAGTTCACCAATATCAATCCGAATGAAACCATGAACGTGGTAGAAACCTTCGGATTCGAAATGATAAAAGGTTCACCCACTTGGAATGTGGAACATAAGGAATTCAATGCCTTGCAATCTGCAAACGAATTCATAAAACATACGTATCAAAACGGATGGACATTGCCGGATATGCCTTCTTGAGATTGCGATTATGCCTTTCTCAAAAAGATTGGTAAAAGATAATTACATTAGAGGCTCATTTTATACGAGCCTAAACCTCTAGAAATCTGGAATTCTATTTGTCCTATGTCAAAAAACTTTTTACAGATACATCCTCAAGACAACGTTCTGGCCGCACTAAAGGATTTGCCAAAAGGCACGCCCATTAATTTCAACAGTTCGCAATTTGAGTTATCCACCGCGGTAGCGGCCAAGCACAAGTTCGCGGTATCGGAGCTTTCTGTAGGTGATGAGATTATCATGTATGGCGCGTTGGTCGGTAGGGCCACGAAGCCGATAGACCAAGGGGCATCGTTAACGACCGAAAACGTGGTTCATGCTTCTTCTGAATATGTGGTCGGAAACCAAAAGTCAAATTGGTCCGCCCCCGATATAACGCAATGGAAAAACAGAACGTTCAATGGCTATCATAGAGCGGATGGCAGTGTGGGCACCGCCAACTACTGGCTTGTCATCCCCATGGTTTTTTGTGAGAATAGAAATGTCGAAGTGATGAAATCGGCCCTGTTGGATACTTTGGGCTATACCACGACCACCGATTTCGTGGTAGATACCGAGGCCTTGGTGCGGCGGTATAAAAGTGGTTCTACAGAACAAGAGTTGCTAAGTGCCAAGATTGTTCAAAGTTCGGAAGAGGTTAAGCAAAACAGGGTCTTTCCGAATGTAGATGGCATTAAATTTTTGACCCATGAGGGTGGTTGCGGCGGTTTTCGTTTGGACTCGGAGACACTTTGCAATTTGTTCGCGGGCTATATTACCAACCCGAATGTGGCCGGTGCCACGGTTTTAAGTTTAGGCTGTCAGAATGCAGAAGTAAAAAACTTGCTTGCTGGTATAAAAGAACGCGATTCTGATTTTTCAAAGCCGCTATATATTCTCGAACAACAAAAAAGTGAGAGCGAACGCCATTTCATTGAAGATGCCGTAAAGAAGACCTTTTTAGGATTGATCGAGGCGAATAAAATCAATAGGGCACCCGCACCCTTGCACCACCTGAACTTAGGACTTGAATGTGGAGGATCAGATGGTTTCTCGGGAATTTCGGCAAACCCCGCTTTGGGCTATGCTTCGGATTTATTGGTGGCTCTTGGGGGAACGACCATTTTATCAGAATTTCCTGAACTCAATGGGGTGGAACAAGAATTGATCAATCGATGCAACACCGAAGAAGAAGCCAAAAAGTTCGCCGATCTCATGGATGCGTATTCTGCGCGAGCCGTGGCCTTGGGATCTGCCTTTGCCAACAATCCATCCCCGGGAAACATAAAGGACGGCTTGATCACCGATGCGATAAAATCTGCTGGGGCGGCGAAAAAAGGAGGCACCTCACCAGTCATGGAAGTCTTGGATTATACGGAAAAATCCACCAGAAAAGGACTCAATTTACTTTGTACACCAGGTAACGATGTCGAAAGTACCACAGGTCTAGCCGGTTCGGGATGCAATGTCATTGCTTTTACCACAGGCTTGGGTACACCTACGGGAAATCCTATCGCACCGGTCATCAAGATTTCGAGCAACAACACTTTGGCGGAGCGTATGAAAGATATCATCGATTTTAATACGGGAAGTATTATCACAGGTGAAGATACCATTGAGACCAAGGGAGAGGAATTATTGGAATATATTATTCAGGTGGCAAGCGGTGAAGTGACCACCGCGGCGGTACGCTTGGGCCAAGAAGATTTTATTCCATGGAAGAGGGGAATCTCGTTATGATTATGGAAAATCCGAAAAAATAAAATTTTAGCAAATAGGAACCCAATGAAAATCGATTCGCACCAACACTTTTGGAAATACGAACCTATAAAACATTCGTGGATTGACGACGAAATGGCTGTGATCCGACGCGACTTTTTACCATCCGACTTAAAAAAAGTCTATGAAGAAAACGATATCGATGGTTGTGTGGCCGTACAAGCCGACCAAACCTTGGGGGAAACCGATTTCCTCCTGAAACTGGCTCGTGAAAATGATTTTATAAAAGGCGTTGTTGGTTGGGCCGATTTACGGTCGGATGATATTGATAGTGTACTCGAAAAATACCATAATAATGAAAAACTTAAAGGTTGGCGCCATGTAGTTCAGGGTGAACCGGATCATAATTTTTTGATGCGACCCGAGTTTTTAAAGGGTATTTCTTTTTTAGAGAAATATGGATATACCTATGACATCCTCATATTTCCGCATCAATTGGGGGCGACTTTGGAATTCGTAAAGCAATTTCCACATCAGAAATTCGTCATCGACCATATTGCCAAACCCTATATTAAAGATGGGTTTTTTGATGGTTGGGCGCTTTTGATGAAAGAAATTGCCAAACACGAAAACGTATATTGTAAAGTATCCGGAATGATCACAGAAGCCGATTATAATTCTTGGACCGCACCACACATCATTCCTTATATGGATTTAGCATTGCAGGCTTTCGGCTCGGAACGTATTATGTTCGGATCCGATTGGCCGGTCTGTCTGGTCGCCGGAAATTATGGCCAGGTAAAAAAATTGGTGACCGACTTTATCGGAACATTAAGCGATAATGAGCGAAAAGCAATTATGGGCCAGAACGCGATTAGGTTTTATAATCTCAAAAACTAAAATTATTTCCCTAAGTTGTACATTGAAAAACCGTTGATTTCGTAACCTATGTTTAAAGCAAAAATTCTTCGAATACTAAAACGACCAACTATCTTTTTAATGAAGATTTCTCGAATGATGTTGGTGTTGACCCTACTGTTCACTACCAGTTTATCAGCCCAAGAATATGATATCCTCATAAAGAATGGCCATCTGATTGATGCTAAAAACAGCATTGATAAACTCATGGATGTTGCCATAAAAGATGGAAAAGTCGCTGAAGTTGCCTCCAAGATTCCGTCAAAATCCGCAAAAATGCTTATAGATGCAAAAGGGTTATATGTCGTTCCAGGGCTTATCGATATCCATAGCCACAATTTTTTCGGTACCGAACAAGATGCCTATTTGAGCAATAGTTTTGAAGCGGTTCTTCCTGACGCTTTTAGTTTTCGAAGCGGAGTAACTACCTTGGTCGATGTTGGAGGTTCAGGATGGAGAAATTTCAAAACGTTCAAGGCACAGACCATCGACAATTCGAAAACCAGGGTATTGTCATTTTTGAATATTGTGGGGTCGGGAATGAAAGGTGGGGCCATCGAGCAGAACGTAAACGATATGGATGCCAAACTGACGGCCATGGTCGCAAAGCAATATCCCGAATATATTGTCGGTGTAAAATTGGCGCACTACGAAGGTTTTGATTGGACACCGGCCGAAACGGCAGTGGCGGCCGGTGAACTTGCCAGTGTCCCTGTTATGATCGATTTTGGTGGTAGTGAACCAGAGCTTTCCCTAAAAAAACTTTTTATGGAAATACTTAGGCCCGGCGATATTTTCACCCATACCTATGCGCACGTCAAAGGAAGAACACCCTTGGTCAACGAAAATCGAAAAGTTGAAGATTTTGCAATTAAAGCCCAAGAAAGCGGAATCGTCTTCGATGTCGGCCACGGTGGTGGTAGCTTTCTATTTGCACAAGCAGTGCCCGCCATGAAACAAGGTTTTAAACCGAATACCATAAGTACAGATTTACACACCGGCAGCATGAATAGCGGTATGAAGGATATTGTAAATGTGATGTCTAAATTTTTGAATATGGGGTTGTCAGTTCAAGAAGTCGTGACAGCCACTACTTGGATTCCCGCACAAACTATCAAGCGAAAAGAATTAGGAAATTTATCTGTAGGTGTCGAGGCCGACATTACCCTTTTGAATCTGCGCAAAGGCGATTTCGGCTTTATCGATACCGAAGGCAAAAGAATGAACGGTGATAAGAAGTTGGAATGTGAATTGACCCTTAAAAATGGGGAGGTAGTGTATGACCTAAAC
>CAYGPR010000083.1:0-9148 GCA_964351985.1 uncultured Maribacter sp. | reverse complement strand
GCCTCCGGTTCGACCATTCTTCCCTCACCATATAATCCACTTGCTAATTCCCCCGAGGTTGCAGGAATCATAACATTTCCGAAGGATTCCAACTTCTCAAAGGATGCCTTGGCAGAAGGATGTTTGTACATATCCAAATCCATCGCAGGGGCGAAAAAAACCTTGCATTTTGCCGAAAGATAAGTCGCTAGCAGTATATTGTCACAGGTACCATTTGCCATTTTCGACAAGGTATTGGCAGTGGCAGGTGCGATGAGCATCAAATCGGCCCAAAGACCTAGTTCCACATGGTTGTTCCAGTCTGTTGTATTCTTCTCTTCCTTTATAAAAGATGTCAAAACAGGATTCTTGGAAAGTGTTGCCAAGGTAAGGGGGGAAACAAAAGAACGGGCACTTTCCGTCAAAATCACTTTGACGTGGGCACCAGCTTTAATCAGTAAACGAACGAGAAAGGTCGTTTTATAAGCAGCTATCCCTCCGGTAATGCCTAAAAGGATGTTTTTACCGCTTAACATAACAATGAATTATGCGTCTTTCTCAGTATTTCTATGATAAATCTTGTCGTTCAACCACTCTTCTACCGCCATGGCGTGTGGTTTAGGAAGCTTTTCGTAGAATTTAGAAACCTCGATTTGCTCTTTGTTCTCAAAAACCTCTTCCAAGCTATCGCTATAGGTCGCAAATTCTTCGAGTTTCTCCAAAAGTTCTTTTTTAATCTCAGAATTGATTTGAATCGCCCTTTTTGCCGTTATGGAAATCGCCTCATAAATATTATCGGTTTTTTCATCGAACTCGTTTTTGTTGATGGTAACCGTTGAAACGGGAGCTTTTGAATTTTTTAAATCATTCATATATGATGGATATTATTTTGATAATTCGGTGAAATTTTGTGATTCTTTATCGATTTTTTTAAGCCATTTTTCGACTTCTTTTGCATAAGCTGTTTCGGGAAACTGTTTTTTCAATGTTGCATATGCCTCTCTGGCCTCCTCTATTCTTTGAGGTTTCAATCGCTCAAAACTATTAAGTGCCATTCGAGTCGTTGCCTCGAACCTGTAGAAAAGGGCAGCCTCTCTATATATCGATCCCGGATAATCGGAAACAAAATTATCAAAAGCCGTTACAGCTGGTGTTAAAAAGGTATAATCGAACTCTCCTATTTTATTGAACTGACGGGCAATTTCAAAAGCCTTCTTTTCTTGCTTGGTGGTTAGTTCCTTGGCCATTAGGTTGGCCTCCTCAAAATATCCCGAATCGGGGTAGGTATTAACGAAAGTTTGCAGTTTTGCCAAGGCCTTGTCCGTGTCGGTTTGATCTAAGGAATATTCCGGAGAAAGTTCATAATAACTCGTGGCGCCCATAAAGGCAGCTTCCTGAGTTTTTTCACTCTGTGGGTACGATTTAAGAAAACGCTCGAATTGGTATCCAGCCATATTATAGTCCCCTCTCTGAAAATAAGTATCAGCCAAGAAGAACATGACCCTTTCGCCTTGCGGTTTACCAACGTACTTTGGTGCTATTTGTTCAAATAATCGGTTGGCTCTTTTAAAGTCTTCCTCTTCATATAATTCTTGTGCTAACTCATATTTATCCTTCACATCCTCGTTCTTAAGCACTTTCTGGTACTCGCTGCAGGAGGCAAAGAACAAAACTATCGCCAAGAAATAAAAAAGTTGTCTAATTCTTAAAAACATTTTGCAAAATTACGCATTATCGACCGATAAAAAAAACAATTTTAAAACGCTAAAATAGTAGGTTTAAAAAGGCAGGACAATGCTTTTGGCGAAGATTTAACGTATAAAACCCTTCTTGAGTTCATAAAGTCAAGTGGGTCTTTAAGAATGTACTTCTGCAAAAGGCTTTACAAACGAAGTGATTCTTTGCTTTAATTCGGGCGTTGCCTCTACCAAAGGCAATCGTACCTTCGCCCGCGAGAGACCAAGCACTTCAAAAATAGACTTAATACCTGCAGGGTTGCCTTCTTCGAAAATTAACGACATGCCTTCCTTCAGTTCGGACTGTCGTTCTTGTGCCTTGTTGGTATCACCGTCCAATGCAGAAGATATCATTTTAACAAAGACTTCGGGCATTCCTTGTCCTAATACGGAGATGACCCCCGAACCACCGGCCAAAACTGTTGGTACGGCCGTGCTATCATCTCCCGCTATCACATGAAAATTTTGCGATTTTCCATCAATAATCTCGGTAATCTGCGAAATGTCACCAGAGGCTTCTTTTATAGCTACAATATTTTCAAAATCGCTTGCCAATCGCAAAACAGTCTTTGGAAGCATATTGCTCCCAGTTCTTCCCGGAACATTATAAAGAATTATTGGAATCGGAGAAGCCGATGAAATAGCCCTAAAATGTTGATATATACCTTCTTGTGTCGGTTTGTTATAATAGGGTGATACGGAAAGAATAGCACAAAATGGGCTCAGGTCTAGGGTCTGTAATTCTTCAACAATGGCGGCCGTGTTATTTCCTCCGACCCCTAAAACCAAAGGTAATCGTCCACCGTTCGCTTTTATGACAGTTTGAACCACTAATTTTTTCTCGGTCGAGCTTAAGGTGACCGATTCACCGGTCGTCCCTAGTACAACGAGATAGTCAACTCCACCGTCGATACAATAATCGACGATATGGGTCAAAGCTTCGATATCTATCGATAAATCTTCATTAAATGGAGTGACCAAGGCCACACCGGTACCTATGAGTTCTTTCATCATGCAATCTCGTTAAAAACCCTCAAATATTTTTTTAGCTCCATTTTAAATGTCTTAAAATCATGTATGGGCGTATCCAAAATTAAATCGTTATAGCTCTGATCCACTTCTTTAAACCCTACCCTTACCCTTGCCTTGGTCTTTACGCTCATGAGTTGTAACAACAAATTTTCTTCAGTGTAATAGTTGACCAAAAGATCATACTCCCTGCTCAAGAATTCAAGTACGTAACTATTTTCAATGTCCCCGTTCCATCCGAGGTCTTTGTCAGAGAAAACCGGTGTGGAATAGGGGCTGTTTTTGTCGTAATAACTTTTATATCCAATAATCTTGACAGCATTCGGTCTAAGGGAAAATTCCTCGACAAATTCATAGAACAGATTGGCATTATCGAACTTGTCAAGGTCTACAAGACAGGCAATCGATGTTATGCCCTTTGACCGCTCAACGACCGGCGCCGGCTTGGCCAGTTCGGCCTTTAAGAATTTAAGCCCTGATTTGTGCTTAAATTTATCTTTTATTCCCTTAAACATGTATTTTTACATTTGTAGAACTCTTTTGGAGTTCATATGCTGTCTTACAAATGTAAAGAATATCCACTTGTCAATTCGTGGCTAAGTTAAAAAGGATAATGGATTTAAAAATAAAACATTTTGTTATATTCATAACGATTACTTGCCTCTACTCTTGTAAACATGAACCCTTGGCCATGGCAAAAGTCGAAGCCGAACAAATTCAAATAGATACCTCCTTCGCCGAGCAAGATTCCTTGGAAACCTTTATAAAACCGTACCGAGATCGAATCAACGAGGTGCTTGACAGTACATTGGCCTACGCCCCTTTTATGATATCAAAAGATGAGGGTAACTACAATACACCCGCCGGCAACCTCATGGCGGATATTGTGCTATCGGAGGCAATTCCAATATACAAGGCCAGAACAGGACATAAAATCGATTTTGTTGTATTGAACCACGGGGGCATACGTTCCATCATATCAAAAGGAAAGGTTTCGGCAAGATCGGCCTTCGAAGTTATGCCCTTTGAAAATTCCATTGCCGTGGTCGAATTGAGTGGAAAATCGGTACAAGAGCTTGTTAATTTTTTAGTGCGTTCGAAAAGGGCGCATCCGATTTCTGGAATACAGATAATACTGGATACCAAGGATAAACCAGTTTCCATAAAAATTCAGGGAGAATCTCTTGATATCAATAAAACATATCATATAGCAACTTCCGATTACTTAGTGAGCGGTGGCGACGATATGATTTTTTTTAAGGATGCTATTGAAATTACCAGTATCGATTATCTGATCCGAAATGCAATGATCGATTATTTTAAAAAGGTTGATACACTCACTCCTGTAATAGATGACCGTTTTTATAAATTGACCAACTGATGAAAAGAAGAAAATTTTTGGTCAATGCTTCTGCATCATCAGTATTCGTTGGTCTCGGCGGACTTTCGGTTTCTTCGTGCAATACGTCCACGAAAAAAATTACCATTTTACATACCAATGATGTGCATAGCCACATCGACCCTTTTGAAAAGGACCATTCACAATTTCCTAATATGGGCGGACTGGCGCGGCGGGCAACTCTGATAGAAAGTATACGAAATGAAAATCCGAATACCTTATTGTTCGACGCGGGAGACATATTTCAGGGAACGCCCTATTTCAATTTTTATGGCGGCGAACTCGAGTTCAAACTGATGAGCAAATTGCGTTATGATGCCGCTACGATCGGCAATCACGATTTTGACAATGGTATAGACGGTTTGGCGGCACAATTGCCACATGCGAAGTTTAAATTTCTATCGGCCAATTATAATTTTGCCAATACCATCCTCGATGGCCTAGTGAAGCCTTATACCACTTATTTGGTAGACGGCATAAAAATAGGCATCTATGGTCTGGGAATTGAGCTAAAGGGTTTGGTTTCCAAATCTCTTTACAAAGAAACCAGGTACGATCATCCCTACCCTATCGCCCGTGATATGGAACGCATTTTAAAGACGGAAGAAAAGTGTGACCTTATCATCTGTCTTTCACATATTGGATATCAGTACAAAGTTAAAGACAAGCCCAATGACCTACATCTGGCGGCAAAAACAAAACTCACTGATTTGATTATCGGGGGCCACACTCATACTTTTTTAGAAAAACCAACCATCGTTCAGAATATGGCCGGAAAAAATGTACTAGTCAATCAGGTAGGCTGTTTCGGCCTCAATCTGGGCCGTGTGGATTTCTATTTCGACACTGAAAAAAATGTAGCCGCTAACGGCACAAGAATAATAGTTTAACCTTCATTGCATAAACAAATACACTATGAGAACACTTATTTTTTTATTTTGCTTTGCGGCCTCGTTATTTTCACTTTCCGCACAAGAGTCAAGGCAGTATTATCAACTCAAGGTCTATTCCTTTGAAAATGACAAACAAATGGCGACTACGGATGCTTATTTGAAAGATGCCTTTATTCCTGCACTAAAAAAATTGGACATAGGCCCTGTTGGAGTTTTTAAGCCAAGACCGACCGATTCCATTACCCCTAAACAAACGTATGTGCTGATTCCTTTCAATTCTTTAGTCCAGTTCGGGCTCTATGAAGATGCAATCATGAAGGATGAAAAGCATCTAACCGCTGGAAAGGCTTATCTCATGGCCGCACATGACAATGCTCCCTATTCACGAATAGAGTCAATGCTCATGAAAGCCTTTACCGAAATGCCCCAAATGGAAACTCCGAAATTGCAGGGTCCACGAAAAGACCGGGTCTACGAATTGCGTAGCTACGAAGGAGCGACCGAGGATCTGTACCGAAAAAAAGTAGATATGTTCAATGCCGGTGGAGAAGTAAAATTATTCGAAGATCTAGATTTTAATGCGGTCTTTTACGCAGAAGTCCTATCAGGTAGCAGAATGCCCAATTTAGTATATATGACCACACACGAAAATCAGGAAGTCCGTGATGCCAACTGGAAGAATTTCGTGGAATCCCCTGTTTGGGAAAAACTAAAGGTCATGCCCAAATATCAGAATACGGTTTCTAGGAATGATACACGGCTTTTATATCCTACGGAGTATTCGGAATATTGAGAAAGTTTCTGGTTTCAGGTTTGACCTTTGACCTTGCCTGGATTCTATCGCTTTAAAATAAATTCGACTAATTTCCGATGCTCCTCTTTGAGTGTTTCTTGCGGAAAAGGTCGCCCCGCTCGGCGGTACCAATACTCGGCATTGAATTCATCGCCTTCTTTTCGATGCAGATAGGCGTGGATCCAACTTCCCAATTCATTGTGCATTTCTTGGGCGATGTCGTGCGAGGCCTCCCAATCACCCTTCGCATCGTGCCAAAGTGATTTTAATCCAGCAGGCCAGTCATTCGATGGAACTTGCCTCTCTAGTGTTAATTGAAATTCTTTATAATTTTTGGGCTTATTCATAGTCTAATTTTAAGAAGACCTTAAATGATACGATTTAGGCTGTACAAAAGCCCGGATGCCTTGTGAAGAAAGCGTAGCCCCCAATCCGGAATTATTTCTTCCCGACCATGGCACATTGGGGCTCACTCGGTCACAACAATTCCAGTAGGCCGTTCCAACGTTCAATTCTTTTAACAAATTCAGAGCACGTTGTTGGTCATTTGAAAAAATCGCCGCCGTCAACCCATATTCAGTATCTGCCATTAGCTGCAAAGCTTCGTCATCTGAACTTACTTTTTGAATTCCGATGATCGGACCGAAAGATTCATCTTTCATAACTTTCATCTCGTGGTTGCAATTGGTCAAAACCGTGGGCTCAAAATAATAACCTTTGCCAGCTATTTTTTTTCCTCCATATCGCAATGTAGCTCCTTTGCTAATGGCGTCTGCCACTTGATTTTCTAAAACCGCTAATTGTTGTTTTCGGGTCAGCGGTCCTATAAAAGTGTCCGAACCAGTGGGATTTCCGATTTTATAGGTACTCACTTCTTCAACCAAATCATCAACAAATTCGTCATGTATTTTTTCGGAAACATAAATACGTTCTACTGCACAGCAACTTTGTCCGTTATTGTAAAAAGCGCCTTCGGCCGCATTTATTGCCGCCTGTTCGGGATCTTTAACATCATCCATGATATATAGCGGATCCTTGCCGCCTAATTCCAATTGAACGGGAACCAATTTATGCGCTACTGTTTTTGCTATATGAAGTCCGGTAGTATGGGATCCAGTAAAGAAATAACCATCTAAATCAGATTCCAAAATTTGTTGTCCTAAGTTTCCATCGCCGATAATACATTGAAATACATTTTCGGGGATTCCCGCTTGCCACAGATATTTTTCGAATTGCTTTCCGGTTAAAGAAGCAAACTCAGATGGTTTGTAGAGTACCGAGTTGCCGGCAACCAAGGCATATAAAAAAACATTATACCCTACATTATAGGGGAAATTCCATGCGGAAATATTGGCAATCACCCCCAAAGGTTCATAAACAATTTTCTCATGGGTACTTCCCGAATCGACCAAAGTTTCCGATGCCAACCATTTTTTCGCGTTCTGCTTCAAATGGTCGATACGGTTTTGGGCACCTTTAATTTCATTTAAAGATTGTTGTAACGGTTTTCCGGTTTCCGAGGTTAAGATGCTTGCAAGTTCATTGACATTCTCCTTGATTAAATCCCCAAATCGGATAATACATGCCAAGCGCTCCTCAACTGATTGTTTAGCCCATTCAATTTGTCCTTCTCGTAGGTACTCCAGTTTCACTTTTAATTCGGTTGCTGAAGTTACTTGTAGGTCGGCTATGATTTCCTCCGTAGCCGGATTCTTTATCTGCATTGTTCTCACTTCGTATGTTTTAAAAAAGCTTCATAAAGTAAATCTGCATCGATTACCGCATTCCCCAATGTCGGCGAAAATTCAGGGTGCCATTGCACTCCTATTACCTTACCATCGGGTTCTTTAGAATACCCGAAAGCTTCTATGATGCCGTCTGGCGATTTTGCAAAGACTTCCAGATCATTTCCCAAATCTTTTACCGCCTGATGATGCACCGTATTGACATTTGGATTTTCGATTCTATTATATAGTTTATCCAAAAATGTTCCTTCTGTAAATTCTATAGGATGTTTAATTGTATCGTATAATTCCGCCGATCGATGATCATCGGCCTCCGGATTTTGTGTGACGGTATCTTGATAAAGCGTTCCCCCGAAATACACGTTCATCAATTGCATGCCGCGACAGATGGCATATACAGGTTTGGAATTCTTAATAGCATAATCCATAATCTTTAACTCGTACTGGTCGCGATGGGCATCGCCCTTCCATTTTCCAATAGGTTTCTCGCCATAGGTTTCGGGAGCCAAATCGACCCCACCCTGAAAAACGAATCCGTCCATTTCAGATAAGATATCATTCAAGTATTCATCCGCCACATCAGGAATCAAGACCGGAAGTATGCCTTTTCGCGTTAAATAACGCGCCATATCGTTCTCCAGATAACTCAACGATTTGTGCCCAAAGACAATCCTTTCTTTGTCGGGGTACATAAAGCAGGAGGAAATTCCGATTTTAATCATAGTGCCTTTTGGTAAAGATTTTTAAAATCTTCTCTTGAAACTGGTTTTGGATTATTCGGATGGCAAAAATCAGCCTCCGCCAAATCGGAGAGTTCTTCGATATGTTCTTGCTTGACATGAATTTCGGAAAGTTCTGTCGGCATACCGAGTTTGGCGTTCATTTCAAAAAGATGGTCCACTACCCTATTTCCTTGTTTATTTCCTAATCCAAAAGCATCGCCCATTTTATCGAATCTTTTTTCAAATCCCTCATAATTGAATTGCATTCCATAAGGGAGGTTTACCGCGTTCGCCAATCCGTGGTGGGTATCCAACAAACTCGATAGCGGATGCGCTAAACTGTGCACAACCCCCAACCCTTTTTGAAAAGCCACCGCTCCCATTAAACTTGCCAACAACATTTTTGCCCGTGATTCCACATCTGGATTTTTAGTTGCCTTTTCCAAAGAATCTGCAATCAACCCTATCCCTTCCAAGGCAATTCCATCACACATGGGGTGGTAATTTTTCGCCAAATACGCTTCCATATTATGGGTCAAGGCATCCATACCGGTAGCCGCTGTTATAAATGGCGGTAATTCCATAGTCAATAAAGGATCCGCAAAAACAATTTTTGCCATCAATTTTGGGCTGAAAAGAATCCGTTTTTTCTTTGATTCATCTTCGGAAATAATGGCGCTTCGGCCAACTTCACTTCCTGTACCCGAAGTAGTCGGAATCGTTACAAAATGCGGAACATCTTCGGTCACATATTTATCGCCACCTATTAAATCATCATAATCAAATAAATCTATTTTATGATTGATTATTAAGGTAATTGCACGAGCAACATCAAGCGAAACTCCACCACCA
>CAYGPR010000082.1:0-9449 GCA_964351985.1 uncultured Maribacter sp. | reverse complement strand
CTGGGGATGGGGAGGCTACAATGCCTGGTGTCCACCTTATGCCTACGGTTACGGAAATTATAGAAATCATGCCTTAAACCGATCAAGACGTGGATACTATGACAGGAATGCCATTGCCGGAAATAGTTCGAGAAATGCCTTACGCGGAAGATCTAATCTGAACACAAGAAGTAATTCGGCCAGATATCGTTCAACTTCGGCACGATCGGCCAGTAGTAGAAGTGCCAATGTCCGCAGTTCAAGAAGCGGTAGAAATGGTATCGCTTCGCGGCGTACAGTCGGAGTAGATCAAAATAGATCGTACAGAACGAGCAGGAGTACAAGAGCAGTGCCCCGATATAACAGCTCTTCTAGAAGCAACCAAAGTTATAGAAGTGGTAATACTGCCCGTACGAGAACAGCACCGCGAACCTCGGCGTATAATAGAAGCTCGGGTACACGGGCAGGATCGTATAGAAGTTCTGGTAGCAGCTCAAGAACCAACCAATCGTATCGAAGTTCTTCTCCACGTAGCAGTAGCTACAGGTCGGGCACAAGAAGTTCTGGAGCCAGAAGTAGCGGTAGTTATAGAAGTTCGGGCAGTAGTTCAAGAAGTTCTGGAGGAAGTTATAGAAGTTCTGGCGGAAGTTCTCGAAGCTCCGGTGGTAGTGTTAGAAGTTCCGGCGGTGGTTCTCGTTCTTCCGGCGGTGGAGGACGAAGCGGCGGTGGACGAAGCGGAGGAAGAGGATAAGCCCAAAATAATCACAATCCATTTTTATACTTAACTCATAACAGATGAAACGATATACAACTTTCATGGTGCTATTGGCATGCACGTTCGTAGGCGCGCAAAGTATTGACGATGTGCTGCGCTACGGCACGGACAACCTTCAAGGTACCGCACGTTTTCAGGGTCTAAGTGGTGCTTTTGGTGCCCTCGGCGGTGACCTCTCGGCACTGAATATCAACCCGGCGGGATCAGCGGTATTCGCTAATAGCCTATTTACCATTTCAGGTACGAGCTATAACCGTGACAACGCTTCACGTTATTTTAATGGCAACAATGGCCGTATAACCAATAATTTGGATATTAACCAGGTTGGAGGAGTGATGGTTTTCAAAACCACCGATCCTGATTCTAAATGGAAAAAACTATCCTTGGCCATCAACTATGATGTCGTTCAAGATCTTGATGATGAATTCTTTGTTTCAGGAAATAGCAATCAAGGCATTGACAATTATTTTTTAAACTTTGCAAACGGAGTCCCTTTCGGTGCGATTCTATTGCAGGATGGCGAGCTCTTGGAAAATGCCTATTTGGACATTGGTTCTCAACAAGGCTTTACCGACCAACAGGCTTTTTTAGGATATTTTGGGGGAATAATAGACCCACAGAGTCCGGATGACGACAATTTAGATTATGTCAGCAATGCCAATTATAACACGGTTAATCAAGAATTTTCAAGGCTCACTACAGGTTACAATAGCAAGTTCACCATAAACGCCGCTACCCAATATGAAAACCGTCTTCAGTTGGGTGCTTCGTTGAACTTCCATAATGTACAATACACACAGCTCGACCGGTTTTTTGAAGACGGATATGACGCCGGTTCAGAGATACAGTTCGCTACGTTCGATAATTATTTGAGAACCCAAGGTTCGGGATTTTCTTTTAGCCTAGGCGCCATTGCAAAATTGAATGAATTCGTTCGTCTTGGAACGAGCTATCAATCGCCCACTTGGTACAGGCTTACCGATGATACTTCACAACGAATAAATTCTGATTTAGCCGATGAGGATATCAATTTCATTAATTTCGACGTGGTCAACTTATTCGATACCTACACGATTAAGACCCCTGAAAAATGGACGGGAAGTTTGGCGATAATTTTTGGAAAAAATGGACTAGTAAGCCTTGATTATGGCTTTCAAGATATGTCAAGAGCCGAATTAAAACCTGTTTCCGATGGTAGTTTCGCTATTGTCAATGATCAAATCGTCAATGAACTGGCTTCAGTTTCTTCGATACGAATCGGAGGAGAATATCGAATCGCCCAAGTCAGTCTTCGAGGAGGGTATCGTTTTGAACAAAGCCCTTATGCCAATGGTGTGACCATCGGTGACCTTAATGGTTTTTCGGCCGGAATGGGATATAATTTTGGAGGAAGCCGATTAGATTTGGCTTTCAACCGCACCGAACAAGATTTCAACAGACAGTTGTTCGATACTGGATTTACGACCCCTGCCTTCATCAATAATATCAATACCAATGTAACTTTGGCGTACACCGTTAATTTCTAACGTTGAGATTTAGATAATAAAAGACCGGTCCCGAAATTTTTCGGGGCCGGTCTTTTTACATTTTCCCGTGAACACCTTTTATCTTTTTAACGTAAAATGAGATTGTCTTGTTTTTGCGACCTGCACTCCATCCTCTAACATGGAATATTCGAGTCTAAACCAATAATCACTGGAAGGCAAGGGCCTACCATTAAGTGTGCCGTCCCAGCCTACCGAATTGGAATTCAACTGGCTTACTAACTTACCATAGCGGTCGAAAATAAAAAGCAATGGCGAATCTAGGGTTTCAATACCAAGAACATGCCAGAAATCGTTGAATCCATCATTATTGGGTGTAAAAAATTTAGGATAACCCACGACGAGAAATTCAATAGGCTCAGTAATACCACAGCCATTTTTGTCGTTTATAATTACCGTATTCAAACCTGGCGGTACATCGTTAAAAACCGGGTCATCTTGAAACTCGCCACCGTTTATGGCAAATTCGTAATCGCTGTTACCCACCACAAAGAACTCTATATTATTTTGATCAGGATCCTTGCTCAGGTTGGTATCCAACATCTCTACACGGTCTAAAACGGGTATTCCATGAAATGTGATCAGAATACCTCCTACATCGGCCACGGTCGGAGGAGTTCCGGAAATTGTTGTAATCTCGGCAAAATATCGGCCAGAATTCGGACTTGTCACCACATATTCCGCACCGAAAGGACCTGTTCCTGTCAAGGTGGCATCGGGGGTGCCATCATCCTCGTAGTCGACAGTCCATCTGACGTTAAGGATATCGGGGCCCGCCGGGGAATTCAAAGCACTCAAGGTAATATCGGGATCACCTTCACAGGCAACAATATCCAATCCTAAAAACTCATCTCTCAGCGTACAATCAAGAGCGGTATTTTGATCATCATCAACGGAGCTTCCGGTAAAGGTCAACATAAATTGTTCTGCATCTCCGTCGAAATTGGTATTGTAGTTGTTAATCAGGATATAGTAAATTTCACCGGGCTGTACATCGAGCCATTCATCATAGGTATTTAAACTTTGTTTGACAAAGGGAGCGCCTTCTTGCCCACTGATGGGATTGACACCAATCCCCGTAAAGTTCGTGTCGTTAGTTTCGTAATTACATCGGATAGGTTCGGCAGTACCGTTACTTATGTCGGTACAGTCGACATCAGGTCCGTAAACCGCAAAATCCCATTCCGCCGTTATTGTTGACATACCTGGTACCGGCAGTGCTTCGATATCAAAACCTACCTGACCACCTGTTCCGGCCCTAAAAACGTACCAAGAGGTGTTATGCTCTATATTTTGAGAGCTATTGCTTCCCTTTTCCAAGCAACCTGTTTGGGTAAAGACCTCGGGGTCAAAGTCATCTATATCGCCTCTGCCATCTGCAAAACCTGAAATAGGCGCATCGGCACAAACGGGTATGGCACTTCTACAATCCGGGGAGTTGGAATTTTGTGCGGTTGAGGCTACCGAAAACAAGAGTAGGCAGCAAACAAAACAAAGCAGTGTTCGCATAAATAGTGGGGCTAATAGTGAACAATTGATCAATAGTATAACTCCTCCACGTGCTTTTTAGTATGTTTTATCGGGATTTTATGCACTTAATCGATGAAATGCCAATTCATCATATGCTATCTTTTCAAGGCAAAATGATTGTTCACATATTTAGCCGTAATACGCTCGCCATCATTGGCTTCATAGGTAAGCTTGAACCAATAATCCGCCGAGGGCATAGCAGTGCCGTTCAAGGTACCGTCCCAACCTAGATCGTTCGAAGTCAGCTGTTTCATCAATTTACCGTAGCGATCATATATGAAGACTATCGGATTCTCTAGGTAAGACAACCCTTCAATATGCCATTGCGAATTTGTACTGTCACCGTTCGGCGTGAAGAATTTAGGGAAACCCACTACAACAATATCTTCGGTGATAGCACCACAACCTTTTGGGTCGTTCACGGTAATGGTATGTGCGCCGGGCAATACATTATGCCAGACATATGCGGACTGATACGGTTCGTCATCCAAGCGATACTCGAAACTGTCTTCATTCTCCACGATCAAAGTAACCTTGTTATTGTTTCGAAGGTCTTCAATAATGACTTCCGTAATTTGTGGCGGAATGGATTCCGTTACACTGATGATGGCCGTTTCGGAACAACTAAGCCCATTTTGAGCGTTCGTTATGGTCAAGGTGTAATCACCCTCCGCTGTAACCGAAATACTGGGTGTGGTTTCTCCCGTATCCCATGAATAGGTGTAATTTGTATTGGCCTGAGCTTCTCCAATGGTTACACTAGCTTCTGTTGCACACAGGTATCCTTCCAAAGGAAAATCGATAGAAGGAGTTTCCAGTGCAGTTAACTGAAATTGCTGGGTAGCGTCGAAACATTTAGGGTTATTCAATGAGGTGACACGTACGAATATGGGTCTTGACCCAAAGTTGATGGTATATTGTTTCGGAAGAATATTTATTCCATTTATGGCATCATTTTGAGACTCGTGATAACTTACCAAATAATCGTTGGGCGATTGACTTCCCAACGCTTCTGCATCCTTTATCGACAAATCATACATGCTACTGCCGGAACATGAGGCATCATCGGAAACCGGATTGGCCACCGGCACCGCCGAAAAAGCAACTTGTACATAACTATCGATTGTCTCGGCGAGCGTTGTTACCCTTACCCAGTACATCGCCGTCTGTGATACACTAAGTGTCGGGGCGTGCTCTCCAGAAATGGGTTGAAAACCATTACCTGAGTCCATTTGCCAATCATACGTAGCTCCTGAAGTCGTGGCATCCAGGATGACCGTTTCACCTTCGCAGGCCGAAACTGGCGGGCCTAAAAGATTACTAACAATGGAACAATCCAAAGCGGTATCAGGATAGGCGATAAAAATACTTCCGGAAAATTGTATCGAAAATCCGGAATTGATATTGCTGAAATTATTGATCAATAAGTAATAATCCTCCCCAGCTTGCACATCCAGCCAAGCTTCATACTGCACGTTCGAAGAATCTCCTGAAGGATCCTCCCCCACTCCAATAAAGGCATTTTCATCTTGATTATCGAAAAAATTACATCGTATGGGCTCACCTAAATCCGAACAATCGCTGGACTTATACAATGCAAAATCCCAATCCTCGGCCGTATCGATGCCAATATTGAAACCAAGTTGTCCACTTTCCCCGGTCCGGAAACGATACCAGGCCGAATTGGACTCTATTGCGCCCGAAAGGGTTTCCTCAAGACATCCGGAACGGATACTGCCACCAAAATCATCGATTCCAAAGCTATCCGTACCTCCGTTTACCGGAGTATTGCTACAGATAGGTATGGCATTGGTACAATCTGGCGCAACCTGCGCATTCGAATTGGCCATTGCGAACAAAAGAGATAAGAACAGAAGGGCATGGCACTTCATAAGTAGGTTTACGATATCAATGTCAAAAATAGGCCCTGTCTCACCTTAACACTAATTTATGTTGTGTAACGCCCCATATGAGATATAAAGTGCCATTTTATGTATATCTTTGCCGTTCTTTAAAGCAATTTTTAGATGAAAATTGATAGGAGTTTGGAAGAACATTTTGAAGAGATGGGGAAAGAACATATTTCGTCGTCAGAAGATACGCCCTTACGTGAAGATGCCTTTGTTTTAAACGATGAGGAAAAAATTGAAAGAATACGTGAGAACATTCGGGAGGTCATGCTGACCTTAGGCCTTGACTTAGATGACGACAGCTTGAAAGGTACCCCGGATAGGGTTGCTAAAATGTTCGTGAAGGAATTGTTCGGAGGTCTTCACCCAGAGAGAAAGCCCAAGTCGTCAACTTTTGAGAATAAATACAAATATGGCGAGATGTTGGTCGAAAAGAACATTACGCTATATTCTACCTGTGAGCATCATTTGCTCCCTATTGTTGGAAAGGCCCATGTAGCCTATATCTCGAACGGAACCGTTGTCGGACTCTCAAAAATGAACCGCATCGTAGATTATTACGCCAAGCGGCCCCAAGTGCAAGAACGTTTGAACATTCAAATTGTACGTGAACTACAACGTGTTTTAGGTACCAATGACGTTGCCTGTGTTATCGACGCTAAGCATTTATGTGTCAATTCGAGGGGTATACGAGATATCGAAAGTAGCACCGTAACCGCTGAATACGGAGGCAAATTCACAGATGAGGCCGTGCGTCGCGAATTTTTGGACTATATAAACCTTGATACCAACTTTTAATCGTTTTACTACGAAATGCAGCTTTACGAAAGCCAAAATCTCAGAGTATCAAATTCCCTTACCGGTAAAAAAGATGTCTTCAAGCCTTTGAGCGAAGGTCATGTGGGCATGTACGTTTGTGGCCCCACGGTGTACAGCAATGTTCATTTGGGCAACTGCAGAACGTTCATGTCGTTCGATATGATTTTTCGCTATTTGAAACATTTGGGCTATAAGGTGCGCTATGTACGCAACATCACCGATGCCGGCCATTTAGTGGACGATGCAGAAGATGGAGAGGACAAAATCGCAAAAAAGGCCAGGTTGGAGCAATTGGAACCTATGGAAGTGGTACAACGCTATACTGTAGATTTTCACAATATCTTGGAGAAGTTCAATTTTCTACCCCCAAGTATCGAACCTACAGCAACCGGACATATTATCGAACAAATCGAGATCATCAAAGATATTCTTGAAAAAGGATACGCCTACGAGGTCAATGGATCGGTCTATTTCGATGTAAAAAAATTCAACGAAACATACGAATACGGAAAGTTGAGTGGCAGAAAATTGGAGGATATGATCGCCAATACCCGTGAACTTACCGCTCAAGACGACAAAAAAAGTCCTCAGGATTTTGCCCTCTGGAAGAAAGCGGAGCCACAACACATCATGCGATGGCCTTCACCTTGGGGAGATGGTTTCCCCGGTTGGCATTTAGAATGTACCGCGATGAGCACAAAATATCTCGGGGAGACTTTCGATATACACGGTGGTGGTATGGATTTGAAATTTCCGCACCACGAATGTGAGATAGCGCAAGCCGAGGCAAGTAATGGTCATTCGCCGGTCAACTATTGGCTACATGCCAATATGCTGACGATGAACGGAAAAAAAATGGCAAAATCTACCGGGAACAATATATTACCTGGTGAGATTTTTTCTGGAGAAAATGACATTCTCAGTAAACCCTTTTCACCATCGGTAGTGCGATTTTTTATTATGCAGGCCCATTATACCAGTATTTTGGACCTTAGTAATGATGCTTTGTTAGCCTCTGAAAAAGGATACAATCGATTGATGGAAGCTTTGGGCACGCTATCTACGCTCGAAACAGGAAAAACCTCGAGCTTCGAGGTGGAAGCATGGAAAAAGAAGTGCTACGAAGCGATGAACGATGATTTCAATACCCCGATACTTATTGCCACATTGTTCGACGCCGTGAAGTATATCAACCAAATCAAAGAAGGCCAAGCCAGTATTTCGGTGGATGACAAAACGATACTTCGCGAAACTATGGACGCCTTTATATTCGATGTGCTCGGATTGGAACAAAAAAGCGAATCGGGAGCGGATACCCAAAAATTGGCCGGCGTTGTTGAATTGTTGATCCAACTTCGAATGGAAGCTAGGGAGAATAAAGATTTTTCTACCTCCGATAAGATTAGGGATGAACTCTCCGGTTTGGGAATTCAACTTAAAGACGGAAAAGAAGGCACCACTTTTAGTATTTCTTAAGCTGACCAAAAAACGGTCTGGTCGAGTACAGTCGAGATATAACTACTAACTAAGTTAATTACATCAAGAGTTTTCCACTTTCGTGGTAATGTCCATAAAATAAGTTCTTAATGAAAAAAATATTGATAGCCCCTTTCGTCTTTCTAGTGAGGTTCTATCAAACAGCAATTTCACCTTACACTCCCGCAACCTGTCGGTACTCGCCCACCTGCTCACAATATACATTAGAGGCCCTAAAAAAATACGGGCTTTTTAAGGGAGGATGGCTTTCAATAAAACGTATTTTCAGTTGTCATCCATGGGGCGGTAAAGGGTATGACCCGGTTCCATAAAAGTTCAAGTTTGGATAATATAGACCAAATCGAGGTTTGATAACTGCGAACGGTTTACTGCCCACTGAATACTAATTCTTATCTTAGCCACCAAAATCCAAATACATGCACTTCTTAGGTATCATCTGGAATCCCGATGAGACAATTTTCAGTCTCGGCCCCTTACAGATAAAGTATTACAATCTTCTTTGGGTCACCTCATTTGCCCTTGGGTGGTATCTGATGAAGAAAATCTTCCTTAAGGAGAAAAAGACAGCAGAGCAGTTAGACTCCCTTTTTATGTATAGCCTTATCGCTACGATGTTGGGTGCCCGTCTCGGTCATGTCTTTTTTTATGATTGGGCCTATTATTCTCAACATTTACTGGAAATTCTGTTGCCCATTCGAGAAACTTCGAGCGGGTACGAATTTACCGGTTTTACAGGCCTTGCCAGCCATGGTGCCGCAATCGGGGTTATAACCGGCATGTACCTGTATACCCGAAAACATCCTGAATTCAAAATCTTATGGATTTTAGATAGAATTGTCATTCCGTTTGCCATCGGCGCGTTCTGCGTACGTTTGGGTAATTTTTTCAATTCTGAGATCAATGGCAAGGTGACCGATGAAAACTTTGTTTTCGCTACCAAGTTTGTTCGCGATTCGGATGATATGCATCCCGCAGAAGCTATGCGTATAACGAGTAAAAAGACGGTCAATGGGGCCTATGATGCAATTGCCAATAATCCGCAGTTTTCTGAGATTTTGGAACAGATACCTTATCGACATCCTGCCCAATTATATGAGGGGGTCGCCTATATTTTTGTTTTTCTGATATTGTACTTTCTATATTGGAAAACCGATAAAAAGAACAAATCGGGATATCTTTTCGGTCTGTTTTTAGTCTTACTTTGGACCATTCGATTTTTTGTAGAATATGTAAAAAAGAGTCAAGGAGGTTTTGAAGAATCACTAGGGTTACTTTCTACCGGACAATGGTTGAGCATTCCTTTTGTACTCATTGGGCTCTATTTTATGTTTAGACCAACGAAGAGTTAGGAGTTAGGAGTTAGGAGTTAGGAGTTAGGAGTTAGGAGTTAGGAGT
>CAYGPR010000081.1:0-10304 GCA_964351985.1 uncultured Maribacter sp. | reverse complement strand
TCTGTGTGTTTTCGAACCTTTTCGGCGAATCGCTCCGAAATGACGATCAAGGGCGAACCCTCGTCCCACCAGATCTTTGAATACGCCTCAGCGGACTTTTTTGGACGGGTCTGTAAAATGATTCCACGAACCAAGATGTTGCGTAAAACCTTGGGTACGTCAATGACCCTTTCATCCATCAAGAACTCATCAAGATAAGGTTTTACATCTTTTGCGGTCGGGCTATCGGGCGAACCTAGATTTACGAGCAGTACTCCTTTCATTTTTGGATATTTTTTAAACGACTAGCATATTCCCCGAGGCTTTAGTAGCATGTTGCACCCCCATTGAATTTGTGAGCGTAAAAATACTACTTGCAGTGAAAATACGTTAGCAATATTCAATATAGTATCAATGGCATCATAAGGATTTTTAATCATTTCCAATTCGAATTGAAATTGTCAATTAAAAGTTAATTGGCACAATACATTTTTGAAATTTTATTTTTTGGGCCATTTTTAAATCCGAACTTGTTTAAACTAGTTGCATTTATGCGGATCATTACCCTAATTTTTCTTTTTACGATAACCTCGCTCTCCGCACAAAAAGAGAACAGCCTGCTTTGGGAAATTTCGGGCAACGGACTTCAAGAGTCATCATATCTCTACGGAACGATGCATGTCAGTAAACGTATCGCCTTCCGGTTGGACGATGTATTCTACGAGGCCCTGGATGAAAGTGAGATCGTTGCGTTGGAATCCGATCCCGGTACGTGGCTCGAAAATTCAGATAATCTCGGTTTTATGGGATATGGTCAAGGAAATGGTTTTGTGGCCAAAGGATTTTATACCTATCCCTTTCAGGTTAAAAACCCCAGAAAAGAAGAAATCGGCGCCTATCTTGCCTTTGAGGACAATCGCGTCAACAATATTCTCTACCGTACCGACGAATATTCGCAAAATTTTGAGGAAGAAACGTACTTGGATATGTTCATTTATCAGGCAGGGAAGAAATTCGACAAGCCCGTCATCGCACTTGAAGACCTCGAAGAGTCTTCTGCACTCGTCGGCCGTGCCAGTATGAATGCCATGAAGCAAAAACCGGACGAGTGGCTCCAGAAGAAAATGCAACAACAAGACCCGATGAGCTTGTTGCAAGACGCCTATCGCAATCGAAATATTGCATTGCTCGATAGTATCGATAAGGCAATGTACACGGAGCATTACCTAAAAAATATGCTCTTTATAAGAAATCGGAACATGACCAAAAAACTGGACTCGCTCATGCACTCCGGAAAAGTATTCACCGGTATCGGCGCGGCACATCTTCCCGGTGAAAAAGGGGTCATTGAAATGTTACGCGGTTTGGGTTACACCGTAAAACCCTTGATATCACGATCTACTTCAAAAGGAAAGCGTTTAAAGCAAAAATTCGAAAACTCGATCCGTGAAAATTCCTATGTAACGGCACGACCTGACGATGCTTACTTTAGCTTGAACCTAACGAATAAACTATATCCGGTTTCCGAATTTGTAAACACCACGTATATTTCACCAGATCTCGCCAACGGAAGTTATATCATGGTCAATCGTATTCCGACCTTTCAATTTTTGAAGCAAGATGCCACCTATACCTTAGATGATCTTGATAAGTTACTTTTCGAGAATATTCCCGGAACCATTTTAGAAAAGACGAAGATTGCAAGAAATGGCCTTAAAGGCCTTGATATCAAGAACCAACTAAAAAATGGGGATCACCAACGCTACCAGATTTTTGTCACTCCTTTAGAAATACTCATATTTAAAATGGGCGGTGAAGGCGATTTTGTATTGCAGCATGCCGATACCATTTTCAACAGTCTGCGTTTTAGACAACCTAGCTCAAAGTTTGAGAATATAGTTTCGGGCTTTGATGATTTCGAGGTACGTATGCCATCACATCACACTTTTTCGAACAAATTCCGTAACGGTGATCGATTGGTACAAGCGTATGATTCGATTAGCGGTTCATACTATTTTCTGAAAAAGGCCACCCTGAACGATTTCAATTTTATAGAAATGGACAGTTTTGAGTTGAAGCAGATTCAAAAGCGTTTCTATCAAGATTTAGAAGTAAATCCCATGTATGGCAAGCATACTGTAAATACGCTTACCTCGAAGGCCGTTATTGATTCTGTCAACGGCAAGCAATTGCACCTGAAAACGACTTTTCGAAAGGGCGATTATTATTTATTGGGAATCGTGACACAAAATGATAAGGAAGCAACTGCTTATTTCGAATCTTTGAAAATCAAAAAGACCGACGATACTTCGGCCTTCAAAAAAGTTCAAGATACCGCACTTCTTTTTTCGACCATAAGTTCGGTCAAACCTCCAAAATTCGTTGAGAACAGTAATAACTATTATAACGGAAGACATAAGCCGAAACCCTACGATGCCTTTAATAAAAAGACGATATACCAGAACAAGAACAATGAGGCCATCACAGTCGAATTGAACAAGTCACATGACTTTTTGATGTTCCCGAGCATTGACTCCGTTTGGGCGCTCAGAAAAAAAATCTTGGCCGACGATCGTTTCCATATTCTTCGAGAGAAAGATAGCAGTTATGCCGATGGGCGTCACGAACTACAATTGGTCTTAGGCGATACCGCCAGTTCAAGAGGAATTCTTATTAAAGATGTGGTCAAGGGCGGGCTTCTCTATGAAGTCAAAACAACTGTGGATACTGTTGGAACCCCAAGTCGATTTGTGCGTGAATTTTTTGCGAACTTCACTCCTATCGATACGCTTATTGGCAAAGCTATTTTGACGGATAAGGCACCCGCATTTTTTTCCGCATTGCGAACCAATGATAGTATTTTGAACAAGGGGTACAGGTTCATTCGGTTCGGGCCCGAGCATATCGACTCGCTAAAATATTATATTTCGGAGTTCGATTTTCCGTTGGATAAAAAGAACATCCAATCACATCTCATTCAAAAATTGGGAAAAATGGATAGCCCTGAAGTGATGCCTTTTTTTCAGGATTTCTATACTAAATCGTATAACAATTCGTACGCCCAGACCAAAATATTACAGGCTGTTTCAAAAAAGGCCGATGATGCATCCGTTTCATTACTGCTGGAACTGCTCTCGAAAGATTTGCCATTGGTATCTAACAAATTTGAGATCCATTCCATTTTCCAACCTTATTTGGACAGTCTGCCCTTGGCAAAAAAACTATATCCCGAATTATTGGACTACGGTGTAATCGATGAATACAAATTTCCTATTTACTCCATCCTCGCCCAGTTGATGGCCGCCGATGAAATCAAACCAAAGAGCTATAAAAAGTATCGAAAACAAATGTTGAACGATGCTAAAATTCAACTGAAACGCCAATTGGGAATGTCGAATTACAGTCACCTGAACCGTAATCAGAACAATGGCAATCGCAATAAAGGCAACGACCTGCTTGAAGACTATGCCGTACTTCTCTATCCGTTTATCCAAGAAAAAGAGATGAAACAGTTTTTCAAACGATTGAAGCTCGTTCAAAACGAGAAAATACAGACGACCTATGCCGCCCTGTTGGCCAAAGATGACATTGGGCCGCCGTCGGGCATGTTAGATTCACTGGCTTCGAATATCAATAGCCGTATTCTCTTGCTCAACAAATTCAAGAAAATTGGAAAACTAGACCGTATTCCTTCCGTGTACCGCACCGAGAAATCAATTGCTGAAGCTTTGTTGTTCGAATTTAAAAAGTATGATGAAAAGTACTATAAAACGGTATTTTTGGAACAGAGGCCGTTACAATATAACGACAAACGTTATACAGGCTACTACTTTAAGGTACGCAACAACCAAGATTACGACAAGAATTTTAAAATGTACTTGGTCGTTTTCGGAAATGGAAAAGGGTTCAGTACGAAGCCTTATTATCAAAATGACGGACTTCGAATCGAGGATACCGACACCGACATCGATGCCTTGGAGTTCGTGACCGAAGAGTTTTTACTTAAAAAGCGGCAGCGGGCTATTGTCTATCGGCCCGGAGGGTACGGGGCGTATGGGTTTGGGGGGTATTGAACCCAAAACCCGCTTTTTCAATGCTTAACTTCGAATCGGCCAATTTTCCCGAAATCCCCAAAATATATTTCTTCTAAAATAATCCAAAGGAGTTTGCGTTAGCAACTAAGGACCTTTAACAATAAAACCAACCAAAACCCCCTTACAATGAAAACTGTCCGACTTGCCTTATCAATATGCTGCCTCTTTCTTTTGACCCATTGTGGAAAGGATGAACCGATTGTCGAAGAGTTGGAAACAGAACAAAAAGAGACCGAGACCGAAATGCCCAAAGAGGAAGAAGTTGAACAATTCGAGTTAGAAGTTTATTTTACTTATAGCACTTATTCAGGAAATGCTGATAATTGGATAATCATACATAATAAATATGGAGATCTCATAGACTACAAAAAAATTGAAAATGGTGGTCCTATCGAGTTTATGGCACCCAAAGATTCTATCCCTGATGAAATCAGTATTACAGAAATGTTCTATTCAAAGGATACCGGCAACAATCAATCGCATAATTTGTTAACATTTACCGGAATAGCGTCAGGTAGCGTTTTGAATAACTTTTATACATATCCTCAAGCTAATGAAATTGGAAGTTTTGACTTAAGGGTGGATAATATCCCAGGTTTGAAAATGAATACCCTGTCTACCCAAAGAGGACCCTTTAATGCAGGAGAATCAACCACTGAAGGCAACTCCATTAATGCATCACTAATAATGACAAACATTCCTCTTTTTGAAAATGAAGATTATTTATTGAGCATCTATGATGAGGTTGGCGAGCATAAATACACTCTATTGGAAAAGCCCGATGCTAATTCTAATTTTACATTTGACTATTCTGAATTCTTAGATTACGACGAATACCTTGAAGTGAATTTACCTCAAAATAGTTTTTCACTTCTCTTTACTTATGGTTATAAAGAAGAAAACCCCAATTATTTTTATACTGGTCAAGCCTTTAGCAACTATTTGGACTTTAACTCTGAAGGAATAATAAAAGCCGGATATTTGGACGGTTGTAATAAATATAGGACCGACTTTAGTATTCGTTTGGATGGCTTTACCTATGGCTTTTCTAAAGCAGGAGAGAAGGTAGAAGAAATAACAATTCCAACGAAACCTACTTTCAATCTAGAAGAATCTTCTATTTATGATTTAAGGTTTACGACAAATTTGAATTTTATCAAAAAGGAAACGCGCTATTCGTCTAACATCCAAGATGAAAATGGTGCCAACACGGATACCATTTGGATAGTCCACTCTGAAGGTACGAGCTTCCACAAAGTTGGCAATCTGCCTGCTGAGATAGTAACAAAGTATTCCGACATAAATCTTGAAAAGATAGAACTAAATTCAATAACCCTTTCGACCCAAGGATTCAACCAACAAGAGACCTTTAATCAAAGGACATCATTGGAAAGAACTGGGGATAAGATCGTTGAGGGTTATTCCTTTAGTTTTTGAAGTATAGGCTTATTCATATATAAAGACCAATATTTCGATTTTTTCATTTAGAGCCAAAAAAATCTTTTTAAATTCACCAAAAAAATACCTTAACTACTTCACTAAAAAGCAGACCCGAAATGACAAGAGGATTAGAATCGACATAAGAATACATTGAAGATGTCATTAGACGTATCGGAATACATAGTTGAGGAGTTCTTGACTAAATAGCGATTTATTCGCCACCATTTTTTGTCAAAGTGGCGATGAACAAATAATCTTTCATTGGTATTAAATTGTATTTTTAGGTCAAATTGTGATATGGGAACTAGATTATCTTATTTATTATTTTTCATAACTACATTCACATATGCCCAACAAATAACCTGCTCCCCCGCCGACAAAAAAGCCTTCGAAGACAAAACTATCGAAATCGACGGCCTCCTCGAAAAAGACTTCGGCAAGACCATGGTCGCGGTCGGTAAAACGTTTATGGGTATTCCCTATGTAGCCAAAACCCTCGAAATCGGCGAAACCGAATCGTTGGTCGTCAACCTACGCGGACTCGATTGTACCACTTTTGTGGAAAATGTATTGGCCTTTAGTTTGATTTTAAAAGAGGGGAAATCCAATTTTGACAGTTTTACTGAAACCCTGGAGACCATTCGGTATAAAGACGGCAAACTCGATGGCTATGGCTCTCGCCTTCATTACTTTTCGGAATGGATCCGCAACAACGAACAAAAAGGCCTGCTCAAAGAAATCACTGATGACATCGGCGGCGTGGAAATCAAAAAGGAAATCAACTTTATGGGCACCCATCGCGACCTCTACCCTTTTTTGAAAGACGACAAGAACTTTGATAAAATAGTTGCCACCGAAAAAGAACTGGCAAAAGAAAAGTTTTGTTATTTACCCCAAGACCAGATTGAGGCGAACGAACATTTGATCCAGACCGGCGATATCATTGCGCTGGCAACTTCCATTAACGGATTGGATGTTACCCACACCGGAATCGCGACCCGAGAAAAAGACGGGCGTATTCATTTGCTGCATGCCTCTACTGGCTCGATGGAAGTCGAAATTTCAAAACTTCCTTTGGCCGATTACCTAAAAGGCATCAAAAAAAATATTGGGATATTGGTAGCAAGGCCGACTTCGTAACCTCCTTAAACCCCTGTTCACTTTAGTAATCTCAATGTTTAGATACTAAAATGTAAAGTTATTCCGTTAAATAATCTCAACTATTCAACCTAACCAAGCATGAGATTCCCCCATCTGATTTTAGTTTCCCTATTCGTTCTGTTCTTAACTGGCTGCGGTAAAGATGATCCCGTTGTTCAACCCATAGACCAAGAAGACCCAAAAGAGGATCCAAAAGATGAAGAACCCCAATCAGAAACATACTTTTCGCTTAATGTTGATGCCGATTTCTACTTTTCTGAAATATTTAAAACGGGATACTTGATTATCCACGATGCAGATGGACAACTTCTTGAATACAAAGAATACGGAAATGGAGATCAACTAGTTTTTGAAACAGAACCTGGTAAGGTGGTAAGCGATAAAATTACTATAACTACATTTTTACATTCTCAGCTCGGTTCTGGTGAAGATTATTATTCGGTCTCAACGTATCCAATGATTGACAAAGCAACTACTTGGAACTTTACAAGTACGCCTAGCAATTATGCTCCGAACGGTGAATTCGATATAAGGCTCAATGACGTTCCCGATTGGGGTTATTACGATCTCTCGAACAAAAACGGTTACGGTTCAAGTGGATCTAGTTATTACAAATACTTCAACAATCCTGAAGATGCGGAACCCTTTATCGAAATCGATAATGCCAAGTGGTTCGAAAATAATGATTTCCTATTATCGGTAATCGACGGAAATTTAGATTTGAAGTATCTTGATATTATAAATGTACAACAGGGAGATTCGTTACTATTCGATGCTACCGCCCTTCAACCCTTTGATAGTTACCTCGAAGTTGTGATGCCAGATTACGACGAATTTTACCACTCGGTCACTGGCTATGAAGATTCACAAGATTTCGATAGAGATGCTTTGACGCTAAACAGCAGTGCTCATTACGCCTTTGATGATCAGATCACTAATCTGAAACTAGGTTATCTTGACCGCTTTTCAAAGTTCAGAACGAACTTACGGTTAGATAGGGAAAAATATAGTTATTCAATCGAGAGATACGGAGCAAAACCCCAGAGTATCATCGTTCCTGAACAAGGGAGTATATCAATATCGGATAGTACACTTACCAACTTTAATTACACAACAAACTTGAATTTCATTAGGGAAGTCAGTATTTGGTCACATCGACGTGAATTCTTAGACCCTGATTTTAGTTCGACAAGTTGGTTCGTCTATGCCGAAAATTCCAACAATATCGACATTTACGAATTGCCAGAAGAAATTGTTCAGCAATACCCGAATAGCGACCTTGAACTACTCAAGCATGAGAGTACCCGACTTTTTCTGCAATCGGATAGCTATGAGGCATCCATTAAAAGAAAGTGGAAAGAAACTAAAATCGGCCCAGGGTATATTGAAGAAACAATGTTATTTGGGGAAACAAGATAAATTTTCAAAAGTCTACAGGCTCATAGTACGGTTCGTTTTTTGAACCCCTATTTAATGTATTTTTAAAGGCTCCTCCACTTTATTTCAAGGGGAGGTGATTTTTCTATTTCATTGTAGAAAAAGCGGAGGAGTAAAAGTGCAGGCCTTGGCGTTTGTTCCCTAACGATAAAAAATTAGATTCAAGGTTCGGGCTTTCAACCCCTCCGTCTTGAGTGTGTATTCTAAAATTTTAAGAATCTGAAGTCCATCAGCTGATTGGCGTGGAAAATTCTTATCCGGCCGTAACAGCGTAGATCTTTCTAACTTTGCGAACCTATGGACTGGCTGACAGAAATTATAGGGGGCGCAGATCTCGGCTTGGTACTATTGCTTATCGGCATCGGAACGATTGCCTTTATCATTTCTACCATATCGGGCGGTGGCGGCGCATTGGTGCTGGTACCCGTGTTGAACGCATTGATCGGCATTTCGAATACCGCGCCGGTATTGAATCTAGGTACGTTCTTGGGCCGCCCGGCACGATTGATCATCTTCTGGAAACATATTCATTGGAAAGTATGTCTATACTACGCCCCTGCGGCAATTTTAGGCGCTATTGTAGGCTCTTGGCTTTTTGGAAATTTCAAAATGGAATGGCTACAGATCATAGTCGGACTCTTTTTGATAAGCACCGTTTTTCAATACCGCTTTGGGAAAAAGGAACGCTCATTCGATATGAAATTGGGCTATTTTGTACCCTTGGGATTTCTCGTCTCTATTCTTGGAACGATCATCGGTGCCATGGGGCCTGTATTGAATCCGTTTTATTTGAACTTGGGTTTGGACAAAGAAGACCTTATCGCCACGAAAACGGCCAATTCTTTCTTAATGGGAATTTCACAAATTGGTAGCTATGCCTTTTTCGGATTACTACAAGATGAATATTGGGCTTATGGTATCGCCTTGGGTATCGGCGCGACCTTTGGCAACGTTGTCGGGAAAAAATTCTTGTCGAGCATGAAAAGTGCCACCTTTAGAAAACTACTGATTCTACTGATGGTCATCAGCGGTATTTTATTGATTTATAGGCAAATAGCCTCCTAAAGCGAAGAGACAACTCTTACTTACAACAAAAAAACGCTCCCTTTGGAGAGCGTTTTTTATATCTAAGCATGATTGTTCCCTATTTGGGTTAGCGATCCAAACACCAGCGAATGGCCCCTACCAAATGTTTTTGAAAATCGGGATCGTCATATGATTCGTGGGTATGGCCAAGACCTGTGTAAAAAGCGCGACCACCATCGAATTCATGATACCAGGCAATGGGATGATTATCCCCATTTTCACCACCTTCATAACTGCTTTCATCCAATTTCATAAGCACGTTCATCGACGGGTTTATATTCTTGTAGTTGTACCATTCATCAAAATGTATCCAAATGCTGTTGAGATGTGAAGTAGACGAATGATTTCTGTCCACCACGTCAATTTTTGCTTCCTGTTGTTTCGGATGGCTCTTAAAATAAGCTCCCACAAGTTCTCCGTACCAGGGCCATTCATATTCGGTATCGGCCGCGGCATGAATGCCCATAAAACTTCCGCCGTCCTGTATATAATTTTCAAAAGCTTCCTGTTGTTCCTGCCCCAAAACATCTTGGGTAGTACTCAAAAAAACGACTAAGTCGTACTTCTTTAAATTTTTGGTATTGAACGCTAGGGAATCTTCCGTATGCGTTATAACAAAATCGTTTTTCAATCCCAAAAATTTTAAGGTATTGACCCCTTTTTCAATGGATTTGTGGCGATACCCATTAGTCTTCGTGTAAACGAGTACCAAATCGGTTTCCAACACCAAGAGTGGAGAAGAAATCCGTTGCACCGGCTCACGTTGCACAAAACTGACATCTTCATTTACCTTGCCCGCACCACAGGCGTTCAACAGAACAACTGAAAAAACTAGCACGGTGCTTTTTAGAAATATTCGCATATTACAAGAGAATTGAGGTTCATACTTTGAGACTAAATTAGCCCTAATAACTGAAAAAGAACTTAATTGACAATGGACATCACATATTTTTTTGGCGTAGTACCATACTTTTTCTTAAACGCGGCGATAAAATGGCTTGAGGTGCTATACCCAACTTTGAGGCCGATTTCATTGACATTATGTTTTCCGGCCTCAAGCAGTTTTCGGGCATGTTCCATTTTATAATCGAACAAAAAACTGTATAC
>CAYGPR010000080.1:0-11554 GCA_964351985.1 uncultured Maribacter sp. | reverse complement strand
CCCAAAACCTTGGAAAACTTTAAGGAAGTTATTTTAAAATCGAGAACGATATTGTGGAACGGTCCCGTGGGCGTCTTTGAAATGGAATCTTTTGCGAAGGGAACGATTGCTGTCGGAAACTATATTGACGAGGCTACGAAAAACGGAGCATTTTCACTTGTTGGTGGTGGCGATTCAGTCGCGGCCGTGAAGCAATTCGGGTTTGAGCACAAAGTGAGTTATGTTTCTACTGGAGGTGGTGCCATGTTGGAAAGTTTGGAGGGAAAAACACTTCCGGGAATCGCTGCAATAATGCGAGATTAAAGCCGTTATCGATAAACGGGGCATAATCGTTTTTTGGAGTATTTAAACCTCAAAATTTTATAGTTTCCAAAAAAAAGACGATTTTAGTTATTCCCATTTACAAATTAATCAGGTTCATGAAATCTATAATAAAAAAGTTCCTACAAGTTCTCATGTTTATTTTTGTTTCCTCGCCGATTTCCGCGCAGGAAAACGATTCGATCCCAGTATCCGACATCGAGGAAAATATTCTTGAAACTACGTCACAAGTCGATACCACTGAAATGGATATGAAGGGTGTGGAGCAGATGGAACTTATGGATGCCGAATCAGACTTGGAAGATAATCCCTTGGTATTCTCCGCAAAAGACAAAAAAGCCGAATATAATTTGAAAGACCATCCCTTGGCGGCAAAATATGATAGCCTTTGGATGCGCGAATTATATGAAGCTGCCGCACTTTACGAAGAAATGTACGAGGAGGTGACGACCCTTGATCCTGAAAAAAATCCGGAGAACGAGGAAGCTTATGTATATGACCTACCGGTCGACACCTTAAAAGCGAGGCTTACGAAATTGAACCAGAAAACACCGTTCAATATCGCTTATAATCCTTCCTTGGAGAATGTAATCAAGTCATTTTTGACACGTAAGAGAGGTTTGATGGAGCGTATGCTGACCATAAGCCAGTTTTACTTTCCGCTGTTTGAGCAGACCCTTGATAATCATGACATTCCTTTGGAGATGAAATATCTCTCCATAGTGGAATCTGCCTTGAATCCTAAAGCACGTTCACGGGTAGGTGCTACCGGACTTTGGCAGTTTATGTACGGTACGGGCCGTGAACTGAAATTGGAGATCAATAGTTATGTCGATGAGCGTAGCGACCCCATTAAGTCAACCGAGGCCGCAAGTAAGTATCTCAAAAGGTTATATGGAATCTATGAAGATTGGGATCTGGCCTTAGCCGCCTACAATTCGGGCCCGGGCAACGTTAACAAGGCGATACGAAGGTCGGGAGGATACAAGAACTACTGGAATATTCGCAGAAACCTTCCCCGTGAAACTGCGGGCTATGTACCTGCTTTTTTTGCCACCATGTACTTGTTCGAATATGCCGAAGAACACGATTTGAAAGGCAAAAAAGTAGACCGACCTTTCTTTGAGACCGATACGATCCATGTAAAAAGCTTGATTACTTTCGACCAAATTTCAAAACTTGCGGGTATCAGCGTAGAAGAATTGAAGGTATTGAACCCATCCTATAAATTGAACGTAATACCTTTTGTGGAAGGCAAACCACATACTTTGAGACTTCCAAAGGATATCATGGGCAAATTTGTTGCCAATGAAGTTCAAATTTACGCATTCGTCAAAAAGGAGTTGGAAAGTAAAGAAAGTCCACTGCCGCAATTAGTAAAACAGGCAGAGGCAGAGCGAATCCGATATCGGGTAAGAAGTGGCGATTTTTTAGGTAAAATAGCTGAGCGATATGGAGTAAGGGTTAGCCAAATCAAACAATGGAATGGTCTGCGCAGCAATAATCTTCGTATTGGGCAACGGTTGACCCTATACCCTAGAAACCGTGGCGTTGGCGCTAGCGTGGCAAAAACAAATGTGGCTTCAACTCCCACTAAACAGACCTTTTCGAAGGATGCCAAGATACATACGGTAAGAAGTGGTGACTCACTTTGGACGATTTCTAGAAAATATCCTGGAATTACTGTCGATAATTTACGAGAATGGAACGGTATTAGTGGTAGTAAACTTCAGCCGGGCACTAAATTAAAATTGTGCGACTGTTCATCGTAAAAGACTAAAACCACATGAAATCGAGACACTTGAGAACATTATCCTACCTTATTTACTTCGTAATACTTTTTACGGCCTGTAAGGACGGCAAAAAAGTAGACTATAAACCAACTTCTATAGGTGCAATAAATTCGTTGGCCGTTGTTATGGACAATGATTTGTGGAAAGGTAAAGTTGGCGATAAGGTGAGGGAACATTTTGCCGCTACCGTAGTGGGCTTGACATGGGAAGAGCCCATGTTCTCGATAAACCATATGCCGACCCAAGTTTTTTCTGGCACCATACGCAACACAAGAAATATCTTGTACGTTCAAAAAGATTCGGTAAATGTTGCACACGTAAAGACCAACATGTATGCGCGACCTCAGAAGGTCGGAGTGATAAAGGGCACAACAGAAGCAGAAATTATCGAAAACTTGGATGCCCAGGCCGATGAATTCATAAATACCTTTAAAAGTTTGGATTTAAAGGTCACACAAAAAGCCTTTTTGAAGTCATTGAACAAAGAAACTGTATTACAAGAAAAGTTCGGCATTTCACTGAACCTGCCTTCGATTTATAGAATCGATGTTCAAAAAGACAATTTTGTATGGATCGAGCGTCAGATTCAAAAAGGTACTGCCAGTATCATCGCGTATGAAATGCCGGGAGATTATTTTATGAACGATTCTACCCTAGTAAAAGATATCGTTAAAATGCGCGATTCGATCGGGGCAACCTATATCCCCGGACCTGATGTGCCGAACAAGACAACCCACATGCGTACCGAACCTGCTTTTTCGCCTTCCGTTTTTCCTGCGGAAATTGATGGAAAGGAGGCAATCGAGGTAAAAGGTATATGGGATGTCAAAAACTATCCCATGGCAGGCCCTTTCTTGACGTATATCATCAAGGATAAGGAAAATGACAGAATATTGGTTCTCGAAGGCTTTGTATTCGCTCCCGCAACAAACAAACGCGACGATGTTTTTCAACTTGAGGCGATTATGAAGACAGTTAGATTCGGAACCAAGAAAAGTAAATAATTATATTTATAAGTTATTCAATGTAAAAAAGCATCCCATAAAATGGGATGCTTTTCATATTATAGCCTATTTCTTATTAAGTGAATGCGAAACCTGTCGATATTCGATATACGAGTGCGTAAAGCGCGATTACCAAGAGGAAAAAGCAAAACCAAGAGAATGCCTTAAAATATTTTTTCAGAAAGAGATTTCCCCAGTTTTTAAATGCTTCAAAATAGATTTCTTTTACAAGTAGTATTTTCTTCATACGTTCAACATTTTAATAGTTAAGGTACAAAGTTGACAGAATAAAACTAGATGGTATAATTAATTGGGCGAACTGTGTATAATATAGATTAGTGACCGCATGTCTTTTTATTACTCTTTTAATAGCACACTAATCCGTTGAAAAACAACAGAAAAGTAATACTTTGTTAATGGGAAAGAGAATCTCTGGCCCTTTTGCAAATAAAAACGCCTTAAGAGCATTCTTAAGGCGTTTCGTTGGTAAGGTCGGTTGTTTTCTTTTTAATCAAAGGCAAAGCCCGTAGCAAGTCTAAAAATGAAGGCATATAGCACGATTAAAAAAGCAGCGAAGCAGAACCAAGAAAATGCCTTGAAGTAAGACTTTATGAGATAGTGACCAAGGTTTCTAAAGGCCTCTAAATAAATTTCTTTGATAAGTAGTGCTGTTTTCATGATTTGGGATTTTAATTAAACACCTATTACTATATGTAACGTGTAATCGATCAAACAGGTATTTCTCCGACCGCCTTTGTTGTGTAGGGGCCTTACGGTGTTGTGGAACGTTATTTTTTGTTGTCAAATCAAACGGTTTCCTACAATTGTAGGATAAATTTATACTCAGGGTAAGTTCAACCCAAACAAAAAACCGCTATCTTATTTATGGACAGCGGTCTTTACATGTTTGCTTATTTCTAGTCTACATTTTTACAATGATGAATTCAGAACGTCGGTTGAGATAATGCTTTTGTTCCGTACAAGCCACTGTACCATCACATTCGTTCAACAATCGGTCTTCCCCATAACCGGTGGCACTTTCGATACGCTCTGGGGCAATACCTTTTTTAATGATATAGTCGCGAGTAGACTTGGCCCTGCTGTCAGATAGATAGCGGTTATATACTTTTTTACCTCGTGAATCGGTATGCGATTCGATTTTAATGACCATATCCGGATATTCGTTCATCACTTTTACCAGCTTATCGAGTTCTTCTGCAGCATCGGACCTGATGCTATACTTGTCAAAATCAAAATGGATCATTTCGGTTTTCAACTTCTTGATACCATCTTCTATAGCAATCATTTCTTCAAGACGCTTCATAGAAATATCTACTGTGGTTGTATCGTTTTGGGTAGTGGTCACGTCTTTTAGGTCGTCAAAGAATTTGTCCTTAACTGTCTTGATCGTATATTTTGTGTCGTCATCAAGATCTTCGAAAATGAAATTTCCATCATCATCGGTCATAACCTCTTTCAATTTGATGTTGTTTTCATCCAACAATTGAACAAGAGCTTGGGGCATTATATCGCCCGTAATCAATTCGGTAACTACCCCGGCTATGGCATTTTGGTTTGTTGGAACTTCCTCCACAACCAACCTTTCGAATGAATAAATATCATCATCCCCTTTACCACCTGCCCTATTAGAGGCAAAAAACCCTTTTTGGGTCTCTTCGTCCACGATATATGAAAAATCATCTAAATTACTATTGATAGGTTGCCCTACGTTGCTTACCTCTTGAAACCCTTCCTCTTCATCATAAGCTACTTCAAAAACATCGAGACCGCCAAGACCTGTGTGTCCGTTTGAAGAGAAATATAGTTTTTTATCATTTATAAAGGGAAACATTTCCTTTTTTTCAGTATTGATTTCAGGGCCTAAATTTCTGGCTTCTGAGAAAGAGCCGCCTTCAAGCACATCTACTACGAAAATATCGGTCTCCCCAATGCTTCCAGGCATATCGGAAACAAAATAAAGTTGTTTTCCGTCTGGACTCAAAGCAGGGTGTCCCGTTGAATAATCATCACTATTGAAAGGTACCTCCTCGGCCTCTGACCATTCTCCATCAACTTTATTGGATCGATATATTTTGAGGTGGTTTACACCATTTTTATCCCTTTTCAATTTCTTGCCATAATTGTTTCTCGTGAAATACATGGTACTGTTATCGGGAGAAAATGTTACCGAAGCCTCATGGTACTTTGTGTTTATTTTCTTAGAGAACTTTAAGGCATCTTTAAGGTCTTGCGATTCTTCGTTTATTTTGGCGACATAAAGATCCAAATAAGGCTGATCGTTCCATTTATACCTTCTGGTATTAAAAAAAGAAGAATCTCTGGCCGAAGCGAATACTACTTGATTTGAATCTAAGAACATCGGCGAGAAATCGGAATATTCGGTATTGACGGCCATGTTCTTGATATCGAAGTTCTTTGCGGTGCTCAAAATATTGTCTAGCACTATTTCGGTCGCTGTTAACTCGTTGTCATCGATGTCGCGAACATCTCCGTTTTTCGTTTTACGATTATACAACCGCATTAGACGTTTAGCCCGACCGTATTTTCCGGTTCCTTTCAGGGCATGGGCGTATTTAAAAACATTATCGGCAGACATGTCTTTGCCATGCTTATCATACAAAATGTCATACCACTGATATGCCTTTTCCATATTTGTGTTGAAATAATGGGCATCGCCAACCTTTTGAATTATCTCATAGGAATAGTTTTTTTCGTTTTTTTGCAGTGCCTGCTCATAGAGTTCGGCGGCTTCGGCATACCACATTTTGTCAAAGTAGTGGTCGGCTTTTTGAACTAACTTACTTTTGCTCGGGGTATCGCTAATGGTAACGATTGATGTAGTCTCTTTGTCAAGGTCGTCCATGACGCCATAGGTGTTTTCATTCTGAGCCTTGTTTTGAGAAACTATATCCCCTGAAAGATTTGAGGAATCGGAAACCATCGTTGGATCTTCGAATTCTTGATCAAGATTACCTACTTTCAAGATCCAGACATCTTCTTTATAATTTCCATCAAGGTTTGATATACAGGCGTCAATTGCCGCTCTCCATCCTTTGCTTTGCTTTAAGTAGAGGTAGTTTAATCCGTTATCCGGATTGTTGAGTACTCCGGAATCAAAGCCTTTCTTCTTGAATTTTTTGACGGTTTTGTCCAGACGTTTACCTGTTTTGCTATAGACCCCGGCAATGACATAATAGCCGTTCTCAGCCCCTTTTAAATTTTCAAAAGAGCGGTTCGGAATGTTATTGGCCTTGGCCTCTTCCTCGAAGGTCTTATCTTTTTCAACGAATTCTTGTGTACTGTAATTAGTTACTATCGTATTGGAGGAATCGGTTATATCATCGTTCACGAAACCATTGCCATCGTCCTGTGCATGAAGGACGAAAAGGCTCATAGTGAGCAATAGTGTGAAGGTTGAGATGCGTTTTTTCATGGTTAAGTTATTAGAAAAATCTTGGGGATTTCAATTTGTTTTCCTTGCTTATCAACTGAAAACGTAGGAAAATTTCATGCGTTCCTGAATTATAATTATTTAGTTCGTTTATACTGTAATCATAGGCATAGCCGATATTCCATTGCGGAGTCAATTGAAACCCGAAAAGGGCACTGATTGAATCGTCCCATCTATAGTTAACGCCTAAATTTAGCGTTTCGTATACCAAAAAATTGGCGGAAACATCCACAGCCAATGGTGCGCCAAGCACTTGTTTGGCAAAAAACGATGGTTTAAACTTCAAATCTGGATTGAGGTCGAAAACATAGCCCCCTACCAAAAAGAAATGCATACGTTCCAACGCTTCGGCTTCTTGAATTTCATCATAGTGCTGATTGGTCAATATATTTGGGGTTGACAAGCCTAGATACCATTTTGAGGTATAATAAAAAATTCCGGCACCGACACTTGGCAATAGTTTACTGTTTATATTTTCATTAAAAACAACATCTGGGTCTCGATGTCGGCCTTTCGACCAGTCGAGATTAAAGAAACGTATTCCCGCCTTGAGCCCAAGGGCAAGACGGTCACCTTGGCGATTTACGATAAGTTGATGTGCGTAGTTTCCGTCGATATAGGTTTCTGACGATGGGCCAAGTTGGTCTTGCACAATAGAGAGTCCGACACCGTCGACTAGGCTAATGGGTGAATCTATACCAAACGTTATAGTTTGTGGTGAGCCCTCGATACCGACCCATTGACTGCGATATAGCGATAGCAGGGCAAGATGTCCCCGAGACCCTGTATAACCTGGGTTTACTGTCATTGTGTTGTACATATAATGGGTTACCTGTGGGTCTTGCTGACCAAATCCCAAGAAGGAAATGAATAGTAAGCCTATTGCAATTTTATGTGTGGTATATCTATTCCTCATTATATTATCTACTTATGTACAACCAACCGGCCTTTGCAGGGGTTTCGCCATCATTGGGTTCCAAGGTATAGTAGTAGGTTCCTACGGGCAGTTTATCGGGCGCGTTGATAGTGGCCCGACCTGTTGAGGTACCGTCCCAACTATTATTATAGCCTTGCATTTCAAAAACCTTGGTGCCCCACCTATTGAAAACTTGCAATACATTGTTCGGATATTTTTCGATACATTCGATAAAGAACACATCGTTTGCACCGTCATTATTTGGAGAAAACTCGTTAAAGACGGTCAGACACTGTTCTTGGGTAACTTCAACGGAAGCTTCATCGCGGTCGTTGGCCATATTATCGTCGATTTGATCCAAATAAATCAGTTGGGCGACGTTGGTATAGTCTACGGTCTCTGTAACGGTTACCGTCATAGTCAACGTTGCAGTGACATTTGAACTGAGCAATGGGATTTCCCAAGTCGAGATGGCTTCATCGAATGTGCCGAGGTCGACGGATAGTGCGTCAAGGGCAAATCCATTAGGAAGCACATCCTCGATGCCGATGTTCGTGGCGTCGTATGAACTATTATTGGTCACCGTAACGGTAAAGACTAAGGTATCTTCGAAGAAAGACTGTGTCTTGTCTACTGTTTTGGTAATCTCGAGATCTACGGTCGGGGCGGCTATCGTAAAACTGGCCTCGTCGTCCTCACTCTGGTCGCCGTCATCATTGTTCGGGGTAGAGTTGGGATCCCAGAGATCGGATGCGGTTACTTGAGCTGTGTTTCTGTATTCATCTGTCGTATTCGTCGGCGTATTCAAGGTAACTTCGTAAGAAAAGGTCTGGCTTCCTACCGGAACACTGGCCAAATTCCATGTTAAGGTGCTTCCGGAAAGGACACCTCCGTCGTTTATGGTTCCTATGTTATATCCGCTAGGGATATTATCTTGTAACGTAACATTAGTAGCCGCTTCGGGCCCGTTATTGGTCAAAGTAAGTTCAAAGGTTACCGTATCGCCGGTATTGGGGGTTTGGTTCGAAGCTGTGCTCAAGGCTTTGACCAGACTCAAATTAGCGGCCAATAATGCAACTGAGGCATTGTCCTCATCATCTTCACTCTGATCGCCATCATCGTTATTGTGCAACGAATCAAGATCGTATTGGTCGGCATCTGTTACCTGTACAATGTTCAAGTATTCGCTGGCTATGTTGGTCGGCACATTGATGGTCACATCAAACGTCAATATTATATTCGTACCATTTGGTATATTCAACCCGTTCCATGTGATGGTGTTTCCAGCCTGTGAGCCTCCATTACTGATATTCGTTACTGTAAACCCTACGGGAATATAATTTTCCAAAGCCATATTGGTCGCATCGTTCGGCCCGTTATTGATGACTTCTACGGATACTGTAATCGCATCGCCCGGACTAACCGTAGTAGCAGAAATCGTATTAATGATTTCAAGATCGGCCGATTGAACATTGGTCGTATAGACGGCTTCATCGTTTTCCAAGGCCCTGTTCGGGTCATAATTGTTCGGTTGTGAATTGGGGTCGTACTCGTCCGATGCCGTTACTTGGGCGATATTGGTATATTGGTCCAAGTCCGTTGTGGGCACGTTGATAGTTACCTCATAGTTTTTGGTCAGGCTTTGACCTGAATTGATGACCGGAACATCCCAATGAATCGTATTTCCAGTCGCAACCCCTCCACTACTTATCGAAGCGGTGTTTAGGGTAAACCCGCTGGGAAGCATATCCTCTAAAGAAACATTGTTGGCATCATCTGGCCCATTATTGGTAATAATGACCTCGAAAATAACGGTCTCGCCAATAGTTGGATTGGAATTCGAACTCGCAGCAATACTTTTGACAATACTTAAATCGGCAGTCAGAATGTTTACTGTGGCGATCGCTTCGTCATCTTCAAGTGGTGTTCCGGTATAATTGTTCGGTGTTGAGTCTGGGTCGTATTCGTTAACATCGATTACCTGGGCCATATTTGTATATTCGTTCGGAGTACCTGTTGGCGTGTTGACCGTTGCGGTAAACGTAAATACAGTATTCGTGCCCATAGCCAGATTAAAGTCGGGCCAGTTGATGGTATTGCCGGAAGCCGTTCCGCCATTGTTCACGGTACCAATGGTAAATCCGCCCGGAACTATATCCTCGATTTCGATTTGTTCCGCATCGAACGGACCGTTGTTTGATACTTCTATGGAAAAGGTAACCGTATCTCCGATATAAACATTTGGTGTATCGACCGTATGCAAGACTTCGATATCCGCCATTTCAGGCTCCGATACCAAGGGAATCGATAGTACATCGCAATGGCAATTGGTACTAGAGGGGACAAACTCAACGACCATATTACCGCTATCTCCGCAGAAGTTGGAAGTTGTAAACGTAATGTCCTCTGTTATGGAATTCCCTGCGGGGATAGCCTGTGCGACTATTCCGCCGTAGATGGAAGTTCCTGTTTTTGCACCGCTACCATCCGCGCAATAGACATCATATATAAACCCAGAAGCGATATCGACGGTCCCCGTATTCTCCACACCAAATTGGATATGGTACTCATAGTTTCCTGCTCCGTCCGTTGTATAATCCGAATTGGAGGTAAAGGCCGATTCGACTAATTCCGGTTTGGTAATAATGATATCTTCGTAGGTACTGCCATTGGCGATTTCCGTAGTTCCACAAGACGTTCCCCCACAAGAGAGCGCAGAGGTAACCACATAATTATCGACCTGAATACGAGTACCGGGCGAGCAGGTGTTTGAGGTATTTTTCGGTGTCACATCAAAAGAATAACTAGGATCCGCCCCATTATTTGCCCCATCGGGCATATTTACGATAATTTCTTCATGGTTTCCGACCGTCGAGACCGAGGCATACGTGACCGGATAAGTGGGATTGTTCGAAACAAATGTGCTGGCATCGAAGGCCAACCCATCAGGAAGAATGATCCGCGCATAATCCAGATTGGAAGTCGGACCGCCAACAATCGTAGTATTTACAGTAATCGTTTCCGTGGTGCAACCGGCAAATACAGCGGCGGAGGGAACGGCAATGGTACTGATGGCATCATAGTTGGGTACTGCGCCATTTACAACAATAGGATTGGTCGAAAGTCGACTTCCATTTCCTGTTGCTGGAGTTCCGCAGGTATTGTTTCCATTCGCCGTATAGGTTATAGCGGTGTTAGACGTAAAGTTACAGGCCACACTAAGGTCGAGTTCCAAGATGGCAATTTGGTTGGCTAGGGTCCCAGCGTTCAAAGAACCCTGAATACCCGTATTCGCCGCAATTTGAGAATGATCTAACAAGTTAATAGTTACCGTGTTTCCCGTAAGTACATGGCTTACTGGTTCGGTAGTCGCCGCATTCCGTGGATAGCGCACCCGAATATCGTTCAAGGTCAAGCTCGTAGCATCCCCCGGGATATCAAAAGTCAGGCTGGGAGAGACCAGATCGCCGTTACCAGCATTTCGTAGCTCCAAATCGATATCAAAGCTCGAACAGATATCTACTGGTCCTGCAGGTTGGTCGATAATTGCTATCTGTAAAACGGCTTCCTTAGGCTCCAGTCTCAGGTTGAGCGGGTTGGCATAAGTGGCCGTGCTGAAGTCTGATGGATAGCCAGTACAGCTCCATGAATTTTCCAAGGTAAAATTAAAATTAGAACAATTGGTATAATCTACTTCAAAATAGAACTGCCTACAGTCTGGCATAGCTCCAAGCTCAACCCATGTGGCACCGCCCGAACTTGTAAAGGGTATTGCGGTTTCTATTCCTCCCGCAATATCAAACACCCTAGTAACCGTAAAATCGCTGCCATTATTGATTTGCACCCAGTTGAAGTCTATGGTCGAACCGCTGGTGTTGCATAAAGAGGTTTCAAAGATAGCCGTTGCCTGGTCTCCGCTGACGACAGGGGTCGTTGAGGTCAAGGTATATGTTGGTGGTTGAAAGTTGAAGGGGTGGGTATCCGTTCTACTTTTGTTGACCGGTGCGGATGCATACGGAAACTCAGTATAATTTGCCGTCCAACTGGT
>CAYGPR010000079.1:0-12038 GCA_964351985.1 uncultured Maribacter sp. | reverse complement strand
ATTTGTCGGTGGAAAGACAGTTCCGGGTAAATATCCACTTCCGGCAAGTAGTGTACTATTGAAAAACGAAAGTCGGGAAGGAAAAATAAAATTCGTGGATGTAACCAAGGATATGGCCCCTTTTATGACCGATTTGGGTATGGTCTCGGATGCCGAATGGGTAGATATAGACAATGACAATACTCTCGATTTGTTGATTGTTGGAGAATGGATGCCCATAATGGTTATTAAAAATGTTGGGGATAAATTTGTAGATCTTACACCTAAATCTGGTTTGGAAAATCAAATAGGTTGGTGGTTCAGTATAGCCACTGGGGATTTTGACAAAGATGGCGATATGGATTTTATAGTAGGCAATCTTGGGAAAAATTATAAATACAAAGCGACGCAAGAAGAACAATTCGAGGTATTCGCAAAAGATTTTGATAGAAATGGTAGTTTGGACATTGTGTTTGGCTATCACGAAAAAGGAAAGGTCTTTCCCTTAAGAGGAAGGGAGTGCTCATCAAATCAAATGCCCTTTATAAAAGAGAAATTTCCTAGTTATCATGAATATGGCATTGCAGATATGCCAACCGTATACGGAAAAGAAAATCTGGAAAACGCCTTACACTATTCCGCTAATACATTTGCGACCTCTTATATTGAGAATTTAGGAAACCTTAAGTTTAAGACTCATGAGTTAGAGGGTATTGCCCAGTTTTCCTCGGTCAACAGTATTCTGGTCGAAGACTTTAATGGAGATGGTGATTTGGATGCCCTATTATCGGGAAACCTGTATCAATCAGAAGTGGAGACACCTAGGAACGATGCCGGATATGGTGTTTTACTAGAAGGAAATGGTAAGGGGCAGTTTATCTCACGTTTTCCTAATCAGAGTGGTCTGTTTGTAAAAGGAGATGTGAAAAATGCTGGCATCGTAAATACGCCATCCAATGATAGAAAGCGGATCATTTTTGGCAAAAATGACGGAGTTGTTCAGTTTGTTGAATACTAGTTCATCGACCTCCATTTCTATTTCCAAATACTCAATTTTTTATTAGCCGATGAGCAGAACAATGGTAATTATGTTGAACAAACGTAACTGATCATATAATACATATAGACACATATGAAGATAAAAACCTTACTCTCATTTGCTGTGACCATTTTACTGATGGCATGTTCAGAGCAAACTGAAAAAACTGCTTATGTCAACCCATTTATAGGAACAGGCGCACATGGCCACACGTTCCCAGGAGCAACAACCCCTTTTGGTATGGTACAACTAAGCCCTGATACTAGAGTGGGCAACTGGGATGCAAGTTCTGGCTATCATTATAGTGATTCCGGTATTCTCGGGTTTTCCCACACACACTTGTCTGGTACGGGCTCTATAGATTTAGGGGATCTTTTGATTCGGCCAACTTTGCGATCATTGTCATCAATTGTTGCTGACGGAAAAATCACAACAACCTCTTTTAAACATGCTGATGAGGTAGCCACACCTGGATACTACAAGGTCTTACTTGATGAGGAATCAATTACTGGTGAGTTGACGGCAACACCTCGTGCTGGTATTCATCGATATTCATTCCCAGATGGAGCTCGGCCTCACATTGTATTGGATTTATCACATGAATTGTACAATGAAACGGCAGAATTGCAAATACAATCAATTACCGAAAATGAAATAAGTGGTTACCGCTTTTCTAAAGGATGGGCCGAAAACCAACGCTTGTTTTTTGTTGCTCGTTTTTCCCAGCCTTGGGAAAGTAGTAAGGTGTGGTCAGATGGAAAATTTATGGATCCAGCATTGCCTTATTCATCCGGTGATATAAAAATTGAGCTTTCATGGAATGAATTGAAAAACCGGCAAATAGAAATAAATGTGGGCATTTCAGCGGTTAGCATTGATGGGGCCCGCAAAAACCTGGAATCAGAAGCCCCGGTTTTTGATTTTGATGCATACAAGAAAAAGGCCAAAAAACAATGGGATGACCAACTAGGAATGATTACCATAAATAGCGGTAATGAAGAGGCCAAGACAATTTTCTATTCGGCTTTGTACCACAGCTCTATAGCCCCTTATACCTTAAGCGATGTAGGTGGTGATTATAGGGGGGTAGATGGACAAATCCACAATGACCCAAGCCAAAATCATTATACTGCTTTTTCCCTTTGGGATACATTCAGGACTTGGAACCCTATGATGACACTGTTGGATGACAAATTTGTGGTTGAAATGATCAATTCGATGTTGGCCCATTATGAGCAAACAGGAGAATTGTCCATTTGGCCTCTATGGGGCAATGAAACGGGCTCTATGATTGGCTACCCTGCTGTTTCAGTGATAGCTGATGCTTGGATGAAAGGGATTCGTGGATTTGACGGGGAGTTAGCACTAGAAGCCATGATTGCCAGTTCAAATACATCTAGAAAAGGAAATGACCTTTACCGAAAATTTGGTTTTATCCCAGCCAACAATAAAAGTGAATCCGTATCGGTGCTACTGGAATCGGCTTATGAGGATTGGTGTATTTCTATAATGGCCAATGCACTAGGAAATGAAAAAGTAGCTAAGGAATACGAAAAAAGGGCCTATAATTATCAGCATGTTTTTGACGGGAACACTCGTTTTTTCCGAGGAAAAAGAGCAGCCGGAAGCTGGACGAACCCCTTCAATCCGTTTGAAGTGTCTAGGGATTTAACTGAAGCTACTTCCTGGCAATATCGTTTTTTTGTTCCACATGATATCCAGGGTTTGGTCAATTTGTTTGGGGGAAAGGAACCTTTTGTTGAAGCTTTGGATTCGCTGTTTGTAGCCCAATCAAAGTTGGATGAAAAGGCGTATGACATCACCGGATTGATGGGGCAGTATGCCCATGGAAATGAGCCAAGTCATCACATGGCCTATCTGTATTCTTACATTGGGCAGCCGCATAAAACCCAATATTGGGTGAACAAATTGCAAGATGAAATGTACGCCAATAGCCCGGAAGGAATAAGTGGGAATGAAGATTGTGGCCAGATGTCGGCCTGGCATATTATGAGCAGCCTGGGTTTTTATCCAGTATGCCCAGGGAGCAACCAATACATTCTCACTACGCCTCGATTCGAAGACATCACTGTGCAGTTGGGAAATGGTAAAAAACTGAATATTGAAACCAATAAGAGCCCAAGTGAAGCACCCTATATTAAAATGGTGTCGATGAATGGTGTGGAGCTAAATACCCCATTTATCACACATCAACAACTTACAGCTGGAGGAACATTGTTTTTTGAATTAACGGACAAGCAATCGAATGAAGCTCAAAACGATGCTGTTCTTCCATACTCTCTTTCATCCGGTTCTATGGTATCGGTTCCATATATTACCAATAGTTTCAATCAGTTTATAGAAAACTGTGAAATAGAAATAGGTGTGACCACTAAAGGTGCCACTATTTATTATTCGTTGGATGGATCGCAACCTACTGAGACATCCATTAAATATGAAAACCCATTTGTACTGACAAACTCTGCTAGGCTAAAAATGAAAGCCTTCAAAGAAGGTTATACACCAAGTAAAATTCATTCTGTAGCGGTCAATCAAACTTCTTTCCTTCCTGCATTGAACCATAAGTTGCAAAATAATGGAGTCCATTATCAATATTTCGAAGGGCAGTTTTCGAAAGTGGCCGATTTGGAGGGACAGAAGCCTATCAAAGAAGGGTACCTACAAAATTTCTCTATAAGTGAAGCTCAGCAAGAGGATCATTTTGGCTTTAAGTATGATGCCTATATTGAAATACCAGAAGATGGGTTTTATGAATTCTATACCATATCAGATGATGGTTCTGTATTGTGGATAGACGGACAAAAATTAGTGGATAATGATGGTGGACATGCTGCCATAAAAGCTAGTGACATAATTGCACTCAAAAAAGGGGTACACCAATTGAAAGTCAGTTACATAGAAGATTACGAAGGGAATTCGCTTGAAATTGGTATGAGTGCTCAAGGAAAGCCGGGCAAACCGATTAAAGATACTATGTTGTGGAGAAAATGATGACAGTCTAATTCAAGATGAGTTCATGTATCATCCAGAGAATCAAAAATAATATGATTATAATTTAAGAAGAAATATGAGTGAAGCGAAACTGTTGAATGATGTTACGGGTGAGCAGCAACGGAGTTATTTAGTGCCGTTGGCGTTCTTGACCTTGCTGTTTTTGATGTGGGGGTTTATTACCAGTATGAATGATATTTTGATTCCGCATTTTCAAAATGTGTTTCAGTTGTCGCACTTACAGGCGATGCTTATACAATTCTGCTTTTTTGGTGCGTACTTTATTATTTCTGTTATCTATTTTTTCTCTGCCATCCGTCATGGCGATCTGATTTCAAAAATTGGTTATAAAAAAGGTATAATTTTAGGTCTGTTGATCATGGCTTTTGGCTGTCTCTTATTTTACCCGGCTGCCGAATTTAAATCGTATTCTTTGTTTCTTTCGGCATTGTTCATTCTAGCTTCTGGCATGGCATTGCTACAAATAGCCGCCAACCCTTATGTTGCCCTTTTAGGAACGCCTAAAAATGCAGCTGGGCGGTTGAACCTGACACAAGCGGTAAATTCTTTCGGTACAACTGTTGGGCCTGTGATCGGTGCTTATTTTATTTTTTCTCCAGTCAGTGATTTGTTACATGTAGATGTCAAATCGGTGCAAATGCCTTACTTGACGCTGGCCGCAATACTTGGAATATTGGCGATTTTTTTCGTTTTTGCCAAGCTACCGAAATTAACTGAAAACACCAGTGTGGTAAAAGGATTGGGGGCTATTAAGCACCGTCATCTGGTTCTAGGCGCTATCTGTATTTTTATGTATGTAGGAGGCGAAGTGACGATTGGCAGTACATTGATTCGTTTTCTCAATCTGGAGAATATCGCAGGGCTGAGCGAAAAAGAGGCGAGTGTGTTTCTGTCATTTTATTGGGGAGGATTGATGGTTGGTCGTTTTTTCGGAGCGATAGCGCTATCAAGTATGAAGAGTAATGCCATACGGATCGCTGCTTTTGGAGCGGTGGTTGTTCTGTCGTTTGTTACCGTTTACTTTTTGATCGGAGAAAGAATAGCGCTAATATGGCTTGGACTGGTCTTGTTTAATTTGGTAGCGTTCATCGCTGGAGGGTACAAGCCCAGCAGAACGTTGGGATTGTTTGCCGCTATAGTCATTTTATTGATTCTAATTGCACTCTTGGCTCAGGGAGAGGTGGCAATGTGGGCGATCTTAAGTATCGGTTTGTTCAATTCGATTATGTGGTCCAATATTTTCACTTTGGCGATCGAGGGGTTGGGAAAATATACAAGTCAGGGATCGTCCGTATTGATTATGGCCATACTAGGAGCCGCAGTTGTTCCGCTTCTACAGGGATTGGTAGCTGACCTTTCGGGTATTCATATGTCTTTCATAGTTCCATTGTTTTGCTACATCTATGTGCTGTACTATGGCTTTTATGGATACAAAATCAATAAATCACTTTCAATATAGAGTCATAAATTAAAAAACTTAATAAATCGTGAATAATGGAAATACTGGAAATCTTAAATAATGAAATAATGAGTTTTTTAGGCATTTCAGAAGCCTTGGAAATTCTGAAATCTGGTGATTACAGCTTATTTCGTACCTATGATGGAATAGCATCGTTGGTTTACCCAATAATTCCTCTGCTATTGCTGTTGGAACTAATATTGGGATACGTCAACAAAAAGCCCCAAACCAAAGTATATAAGGTCAATTTTCTCATCTATATTTTCAATAGGTTCGTAGGAAGGTTTATTGCGATTGCTATGATTGCTTATATCATCGGCTGGTTACAACCGATTGCTCCTTTTCAGACCAGTTTGACATGGTATTGGTTGATATATGGATATATCGTCTGGGAATTCGGGCATTTTCTGTACCATTATTGGGGCCATAAGGTAAGATTGTTTTGGTGCTTGCACTCGACCCATCACGCCCCAGAAGATATGAATTTAATGGTAAATCATGCCCACTTCTTTTTGGAAGCCCCTTATGCCGATGCTATTCGAACCACAGTTTGTATACTTCTTGGAGTTCAACCTGAAATGCTCTTTGTTATTATGTTCATCGATGGTACATGGGGTGCTTTTATCCATGTAGGCGAAAATCTTATGAAGGACGGAAGACTTGGTTTTTTAAACAAAATAATATTGACACCTTCACATCACAGGGTGCATCATGCCCGAAATCCGCTGTATATGGATACAAATTTTTGCAACCTGCTAAATATTTGGGACAAAATTTTCGGCACCTTTCAAAATGAATCTGAAGATTTCGAGATAGAATATGGGATTACCCGGGAAATGGATTCAGGGAATTTCATGGACGTATATTTTGGGGAAATAGTAGCACTGGTGAAAGATGTTGCCAAAGCCCCAGGATTCATGAATAAAATCAAATACATTTTTATGCCTCCTGGATGGCATCATTCCGGCGAGCACCAAACCGCCAAAGTTGTGCGTAATAAGTACATTAATGAACATAGTTTCGATGAATAGAGGTAGAATACATATGATTGAAAGTGGGCGCAATTGGCACCTTTGCGATTTAGGAGTGGGAAAATATAGTAGTCAGGGGTCGTCTGTATTGATTATGGCAATACTTGGAGCCGCAGTTGTTCCGCTTTTTCAAGGATTGATAGCTGACCTTTCAGGTATTCATATGTCTTTCATAGTTCCGCTGTTTTGCTACATCTATATGCTGTATTATGGCTTTTATGGATACAAAATCAAACATAAAATAAACGAATTAAACAAAACATGCTAAAAATAGGAATAGACCTTGGAGGTACTAAAATAGAAGGCATTGTGTTGAACGCTCATAACAACATCATTGAGCGGAAAAGAATTCCAACAGAGCAAGAATTTGGTTACGATCATGTATTGAAAAATTTAATAGGCTTGTACCATGACCTCCTTGGAGAAAATAAGCAACAACTACATAGGGTCGGAATAGGAACACCAGGTTATTCCAACAAAGAGGGACTAGTGAAAAACTCCAGCTTACTTTGCCTAAATGACAAACCATTTTCGAATGATTTTGAGCGTTTTGTAGGCGTACGACCCAATATAGAAAACGATGCAAATTGTTTTGCCATTGCAGAGGCTGTGATGGGTTCGGGAAAAGGAGAAAAGCTCGTGTTTGGAGTCATTATGGGAACCGGCTGTGGGGGAGGCGTGGTGATTGACGGATCTGTGAATCGAGGAGCACAGTACCTTGGTGGTGAGGTAGGGCATGTCACGTTACATCCCAATGGAGTGGATTGTTTTTGTGGAAAAAAAGGTTGTGCAGAGCGATATATTTCCGGAAGTGGAGTGCAGGAAAGGTATCTAGATAAAACTGGAACGACGAAGGACGTCAAAAATATAATTGCTGCATACAGAGGTGGTGATGCGGATGCAGGAGAAATCATGAATGATTTTTTTGAGAATTTTGGGATAGTGATGGCTAATCTTATAAATGTACTTGATCCTGATAAAATCGTATTGGGAGGAGGGCTTTCCAATATCGACGAACTTTACACCATCGGTATCGAGCGGGTGAAAAAGCATGTGTTCAAAGACGACCCGATTGTAAATATCGTTGAAAATTTGCTAGGAGACTCTGCCGGAGTGTTTGGGGCAGCCCTTTTGGGAGAAAATGAAAAAGTATGATAGCATGGAAAATAAAGATGTAATACTTCAGGAGTTGACGCAGGCGAGTGATGTACTCAATGATTTCATGAATCAGCCGGACTGCATAGTCAGCATAGAAAATGCCGCAAACCTGATCGTTGATGCAATTCACAATGGAGGAAAGATCATTAGCTGTGGCAATGGAGGCTCCATGTGTGATGCCATGCATTTTGCCGAAGAATTGACCGGAAGGTACCGGGAGAATAGAAAACCCATACCTGCTTTGGCAATCTCCGATTCAAGTCACCTTTCCTGTGTGTCAAACGATTTTGGATATGATCAAGTGTTTTCTAGGTATGTAGAGGCATTGGGTAAAACAGGTGATGTATTGTTAGCCATTAGCTCCAGTGGCAATTCTAAAAACGTAATAGAAGCTATAGGGACTGCTAAAAAAAATGGTATGAAAACCATAGCTCTTACAGGAAAAGGGGGTGCAAGAATGGCAGAAATTGCAGATATAGTGATCAATGTGCCGCACCATGGTTTTGCCGATCGCATCCAGGAAATACACATTAAAGTAATTCATATATTGATTTTGCTTATTGAAAAGGGGGGTATCATCTGAATTTTGATTTCACCTTTATAACTGAATCCTACCTACATCTTAAAATAAATGAAAAGATTTAAAGCACTGGACGTTTTTCGTGGACTCACCATCTGTTTGATGATAATCGTAAATACTTCAGGAGATTGGAGTTTTACTTTTGGTCCATTGCTACACGCCAATTGGCATGGATTTACTCCAACAGATTTGGTTTTTCCTTCTTTTCTATTTGCAGTAGGCAATGCCTTTGCTTTCGTAAAACAGGTTGGGGTGATAAGACTTTTTCAGACGTATTTCTGAAAATCACTAAGCGGACTGTTCTTATTTTCATATTAGGCTATACCATGTATTGGATACCTTTTATGACTTGGACTGAGTCAGGAGACTTAGCTTTTGTGCCGTTTAGTGACACGCGAATTTTGGGTGTATTACAGAGAATTGCTTTATGTTACTTTGCAGGAGCGGTCATGATTTACTTTTTAAGTATACGCCAATTGATAATAGCGTCTGGGGTTATTCTGGTCGCATACTGGGCAGGAATGTATTCGTTTGGAGATTATAGCTTGGAAGGTAATTTTGCTAGAATCGTTGACAGATTTTTATTGGGAGATAGTCATCTGCATAAAGGTGATGGTATTCCATTCGATCCAGAAGGACTATTGAGTACTCTTCCATCTATAGTTAACGTCATTGGAGGTTATCTGGTAGGTAAGTATGTGATTGATGGTGGTTTGAATTTTGAGAAACTATCTAAAATGCTGCTGGTAGGCGTTGGCATGTTAGTGCTAGGATATATGTGGGATCTAGGTTTTCCAGTAAATAAAAAGTTGTGGACCAGTTCTTTTGTTATTCTTACAACTGGACTGGATATTATCCTGCTTTCCGTACTGATTTATAGTATCGATTTGGTTCGAAAGACAGTCAATTATCACTTCTTTGAAGTTTTTGGAAAGAATTCTCTTTTCATATATCTTTTGTCTGAATACCTCGCGATTGGAATGAATTTCATCAGAGTAAATGGAGATCAATCACTCTACAATTATATCTATGAAATAGGCTTCAGTTGGATTGGCCCATATTACGGCGCATTCTTTTTTGCATTGGTATTTATGCTTATATGCTGGGCTGCTGGGTGGTGGTTAGATAAGAAAAAAATCTATATTAAGGTATGAATGGTTTTGAACAATAGTTCAGATAGCACCATGCATTTTAAAGGTCGCCTATCTCACAATCACCATCTTAAAGCCGATATTGTAATGGGAAGTTTTGAAACACCAAAGCCAATGACAGATACGGCGAATATTGCAATTGGGGTGTTATTTGGCGGTCTTGCTTCAACAAGTAATGCTGTTTGTAACATTGATTTTTATGATACAAGAGATGATGAATTAGTTGTTACCGAGTAAGTTATCAGCGAGAAACCATAAAAGATAAATTATTGAATATGAGCAATACAAAAAAAACCTTTACTTTTATTTTTATAGCGTTGGTGGGGAGCACTTTTTTTTATGCGCAAGAAGATCCCCCTGCATTTTCACATACTTTGGAAAACGATAAAAAGCCTTGGACCATCAAGCCATTTTATAATAATCCGAAAAATTTCCAATTCGCCATAGTAAGTGATCGTACTGGTGGACATCGGGAGGGGGTCTTTGGAAAAGGAGTTGAAAAAATCAACCAATTATATCCTGAATTTGTGATGAGCGTGGGCGACCTTATTGAAGGATACACCAAGAATGATTCTTTGATCAATGAACAATGGGATGAGTTTCATGGGATATTGGATCCCCTATCTTCAAGATTCTTTTATGTTGCGGGTAATCACGATTATTCAAACGCAACTATGGCTAAGCAGTGGAAAGAGCGGTTTGGAAAGGACTATTATTACTTTATATACAAAGATGTACTTTTTCTGATAATGAATACCAATGATGGCGATGGTGTTCTTATCGGTAAAGATCAAATCAAGTTTTTAAAGGAAACTGTTGCACAGCACACAGATGTTAGATGGACCATGATATTTATGCACCATCCGCTTTGGGTCTATGGCGATGTTAATGGTTTTGACCAAGTAGAAGAGATGCTTGAAAATCGTGACTTTACGGTTTTTGCCGGTCATACACATCGTTACTTACATCAGGTTAGGAACGATCAAAACCATTACGTGCTTGGCACGACAGGAGGAGGAAGTGAACTTAGAGGGCCCAAATTTGGGGAGTTTGATCATATCGGCTGGGTAACTATGACTGATGATGGCCCCAAATTGGCAAATATTAGTCTGTCAGGTATAAACAATCATGCTATCAGCAATAATATTACCAACGAAATGGCAAACTCATTGATAGATGCGTCCAATTTCAAAACCTTGGTACTTGAAAAGAAAAAGGATAGAAAAGTCTTCATGGTTTTGAACAATAGTTCAGATAGCACTATGCATTTTAAGGGTCGCCTATATCACAACCACCATCTTAAAGCTGATGTTTCACGCTTTCAGATTAGTATTCCTGCAAAAAGTAGTCAACAGTTGGCAATCCAAACAAGTCCGATAGTGGATTTGGACGAATCGAATTGGGATCCATTGGAACTGGATTGGGAAATGAGCTACGATGTCGCCCTTATGGATCCAGATTTTAGTCTTAAGGGTACCGAGATTATTGAAATGAAGCCATCAAACACAGGGATTGCTATGCAAGGGGAAAGTATTTTTCTAAAGGACCTGCAAGTAGGGATTGAGCACCCTTATACCGGTCTTTTAATGAAATATACCAAAGATGAGAATTCAACTTGGCAGAATACCTCGGAGAATACTAAAACTTTAACTTTGTCCGGCACTACCAATTTGAAGGTTTTTCTCTACGATAACGATGGTTTTCAGAGCGCTTATATTGACCAAACATTTGAAAAAGTAAGATCGAGTGCAGCTGTAAAAGTAAAAAAAGCAAAAAGAGGACTAACCTATACTTACTACGAAGGTAATTTTACTTCGGTACCGGATTTTACAGCTCTTTCACAAGTTAAATCTGGTACGGTCTTGGAATTAGACCCGGATAAGATAGGAGAAAGACAGGACCACTATGCGATTCAATACAGGGGTTATATAAAAGTGCCTGAGAACGGGGTCTACACCTTTTACCTAAGGTCCGATGATGGTAGTAAACTATACTTAGATAACGAATTGGTTGTAGATAATGATGGTTCGCATTCTGCGAATACCAAGGAAGGTATGAGGGCCTTAAAAAAAGGGATGCACCCGATTCGTATAGATTATTTTGAGGACTTTCTTGGTGAAGAACTACAATTGTTCTTCTCGGGCCCAAAAATGAAAAAATCTCCAGTATCCCTATGGCATTAATCTTGATTTGCCATTTTATGAATCAAGACTTTTACCGAAATATGAACCATTCAAGTAAGCAATCAATGAAATTGACCTAAGTGTTATTATTTATAGCACTGATATTGACATTCCTAGAAAATGTTTAAAAAAAGAAGAAATTCATTAGTACCGCAATAGAAAAGTGTTAGAGCCAAGGAATAGGATTGCACTAAAGAAAAGCGAATTGTGGAATACCAAATTTTAGAATAAACTTATTTTAGACCTGTAGTTAGTTCCATATATGGAGCTCTTAAAAACAGAACCGATTCAATAAACATCAGTTTTTTAAATTCAAAGTAGTTAGCCAACCATCAACTTATTCTAATTAAAATGGCGGTCATTTTCTTAAGAAAGTCTTTCTTTTTCCAATTTCGAAAGTGTCCCTTTATGTTTTCCACCTAAAA
>CAYGPR010000078.1:0-12239 GCA_964351985.1 uncultured Maribacter sp. | reverse complement strand
GAAAGTCTTTCTTTTTCCAATTTCGAAAGTGTCCCTTTATGTTTTCCACCTAAAAGATTGTTCTAAATTAGTTAGAAGATTATTTAGGACACTTAATAAATTTTATTTTTATATCAAGGTGTTTCAAAAGAGCATCATAGGAAAACCAAAGAGATAATTTCTTTCCTATTGATAATCAGAATGACATTGATCGAATATTAGAGTAGTACTTTGAAAATGTTGTCTTCTACAACGAACCTTTTATAGGACAATATCTGTTTTCTCATCTGTTCCTTATCGCGGCCGTTTTTTGAAACTAGTTTTTATTACAAAAGCTTAAATTCGTATTATCAATAAAATAGGTATATACGTACCAATATGCATATACCCTTGTTACCAACAAGCTTAAAAAACAAATAGTCGTGAATGGCTTTTAGGGAAGTGAAAAAGGAATTAAACGGAATGGACAAAACTGAAATCGTTAAGCTGATTTCGGAGATGTACAAAAAAATACCAGCGGCAAAAACCTATTTGGACATTTTCGCAACTGGAGAAATCAAACAACTTGTCGAAAAATACAAAAAGGATATTGAAAGATATATTTATCCTAGTGGACGGAATATGCAGCTGCGTGAAACCGAAGCTCGTAAAATAATAAGGAATGTCAAAAAAATGAAAATCACGGAACTTAACGTAGAATTGGAACTGCACTATGTGGCATGTTGTTTAGAGATTATTGAAGAGTTCGGATATTGGGACGAAGGCTATTATGTTGCACTCGAAAAAATGTTTTACAATGCTACAGGCGGAATTAATGAATTGGGCTCAGAGGAAAAATATGAAGAGCGGATAATCGCAATAATGCACAAGGCAAGTGAGTTCGGATTAGAACTTTCATACTAGTGCGCAAAAGCCAGTTGGTAACGACATGTGATATGAAAAGCCCTAGTCCAGTTCTGTAAAGTTTCAAATAATCGATAAATTACATTTTATAAGAAAGTTTCATAAAACGAACTTTTTTTTGTGACACTTCATTTTCATTTACCTGGAATCTGGATATCCAAACTATAGTCACTTTTTCGTTCTTAATTTTAAGACTCATCGTTACTTTTCTCTAATCATAGAAATCCGTATTGGTCAAAGCGTATCTTTTTTTAAAAGATAGCGAGCGGGAATCATGCTGCGCAATGATTCCCGCTCGCGCCTGCGGCGGGCAACCGCAGGCTACGCCTGCTCCGACATAGAATTTAGAGATTATACTACTTTATAAATTTTTAATAATACAATACCTAAGTGTTTGATTGTCAATCGTAATAACTATAAAACGACCTGCATTCGCTTAAAATTCCTTGATTTCTTTGAAACACTGATTATTAGGCACTTGTAGTTTTTGGGCTGCACCCCTTTGGCTAGTGCACAGGTTTGAAATGCTTTATAAATGACATTTGAACAAAACAGTAGGCATGAAGAAAAAGAGCATTATCATAAACGAAAGGAGCCATAAGGAACTTAAAAAATTGGCGCAAGAATACAATCGTAACATCGGAAAGTTTACCGAGGAAATGATTTTATATATCCAGAAAACAGGAACAGATCCACAAGCCATCAAGGGCAAGAATGCCACCGAAATGATAAAGGTAATCGACCGACGTATAGTGTCGTTTTTCAAAACACAGGAGTCCGAAATTCTATATCCGATACATAATCAATTACTCAAAAACGGACAACGAACCGAGACCCTTTTCAAAAAACTTATTGATCAATTGAATACCGTTTTTGACAGAATGAAGCATCGAAATTGATGCCGGTCAGTATCGTCCATCAAACCTCTTCTGACAACAAAGGAAGCTGTTCTAAATATGGTCATTATCTAAATAAGGAAAATCAAGAATTAAAGAAGGAAGGCCAAGGGAATCGACAGCAGTTTTTCTTCAATCAAAACCAAAATATGATTACTACCGTCAAGGCGGTCTCGATGGTAGATGACAACAATAGGAATAAAGGGCTGGCAAAAAAACAGGACAAGTATTTTACGTTGACCTTGAATTTCAGCCAGAACGAACAAGAACATCTGGCATCAACCTTTGCAAAAAGACCAATCGAGAATGTAGAAGAATTGAACGACAAAGAATATGAAAACTACAACGAGGTCATAAAACTTTTCACAAAACAGGCCATGCGGAATTATGCCGCCAATTTCAAAAAGAATATTGAGGAAAACCAAATTGTATGGTTCGCGAAGGTAGAACACAAAAGAAGGTACAAAGGAACCGACAAAGAAGTTATGACTGGTACGGCAAAAAGCGGCGAACCGAAAAAGGGATTGCAGACCCATGTGCATATAACCGTATCACGAATGCACAAAGACTACCGGATCAATCTTAGTCCTTTGGCGAATGCCAGAAGCAGTGAAAATCTTATTTTGAATGGAAGAAAAGTCAAGGGTGGTTTTGACCGCTCCAATTGGAAACAACTCAATGAAGATTCCTTTGACAAGATGTTCCAGTACAAGCGCAGTCTTGGAGAAAAATTTGAAACCCTGAGAAAACTCAAGCATGGCACCTTGGAAGAAAAGCGCTTCCTAAAAGCTGAAATTCGACTTGAGCAAAATAAGGACCCAGAACTGCAAAAGAAACCAAAATTAATGAAGCAGCAATTTTACTTCAATCAAGACCAAAATAGGATTACGAAGTCACAGGCCATTTCAACTATTGAAAGCCAAAGTGTGAGAGAAATCTCAAAAGGCCAAGAAAGGTATGTTGAATTGCCCTTAAATATTAGTCAAAAGGAACAAGAGTATCTGATATCCGCTATTGCCGAAAGACCAATTGAGATTATTGAAGAGTTGACGGCGCAAGAGCTAAAACAGTACAACGAAGCATTACAGCTTTTTGCCCGAGAAGCCATGCGCAACTTTGCTGCAAGCCGCAAAAGAAAAATTCAAGAAAAGCAGTTAGTATGGTTCGCCCAAATAGAACACGACAAAGGATCAAAAGGCGCCGACAAAAATAGTTCGATTGAAAAGTCTAAAACCGGAGAGCCAATAAAGAGAATACAGACCAAAATATACATTACTATTTCAGGAATGCAGAAGGGACATAACGTTGAAAATAAATCAACACCGAATGTTGACCTCGCTAAAAAGGCTAATCCAGATGAAAAGTTAGTACTAAAAGATTTTGATTATTCCAAATGGAAGCAACGCAATGAAAATTCCTTTGATATGCTGTTCGGGTATGAGCGTAATCTAGAAGAAAAACGAGAAATGCATCAAAAACTAGAACATGGAACACAGGAGGAAAAGTCGGATAGAAAGATCGAAGTCAAATTAGATAAGATAAGGAAACGTTTGCATCAAAAAAATCGACAGCCTCAGAAAGGCACAGAAAAAGGAAAAAGCCCAAACAAGGGTAAGAACAATCAAATATCACTGTAATTATGAACAAGCAAGCATTTATAGAATATGTTTTGGACGGGAGCAATATGTATCATGTAAATTAGTGATACCATTGAGTTGGAACGCCTTTTTCAAAAAATTGAACCATATGATTCTTCAATCGAATTGATTTCTTCATCGGTCAGTTCTTCAAATTCCTTTGACCTTTTGTTCTTTGAAAGCTTGCCCTGATTTTGATTCAGAAACTTGATCAATAAATCCACCTTGGTATCCGGTAAGGTTACAATCGAATTAATGTAATTTGTCATTCGATCGTACTTTTCAAGAAAATCCAGCTCTTCGGGAATTATTTTTTCGATGGTCTCTTCTACACATTCATACAGAAACTCGGCTTGAGGGGTTGCATCAAAATAACGGTATAGATCTATGGTCTCATTGGTTATTTCGACATTGTGGTCCGTTGTCGGTTTCCATTCGACCAAATCGATTCTAGGGGAGGAGTAGGCCTCTAAAACATCTTGATATTCACCGATACGGTTTAATATAGCAGCTGAAACCGGAAATATCATATCCCGTTTTGTATAGCCCATGCGAACTAATATATGATGCATCAAATAGCGATGAATCCTTCCATTTCCATCGGAGAGGGGGTGGATGAACACAAAGCCAAAGGCTATACTGGTTGCCGCCAAAACAGGGTCGTATTCGCTATGCTGCAATAGGGTGTTGGTATCAATTATTCCTGTTATGAGCGATTTCAAATCTTTGGCCCTTGCGGAGATATGGTCGGGCATAGGCAAAAAAGTTTCTCGGTCGTGTTCCCCGATAAAGCCTTCGCCCATACGGATGCCCATATGCTTTAATTTTTTTGTGCCGATTACAATATCCTGCAAACGTTCAATCTCGCTTATGGATAGTTCTTTTTTTCCTGCCTGTCCGATTGCCTTGCCCCAATTTCTTGCCCTCATATTTGGGGGGTATTCACCCTCAATAGCAAAGGAAGCCTTGGAATCCTTTAGTAATAGAAAGGCCGCTGTTCTGCGAATCAAATCTTTATCCCTTCCTTTTAGACCTTTTTCCATAAGTTCTGGAAACTTGGTGGAAGTGTAGGTTTCCAATTTTTCGGTTTTTCGTATCATGGGACAAAACTCGCGGGTACCCGGCAGATTATTTTTTACCCGATGTCTTGTACTATTCTCAATAGGCCCGACATATTGAAGTTTGGGGTTTACGATTTCTACATAGGTGCCAATTTTTAAATCGGGAATATCAAGTTGTTTATCCAAAAGCCACTCATATAAGAACCATACCCGTCTTGAATATTGACCGGTGGGTTCGTTCTTCATCATATCTTTAACGAGGGACTCTCCCGTATAAAGAAAGAATTCTTTTAGAATCAATAAATCAATGCCTTCGTATTTCAAAGCGAATATCAAATGGGCAATTTCATCTTTGGTAGGCATATAGCGATTTGCGAATACCTGCCATTCCTCGGTATTGTAACGTTGTTGCTTATCCGTAGCCACGGCCAATACATCGGGTAATGGTAATCGTCTACCTGTATGTTCTTCCAGAATTTGAAGGAGGAGGGCGTAACCTACTAATATGCCCTCTTCAGGTAGCACTCTACCATGAAAACTGATTACTTTCCGTGAAAATCGATTACTTATGGCCATTTTTCATGAAATTTGATTACAAATATAACATGAAAAACGATTACTTTGCGTGAAAAACGGTTACTTTTTTACCTTAAACATGAAAAACGATTACTTTTTATATGACGTACATACAAATAATTGGACTGTTATCGCAACATTATTAAGAAAATCGATGCTTTTTTTCCACCTTTCTGCGGAAGTTGAAAAACCTTCAACTCCAAGCCTGACCGAGCGGACGACCTTCGCCCGTCCGCATTCGGTCGTCTTTCCGGTTCCGGTTTTCCAACATCCTCGAAACCGCTCATAAAAGCAAACGAACGCAAAAAGGCGTCCGCTTGCATTTATCTTCCAACCGCACCATGAAATAGTTACTTTATGGTAACAAAAACAGCTGGTATTTGAATTCTTGTGATAGCTTCGTCATGTTTTATCCTTCAAGGATAATCGATATAGACTTGAAATAGATCATGACTATTGTGTCAATGGCATTGGCACCCCTTTGAGGTGCTTTTTTGTGGTTAGGGAGAAAGCCTATATTAGATTTAACCTAATTACATCTTCTTATTCTATGTCAAATCAAAATTTTTCGTTTTAACTATCAAATCAATTATCCTTAAACCATTGCCCCAAGATTTTGCTTTGCAAGCTCCGAATTCCAAATGAAACGCCAAATGAAAATATTTGGCTTTTTCATTTAAAATCCGGTTAACGCTCGCCATCAAAATCTTGGAACAATGGAAAAAGCGAACGAAATTAAAATCAGTTACAAAAACAATGGTAACAGAAATCAACTAAAAATTAATGACTCAAGGGATGCTAACAAAATCATAATGGATTCTTGGGACAGGGATAATATTGAACTTTATGAATCCTTTAAGGTCGTGTTTTTAAGCAATGGTAATATTGTAAAAGGTATTTGCACCTTCTCGATGGGCGGACTAACGGGCACTTTGGTTGACATAAGGCTGATTTTTGCAACCGCATTAAAAACCTTATCAACCGCAATCATACTCACACACAACCATCCTAGTGGGGTTATAATACCAAGTAAGGCAGATATTCAACTCACTAATAAAATTGTAAAAGCAGGTAAATTATTGGATATTCAAGTACTTGACCACATCATTATTACACCACATGGGTCTTTTTATAGTTTTGCCAATGAAGGGAGAATATAAAGACCATAGACTGTTAAAAAGTAACATTTCTATTCACTTTTTGAAGAGTTCAAAAAGAATGTAGTGCATTGGTTATAAGGGAAGTGGTCAAAAAAGCCTAAAAAAGGTAATATTATTCATAATGATTTTTCTTCGGTGCAGTCCCAAACAACTTTCGTTTTATAAAACAGAAGCCTATGGCTAATTTATATTTTTGCAGGGTTTCACCTAAATAAAATTATCAAAGTTGGGTTCAAGGCAAATACAGGAATTGAACGTTTATCCGATACATTTTCAATAGTCTACTGAATTTTATTCTAAGAACTCGGTCAATTCTTTGGAAAAAGGAGGGTTGTTGGTATCAAATCCAAATAATTCTGCTACGATAATTCCATTTTTATCTACCAAAAAACTATTTGGAATACCTTTCACTCCGTATGTCATGGGGGTTCTTGCGTTAGAACCCTTTAAATCCGAAATATTAATCCATGAGATATTATCTTCTTTGGATGCTGTTTCCCAATCTTTTCGATTTTTGTCCAAGGAAAAGCTGACGATTTCCAGACCTTTTTCTTTGTATTTATCATATAGCTCGGCATATTGTTTACTTTGCATGCGGCACGGACCGCAACCGGCCGCCCAAAAATCAAGGATGGTATATTCGTTATTTCGGATAATTTCGGACAAGACCATATCATCCCCATTTAGACTATTCCCTTTTACCTCGGCAATGACATCTCCTTTTTCCAATATTTTCTCGATGGAAAGATATTCTTTTAACACCTTCCCGTTAGTGCTTTGTTTTAATTCTTCATCCAATGACTTATATATTTGGCCTAGGTCTTCTTTAGAGAATTTGTTATTTATGAAAGTAAGCTGATGTAAGCTTATAGGATTATTTGGTTTTGTTCTAATAAACTCCATTGTCAAAGCGTTTCTAATACTATCGATATTATGCATTTCCGTAATCAAGCTTTTTCTATCCCCCTTTTCGGACCGGATAGAATCGACTATGATTTCACGGCGCTTGTCTAGTCCTATTTGCTTTTGGCTAAATTCTTGTTCCAATTTGTGCAGTTTGGAACCTTTTACTTTGGCATATCGAAAATTTTCAAAATCTCCCTTGATCGTTATATTCGAGTTGTCGATCCAGAAAAAGAAGTACTTAAAATCCTCCTGATTTTTGGGGTCGAATTTTGTTTGAAGAGTATATTGCCCGGGTTCTTTTACTTTCCCCGTTAGTTTGAATTTGTTGTCGATAACAAAAGTGCTATCAATGTTTTTGCTAAGTTTTAAGTCTTGCAACAAGAGTAAAGTGCTGTCATTAAAATCGGTCAATTGCCCTTCGATTATATAGCCATCATGTTTTGTTTTTTCAGGCTTCGTAGAACATCCAAGTAGGAGCAGAATAAAAAATAAGCAAATGGGTTTCATATGTTTGTTTAAATTTAAAAAATCAACTTATTTCATGTAATAGATGGACTCCTCATAAATGAACCCATTATTTATTTGTTTTAAATAAATGAGGTATTTGTCTGAATGGTTTTTTGACAAAACCTTTCTGTTCAACAATAATTTTCCGTCGCTTTTCGCTTGAAATAGTACTTGAACGGAATCAAAATCAGCTTCTACCAATCCATCCTTTTGAAGCTCCAAGACCATTTGCCGAATAAACTTTTTGTCATTTTGGCTGTATCTTGATCTGTACAGGGCCATGGCTTCGGGATATTTTTTTCGATACTTTGCCAAATCATGCTCCGACACTTTCTTTTCAAATAAATACATTCCACCAAAGGGCGTTTGATGCAATGAAGTATTGAATGTTTCTTTGCTCAAGTCTCCGTCAGGCCGACCATAATCTAATTGAATTTCATGAAGAAGTGCTTTCCATTCTTCAAGATCTTTCGTTCTTGCTCCTTTATGTTTCTTGTTCAACAGTTTGTCAACATATAAAATTTCAATTACATCACCTTTGTCCATTTCCTGATATTCGAAATTATCCTCAAGCTCATCATTTTTCAACATACCATCCTTGTAAAAGGCTTGTTCTCCATTTTTATATATATGCCAGGCCCTATGTTCATCCGGATAGAAAATAATAGTACCATTCTCCTCTATTTGAAATTTAGGATATACCTCGGTTCCCTTTGTTATTAAATTAGTTCCCAAGGCGTTTTTAGTAATGATTCCAAAGCCAAGTGAAATAGTCACGAAAAATAGAAGTAAGAGTGAAAATATGAACTTGTCTTTTTTTCCGCGGTTCTTATTTGAAACAGGGAACATTGTCAAAAATTTGATGCGTGACAAAATATTCCGGCTACCAAAACCAAGAGCAAGATTGTAATGAAGTTCGTAGGATTTTTCTAAAGTCTTGGCATAATCGACTCTGCTATAGCCCCTACTGATCACTTCAAAATCGCAAGACGATTCCCTTTCATTTCTGATTATGGCAGACATGTGCCAAACAAAAGGATTAAAAAAGAAAATCGTCTCGATACACAATTGTAGTAGATTTATTATGTAATCCTTCCGCTTGATATGGATTAATTCGTGCATCATTATCATTTCCAATTCCTCATAACCGAAACCAGAAATAGCTTCTACCGGAAAATAAATAATGGGTCTAAAATATCCGATTGTAAAGGGATGGCTAACATTCTTCATAATTTTGACAGCAATATTCTTTTTAATATTCAATCCATCCATCAAAGATTCTTTTAGCACTTTAAGTTGTTCGCTATGCAGCTTTGATTCCTCAAACTTTAGAATATTTCTAGATTGTAAAAAAAGGTTGGCACCAAAAGTTATCAGGCCGAAAATCCAAATCCATATTAAATAATAACTATTGTCCAATACGAAAATCTGCATTCGATCTACTATTCCTAGACCGATTTGATGATTCTCCAATTGGTTTACGAATACAACTACCTTTGGTTTCAACCACAAATTATAAATGGAATCTCCGGCGAAAAAAGATAGTATCAAAACGAGGACAAAACCGAAGAACGTTGACAATGAGAGGTAATATCTGAAATTAGCCCATTTTGGATTGATGACCTTAGTCAGAATGTATAAAAGCAAGCAGGAGACAGCTCCTATCCAAAGCGAATCTACTAAGAAACCAAGAAGTCTATTGAATATGAAATCAAGCATTTATTCCATTTTTTTTATCATTTCCTTTATGGCTTTAAGTTCTTCTTTCGTGGGTTTTGTATTCCCAAGAAAACTTTGGGCAAAACCAAGTGTTGAGCCCCCAAAAAGATTTTTTATCATTCGCTGCATTCCATTGTTTTGGGCGACGTGTTTGTCCAATTCGGCAACATAGATATGTTTTTTTCCTTCCTTTCTTCTTACTAGAAGGCCTTTTTCGAACATAATTTGCATCAGCTTCAACGTCGTTGTGTACCCACTTTTAGAATCGAGCGAGTCGTGAACCTGTTGTACGGAGGCTTCTTTCAATTCCCATAAGACGGTTAGTATTTCGAATTCCCTAGAAGTATAAGACATCATGTACGAAGATTTTCGTAACAAATATACGAAAGTATTCGTATTAAGAAAAAATAATTTTTATAGGACTATTTCTATTTAGCTATTTTTTATAAGAGTCCCATGCTTGTTCTTATTGAGTGTTTCTGTTCATTTACCTTTTATGAGACACTTTTAAACTCTTTACAAAAAGCGGATTTTGTAAAGAGTAGGACTTTTTTGAGTATCATTTAAGGAGGTCAACTGTAATTGTGAAACAATAGCCAAAAGGTGTAGTGTAAAGAGTGTAATAGAGTGTTCGATTTATATACTTTGTTGACTTAAACTACTTTCGTCTGTAATTTCTTACATTTCATCGATTTGTTAATTACTGCCGATAACTAATTGTTCTTTTGATATTTCTCCTTCAACAGTTTCACGATATTTAATAAATTAATGTAAAAAGATTGGTTTAAATAGATGAAGGAATGTGGAGTTTATATTTGGGATGAGAGTCGGGAATTGGGGAAAGTAATCTATGAAATTCATGCGCGAAACTAATAATTTGCTTAAGATTTTCTTTGGTGCCATTATGCTCTATAGTATCGTGTCTTTTGCTATTCCTTACCTTTTTGACGATTTGTTTTCTTACAAAGAATATTATATTTCTGAACCTGTTTATAGCATTCCATATGGGGAAGACTTAAATACTGTTGGTGCTTGGGAGTCAGACCTTTACTCCAAAGTAAATGGGTCAATTAAAACAGGTCAAGAAAATATTAATGCGGTTAAAGTATTGTTCTGGAACGCTGGAAAGAAAGAAATTTCAGCAAATGATGTTATTCAAGATTTCCAAATAGAATCTCCAAAAGGTACAAGCATAGTTGATTTTAAAATCATTAATCGTACAACTAATAATAATGGAAAAACTTTAATAAGCAAATCCGACGCTAATTGTCTTTCAATAAATGAATCTTGCTTGGATGCTAAACAGGGTTTTAGCGCTCTAATATTCATACAGGGTCTAAGCAGGGAGAAATTATTAGTCTCGGGCAAAACAAAATTTATTGAAGTAAAGAAAGTGCAATTGTCTGACGATTTGCCCTCTTGGGGTCATGCACTTTATTTACTAGCAGCGTTGACAATAATCTATTTCGGGTATTTGGGAATTAAATGGCAATTTACTGGTGTAACCTGGAAGATTAAAGAGGGTAGAGATCCAGAGGCATTAAAACGAAATTTACTTTTGTATTCAATATTGGCAATAATCGTTTACATTCCAAGGCTGTACAAGCTATACTATAATGGATACTTTCCACCTTATGTTTTAAGGGATTAAACATAATTCAGTATATCTATGAAAAATAACATTCTAAAGAATATGGGGGTCACAATACCCATTGTTTCAGCCTTCATGATAATATGTGGTTATCTAAAGCTCCACATATTTTATTCACATTTCAACATCGATATTTATAATTATCTGGAAATTAGTGAGATAATTTCTTTATTTATGCCAGACATTCTTAAATATCTCGGAATGTTAGCAGTAGGTATTTTCATGACTATGATAATGTCCAAATACCTGTCTAAGTATGCTGAAACCGAAAATCCTTCAGAAATTCTTTCTAGTAAATCCTTTAAGCAAAGGTTGGTAAAATATTATAAAGATACTTGGCCATCGCATTACTTAGCCTTAGGCATTTCACTCTTTTTCTTAATACCCTTTGAACTGTATCCGAATATTCTTAAGCACCATGCGGTTCGATATAAATTTGAATTGATATTCTTCCTTATATTTCCTATTTCATACGTTTTTGCCTTTTTTTGGTCTGAAATTGCTCTCCCCTATTTTCAAAATGAAAGGAAAAACACTAGAGTACTAATCGGCTTTTTGACTTACGGAGCTATACTATTTTTATGGGGGGCAATTTCCGGGGCGGTTAAGTTAATCGGATATACAGAGACTGGCAAGTATTATGTCCAGTTTGAATATCAGAATAAATCTTTTAACTCTTCAAATAATAACCTCTATTTGGGACAAACTCGGAAATATCTGTTTATGAAAAATATTGATATAAATAAGATTAGTGTATTTGAACGAAAAGATATCAAGTCGTTGGAGTTAACCATAAAGAATACCTACTGAAACTGGCAGGCACTATACTATTAATTTAAAAGTTTAAATAAGCAATAAACTCTTTACAAATCGCACCTTTTGTAAGGAGTCTCTTATGCGGCGCGATTTTTAGTATCTTCCTAAAAAGTTCAAATAAACGCAAGTTTCATAAAGCGATGAGGGTAAACATCAAAGTGGGATTTTTAAAATTCCCCCTATTTTGCCCTCTAAAAATTTAAAAAACCTTGAAGATCAATTTGACCAAAACCTAGAGCAGGAAACAATATAATTCAATCAAGTAAGTGCCGTAAATAGATTATGACACCAAATCTGACACCATAAAAAATATAAATCCCTAATAATCAATTGATTAAAAGGGAATTAAGTACTCGAGGCGGGACTTCAACCCGCACGACCAGATGCTCACAGGATTTTAAGTCCGGAGTGTCTACCAATTCCACCAC
>CAYGPR010000077.1:0-12920 GCA_964351985.1 uncultured Maribacter sp. | reverse complement strand
GATCTACACCGGTCTTCCCGCCGACCGAAGCGTCGACCATAGACAAAAGTGAAGTCGGTATATTAATGAAATCCATACCTCTTTTAAAAGTCGAGGCTACAAATCCCCCCAAGTCGGTAATAACGCCACCGCCCAAATTGATCAAAAGACTTTTACGGTCTGCGTCTTGATCGGATAATGTACTCCAAACCTGCAGACAGGTCTTAATGTTCTTATGTTCTTCTCCTGATTGAATTTCGATTACTTCGATAGGCTTCCCGGAATCAATGGATCTTAAAAAAATGGGCAAACAATGTCTTTTTGTGTTTTCATCGACAAGCACAAAAATTTTGGAATACCCTGTTTGAGATAGATGTGCATTGAGCGCATCGGTGGCCGATTGGTTGAAATGAACGGCATACGAAGTATTGCGAATAGATTGCATTAAAAATCGTTTTTAGTTTCCGTCAAGACAGAAGATATCAAAGATTAGGGTGCAAAATAAAGGTTATTTTTTCTCAAAGGAATACAATTAACGTCTTTATATTTGAATCTGTAATAAATCGATAAAAATGGATCAAATTTTTGAGGATACCGCAACGGCATTTGCCTTGAAAACGGACTCTGAATTAGAACGGGCCTACTTTCTTTTTAAAATGATAGCGAATGAGCCCTTAGTTCGTATGGGTACAGCGGTTACCAATTTTGCCATTAAAGCCCATCTCCCAGTAGAGGGTTTGATACGTGCTACCGTTTTCGACCATTTTTGTGGCGGCGTCAATGAAATGGACTGTATGCCGGTGGTGGACAAAATGTGGGGTAAAGGTGTTTGTTCCGTACTGGATTATTCCGTTGAGGGTAAGGATAGTGAAGATCCCTTGGACGATGCACTGAACATGATATTAAAAGTACTTGATTTCGTCAAGGAAAAAGAGGCGATACCCTTTGCCGTATTTAAACCTACGGGTTATGGCCGTTTTGAACTGTTCAAGAAAATCGGAGCGGGTACAGAACTGACCTCTTCTGAACAATCGGAATGGGATAGGGTAGTGGCCCGTTTCGATAAGACTTGCAAAAAGGCGTATGACCTTGATGTATCGCTACTTATCGATGCCGAAGAAAGCTGGATGCAAGATGCCGCCGATCAACTGGTCGAAGACATGATGCGAAAATACAACAAGAACAAAACCGTCGTTTTTAATACCCTGCAGATGTACCGCTGGGACCGTATGGACTATCTCAGAAAGTTACACCAACGCGCCAAGGACGGAGGCTTCAAAATTGGAATCAAAGTAGTTCGGGGCGCGTATATGGAAAAGGAGAACGAACGTGCAGAAGAAAAGGGGTACCGAACTCCGATCTGCGCCACTAAAAAAGAAACGGACGAGAATTTCGACACCGCGGTAGCCTACATGGTAGAACATCTTGACATTATTTCGCTTTTCAACGGAACCCATAATGAGAACAGTTGCTATACCTTAATGAAGTTAATGGAGGAACATGGTATTTCTAACGAAGACCCGCGAATTTGGTTTGGACAGTTGTTCGGAATGAGCGATCATATTTCTTTTAATCTAGCGGCTAAAGGCTACAACGTAGCCAAATATCTACCTTTTGGCCCTGTGCGGGATGTGATGCCATATTTAATTCGAAGGGCGGAAGAAAACACGTCGGTTGCCGGGCAGACCAGTCGGGAATTGTCCTTGCTCAAAAAAGAGCGAAAACGAAGGAAGATTTAGTGGGCAGTTTGTATTGGGCAGTGCAAGGTTTGGTTGAGGTTAAAGTGTTGACTTTTTATGGACATCATGCCTAATAAGGTCGAAGCAATGCATAGGTGTTTAAGTGTTTTAGGAGTCGACTGCTATTCAAAAAATACTAAATTGGTGATTATCGCTTTTTCTTGACAATTTTCAACCTCTAAAACCGCTTCTTTTTTCTTTAATTGCCCCTCAATAAAGTAAGTCTTGCAGTCCGTAGATTTTGTGTCGCTGATACTAAAATCCACATCCCCGTCATGTAGAAAATAGGCAATATCCAGAGAGTCGATCTTTTTCTCATAAATCATCCGGTCTATTTCGTCCGAATAGTGCAATGGTTTTGAACGTATATCTTTCAAAGTTCTGCAATTCGGAAGATAGCAAAACGAAACACCGGTTTCATCCGATTTCTTTTTGAGGAAAAAGGTTAAGAAAACAATACCTATGGAAAGTCCGAATAGATAAAATCCTAAACGTTTTAAAAATGCCATGGGCAAAGTTACGAGTTAAAGATTGTATAATTGAAAATTAGAATATCAGAAAATTAATATCACTGTACTGTAGGTCGAACCACTCGCCGACCGATTTGTTGGTCAAAATACCATGATAAAGATAAAGGCCATTTCGCAATCCCTTGTCGAAACGCAATGAATTTTCGAGTCCCCCATCTTCGCCAAGTTTCAGTAGATAGGGCGTAAAGATATTGCTTATCGAAATAGATGCCGTTTTCGGGTATCGTGAGGGAATATTAGGTACTGCGTAGTGGACGACACCGAATTTCTCGATAGTCGGTTTAGCATGTGTGGTCACCTCACTTGTTTCAAAACAGCCACCGGTATCGATGCTGACATCGATAATAACGGCTCCTTTTTTCATGTGCTCCACCATCGTGCTCGAAACGACGACGGGCGCACGATCCTTGCCTCTTGTCGCCCCAATGGCAACATCGCAGCGTTTCAAAGCTTTCAATAAATTTTTGGGTTGAATGGTAGACGTATATACCGTTTGTCTTAAATTGGATTGAATATTCCGGAGTTTGGTAATCGAATTATCGAATATCTTGACGTTACCACCTAGACCGATGGCCGAACGTGCCGCAAATTCCCCAACTGTGCCGGCACCGATTATAACCACTTCTACAGGAGGCACTCCACTTATATTACCGAACATTAGGCCGTTGCCGTTGTTGGTCTTTGACATGATTTCGGATGCGATTAGAACGGAAGAAATCCCAGCAATTTCGCTTAGAGAACGTACAGCTGGATATTTACCATCCTCATCACGAATATATTCAAAGGCTACCGCGGTAATACGCTTTTTTGCCATGGCCTCAAAATAGGCCTTTGACTGGGTCTTTATCTGAAGTGCGGATATAATCGTCGTCTGCGGATTGATCAATTCAATTTCCGCCAAGGTCGGGGGTTCAACTTTTAAAAGTAGGGGGCAACCGAAGACTTTTTTGGCGTCGTTGGTAATCTCGGCCCCGGCTTCGGTATAATCCACATCTGAAAAATGTGCGCCTTCGCCAGCACCGGATTCTATTAGTACACGATGCCCATTCGATGTAATGGCATTTACGGCATCGGGTGTAAGGCAGATACGTTTCTCTTGATATTGCTTTTCCTTGGGGATACCAATAAAAAGCTCTCCTTTTTGTTTTAGTATTTCAAGGGTTTCTTCTTGAGGCAGCAATTGTTGTTTGCTAAAGGGCGAACTCGGTTGATCCATAAAAAGATGTGTCAATTCCCACAAACGGGATAACATCAAATTTACAATAATTTATGGAAGTTATACTTGAAGTTAGTTGGCAAAACCTTGGGTTATTAAAACTTTAGGTGGAACCAGTTTTGAAGGGTGTGTTGAAAATGCCTGAACTGATTTTCGAGATTTCCTGTGGAAAATATGTAGTTTAATTTTTCTAGGAAAGGTAGACCGTTTAGATTTATTGGTTGATCTTCTTCTGAATCTTCCGATATTGACACTTTTTGGCGTTGTTTTTTTCGAAGTGCTTCCAACTCGGCTTCCATGGCTTCCAAATCTATTCCATGAACATATCGGTCTACAAGTTTTATCCGAATGAAATAAATTATGCCAATGATTACCATACAAACAGGAATCAAATACAGAAGCTCATTTTCATCAATTTGAGCAGCATCTTCGTTCCAAACACTGTAAAACTGAAAGGTGTACATGGCGATTGGAATAAGAATCGCATGATACCACCATCTTTTACAGGTTATGAACCAAACGATTAGCAAAACCAGTGGTACTAGTTTGCCTATATAGTAGTAAATAGCGGTCTGTACATCATAGTATCCGTTGTTTGTAAATGTAATGCCGAAAACCTGCCATTCCTGATCCGCGGTGGCGGGCACGTATTTATAAATGTAGAAGAAAAACGGAGTAATGGCTATAAAGAAAGCTATAAGGCCTTCGATCACCAGTTTTTTACGAATTTTTCTGTTTTCGGACATAGTAATTTAGTAACTATGTCCAACCCCAATTTATTGCAACAAAAAAGACACTTTCGATGAAGTGCCTCTTTTATCCACGAATGGATACTTATTGTCCGAAGTTTAAAATTTAAAATCTAGATTTTTTCTATATAATTTAAATAATAATGTTGCGGTATGTATCTTCTAATTTCTCTCCGGTATTCTGACTTTATCTTTGTCAATATTATTTTCATATAGTTCCTCATCAGAGGTGTTTGGTTGACATGAAGCCGCAAGTAGAGTAGCACTCGCTATAACAGCGAATAAGATTTTTCTAGTGTTCATTTTTTGGGGTTTTTAGTTAGATTTCTTACAAAATGTATAACGAAAGTAAGCATAAAAAAGATTCAAAAGTGCATTTCAACGTTAAAATTGAACATTTAATCTGAAAAAAGATACAGTTCATCCGATTTCTTACTTTTCGAATGTGATGTGACTATAGGTAAACCTACAAAACCGAATTATAGTGATTGAAGAAAAGGTTCAAGCGATTTGAATGCTAAATATTGAGAAGTTCGATCTGACGAGTTTGGGGGTCCAAAATCTTGATATGGATATCCGTTCGTTTTTCGGGAAGAAACGATTCTATTTTTTCGGGCCACTCCATAAAGATCCAACAATCTTGTGCTAGGTAATCTTCGAGTCCAAAGTCTAACGCTTCCATCTCATCGTTCAGTCGATAAAAATCAAAATGGTATCCGAGAAGCGATCCATCCTTGTCATGATATTCGTTTACGATACCGAAAGTAGGACTGTTGGCAGAACCTTGTCCGCCCAATTCTTGTACCAAAGCTTTTATCAAGGTAGTCTTTCCGGCACCCATTAGGCCATAGAAGCAGAGGGTTTTTGAAATACTTTTCCCTAGCAAATGCTCTACGGCAATAGCTATCTCGGTTTGGTTGTATTTGATTGGCATAGCATTGTGGGTTTGATGCACGAAATCGATACGTCAAAGATATTACCTAGGCTCCAACACCACAAACGGAATAATCATCTCTTCCAAAGAAACGCCACCATGTTGATAGGTATTGCGATAATAACTCACATAGTGGTTATAGTTATTGGGGTACGCAAAAAATAGATCGTTCTTAGCAAAAATAAAAGAGCTGCTCATATTAATACTGGGTAGATGTATACTACGGGGATCTCTGGCCTCAAGCACATCTTTTTCTTCATAACTAAGACTTCGTCCTGTTTTGTACCTCAAATTAAGACTGGTCTCTTTATCGCCGATTACTTTGGATGGATGTTTGACATTAATAGTACCATGATCCGTAGTAATAATCAATTTCATGCCCATTGATTGTGCTTGCTGAATGATTTCCAATAAGGGTGAATTTTTGAACCAGCTTTGGGTCAGCGAACGATATGATTTGTCGTTGGATGCCAGTTCTTTGATAACGTCCATCTCGGTTTTCGAATGCGAGAGCATATCCACAAAGTTGTAGACGATTGCCGTTAAATCATTGTCTTTTTGTGACCGGAAGTTTTGCGATAAGTGCCTGCCTTGTTTTAGGCTGCTAATTTTATGGTATTCCCATTTGATGTCAAGCCCTAGTCTTTTTATTTGCGCTCCTAGAAACTTGTCCTCGAAAAGGTTCTTTCCTCCATCATCGGTATCGTTCTTCCACCAATCAGGATATTTCTTTTCCATATCCAAAGGCGTTAGCCCTGAAAAAATCGCATTCCTGGCATACTGTGTTGCCGTAGGAAGAATACTGAAATACGACTTTTCTTTGGTCTTTTTATAAAAAGAACCTACCGTATCTTCAAAGGCATACCATTGATCATATCTTAAATTATCTATAACGACCAACAGGGTAGGGGTATCCTTTATTTCCGGTAATATCCATTCCTTAAATAGTGTATGTGACATTACAGGTCCATCGTGGCCGCCGAACCAATCGGCATAGTTGTTATCTACGAATTTCCCGAATTGATTATTGGCCTCGACCTTTTGGGATTCAAGAATCTCGAACATGCTACTGTCTTCGATCTCTTCGAGCTGTAGTTCCCAATAAATCAATTTTTTATAAAGTTCTGTCCATTCATCGATGGTATTCACCATAGAGAGATCCATGGCGATTTTTCGAAACTCTTGCTGATAGTTTGCTGTTGTCTTTTCAGAGACCAATCTCGAATGATCCAAGTTTTTTTTGAGGGATAAAAGTATTTGATTCGGATTGACTGGTTTGATAAGATAATCGGCTATTTTCGACCCGATGGCCTCTTCCATGATAAATTCCTCTTCACTTTTTGTAATCATGACCACGGGAATGGAAGAGTCGATAATTTTAATCTCATTTAAGGTTTCCAAACCTGAAATACCGGGCATATTCTCATCTAAGAATACGATATCGACCCGAATGTTGACCAATTCTTCAAGGGCCTCTTGACCACTTTTACAAGTGATAACTTCATAGTTTTTCCCTTCTAGAAATATGATATGCGGTTTGAGCAAATCGATTTCATCGTCGACCCAAAGAATGGTTATTTTATTCATGTATTGTCTATCGTTATTAGGTTATACGTTATTGGGTCAACAGGATAAGATACGTAAATACACAGTCGCCAAATAACTTTCAAAATGCCGTTATTCCGCCCTTGTTGCTAGTACATTGTTTATCTTTGCCAAATTATAAAGACAAAGTATCCGCATTTTGACAACCTCGAAAAAGCTTAAAATTTTCAATGATCCAATTTACGGATTTATTAGAATTCCCAATGCGCTTATTTTTGACCTGATCGCCCATCCTTACTTTCAAAGACTTCGCCGTATTTCGCAAATGGGACTTTCGTATTTGGTCTATCCTGGGGCACATCACACCCGGTTTCACCATGCGCTGGGCAGCATGCACCTTATGCAACAAGCTATACAAGTACTTCGTTTTAAAGGCGTTACGATTACCGAAGCCGAAGAAGAGGGGCTTTTGTGCGCTATTTTGTTGCATGATATCGGGCATAGTCCGTTTTCCCATGCCATGGAGCATAGCTTGGTTAACGGTATTTCACACGAGCAGATTTCCCTGCTTTTCATGCAAGAACTGAACAGTAGCTTTAACGGAAGTTTAACGCTTGCCATTGAAATCTTCGAAAGCAAGTACCCTAAAAAGTTTCTAAACCAGCTTGTTTCGAGTCAATTGGATATGGATAGACTCGACTACCTCAAACGAGATAGTTTCTATACCGGGGTAGCGGAAGGGAATATCAATGCCGAGCGACTGATTACCATGTTAAACGTTGCAGAAGGAAACCTAGTAGTCGAAGAAAAGGGAATTTATTCCGTAGAAAAATTTCTGATGGCGCGAAGATTTATGTATTGGCAGGTTTATTTACATAAAACAGGACTGGTGGCCGAACAGTTATTGATACGTATTTTAAAAAGGGCCAAGATGTTATTATTGGAGAAAAAGCCTTTGGTATGTTCCGAAAATCTTCTTTTTTTCATCCGGAAAGATATTGGGCTTCAGAACTTTGACACCGATGTGTTGCACACTTTTGCAAAAATTGATGATGTTGACGTGCTTGCCGCCATTAAAAAATGGCAGGATCATCCTGATTTTGTCCTTTCGCAATTGTGTCAAATGGTCTTAAATAGAAGGTTGTTGAACATTAAACTAAAAAATAAGCCTATTGATACTGAAAAGTTTGAAAATCATTTTCGAAAATTCAAAATTGCCCACGGTCTTTCAGATGATGAAACGAGCTATTTTGTTTTTTCGGGAGTCATTGAAAATCAGGCCTATAATCGAGAAAAGCAGAACATTAATATTTTAAGCAAAACCGGAAAAATTATCGATGTTGCCAAAGCATCTGACCAACTGAATCTGAAGGCTCTTTCCAAAACGGTAACCAAGTATTATATGTGTTATCCCAAAGAATCTGTTTAACTATTTTTCTTACTTTTGTGTCCATGGTGTTCACAGCAGGTCAAATTGCGGGTATTTTGGGGGGTGAAGTAAAAGGAAATTCCGAGATAGCCGTTCATAAACTCGCCAAGATCGAGGAAGGCGAGAAAGGCTCATTGACCTTTTTGGCGAACCCAAAATATACACCGTTTATATATACGACGAAGGCTTCCATTACTATTGTCAATAGAGATTTTGTTCCTGAGCAAAATTTACAGACCACCCTAATTAAGGTAGATGACCCCTACGAATCTTTTTCAAAGTTATTGGAATATTACGATCAAGCTAAAAAAACCAAGTCAGGCATAGAAAATCCCGTGTATAAATCGGATACGGTGATTTACGGTTCGGATTTTTACCTTGGAGCTTTCTCATATCTGGGGGAAAACGTGCAAATCGGGAATAATGTAAAAATATACCCTAATGCCTATATTGGAGATAACGTGACCATTGGAGACAACGTTGTGGTATTTGCCGGGGCCAAAATATATTCAGAATCGATAATCGGAAATAATTGCGTCATCCATAGCGGTGCCATTATTGGGGCCGATGGCTTCGGATTTTCACCTAGTAAAAATGGAACATTCAACAAAATCCCCCAAACAGGAAATGTTATTTTGGAAGACGACGTCGATGTAGGCGCGGGCACTACGATCGATCGTGCAACCTTGGGTTCGACCATCCTTCGAAAAGGCGTAAAACTTGACAACCAAATTCAGATTGCACATAATGTGGAAATTGGTGAACACACCGTTATTGCAGCACAGACAGGCGTTGCGGGCTCCACTAAAATTGGAAAGCATTGTATGATTGGCGGACAGGTTGGAATTGTAGGCCATATTACCATAGGAGACAATGTTCGAATTCAAGCCCAATCCGGTATCGGAAGAAATGTTAAGGATGACGAAATACTACAAGGATCGCCGGCAATCAATTATGGCGATTACAACAAATCATATGTGCACTTCAAAAATTTGCCCAAAATCATAAATAGGATTAACGAATTGGATAAAAAGATTGACCTTGAACACAACTAAAACTAAACAGCGCACCATAGCCTCAGAAGTGACCTTGACGGGAGTAGGACTTCACACGGGCGAAAACGTTACTTTAAAGTTTGTTCCGGCACCGACCAACTATGGCTATGCGTTCAAAAGGGTAGACCTTGAGGGAGAACCCATTATCGAGGCTGATGCGAATTATGTGGTAAACACCCAGCGCGGTACCAATCTGGAAAAAAGAGGAGTTAAGATTCAGACCTCCGAACATGTATTGGCCGCTTTGGTCGGGCTTGAAATCGACAATGCACTAATCGAGTTGGATTCGCCAGAACCTCCTATTTTGGATGGTTCGTCCAAGTTCTTCGTGGAGGCCTTGGAAAAAGCAGGAATTGTAGAGCAAGATGCATTTCGCGAAGAATACGTGGTTAACGAAGTCATTTCATATAAAGATGAAGACACGGGAAGCGAGATTACGGTAATACCTTCAGAAACCTATCAGGTAACTGCTATGGTAGACTTCGGCACGAAAGTTTTAGGCACTCAAAACGCCACCTTGGACAAACTTTCCGATTTCAAGAAGGAGATTGCAGATGCCCGTACCTTTAGTTTTCTCCACGAGTTGGAAATGCTTTTGGAAAATGGTCTGATAAAAGGTGGAGACCTAAATAACGCCATTGTATATGTGGATAAGGAAATTTCCGAAGCCACGATGAAAAAATTGGAAAAGGCGTTTAAAAAGAAAAAATTATCGGTAAAGCCAAATGGTATTTTGGATAACCTGACGCTGCATCAACCGAATGAGGCAGCAAGGCATAAATTATTGGATGTCATTGGAGACTTGGCTTTGGCGGGCACCCGAATTCGTGGAAAGGTCATCGCCAACAAACCCGGGCATTATGTAAATACACAGTTTGCCAAAAAATTGGCCAAGATTATAAAGACCGAAATGCGGAACAATGTTCCAAAATATGACTTGCACAAAGCACCTTTAATGGATATTGGCAAAATCATGTCAATGTTACCACATCGGCCACCATTTTTGCTAGTGGATAAAATTTTGGAAATGTCGGATACCCATGTTGTCGGATTAAAGAACGTAACGATGAATGAACCGTTCTTTGTCGGGCATTTCCCCGGGGCACCGGTGATGCCTGGGGTTTTGCAGTTGGAAGCTATGGCCCAGACAGGCGGTATTTTGGTTTTGAGCACGGTTCCCGATCCGGATAATTATCTCACCTATTTGCTTAAAATCGATAACGTTCGTTATAAGCATCAGGTTGTTCCCGGTGATACGTTGATCTTTAAATTGGATTTAATATCGCCGATTCGAAGAGGAATTTGCCAGATGCATGCTAAAGCCTATGCAAACGATAGGCTGGTTTCAGAGGCTGAAATAATGGCCCAGATAATAAAAGTAAAAGGAGATTAATGAACCAACCGTTAGCTTACATCCATCCAGGGGCGAAAATTGCGAAAAATGTCGTAGTAGAGCCATTTACGACCATCCATAATAATGTTACCATCGGTGATGGCACTTGGATCGGTTCTAACGTGACTATTATGGAAGGTGCCCGAATCGGAAAAAACTGTAATATATTTCCCGGGGCTGTAATTTCGGCCCCGCCACAGGACTTAAAATATAATGGCGAAGAAACGACGGTCACTATCGGAAATAATACGACGATTCGCGAATGTGCCACGATTCATAAAGGCACATCCGATAGAAACAAAACCGTAATCGGGAAGAATTGCCTGATTATGGCATACTGTCACGTCGCCCATGATTGTATTGTTGGCAACAACTGTATCTTTTCGAATAATTCGACCTTGGCAGGCCACGTTACGATTGGTGACAATGTAATTTTGGCGGGACTCGTTGCCGTCCATCAATTTGTGTCCATTGGACAGCATGCTTTTGTAACAGGGGGGTCTTTGGTTAGAAAAGACGTCCCACCTTATGTAAAAGCAGCACGTGAACCTTTGTCTTATGTAGGGATAAACTCCGTAGGGCTTAGAAGACGCGGTTATAAGTCGGAGAAAATCCGTGAAATTCAGAACATCTATCGCATTTTGTACCAAAAACATTATAACAATACCCAAGCGACCCAAATCATTGAGGCCGAAATGGAAGCAACGCCGGAAAGGGACGAGATTCTTCAATTCATAAGGGATTCGCAACGTGGTATCATGAAAGGATATTTTAGTAATAATTGACCTACTTCATTATTCATAGAAAAGTAATTTTAAACTTGAAATAGTAAACCTGAAACCTAAAAATGGCATCAACATCGGATATTAGAAAAGGACTGTGCATTAGATACAATAATGATATTTATAAAATCATTGAATTTTTACATGTAAAACCCGGTAAAGGTCCAGCATTTGTGAGAACGAAACTTAAAAGTGTTTCCAACGGTAAAGTTCTCGACAATACGTTTTCCGCTGGTCATAAAATAGAGGATGTGCGCGTCGAAACCCGTTCATATCAGTTTTTATATGCCGAAGGTGAGACCTATCATTTCATGAACACCGATGATTATAACCAAATTTCACTTCAAGAAACTGCTTTGGATGCTCCGGGACTTTTAAAAGAAGGCGAAGTGGTGACCATTCTTTTCAATACGGAGGACAGTATGCCACTATCCGTCGATATGCCGGCAAGTGTAGTGTTGGAAATTACTTATACTGAACCAGGAGTAAAAGGTAATACTGCTACGAATGCAACAAAACCAGCAAAGGTTGAAACGGGCGCAGAAGTAAAAGTACCCTTGTTCATCAATGAAGGCGATAAGGTAAAGATTGACACATCCAGCGGATCTTACATGGAGCGGGTCAATGATTAGAACAATCGAAGCGGAATAAAATGCGCATCGCTTGTATGGCCGCACTATTCAAATTACGTAAATAATAAACGATAAGCATCTTAGTTGAAATTCCCGACACCCCATACTCTAAAACAAATTGCAACCATTATAGGCAGTGAATATGTGGGACCTGATGACTTTCCTGTTCTGGGTATGAACGAAATTCACGTAGTGCAAGCAGGTGATATTGTTTTTGTAGATCATCCCAAATATTATGACAAAGCGTTAAAATCAAAGGCGACCGTAGTTTTAATAAACAAAAAGGTTGACTGCCCAGAGGGGAAAGCCCTTTTATTATCTGACGACCCCTTTCGCGATTTTAATACATTGACCGTCTTCTTTAGGCCCTTCGAAAAATCAGGAATTCCAATTTCAACATCGTCCAGAATAGGACAGAACACCGTAATTCAGCCAAATGTGTTCATTGGAAATAATGTTACAATCGGGGACAATTGTGTTATCCATTCAAACGTATCATTGTATGACAATTGCATCATTGGTAACAACGTGATTATCCATTCCGGTTCCGTATTGGGTTCCGATGCTTTTTATTACAAAAAACGTCCTGAAGGTTTTGACAAACTGATTTCGGGAGGAAGGGTAGTTTTGGAAGATGATGTCGAGATAGGTGCTTTATGTACCATCGACAAAGGGGTTACCGGTGATACTACAATAAAAAAAGGATCAAAACTCGATAATCAAGTCCATGTAGGTCACGATACCGTCATTGGAGAGAAATGTTTGATCGCTTCCCAAACGGGTATAGCCGGATGTGTCATAATAGAAGATGAAGTTACCCTATGGGGTCAAGTGGGAACGAATAGCGGCATAACCATCGGAAAGAAAGCGGTGATCATGGGCCAGACGGGAGTTACCAAATCAGTCGAAGGAGGAAAAAGTTATTTTGGTACACCGA
>CAYGPR010000076.1:0-13839 GCA_964351985.1 uncultured Maribacter sp. | reverse complement strand
TCTCAAAAACAAGTCCGTCGCATTTTCTGCCGAGGCGCCCAACTTAGTGCCGAACATAAGGTTGAACTGCTTGACATCGGTCCAATTCTTGGAGCCCGACATGGGGCATGCGATTTCAAGTTCTTCAATTAGTTTTTTAACATCGGCCAAATCTTCTTTTCCCAGAGATTTGCCCAATCGTTGGAGAATGGCCTTCCCCTCCTTTTGGTATTCCACCACACGTGGGTTGGTCTCTAAAAACTGTTTTTTATCAAAGGCATCACCGAACCGTTTTGCAGCCTTTGCCACTTCTTTTTCGATTTTGGCATCTATTTTGGCAACATAATCCTCGACCAATACATCGGCACGATATCTTTTTTTGGAATCCTTGTTATCGATCAGGGGGTCATTAAAAGCATCGACATGACCAGAAGCTTTCCAGGTAGTAGGATGCATGAAGATCGCGGCATCGATACCCACAATATTATCATTGAGCTGCACCATGGCCTGCCACCAATATTCGCGTATATTTTTCTTGAGTTCAGCACCGTTCTGGCCGTAGTCATAAACAGCGCTCAAGCCGTCATAAATCTCACTTGACTGGAATACATAGCCGTATTCCTTAGCATGTGAAATCACTTTCTTGAAATCGTCATCTTGTTTTGCCATTGGGCAAAAATAGAATATTACATCAAAAAGTATTGATTTATTTTAAATCAAATTCTGTAGTGGAAAGCAAACGCTCGTTTTCAAAAATATTCAAGGCATAGGTTCCTGAGTTTAACGAACCTTCAGGCAATGTGATAAAATCACATATTTCCATATCTTGACCGGTCGTTAAAATCTCGACCCGTTTACTATAGACATTGCCATTTACAGAAATGGTGTTTGCATTGTCTTCGATAATTTTTCTGTCAGGATCCAAGAATTGGAAATAAACAACCCGTTGTTCGTTTGCAACTGTGGGGTCGGCGACAATGGTAACGCAGCCTCTTAATTTCTCAATGATCGAGGCCTTGTTGGTTATGATGGGTCTATCGCCCCGAAGTCTCATGCCATTGGCGAGAGGAGCACTAATCTGCAAATAGGTCTTGGTCTTGAGCTCTTTGTCTATTTCTTTTCTTAGCTCACGTTGCAATGCCTCGTTCTCAGCTATACTTTGGTTCTTGAGCCTAAGTTCTTCAACCTTTTGTCTAGTCTCTTCATACTTCTCGGTAAGTACAAGATTATTATATTTCAAGAAATTGTTCTTTAATTTCAAGCTATCGTTCTTGGCTTCCAATCTTCTTAGCTCACCCTTGTACTCCCGAAGTTTTTCAATAGTGAAGGATAATCTACCAACGGAATCCAATAATTCTTGCACACGGTATCGCGAACTTTGTAATTCTATCTCGTTAACCTCGTTAAGAGCAGAAAGCCTATCGACATCACCCTTCATTAGTGTAAGGTCTTTTACCAACAGTTCTTTCTCTTGCTCCAAAAAATTGATCTGGGTCTGACTTTGGGCATAGCTGTAATAAAAGGCGATCAAAATACCGATTATCACCGCTACCAAGGCAGCAAGGATTACTTTGTAATTGAATTTGTTATCTTGACCATCCATTGGAACAAGCGGGCTTTTGTAGGTTAATATTGTAATAAGATTCGATGCACTCTAAACTTTCAAATATACTAAATGATATAAACACCGTACTACTTCCCAGGGTGTGTTTTGGATGTAATGCTCATTTAAATAGAGGAGAGCACCTTATCTGTACCGTTTGTCGGAACGATTTGCCACTCACCGAGTACACATTTAACGAAGAAAATGCGGTAGACCGTACTTTTTATGGTCGAATTAACATAAAAAAGGCCTCTTCTTTCCTGTTTTTCGCTGAAAATGGGACCGTAAAAAACCTCTTGCACAACTTAAAATATAAAGACCGGCAGGAAATTGGTACTTTTTTAGGTGATTGGTACGGTCAGGTTCTGAAAGAAGATGCCGGTCTTAATGGGATAGATTTCATAGTTCCGGTACCTTTGCACAGCAAAAAGTTAAGTAAAAGGGGATACAACCAAGTTACTAAATTCGGGGAAAGTTTGGCATTCCATTTAAAAGTGGAATTTCTCGAAAATGTACTCATCAAAACAGCAAATACTAAAACTCAGACAAAAAAAGGAAGAATCAGTCGTTGGCAAGGACGTTCGGAGCTTTTCGAGGTATCGAATACCGATATACTCAGACATAAAAAAGTGCTGCTGATCGACGATGTGATAACCACTGGAGCAACAATAGAAATGTGTTCAAGGGCCCTACAAAAAGCTGAGGGCGTAACAATTTATGTTGCTAGTATGGCCTTTGTACCCCTTACCAAATTATAAGCAAAAGCGAACTGTTCCTGAAGCTTTAAAATTACCAGAATACTTGTCTAGATATGAGTCTTGAGGGTGCTTCTTAACGTTTTTTGGGTATGCTACGCCATTTGAATTTATAAATATGTCGTTACTTTGCCGTTCATATAGGTTTTCTATGTTGCGACGTTTTTTTGCTTCCATTTTTCTCATTTTTATCGTACTCGCCCTCTTTCAATGCGGAAGAAGGGGCACCCCCACCGGAGGACCCAAAGACGTTGACCCGCCACAATTGGTCAAGACGGATCCCGAAAATATGAGCCTTAATTTCGATGCAAAAAAAATACGTCTCTACTTTGACGAATTCATAAAATTGGAGGACGTTCAAAATCAATTGATCGTATCACCTCCATTGAAATACCAACCCGAAATCAGTCCGCAAGGTGGGGCCAGCAAATTTGTAGAAATTAAGATTAAGGATACTTTAAAACCCAATACGACCTACACCTTTAATTTCGGGCAAAGTATAGTCGACAACAACGAAGGCAACCCTGCCAGTTTTTTGAGCTACGTTTTTTCCACAGGAGATTATATCGATTCTTTGACCGTTTCCGGGGTGGTGAAAGATGCCTTCAACAAAAAGGCGGATCAATTCGTTAGTGTGATGCTCTACGAAATCGATAGTACCTATACCGATTCTACTTTGTATCAAAGGCCTCCAAACTATATCACCAATACGCTTGACAGTGCGGTAATATTTACAATGCGCAACCTAAAAGAAGGTCAATATAAAATGTTCGCCATAAAGGATGAGGCCAAAAACAATATTTTTGACCAAAATGCGGACAAAATCGCATTTATTTCGGATACAATTTCGCTACCTACCGATTCGACCTATTTGCTTACCCTTTTTAAGGAAATACCCGATTACAAGATTTCAGTACCATCGTTCGTTTCGCGCAACAAAATTATTTTCGGCTATTACGGCGAAGGAAAAGATATTAAAATAGAGCCCCTAACCCAATTACCCGATACCGTTAAGACTACAGTCTTAAAAGAAAGTGATAAAGACACCCTCAATTTTTGGTTTACGCCTTTCGAATTCGACTCCATACTATTTACGGTGACCCATGAACGTCTTAAACTCATCGATACCTTCACCGTAAAAAGTCGTAAGGTAGGCATCGATTCTTTGACCCTAAAACCCAGTCAACAAGGTTCCCTTTCATTTTATGACCCATTTTATATCGAGGCGACGACCCCTATCGTAGCGATTGATTCGAGTCAATTCAGTATGATGGACAAAGATTCGGTACCCATTGTTGACTTTGATTTGAATCTCGATTCGTTAAATAACAAGATTAAGGTTGATTTTGATAGGGCACCGGAACGGACTTATAAAATTAATATCCTACCTGGTGCCATTACCGATTTTTTTGGGGAAACGAACGATACCCTCAACTATTCGTTATCCACAAAAAGTCTTACGGACTTTGGAAACCTACGTCTGCAACTTGATGGAGCCGTGCAGTACCCGATTATTGTTCAATTGACCGACGAAAAAGGTGAAACCGAACGTGAAATTGCCGCCGAGACCACCCAAGAATTCGTATTCAACTCCTTAGAGCCAAAAAAATATATGATACGGGTCATCTTTGACACCAATGGCAACCAAAAGTGGGATACAGGAAATTATCTAAAGAAAATTCAGCCCGAGCGGGTCAGCTACTACCCCGATATTATAGAAATGAGGGCAAATTGGGAGTTTCCGGTAACTTTTACACTTCTAGAGTAAATTTGTCCCTGTCTTCTAAAAACCTGAGTTTTTGCCGTGTCGATACGATGTGTTCTTTATGCAATGTGGAAAACAGAATTTCCTCTTTTTCAGAGTAGACGTCTTGGTCGCCCAAACAATCGTAAACGGCCGAATGTCCTGAATACTCATATCCGCTCTCATCCGTTCCGATTCTGTTAACACCTATGCAATAGGCCATATTTTCTATGGCACGGGCTTTTAAAAGTATGTCCCAAGCCTTAATTCTAGGCTTGGGCCAATTGGCGACATATATCAAAATATCATAGGCTCCGGTATTTCGGGCCCAGACCGGAAACCTCAGATCATAGCATATCATCGGGCATATCTTGAACCCTTTATAATCTACGATCAATCTTTTCTTTCCGGCGTGGTAGACTTTATCCTCTCCTGCAAGTGTAAAAGTGTGTCTTTTGTCATATTCTTCCATTTTTCCGTCAGGATGAACAAAAAACAAGCGATTGGTATATGTTCCTTTTTCAAAAAATGGGATGCTTCCCACTATAGCGGTATTCTTTTTTTTTGCCTCTTCAGCCATCCAGTTTTTTGTTATTTCTCCTTCCGAGATATCAATATTTTTAGGTGACATGGTAAACCCTGTAGTAAACATTTCGGGCAAAACGATGACATCTATATTCGAAGGAATCTCCTCCATTTTTTTTGAAAAGTAGGTTCTGTTTTGCTCAGGATCTTCCCAAACAAGGGAAGATTGTATCAATGCTATTTTAAGTTCTATATTTTTCATTCATTGTTATCGGTTAAAATAAACAGCTGATTTGCACTAAATGGGAGTTCGAAAAGATGTCTCGCTTGCTGTCATAACAGTAATCTCTGCACGCAAAATCCAATTCTAATATGTCCATATTTAACTCAAATATACTTGTTGACCTGGTTATATGTTAAAATAACATATAAATAGGAAAATACACTTGTAGTACGAACTGGTATAAAAGTAGAACTTTGTACCGTAAAGTTAAACCTACTTAATAAATTAAATATGGACATTACTCTTATAATAGGCAACATTGCCGCAGCATTGACAACGATCAGTTTTCTTCCACAGGCCATCAAGACCATAAAAACAAAGGATACAGGCGGACTCTCGTTCCCCATGTATTTCATGTTCGTTACGGGCGTTTCATTATGGCTCGTTTACGGGGTGATGAACGATCAAATGCCCATCATAATCGGAAATCTGGTCACTTTGGTACTGGCAGGAATTATTCTCGGTTTTATGCTAAAGGATGTACTTCGTAAAAAATCTATAAAGCCGATTCGTGTTTTTCGGTTGAAACGCTCCTAACGTTAGGCCTTCTCGAGTAGATCGATCATATCGGGCGAACCCTGTATTTTGGCCTGATCAAGGGCGGTATTTCCGCGGCCATCCTTCACTGTCGTATCGGCGCCGTTTTCGAGCAATAATTTTGCTATGTCCAATCGACCGAAAGTTGCCGCATAAATTAAACAGGTTGCGCCCATGGCATTTCGTTCGTTTACATTAGCTCCTTTTTCTATAAGTTTTTGAGCAAGGTCAGAATAACCTTTAAAACAGACGCCCATCAGTGCCGTATTGCCGGAAGCATCCTTCGCATCGATCTTGGCACGTTTTTCTAACAAAAAATCTACTATTTCGGGTTCGTCATAATAGGTTGCCATGATCAGTGGCGTTGATCCACGCTGGTCTTTACTATCGAGCAGAACAGGGTTCTTATCCAACATGGCCCGTACTTCATTGAAGTTGCCGTTACGTATCTCGTTAAAAAATGCTTCGTTCATGGCCATTATACTTTTGAATTGTTGAAAAAGAATCTCTTCATATAAATGTATAAAAAAAACTACCACATCTAAACTAAGATGTGGTAGCTTATAACTTAATTTTTTTTTTCACCTGTTAGGACTGTCTTTGTCGTGAGTACTAGGATAAGTACATCTCAACAACCCCAAAATCACTTTACATCAAAACGATCTAGGTTCATAACCTTTGTCCATGCAGCCACAAAATCCTTGATGAACTTGTTATCCGAGTCGGCACAGGCATATACCTCTGCATAGGCACGAAGTTCTGTGTTCGAACCGAATATCAGATCAGCACGAGTTCCTGTCCATTTAATATTGCCAGACATACGGTCACGGCCCGCAAAAACGGTTTCGTCATCTGAAGTATCTTCCCACTTAACACTTAAATCAAGAAGGTTTACAAAGAAATCGTTGGTCAATACTTCACGACGATCAGTAAAGACACCATGTCTTGACTTGTCAAAATTGGTATCAAGAACTCGCATACCACCGATCAATACCGTCATTTCGGGTGCTGTAAGCTTCATTAATTGCGACCGATCTACCAACATGGCCTCTGCGGATGATTTGTAATCAGGATTTTTATAATTCCTAAATCCATCAGCCTTTGGTTCTAGGGCCATAAAAGACTCGGCATCGGTCTGCTCTTGTGAGGCATCAGTACGACCGGCAGTGAATGGTACGGTTATTTCATGACCGGCATTTCTTGCTGCTTCTTCGATACCTGCACTTCCTCCAAGAACAATTATATCGGCCAACGAAACTTTTTTGTTTCCTGATTGTGCGCTATTGAACTCCTTCTGTATACCTTCTAAAACATCCAACACTTTTGATAGCTCTTTAGGATTGTTTACTTCCCAGCTTTTTTGAGGTTCCAAACGAATACGAGCTCCGTTAGCTCCACCTCTTTTATCGGAATCTCGATATGTTGATGCAGATGCCCAGGCAGTAGTTACAAGTTGGGAAATAGATAGTCCCGAAGCCAAAAGTCTTTTTTTCAACTCGGCGACGTCGGCATCGTTTACCAATTCATGGTCGACCGTTGGCACCGGATCTTGCCACATAAGCTCTTCTTTAGGTACTTCAGGTCCTAAATAGCGACTGACCGGACCCATATCTCGATGTGTTAATTTAAACCAGGCACGTGCGAAAGCATCTTCGAACTCGGCGGGATTCGCTTGAAAACGCCTTGATATTTCAAGGTATTTCGGATCCATTTTCATGGCCATATCGGCATCGGTCATCATCAATTCTTGAGTCTGGGTAGGGTCGCCGGCACGCGGGGCTTTTCTTGCAGCAGATTCAGCAGTCGGTTTCCATTGGTTTGCACCAGCAGGGCTTTTTGTCAATTCCCAGTCATATCCTAACAGTACATCAAAATAGTCATGGTCCCATTTCGTCGGGTTCGGTGTCCAAGGGCCTTCGATACCACTGGTAATCGAATCGTCAAGTACTCCTGTTTTATAGGTATTGATCCACCCCATACTTTGTTCAGCTATACCGGCACCGGCAGGTTCAGGACCAACATATTCATCGGGACTGGCAGCGCCATGAGCCTTTCCAAAGGTGTGACCCCCTGCGGTTAGCGCCACGGTTTCTTCATCGTTCATGGCCATACGACCGAAAGTCTCGCGAATCAATTTTGCTGTTCCTAACGGATTAGGATTACCGTTTGGCCCTTCTGGATTTACATAAATGAGCCCCATGTGAGAAGCTCCTAAATTTGCCTCAAGTTCGTATTCTCCATCAGAAAAACGCTCTTCATTGCCCATCCATTCGGTTTCAGAACCCCAATAGATATCCTCTTCTGGCTGCCAAATATCTTCACGGCCACCAGCAAAGCCAAAAGTCTTGAAGCCCATTGATTCCAAGGCGCAGTTACCTGTTAAAATCATTAAATCGGCCCAAGAAAGTTTCTTGCCGTATTTCTTTTTTATCGGCCACAAAAGTAATCGTGCCTTATCTAAGTTACCATTATCGGGCCAGCTGTTCAAGGGTGCAAAACGTTGTGATCCAGAACTCGAACCACCGCGACCATCTCCAATACGGTACGTGCCGGCACTATGCCATGCCATACGGATCATAAAAGGACCATAGTGTCCGTAATCTGCAGGCCACCAATCTTGAGAAGTAGTCAATGCTTCTATGATGTCTTTCTTTACTTCGGCCAAATCCAAAGATTTGAATTCATCTGCGTAGTTGAAATCATCGTCCATCGGGTTACTCAACTCTGAATTCTGACGCAGCACGTTTAACCTCAATTGATTGGGCCACCAATCTTGGTTAGTGGTGCCACCACCAGCTGTTTGTTTTAACGTCCCTCCCAAGTATGGGCATTTGCTGGAATCGTTAATGTCCCATGCCTCTCCATGGGAATTGTTCTCGTTGTTACTCATGTTACTATTATTTTTAAGCTTTGCGAAGTTGCAATAAGCGGTTAGATTCTATGCTTTAAAAATACAAAAAACACAAGGTAGCTCATAGCCATTCTATATTAAAATATTATCAAATAATAAGAATTTCCTATTTGAATGACGACTGATCTCAAAGAAACAAAATCATACAAAAGTAACTTGTTGCCTTACAATTTTTAAGTAATTTCTTACGTTATAGAAATTATTGTAGTTTTACAATCTCAAACCAACCAAGCAATTTGGAAACTTTATCCATCAATTTTCTTATAAAAGACTCTCCTACCGCAGTAGCGATTGTCGATACGGACATGTGCTTCATGAGTCATTCCACCATATGGTTATCCGATCTTTGCGGTACCGACGAAAATATAATCGGAAAATCATATTATAAGGTTCTAAAAGATACTCCCGAAGAATTAAAAACAATTCACAAAGAATGTTTTCAGGGAAAAACCAATGTTAGCAAGGGTAATAAATTTATTCACTCGAACGGCAGGATACAATGGCTAAAATGGAAGATAAATCCATGGAAACATGATGATGGAACGATAGGTGGCCTTATTATGGTCATGGAAGATATAACGGAGCAAAAACGAGATGAAGAACTTTTATTAAAGGCGGAAAGCGTAGCTCGAATCGGTGGTTGGGAAGTCGATCTAACTACTAGCAAGGTTTATTGGACAAGCATTACCAAAGAAATTCACGAGGTACCAGAAAATTACGTTCCCAATCTTGAAGAAGGGATTAATTTTTATAAAGCGGGAGAGCATCGAGAAAATATTACCCAGTTGGTCAGCGAGGCTATTAGTGAAGGCACCCCATGGGATACCGAATTGATCATTGTTACAAGTAGGGGAAAAGAAGTTTGGGTCAGGGCGATGGGTGATACTGAGGTAATTGATGGCAAGTGCGTCAGGATCTTCGGCACTTTTCAAGATATCGATGCCAAGAAAAGGGCCGAGCTAAAATATCAAGAAGTCGATACAAGGCTCAAGATCGCGACACAAGAGGCCAATGTCGGAATATGGGACTATGACCTTACAGAAAACAAACTGGTTTGGGATGACAACATGTACCGACTTTATGGTATTCGTAAAGAAGATTTTGCAGGTGAGTACGAAGCTTGGCAATCGGGCCTACACCCGGAGGATAAGGAACGAGGTGATCAAGAAATCGAATTGGCCATTGCAGGCGAAAAAGAATTTAACACCGAATTCAGGATTATTTGGCCCTCAGGAGAAATCCGCCATATTAGGGCCATTGCAATCACCCAAAGAAATGAGAAAGGAGAGGCCGTTAAAATGATCGGTACGAACTGGGATATTACCGAACTCAAGAATACCCAGTTACAATTGATAAAAACCGAAGAATCGCTACAAGGAACCTTCGAAAACTCATCTATCGGTATGGCCCTGGTCGGGTTGGACGGCAAATGGTCAAAAGTGAATGAAAGTCTTTGTAAGAGTGTAGGATACACAGAAAAGGAAATTCTCAAATTGACATTTCAAGATATAACGCACCCCGGGGACCTTACAAAAGATCTTGTTTTATTGAAAGAACTTGTCGATGGTAAGAGGGAGAGCTACCAGATTGAAAAACGATACTATCATAAAAAGGGCCATATAGTATATGTATTATTGACCGTAACTGCAGTTAAGAATATTAATGGCGAAATAGCCCACTTCATTTCACAGATCGTTGATCTTTCTTCACGTATAGAGGCGGAAAGAAAATTAAAAGGTCTTTTGGACGTTACCAGCGAGCAGAACGGTAGTTTAATGAATTTTGCGCATATCGTCTCGCATAACCTGCGTTCGCATTCGACCAATCTCTCGATGCTATCAGGTTTTTTGGCAAGAGAGAAAAAGGAGGAAGAACGAAAAAATCTAGTGGCCATGATACAAGAGGCTTCGGAAAGTTTGAACGAAACCGTGATGCACCTGAACGAAGTGGTGCAGGTAAAGGCCCATGCTTTGGAGAAAATGAAGGCAGTCAATTTGTACAATCGATTGAAGTCTGTCGAAAAGAACATTAGCATTTTACTGAAGGAAAAAGAGGCTACATGTATTTTAAATGTTCCAAAAAAACAAATCATTAAGGCGATTCCTGCCTATTTGGACAGTATTTTACTCAACCTATTCACCAATAGCCTTAAATATAGTTCACCCGATAGGCCGCCAATAATTGAAATAACCTCAGAAGAAAAAGACGATAAGGTAATCGTCACCTTCACGGACAACGGACTTGGCATCGACTTGAAAAGACATGGAAAAAAACTTTTCGGCATGTACAAAACATTTCATCGCCATAAAGACGCCAAAGGTATCGGACTCTTTATCACAAAAAATCAAATAGAAGCGATGAACGGAAGCATTTCGGTCGCAAGTACGGTAGATGTCGGAACCACCTTTACACTAATTTTTGATATTAATTAATAACTCTGAAAATGAAAAAATTAAACAGTGCCTGTATCATAGATGACGATCCCATTTTCATCTATGGCACTAAAAGAATCATGAATGAGGTCGATTTTAGTGATGATATCTTGGTCTATAATAATGGGCAAGATGCCATAGATGGCCTTATGGCTTTGACCGCAGAAGGCAAAGATCTGCCCTCGGTAATATTTTTAGACCTTAACATGCCCATCATGAACGGGTGGGAATTTCTCGAAGATTTTGTAAAAATACCCAATCAAAACCGGGAGAAGGTCATTATATATATCCTAAGCTCATCGGTCGACCCACGAGATCTCGAACGAATAAAACATTATGAGGTTGTCAACAATTATATCTTAAAACCCATTTCGCCTAAAGACCTAAAGAGTGTTCTTGAACAGGTGGTTTTAATGAAGTAAGCATCTTGATCAATTTCTGATGCCTGGTGTAAAATCATCGGGGGCTTCTTGGGGTTCGTTAATGGTGCCTGCTGCTCCAGAATCATTGTAAATTGTCCACTCACCAAAAGTATATTTCAAATTGCCTTCTGAAATATTCGGGTTGCGAATAGCACGACCATTTTCAAATTCGTGGTTAGTTTCCGAACCATCTTCGCCGACAACACCGAATACATCGATTATCGTTCCAAATGGGTCTACCAACACTAGGTTATCATCGCCGTTGGAGTCCGCCGGACTATTTGTGCCAACAGCCAAATCTGGCATAAAGCCATACACTTTTTCAAATTCTTCCGCATTGGGCGAAATAACCAAAGTATTTTTAGGCGCTATACTGCGGCCTGAAAAATCAACGGTAGAACTTATTTCAGTATTATCATTGGTGTAGCGATTTAGTTTCCATCCTTTTAGGGGTAACGCCTCTGAATTCGAATTGAACAATTCTACAAAACGGGCACCAGGATTATTTTCCGGATCGGCGAGTTCCGAAATGAAAATGTTAGTCGAGGTAAACTCATCAATTATATCTTCACATCTTTCTTGGGTAAAATTAATATCTTCCAAATTTCGAACGGCTATTAAATAGTTGTCATTCTCCCTGAGCAATACTCCGGTAATTGTTCCGTTCCCTTCGGGCAACAATTCGTTCTGAAAATCGGAAAACCCGCTATTTAGCAATATAATTTCATTGTCATTGCAATCGGTCAACATCCGTTCGGTTTCTTCATTTTCCATTGCAAATAATTCTCCTTGTTCCCTTTCGGGGATTTCAAGAGAATTGAATTGAACCAAAGTATTGGTCAAATCTTCTCGTAGGTCAAGTATAGAAATCTCGGTAGGTTGAAGGACAATATCCGATTCACATGAAACAAAAATATGTTGGTCGACGACCGAGGCAGGTAACCTACCTACAGATACATTTCCGAAAGAGGTAAAAGTGGCGCCAAGCTTAAAAACACCCTTGCTTCTACCAAGATATAGTCCTTTCAATTTAATATATATTTTACTTCCAACAGGATAAAATAAATGTGAATCGCGTAAATCGATTTCAATTTGAAACCCTTCTGTGGGATTCACAAGACGATCTTGAAAATAGAGCGTACTAAAAAAATTACCCGCTTCATCGGAAGAAATTACATATCCTTCAATAACCAAATCATTCTGTATTTGTAGCGTTTGATCTACATATAGGTTCTTGATTTCTGAGAAGTTGGTATTGGCGGTTAGGGTTTGGGTGCAATTGCTTGGAAGCGGTTCAAATGTGCGGTTTTTAACGCAAGCGGAATGGGTTGCTATTAGGAATAGCACCGCCAATTTTACTGCTTTTTTCATTTTTACTGTTCTCTTTCGTTGCCCTGCAAGGTCTTTTTTCAATCTTGTAGGTTTATACGCGATTTCAAATCAGACCTACAAGGAGGTCTCCTGCGTCGACGACACCTTGCGGGTATTTTTCCTTTTCTTAGCTCCCCTAATCTGAGGGGGAGGAGCCATTGGCTCTTACATCAAAAACTGAACGCCACATTTAAAAAATAGGTACGGCCATAGCCGTACCAATATTTTGGTGCGAATGAAGGCCAACCGCTCAGGTTGTCTTGCCGCAATTGACCGAAATTACCGTTTCGGCTCTGTTCGTATCCACCAGTTCTAAATGTTGTATCGAATACATTGTTGATACTGGCGAAAACGCTGATATATTTTCCTTTTTTAAGCCATGATTTTCCTCCCACAAGATTTAGCAAATAAAAATTATCCAATGGCTTTTGGGTCAGTAGTTCGTTGACATTTTCTTTCGTTGCATCTGGAAAAGCTTCCCCTGTTTCCGGATTGATATAAAAACTTTGGGTTCGTATTATCGTCGAAATATTGGCATAATTGTTCGCTAAATAGTTTGCTGTTGCCGCCACCCACCAATATTTAGGGTCACGATATTCAGCGCCAAAAGCGAATGCTTTTTGAGGACCTTGTGCTAGTTTGTAATCTTTGATTTTTGCCGTTCCTAAATCTATAAAACCATCAAGATTTATTAGGTCTTCTTCTGCTCCGGCCGTATCGAAATTGATGTTTACTTTGGGATTACTGGCATATTCATATTTTCCGATAGCGGCAACAGCGGTCAGTTTTACTGAAGATGAGATTTGATATTCGAGACCGAGCTCAAGACCACTATGAAGCTTATCCAAATCGGTCAATATTTCTTGTACAAAATCGGAACCTACGCCCGCATCAACAAAAAAGAAGTTGATGTCGGTCGTATTTTGAAATCGGGTATAAAAGGCGGTGAATCGACCCGTTAGCTTTGCCAGTCGCATAAAGTAATTCATGTCTACTGCCGACAACGTTTCACTTTGAATTCCCCGTACAATTTGATTGTTCTCCCTTGGATTGATAAATACATTCTGTAAAACAGGCGGGCGGGTCTGATAGTTTCCATGTGCGGTCAACCAATGCCTTCCCGTCAATTTATAGGTAAATCCACCTTTTGCACCGTAATTGGAAAATTTTATAACAGGACTTTTCCCGAGGGAATTATCAGAGAAACGTTCGTTTGCAAAAAGTCCATCGCGTTGATAATTCGTGCTTGAGTACCTTGCCGAGAAAAAAGCATTCCA
>CAYGPR010000075.1:0-13950 GCA_964351985.1 uncultured Maribacter sp. | reverse complement strand
GGTTACAATGGCGGTGTTTTCTTGGGCAAAAACGGAATCTGGTAGCCGTACCCCACCGATAAAATTGTTGCGCTTTATCAAATGCTCCCTTATGGGAACATATTTTGTCTTGTCCATGAAGTTTTTAGTGCATATCAATACGGAAACCCCAGATGGCTTTAGACATTCAAGACTTTTGTAGATAAAATAGGAATGGATGTTTTTGGAAATCTGAGGCTGCAACGGATGTCCCATAAGTCCGGGGTCGAAGATTTTATTCGCTCCAAAGGGAATATTGCTGACTACCAGATCATAGGCCTTTGTTGCATCGGTCTGGGAAAAATTCTCAAAGGCAATGCCATAAATCTTGACATTCTCCTTGTATTTGAAATTGTGCTCCAATATGCGAACCGTGAGGATTTCTTTTTCAAAGGCAGTAAACTTGGCCGCAGGAAAAACTTTTGAAAGGGATTGAATGAATGTACCATTGCCAGCACTCGGCTCCAAAATGCTTTTAGGTGCAAAAGAAATCAGATTTTTTGTATATGTAGTTATGGCCTTTACAATGGGATCGGGAGTATAGAAAGAACTGAGCGATCCGCTCTTAAGACTGGTAATGATGGTTTGTCCATACTCCTCGCCGTAATACTCTTCGAGTTTTCGATTTAAAACTAGTCTGTAATTTTCATTTTTTAAGATGTCGAAAATATTTCCGAACCCAGGATTATTGATAAAAAAATGAGGCTCCGACTTGGAGCTATGCAGTGCGTCTATGGTCCGGACTATAAAGTCCAGATACTTTCTTTTCGAGTATTTCATGAGTGAGTGAGTTAAGGAATATTGGTTTGTTCTATTGTCGCATCTGGTTTGTAGTTCTTCTATTATTGTTTTCGATTACTTGTCTTTCAATAAGCCCGAAATTTTTACTTTCGGAATATTGTTGGCGGATATACTTAGAAACTTCTAGTGTAATCGGCCTAAAATGCAGTTCGTCGGAACCTTTTCTTATTTCGGCAAAATGCCATTTCCCCGATTTGTAATGCTTTTTAAGAAAGCCCCTTTTACTTTGTGATTGAAGCTGAATGGCACCTTTCTCTACGAAAAAGTTCTTTTTCATAATGACCTCTTTACAGAGGTAATATTTAACTTTCATAGGTAATTCTGAAGTTTTTATGATGCTATCGTATCTTTCCCATTGCGTTGCGGATGGTGTTGGGTCTTCAAGATTTCGGCCAATATGTAGTATGCCGTCCTTGACACCAAGCTTCAAATCGAACTTCAGATGAGCGATGAGTTCGATTTGGCTATCCAAAAAGAGTTGCTTGAATTCCCCTATAGTAAAATAACGGGTTTCCGGTTTCGGTACTACTTCCAAAAACGACTGAAAGGATAAATAATGACTGTTCGCTTCCGATAGGGTTACAATGGATACAGGTTTATCCTGAAAATGTAGCCTGAATTGTTTGCCTATATAAATTTCTGGATTCTCAAGTACTGATTCGGTCGGTTCGAGTACACTTTTAATAAAATATTTATTGCCTTGAAAGACGTGAGAAACACATTGGTTATACGTTAGGTACACTTGTTTCGAATCTGCCGCTTTTTGTAAATCGGTTATTTCATTCCCAGAGTACGAGTGTTCCAATCTTAGGTTATCTGTTTCGTTAGGATGGATGCGGGACGTAAATTGAACTAGTTCGTTCAAGTCAAGAACCTTCCATTTCGGTATGTTTTCATGATTGCTAAAGGCCACGTTGAAGGTCAGTTGTTCGCGATTATATCCTACCTGTAATTGGGCACGAAGGACTTCCCCATCCATGATTTTGAGAGTTCCAATGGGCATTATTTTGGCATTAAGGTCTAGCAACCGCTGCTTTTCCCTTTGTTGGGCAAGCTTTTTTTTGAGGTCTACCTCGATGTAGCCGTTTTGGGCCAGTTGCAATTTTTTAAGATAGTTCAGTCTTTTCAAATCGGTAACACCTTCGCTTTCGGTATCGCCATATTCCATAATCTCAAATTCCCTAAAATCGACATCAGCAGCTTTATCGTAAAGATTCATTAACGTATGAACTATGCTATTGGCTTTTCTGAACGAACTTCTAATATTTCCTTTTTTCTGTTCCATATCGTGTTATTTTTGGAAAAGGTTTTTATAAATTTTTCTTTTGAGGTTCAAGGAGTAGATGGGATTTATCTTTGTCCCATTTTTAACCACTTCATAATGCAGATGAAACCCTGTGGAACTACCTGTATTACCAACAGTCCCAATAAGTTCGTGTTGGGTCAATGTCTGTCCTTCGTTGACAAGCACCCTGTTCAAATGGCCGTATAGTGTTTCGAATCCAAAACGGTGTTTAATAATGATATGGGTGCCATATCCTTTTTGGGAATATGTAATGGAGAGAACGGTTCCCGACGCTGAGGCGTAGACATATTTTTCCGAAGTAGCTGCTAGGTCGATCCCGAAATGTTTTTTCCTTTTTTGCGAAATGGGATGATGTCTCATACCGTATTCACTAGAAACCCGATAGTCCCCTTTTTCCAAAGGAACGGCAGAAGGTATCTGTTCCAATATCTTGGGCGCATATTCTAGATAAGGTTCCAATACGGTAAAATAAGAGTAATCGGGAATTTGATATAAGTAGGCTACCAGTTTCTCTTCGATACTGAGCAACAATTGCTGACGCTCTTTGTTGTGTACAATGGTATCCGAGATAACCTCGTTGAGGTTGGTTTTTAGTGCTGCTCCATTACTCTCGATTGTATTTGATGTGCTTTCTAAAGTATCGTCCGAAAGTTTCAGAATAGGTCCTGACATGTAAAAACATACCAAAACCAGCAAGAATGCCACTGTTGCCAATTGTTTCTTATTGACTGTTTTTAAGGACTTTAGAAGGCTATTCCACTTATTTTTTCTAAAAAATGGTACTATTTCAAAACTTTTCATATATTTGCTATGTTATATGCAAATATATATTTTATTTACAAATATGAAAGAAAATAGCAGATTATGATCAATACATGGCTAACAGAAGATCATCGCATTCATCTTCCAAAGCTCTTTGAGCATTTGGGCTATATCTATTCAGGGTCTGAAAAAACACATTGCATCTATACGCGTAAAAAGGAAAGCTGTGTAGTTGTTCTGACTGACGACGGGTACCGGTTCTATAAAGTACAGCATCCAGAGCTGAAATTGTCGGCTTCCAATTTGATTATCAAGCATGTCTCAAAAATCGAAGGATCGAACAAAGAAACTGTTTGGGACAAAGTAGATGCCTATTATCAAAAGGTCTTGGAAACCAAAAAACTGTTGATCGGCAAGGAAAATCCGAAAATGGAAAAAGTAGCCGCCAACTTTAATCATTTCCATCACTATTCGCTTCCGCTAAGTATCCGCCAAAAGGGCTTATATGCCAATATGGAGAATATCATACCTTTTCAAGACAGAATCTTTGAAGATGAGGACGGCAAGGTATTGTTTCCGTTATATAATCTTCAAAATGAGAACTGTGGCTTTTTTGTGGACAATCCCCATGAAACAAACGCTTATAAAGAATCTTCAGCGAAAAACGCACTTTGGTACTCCAAAATTCCAGACACTATTGATTGGTTAGTGGTTTTTAAGGACCCGAAGGAAGCTCTAGCGTTCCATAAAAAGTTTCGATTGGAAAATGTGGTGTATTTGGCCCTTGGCTCGATCAATTATGAGACTACTAAAATCCTGTACCAAATACAGCAATCGATTAAGGTTAAAAAAATCATTCTGACGTTTACTGGTAGAAAAAAAATAGAGGGTTACTTACGAGATTTGAATTTCATATCCTTTATGGATGAATCCAATTTTAACCTATCGGTTAAAGAACAAGATATTTTGGTACGATTCCGTCTAGGGGAAGAAAAATCGTTCTTGAATTTTTTCAATAGCACCAAGACTTTCAATCAGGGCTTGGCGAAGAGCTTTTTGAAGTACAATAAGGTAATCGACCAGAACAGGATCAATGTGCAAAGCATCATGGTTGCCAAGGTGGATGACCATATCAAAGTCCGGATTCCCTTAGAGGTCAACGCCATCAAGTTTTTCGTTTGGTCGTATTATAAGAATTATTTGAACAAAACAATAGACATACTGAAACCTGTGCAGCCCAATTGGTATCTGGAATGGGAATCGACTCAAAGTATTTCTTTAAAGGGAAAGGAGGTGCAGTTGAAAGATTACAGAATAGCGTTATAAATGGAAAAAGAGGGCTCCCCCTCTCCTTCCGTAATATTCCTTAACTGTTAAAATCATGAAGATTTTAAAAGTTATTCAAAGTTAAACAAATTAATATTCCTTAACAATTAAAATCACTCACAATGGAAAAACAAGTAGAAAAGGTCTTTGTAAAGATCAACCAAGTATGGCAAAAAGGAACGGCCCTCTCTGAAGACGGCAATACTTTCAAGGTCAAAACGAACGACAATCTTTCTTTCGAAATCGAAAAGGGTAGTCAATACCTAGAATTCCAAAAATTTCCTGCACAGCAATTTGCCGTTGGCGATGCCAAAGAACGATTGGAAGGGGCTTATGTTAGTTTTGACAAACTACCGGAAAACATTCAAGATGCCATAATTCAGGGTCGGGAATACCTCCACGCCTCATCGTACATTAACGAAGGTAAAATGAAGGAAAGTGTAAAGATGGTGCAGATGCTGTACAGCCCTACCTCTGGTTCAAAACTGGATGTACAGATCCGACGAAATGAACCAGTAAAACCGGAGCAAGCCAAAGCATACAACCATAAATTCACCGCAGCAGAGTTCGATAGCATGGTCAAGGAGGGCCAAACAATCGCCTTTACAGGTTCGAGTATGAACGGCGAAACATTTACCAAACTAGCCTATTACGAGCCGAAGTTGAACGACATCCGCACAAAATCAGCGTTGACGGACAACACCTATTTTTATGGGCAGAAATTGACCAAGCAACAGGCTGATGCCATCAATAAAGGTTTGGAACCTGAAATCATGATAGATACCAAAAAAGGTAAAAAGACCTATATGGTAAGCTATAGCCCACGGGCCGAAAAGTTCATCACAAAATCAGTAGAGCAGTCTAAGATGAACAAAATGGAGGTCAAAAATGCCGTTACGGTACGTGGCGAAAAAAAAAGGAAAAAAGTTAATCAATCAATGAGCCTTTAACTTTTAGACTTTACTTTTTATAAAATGGCCGATGTACATTTTATGTCGGCCTTTTTTTTCGATTAGACAATGCAAAAGAGTTATTCCGAAAATACAGGCTATTACAAACGATTGATCGCCCAGATCAATGCAGAGGTCAACTTCCCTGGCTTTCTCTATCATTCGGGGTACCAATTGTTGAAAAAAAGTGCCGGTTCACTTGAATTCAGCAATGGGGAAGACCGTCTTGTCCTGAATATAGGCAGAAATCCCGTTACCTATTTCAATCGGAACGATTCAACTGATAGGGGATTGTTTTTCAAATTCATCCGAAAACAACACGATAACTTTTATCAGACCGTAAAATCCGGTTTGGAAATTATAGACCGTACCTATGAATTGGAGGAATCGTCGTTGCCACTGCCCAAAAAGCAAGAAAACCCTAAAACCTTAGAAGAAAACTATAATATCGTTCCTTTAAAAAAGGTGGATTATTTAGTTAGATATAGAGGGTTGTCCGAAGCGATACTCAACGACGAACTTTTCAAAGGAAGGATATTCAATGCCTTTCACATAAAAGATAACGGAAGTAAAATAGGTAACATCGCTTTTCCAAAATATGATCTACAAGGAAATCCAAAAAACTACATCCTTTACAATCAACCTTATTTTGACCGGAGAGAACAAAAGCGAAAAAAGTTTCGACTGACATTGAACAAGAACGATAAATATCTGTTCTACTCAATGCCAATAGCGAATCCAAAACATATTGTATTTGGAGAAAGTGCCATTGATTTACTATCGTATCATCAACTTCACGGTACGCCCGAAAAATTTTATATCTCTTTTGGAGGTAGTATCTATCTAGAAAAATTGGCCTTCTTCGCCCAACTTATCGAGCCATACCTTGGGAATAAAAAAGTAGCTCTGATTTCGGCAATGGATAATGATCGCGCAGGTCAGCAATTCGACATTAAAGTCTTTGCCGCACTTGTTAACCAATGTCATCCGAATGTATATATCGAGCACATTTTTAAAAAGGGAAATATATGTCTCACGGTTCACTACGTCGAATCCCATAGAAATAGGATACCCCAAGATAGGAACACCATTGAATCGGTATTGAAATCCAATTTTAAAAACGATGACCTTGCTTTTGATTTAATCCGACCTATTGGTTTTTCCGATAAACTTGTCTTAGAATGCACATTGGATGAAATAACCAATACCATTCAATTACAGAGCAAAAAGAAAAATGTAATGGAGTTGTTACTTGAAACTATGGGCAAACTCTATTTACCCGTCAAGTTCGCAATACACAAATCCCGTGGAAAGGATTGGAACGATGATCTGAGGGAATCCAAAAAGAATAGTTATACAGCATTATCCAAGGTTGCGCCTAGGCGGATGAAAATTGGGGACAAGATTGAGCTCAAAGACAGGAAAGGCCCTGAAGGAGCCAAAAATCAAGGAACCATCGTTGGAATTGAAACCAGCAGCGTGGATTGCGACTTTGGATTGAAACACACCTATCGAATTCCCATTTCGGCAATAAAAAAACATTATCGGAAAACACAGGAAAATGCCAAAATTAAAGGCACACAAAAGAAATTCAATAAAAACAGCACACTATCAATAACATAAAAATGGAAGCATTATCAGAAGAATTAAAGGACAACCAATACTATGTGGCATTATTGGAAGCGTTGATCGAGGAGAACGATATGGAACTAAAGCATCGGTTGCAAAAAGCGGATACCTATGGTCAATTCATAAACGAACAGGCTGGTATTTTAATGGACAAAACCATCGACCATATCAGGGAGCACAAAACCTCATTTGCAATTTCATCGATTCAAATCGTTGATGAATGGAAACAACGGATGTTTTCCTAACCAGTAATTCAATATTCCTTAACTCACTCAAAATATCATGGACGATCGAAAGATGGCTTTTTCCGCTATGCTCATTTCCACGGCATTATTCCTGGCCATTGGTTTTTTGGACTATTATGCTTTAATGCGGTACCATGGCTGGGGTGGCAACGTCGCACAAATAACCTATGAGTTCCTCGCGCGATTTGAGTTATTGACACGACCTTTCTATAGTAGGCTACTTCTTTTAATGATTGTTACCGGTTCGGTAATGCTCTATAACCCCAAAAAGAAAGAGGGGAAGTCTTTTGGCGTGGGCCTTTTAATTTATTTGTTGGGCTGTGCCTTGTTAACACTTTCCGATGCATTTGTTTTTGACACCTTACAGCGAATTTGGGGTTCTTTAAGTATGTATTTTCTTGGGTTTCTTTTTTCGCTTTCCGGTGCCATCCATTTATTCCAGGTTATGAATTTTACTAATGCTTCTAAGAAAGATCCATTCAACGAAGAGAACGAAACTTTCTTGCAGATGGAAGAGCGTATCGAAACCCCATATTCGGTCAACATTCCTTATGAGTATCGATACAAAAAGAAAATTAGAAAGGGCTGGATAAATTTTGTCAACTTGTTTAGGGCCTTATTGATTATCGGCACTCCGGGCAGCGGGAAATCTTTTGCGCTGATCGAAGAAATCATAGAACAATTGATCAATAAACTGTTCTCGTTGCTGATTTATGATTTCAAGTTCGACACTTTGAGCAAGATTACCTACAATTATTGGTTGCGTAAAAAAGAGCACCTTAAAAACAATCCCGAAAAACTGGCCCTATTACCTGAATTCTATGTGATTTGCTTTGACAATGTGGAAAAATCACACCGCTGCAATCCAATCAATCCCTATTTATTGAAAAGCCAGACGGACGCATCGGATGCCGCGACCATTATCATGAAAAACCTCAACAGGGAATGGATAAAACGAAACGATTTCTTCTCCAAAAGTGCCATTAGCTTTGTGTCAGGACTGATTTGGTACTTGAAGAAAAAATCGGAAGAAAGGGGTATCAATATTTGCACCTTGCCCCATGTCATTATACTGTCCACGGTAAATATAGAATACTTGTTGCGGATTATGTTGGTGGACATCGAAGTTCGTAGTTTGATGATTCCATTTAAGGATGCCTTGGAGCGGGAAGCTGTTCAACAATTGGCCGGACAAACGGCGAGTGCACAAATTTCGCTTTCCATGTTGGCCAATAGGGAAATCTTTTACATTATGACGGGTAACGATTTCCAGTTGGATCTGAACAATCTTAAAAAACCAAAGATTCTATGCATCCAGAATAATCCCGATCGCTCGGAAATTTATTCTGCACCCATCGGCCTATACATCAATAAAATTCTTCAAGTTGTAAACAAACCGGGTGGACGCCCTTTGGGCCTGATTTTGGACGAACTGCCCACTATTTTCATTATGGGACTTCGAAAAATCATCGATACGGGCCGTTCACACTATGTGGCAACAATATTAGGGATACAGAGCATTACCCAATTGATCGCAGACTATGGTAAAGAACTCGCAGAGGTTATTTTCGACAATTGCTCCAACGTTTTCAGTGGTGCCGCCAAAGGAGAAACCGCTCGACGAATGAGCGAGATTTTTGGGAAGATCCATCAGGAAAAACAGTCCAAGACTATTTCACGGAATGATACCACAACGAACATCAGCACGTCAATGTTGGAAATTTTGCCCAAGAGCAAGATTACGGGCATGTCAACAGGGCATTTCGGAGGAATCGTTGCAGATACCTTTGAAAACCCGATAAAGAACAAACTTTCCTATGGACTTGTAAAACCGAATATGGAATCCAAGAAGATTCAGGCCAAGTATGATATTCCGATTATTCAAAACTTCAAATTAGAGAACCATGACGCACTCGTAAGTGCAAAAATGAAATCGTTTCGGAAAATAAAACTTTATAACAGCTTGGCCGAAATAGATGTCCATCAAGTGGACTATATTGACTTTTATAACAACTACCTAGAGGATTTTGCCGGAAAGCACTACCAAGAACAGGATGATAGGGAAACTTTCATCGCTTTAGTTAAGGAATTAAGTTTATTTGACCATCTACAAACTATCGATGAGCTTATAAATGGGGGGAACTTAAAACGTAATTTGGAGGACTTTATATTTGATTTGGTAGATCGGATGTTCGTCCAAAAGGAAATCGATACGGTTTTGAACGATAATTTTGCCAAAGTGTTACACGATATCGATGAATTGGTAAGGGACGAATATTATGAAATAACCGGTGAAAATCTTGAATCCGCTATTTTCGACAAGAATAAAATAGGCGATGAAGTCGACGAAGCTATAAATCAAGAGCGACAGGTTTCCTATCACTATACCCAACAGTTAGAAACTGCCGATTCTACAGAAAAACCTACTTTTGATGGAAACGATACTATTGAGGATGCACGACTATTCGTAAACCATAATGAAGATGACAATATTTATTATTCCTCATATCCCGTAGAAGAAATACAGAGCCAATGAAAAATATAGAAGAATTACAGAACGCCACTATTAAGGATTTTAAGTTTATCGGAAAACGATTGAAAAAAATCCGCGAAGAGCTCAAGAAAAACGACCCGATCAAAGATAAACGACATAGCCAATTTTCGGCTAAAAATGTAGCTGAAAGTCTTGGTGTCGAATACAATGCGCTGATCAATATAGAGCGGGGAACGATATCGGTGTTGACCATGAAAGCAATTTTGTTTTATCACAGTCTAGGATACAATCCAATGTGGATATTGTTACCGGACAATGAATTTACGCCAAAACAGAATATCGGGGATAATTTGGTCTACCAATCGGATGTTCAGGATTCATATAAAGAAATGGAACATTTAATCGTCACGGCATTGACGGAGTTTAAAGCGAAGATTTAGACTTTCCAGAATGGAGATTCAATCGCAATTCGCACATATAACCCTATTAATCGAAAAAGCAAGACAGCGTGCTTTTCAAAAAGTGAATACGGAGATTATAGATCTGTATTGGCAAATAGGGAAGTATGTTCATGAACAGGTCAATGAGGCTAATTGGGGAAAATCGATTGTTAACCAACTGGCTACTTATATAAAAACCACCCAGCCTAACACCAAAGGGTTTTCGTCCCAAAACTTGTGGAGGATGAAGCAATTTTATGAAACCTATATGGGCAGCAAAAAACTCTCAACGCTGTTGAGAGAAATACCTTGGTCGCACAATATGGCGATCGTATCGGCGGCCAAAAGTGATGAAGAAAAGGAGTTTTACATCAAGCTAACGATTAAGGAACGTTTGTCCTTTAGAGACTTGGAACGTCAGATAAATAGCTCCTACTATGAACGGGTTATGCTCGGCAATACAAAACTCTCAACGCTGTCGAGAGAATTTCCAAAAGATCTTACCAGCATTTTTAAGGATACCTATGTTTTAGAAATGTTACAATTGCCCCATACACATTCCGAGAATGAACTCAAGGTCAAAATAACACAAAATATTAGCAAATTTTTATTGGAATTCGGCAGGGATTTTGCCTTTATGGGCGAAGAATACCCCTTGCAAGTAGGTAATCAAGATTTTGCAATCGATTTGTTGTTTTACCACAGAACCCTTCAATGTATGGTTGCCATAGAATTGAAAATCGAAAAATTCAAGCCTGAGTTTTTAGGGCAGCTCAATTTCTATTTGGAAGCATTGGATAGGGATATAAAAACCTCAAACGAAAACCCCAGTTTAGGTATTCTACTCTGCAAAGGAAAGGATGATACCGTGGTGGAATATGCCCTGAGCCGCAGTTTATCGCCTACCTTGGTCGCAGACTATAAAACCCAATTGCCTAATAAAAAGCTATTAAAAGAAAAATGGCAGGAAATACTGGATCAGTTGTATGAAACTGATTGAAAATACATCTTCGGTAAGATTTATGCCGTTTATTTAGACTTTATATTCTTTGAAAATTCATCTTCGGGCATTCCAACGGGGAACAGTACATGATACCACATACAATTGAAACTATATCGGAGAATTCTAATCCATCTAGGGAGCTTATTTTTAGACATATACGACTATATTTTATCTGGAACATTACTATAGCGATCTAATTTTTCGCCGGCCACAAAGCTTGAAATTCCAATAATTTTATTGCTTGGAGAATAATATTTAATTTCAACCCAAAAGGAAGATAGGGAATAAAGTGCATATTTAATATCACCCTGTGAAACTGTATCGATAAATTGCCCCTCGGTAAAGACTCTGTTATATCTATCATTTTGCGTCAAAATATTAAAGTCGTAGATACCCATTTCGTAATTTATATAAACTTTTCAGGAAGATACTAAAAATACTACTGAGCGATATACTCTTTACAAAAGGTGCGATTTGTAAAGAGTTATTAGTTAATTTTCAAGATGGTATATTTAAACCGTGATTATTATAACCGCTAAAGACTATGAAAAAGTGTCTTTATCTGGATCCTATAAAGGTTAAAAAGCTGTTTAAGTGTTCATATAACAAGTTGAACTAAACCTTCGGTAACCTTTTCAGCTGGATTTCGTAAATTATATGGATTAATCTAAATCTAAAATTTATGTATCAAAAAAAAGTGTGCTATCCTGCACCGAATCAGCAAAAAGAACGGTACCGAACTTCGCAAAAGTCTATGAAAGGTATCAAAAGGCCTATGTAGCTTCCGGGTACTCGGAGTCTACCTGTAAGAACTATTTGCGGGCCCTGTCCCAGATCAGTCTGCATTATGGCAAAAGTTTCCATTTAGTGGACGATGGGCAAATTATCGATTACATCTATGAGCTACGGCTGCGAAAAGTTAGCCATTCTTCCATTAAGCTCTTGGTGTACGGATACCGGTTTCTGTTCAAAGTAATGAAAACCCCGGACCGGAGTATTGAACTTAAGGGCAACCGTGCCAAGGTCAAAGTCCCCGTTATACTCAACCAACAAGAGATCAAGAGTCTGCTCGACCCCGAACATTGTCCCAATCTAAAGCACCGGGTAATTTTGTCCCTGCTCTATTCTTCCGGTCTTAGGATAAGTGAACTGTTGAAGTTAAGATTGGAAGATATAGATTTCAATGCACATCGGATCCATATAATAAACAGCAAACATGGCGTTACCCGATATGTGATATTATCAAAATTAATGGCAAAGGGCCTAAAGACCTATATAGGCCACTATCATACAGAAAAATACTTGTTCAACGGCTATGAAATGGCCAAGGCCTATTCCCGTACATCCGTTACAAAATTATTGTCCAGGGCACTTGGTCGGACAGGGATCAATAAGCACGTAACCATCCATAGCCTCCGCCATAGTTTTGCCGTCCATTTTTTGGAACAGGGAGGAAACATATTGCAATTGAAAGAGCAACTGGGCCATAGCAGCCTACAGAGCACCCTGATCTATCTTAGGGTTGCAAAGGCCCGATATGAAGACCTACGAAGCCCGCTCGATGTATTGTACCACATCTCTTGAGACCTAAGTACGAAATGGCCGGTGTACTCGGGCAATATGGCGACGATTTTTTGGAAAGCCACAAGGTAAGCTACCAAAAAAGAAAGGTGATCAGGGCCATTGTCAATTGTAGAACGGCCATATTGGGGGGACACCTCCAGAGTTGTCCCGACTGTGCCCATCAACGGATAGCCTACAACAGTTGCCGGAACAGGCACTGTCCCAAGTGCCAGGTCCAACAGCGGGAAAAATGGATCAAAGCACGTATGGAACAGGTCCTGCCCGTACCCTATTTTCACGTCGTTTTTACAATACCGTGCGAGTTGAACCAACTGTGCCTGGCCTATCCGAAACAGCTCTATAATACCTTGTTCAGCGCATCATGGAAAACCATAGGAATATTTTCCAATGACCCCGGACACCTCGGGGCAAAGAGCGGCATGACCAGTATCCTACATACCTGGGGACAAAATCTGAGCCTACATCCGCATGTTCATTGCCTGGTACCATCAGGAGGAATAGACCCCCAAAATAATTGGAAGGAAGGTCGCGGGAAAGGGAAGTACCTTTTTCCGGTAAAGGCAATGGGCCAGGTGTTCAGGGCCGTGTTCCTGAAACGGTTGAGAAAATTGAAAAAGAAAGGGGAAATCGACCATGCAGACCTACAGGGCCTAATAGATCCCCTATTTGAAAAATCGTGGGTGGTCTATGCCAAGAGACCTTTTGCAGGGGCCACAAGTGTCATAGAATACCTGGGGAGATATTCGCACAAGGTGGCCATTAGCAACCATAGGATCAAGGCCATCGAAGATGGCAAGGTACATTTCAGCTATAAAGATTATAGAAAGCAACAAAACTCCCGAATGCAATTGGGCATTCAAGAGTTCATCCGTAGGTTCGTACAACACATATTGCCAAAGGGATTTGTCCGTATTAGGCATTTTGGAATATGCGCCTCCAGAAACAAGGCCCTGTTGGGCGATATAAAGAATCGATTATTAAAAACCCGATCCCTGGAAGCCAAACCTGTTGTTTACCCGCAATGGTCCCCAAGGCCGATAACTTGCCCAAATTGCAAAGAAGGGATCATGAAAAATATAGGGATCATACTTCCGATCAGGGCCGGCCCCTGGCGAAGTCCGAAAATCAAATGGAAATAGATAAATTACGTACGCATTCAATAGAACGATCGGGAACACTTCTAGTTATCGGCAGGGAAACCTATGTCCCAAAAGAAAGGAAAACCATAAATCTAGATCATGGACATAGAAGATCATACGATATCTTATTCATTACCCGCCAAAAGTCCGATCGGAATAAGAAAATTACTCCTGCACTAAGCAAAAAATCCTAACTTGGGATAAAATAGACCGGATTCAATCCCCATAGCATCATAGGCGCCAAACCGATACC
>CAYGPR010000074.1:0-14076 GCA_964351985.1 uncultured Maribacter sp. | reverse complement strand
TAGTGTAAACCCTAATCTTTAACTTGTGTAAACCATGTCTCTTAACGAACATTTAAAAAGACGACACAGAATCAATAAATGACAGCAGAATTTGAAATAAGCGACTTTAAAATCAAATCAACCGGAGCTGACGGTGGACATCATTACTTATCGACCATTGTTGACTATAAAGGAAGTAAAAGAAATTTGACTGTCATTTTAAAAAATAGGAGTGACGAAAAACTATTAGAACAACTTAAGGCAATTAAGGTAAAAGGACTTTTACAGGATGAAGGTTCTCAAATTCCATTGACTCTTTTGGAATCTGAATTGATATGATACACATAGAATGACAATCTCAGACTTACATAACAAGTTAAAAGAAAAGGGAATTGATGAAGACCAATATTTCCTTCACGGACTTTTCGGCTCTACTGACGACAATGACAAAATTGGTTTAACAATAAGACAAGGGCGAAACGGACTTGAATATGAAACTTTTTATAAAGAGCGTGGTGAGAAACACTCAATAAGAACCTTTGCGACTGAAAAAGAAGCTTGTGAACTCATTTTTAAAAAACTCATTGACGAACAAACGCTTTATAGAATCCAAAAAATTGTTGGACTTGCAGGGATGACAGTCAATGAAAGACTTTGGGCAAGCGGACTAATGGACGAGTTTGATAGAGCTAAAAAGAAAGACAAAACTAGAGCGAAGGAAATTTTAAGGTGGTTGAGAGTTGATGAACCTTCAATTAAAAAGATTGTAAAATGACGGTTGAAAGAAGAAAAACGCCCTATAACATCGGCTATAGCAAATGCGGGTTAAAGTGCTAAAATGAAAGTAATTACACAAAATAAACTAACTGCTAAACGGACAAGTAAGTGCCTTGAAATCCCCCACTTGCCATAGCCAAACCGTTAGCAACTATTAAAAAAAACTCACCGCAATAATTGAACAATGTTGGTTCTGAAAACTTTTCCAATAGGAATAATGTGGTCAGAAATGAATATCCTGTTTCCCTCAATACTTTTAATATGTTTTGGAGCAACAGCAAAAGATTTGTGAACTTGCAAAAAATCTTCTTTGGGTAATACATCTAACACACTTGATATTTTTTCCCGAACAGTAATGATTTCAATATTTGTTATCACTTTTGTGTAATTTCCTGACGCTTCAATAAATAAAATATCATCAATTACTACTTGTATATATTTCTTATTACTTCGGAGAAAAATACGCTTCGAGATTCTATTGTTATTCGATGGTACAACCTCTTGCGTATTTGATACACTAAACGTTTTGTTAATAGCCTTTAAAAAACGTTCAAACCCAAAGGGTTTTAATAAATAATCAGAAATATTGAGCTCGTATCCTTCAAGAGCAAATTCTTTGTAGGCAGTAGTCACAATTACTTTTGGCGGATTTTTTAATGTTTTCAGAAAATCAAAACCTTTCAATTTCGGCATATTTAAATCTAAAAAAATCAAATCAACATCATTTTTATTCAAATATTCAAATGCTTCCAATCCATCATAACAATTTTTCATTAAGCGCATATTTGGTAACAAATCACAATAGTTTTTTATGATGTCGTGTGCTATATGTTCATCGTCAATAATTAAGTAAGTAATCATATTAATTTAAAATTAATTGTGCCCTGTAACTGTTTTCTATAGTCGAAAATAACAAGTTATGTTTATTTGGATATGTCAATTCTAATCTTCGTTTTAAATTTTTCAAACCTATTCCAGGTTCGCTTTTTAAATTTTCAGAACTATCAACATTATTTTCTATTGTAAATTTTATATCGGTTTCTGAAGAAGTAAAATTGATTGTTACGTTTGCATTTTCCCTTAATCTCTCGACACCGTGTTTAAAAGCATTTTCTAAAAGAATGATAAATAGTAACGGAGCAACTCTTTTATTATCATCAATATCGGAATTGAAATTAACAACAATATTCTTATGGTAACGCATTTTGTGAAGCTCAATGTAATTCTTTAAATAGTCAACTTCTTCTTTTAGTGTTACCGTTTCGTTTTCACTTTCATATATACTGTAACGCATCAAATCAGATAATTTTAAAATTAACTCTTGTGCTTTTCCTGCATCTTTACCTACCAAACCATATAAATTATTGAGCATATTGAAGAAAAAATGTGGGCTTACTTGACTTTTTAAGAGCATTAATTCAACTTTTGATTTTTCATTTTTCAATTTTGCAATAAAAATAAGTTGACGAATAAACCAATAAACACCTAAACCAAGTAACAGTATATAATAGGAAATAACAATAATGACAATTTTAGGATTGTAATTACCTAAAAATATAACGGACTTATTATCAGTAAAAATTACCTCGTAAATTGTAATTAGTATAGGTATAATCGCTAATACTATCAAAAATAGGATAACCCATTTTCTATTGTGTTTTATGAATTTCATAACGCAATATAACGAGTATCTATGACCCCTTAAAAAAAGTTGATAAACACTCTATTCAGAGTTTTGTAAGGTGGCTAAATCGTGATGAAATGACTTTATAAACACTACTAAATCTCTTATGTCTCTGCAAAGGTTGTTTATCACAATTACTTTATAAGTAAAGTAATCAACTTTATGTTTGTTGAAATTAAAACCATAAAACTATGAAAAAAAGAATTTTTAGATACCTGAAACATATATTGGCTACATTTTTATTTCTTGCAACTTCCGTTATTTTATTTGGTCTGTATCACGGAGCCAGTATGCATTACGCAGATAATCCAAAAATGATGGATTGGGATAATGATGGACCTTATGTTTTTTACGAAAATGATAGCATTTTAAACGTAAATTACATCAAAGGAAATCAAGATGATGGTTTCTTTTTAGAGCAAAAAGAATATTCAGTTAACTCAAAAATACCAGCTTTTTGTTATTTCCCTCTTGATTCTACAAGCTTTGAGTTTTCTATAAATACAGACATCAAAAAACCATTAAACACCTATGATGATAATAACAAGATTTTAGCAATTTCTGATATTGAAAGTGGCTATAGAACTTTTCGGGATTTCCTTATTAATAATAAGGTCATTGACAAAAACCTAAATTGGATATTTGATAATGGACATTTAGTTTTAGTAGGAGATTTTGTAGATAGAGGTTTTTCAACAACACAGGTGCTTTGGTTCATATACAAATTGGAACAAGATGCTATAAAAAAAGGAGGTTTAGTTCATTTTATTTTGGGTAACCACGAATTGAAAAATATGCAAGGTAATTATGATTCTTCTTCCCCAAAATATTTTCACGTTGCTTCGATTTTAGAAAAACAACAACGTCAATTATACGATTCAAATTCGTTTATAGGAAAATGGCTTACAAGTAAAAACACAATTGAACTTATCAACGGTACACTTTTTACTCACGGAGGAATACATCCAGATATAGTTGATTATAATTTAAATATAGATAAAGTCAATGAAATCACAAGTAAAAGTTACTATAAACCTTTCTATCCAAAATCGGAAAAAACTAAGGTGGAATTTCTTAATTCAACTCATACTGGAATTTCTTGGTATAGAGGTTACTTTAAAGATGATTTGACACAAGAAGATGTTGAACTTGGTCTTAAAATATTTAATGCAAAGTCAGTTGTGGTTGGTCATACACTTCAGTCCAAAGTGAATAGAAAATATAAAGGAAAAGTCATAGGAATTGATGTAAAACATCCAAAGGATTATCATAAAAACTTTCCGAATAGTAAATCAGAAGGGTTACTTATAGAAGAAGGTAAATATTACAGGATTTTACACGACGGAAAGAAAGTGGAAATATAACAGTTGCTAACAACGTGTATAATTAATTGCTTGGTTTTAGCCAATTTTCGAAAGTCTTCGCGGACTTTCTATCTGTGATTTATTTGCTAACTTTAGTGCCTAAATCACGCAACTAACCATACACAACAACGTTGTAACACATACTGCAAAGGTTCAACTTCTAACCTCCAGTCATCGATAATATTTTGTAAATAGTAACTTTTAAGTTACCTTTGGGTGATGGAGAAAGTCAGGGAAGTAATCCAATACAAACATTATTTCGAGGAATTCTTGCTAAAACAACCGAAAAAGGTTCAGGACAAGATATTCAAGGTCATCGAAATAATCGAAACGTATGAAAGGGTTCCTTCGACCTATCTGAAAGCACTTGTTGGAACGAAAGGGCTTTATGAGGCCCGGATTAAATTGGGCTCGAACATTTGGCGAGTGTTCTGCTTTTTCGACAAGGGAAAACTGGTAATCCTGCTGAATGGATTTACCAAGAAAACGCAGAAAACACCAAAAAAAGAAATCGACAAGGCGGTCGGACTAATGAAATCATACTATGAAGACAAAAAGAAATAAGATGGACACCAAGAGCTGGAAAGACATTAAGGACACCGTTTACGGAAAAAAAGGAACGGAGCGTAGGGATGGACTCGAAAGGGACTTCGAGTCGTTCAAAGTCGGACTGCTGCTTCGCAAGGCCCGGGAGGAAAAAAATCTCACCCAGGAGCAGCTCGGTGAACTGGTGGACAAAAAACGGACCTACATCTCGCGGGTCGAGAACAATGGTAGCAATTTGACATTGAAAACATTGTACGAAATCGTGGAAAAAGGATTGGGTGGAAAAGTTACAATCTCAATAGACGTGTAAAAAAGCACGTGTTACAACAATGGCTATAATTTATAGCTACAGTTCGTTAACTTCAAACCTATAAACTAGTACTGGACTGATTTGCCACGGCTGGAAATCTAGCGATTCCCAACGCCACTACAAATCATAGCCGAGACGTTGTAAAACATTTACGAAATGAAATTAGGATACAAAAAGAAACATCTGAATGTGAATTTAATTTTAGGACTAGTGTGGTTAATTTGGTTCTTTATTGGAGTATTTGGAAAGGAAGAACAGAATTGGACTGATTACGGTTGGATTTTCATTTCTCTTATGTATTTAGGACTTTACTTCTACCAAAAGAATTACAAATATTTGACCATTGAAAACGGAATTATAAACGTGAATGGACCATTCGGAAAAAAACTAAATCTGACTGAAATAAAACGGATAAAAAAGTTTGCAGGAGATTATATTCTAAAAACGGACAAAAAAGAATTAACTATAAATACGCAAATTATTGACCCGAATTCACTTGCGGAATTGAATGCGGAATTGGAAAAACTAAATGTGGAATGGAATTAAATAAACGTTTTACAACAATGTATACCCCCCCCGCTAGCGCGAGCATCTTGCTCGTGCCGTCAACAGTACCTCAAAACTTCAATACTTGATTTCTATTTCTTCGTACGCTATCTTATCGATAATATCAGGTCTATCATCTTCCCCATTTCTTTTATGAAGATCTTTACTAATTGGCCAGGTGTCGAAATAGGCGTCCTCTAAATCATTGTCCATAATATCGATAATTTCGGCTGCATCAAGTCCGTCTTCCAACCAGTACTCAATATCACCTTCTTGCAGCACCACAGGTCTTCGATAATCACCGTTCTTGTTGCTAGGTTGGTTGTGAATATCTTCAAATAAGGGCGTGGCCCTATTGGTGAATATGGTAAACGTCACCATGTTGTCTTTGGTCAGATTGTAAATCCCCGCTAAGCTCATCGGCTTATTATCCCTTCTTTTAAAATAAAACGGCACTTTGAAAGGCTTGCCCTTTACTTTAACCGGTGTCGTATGGGGTTCAAAAAACCCATCCACCGGAATTACACATCTTTTGGTGTATACGTTATCTTCATAGCTATAGCTTTTGAAAATATCCTCGGAGCGAAGGTTTAATCCTCCAAACGCCCCTCTATTCTTGGCAAAGTATTCTTTATAATCGGCACCTGTAGAATTGGCGGGCATAATACCCCATTTAGCTGGTATCAACGATTCTTGTCGCTCTTGCGGCACTATCCACATATTCGGGTGGGCCCAACCGTTGGCATGGTTATACATAAGCTCATATTCGCGCTCCTCATGCTCACCCAATAAGCGTTCAACTTCGTAATAATCTTCAAGATCGCCAACTTTTCTAGTTGTTCTGGTACTGTAACACATATCGCTATCTATAAGGACAATTTAATGAAAATTGTTAAAATTTGAAATATGTAGAAATGGATTTCTATATTTGGATTAATTACATATTTTTGGATTATTTCCATATGAAAATTGTGTATAGAAACAACGACAGGTATGCCATCAAAAAGCTTCTTATCGATATAGGTGAGCTTGATTTAGAACGTGAATGTTGGAGTAGGAAACTTCATAAGCCACGTAGAATCAATCTATTCTTTTTAGAATCAGATGAATATACCGCTAGCCTTAAATACAAATATCCTCAAAAGGGTATAGCGACAATTATGGATATTAGCCGATATGACCTTCCCGAATGTGGATGGATACGCTATAAAATAGACGATTAGAAAGTACTTGAAATGAATTTAATCAGACAAGAAATATTACTAAAAAAACTATTGCAATATAGATTTAGAAAGTATGGTCTAAGGCTTATAAAAGTTGAGGCCTATGATACTTTTGAAGATGATAAATATATGTGCCGTGTGGAAGTGTTCAAGAATGGCATCGAAATACAGCACAGAATTCTGAAATATGAAAATTTTCTTGACGATACTTTCGCCCAGCGAACGGAGGCTGAGTTAGCAGCGCTTTTTGTTGACCATACTCACGCTAGGGCTCTTCGGCGTCAAAAAAGGCGGACAGGTGCAACTAGTGGCCGCAACAGTAAGCCAGTCTAGTAATTGCCTGTTGCTTAAATACTTACGAAAATACACTCGGATTTTCTGTTCTGTTTGTATTTGCTAAACTAGGTGCTTAAACCACGCAACTAATCGTATACAAATACGTCACAGCTCATTATCCATTCAAATCGTAAACCCGATTTTAATTCCTCCCCATTTATATGCACTTCCCGTTTCAAATTCTTTAGTTAGTGTTGATCGGGTATATTCGAAATACAAGGTTTTGGTTTTTAAAATGATTCCATAATTAAATTGCCCTGCGAATAGAGCTATATCTTTTGATGAGATTGTATATGGACTTTGTTTATTGAATAAGCCGCCTTGAAGTGTTGCATCGTAACCTATAAGGTTTACTAGGGGTTGGGCATATGCAAATAGTTTAAAATCATTTTTATTCCTACCTGACGAAAATGGAGAATTTATGATTCCGAAAGTGGTGTTTACTCCAAGAGAAGCATTGGTGAAAAGTGTTCCTACCTTAGCATTGGCGCTTGCTTGCAATGAAACCAAACCTTTATAGCTAACCAATTGTTTTTCATAGCCAATTTCATAATTGACCACAATGTCATTTTTGATTTGATGTCGCCACCCCAAGGGTATTTTGTTTCCTGTAGCTTTATGAATTGCTACTTGCATTTCCTTACCGAAAGCACCAGGCCCGATCAGTCCTAAACTAAAGGCAGACGTAAAGCGACTTTTATGAACCAAATTGGTGGTGATAATAAAGCTTTTGAGCATGATAGCTGAAGCAAAAGGGCGGTCTCCAAACTGAATATCGGGAGCATCAAAACTTGCAGGTGTATAACCAATATGCTCCAAGGCCAAGCCATATCGCGTTTCAACATCTTTTGGAGTATAGAACAAGTAGTTGAAGGGATTGGTCTTAAAGAAGGGAGCGACTAATTCGAGACTATAGCCTTGGGTATAGTTCTTATCCGTCGCTGCAAAAAAGTCATTATCGTAATTGAATCGAAAGTAGTTATCGCTTTTAATATCCCGAAAGGATACTACGTTGTCTATTTTTTGACCTATGACGGTCTGTAGAAACATAGTAGCAATGATACATAGCACGATAGCCTTTTTCATATCATACATACGAGAAAAAGGCAAATTAGTTTGCATCTACAAACCAACCCCTGTCGTTGCTGCCCCCCCGCTGGCAATCGTCTGTGACGAGTGACCCACCACAGTAGGCCACGCACTACCCTATTCCACTATGACTCTACGCTGCCCCGAGCTAGCGCGAGCATCTTGCTCGTGCCCATAAGAGTAAGAAGTAATCAGAGCCTGATGAAATAGTTGTAAATTGTAACAATACGTACAGCTTATGAAATAGCCGTGATAGTACGCCTGTATCATCGCTAGGTGACATTTGTAAACCATACTATGGAAACAATAGAACATTTTTTAGAATTTGAATTGATTCAGGTAGGTGATCTCAATGTTCGAGTTTATACACTAGCGAACATTTTGATTATTTTTCTGATCACCAAATTGATACTATTCCTAATTAAGAAAGCACTTTTTAGAAGTAGAAGTAAAAAATTCGATGTAGGAGCCAGTTATGCTTTATTTCAAATCATAAAGTATGTACTGTGGGTGGTTGCCATAGGCTTGGTATTAGAAACTCTTGACATCAAACTAAACGTATTAATAGCCGGTTCTGCGGCCTTGCTGGTTGGCGTAGGTTTAGGATTGCAGCAAACATTCAACGATATCTTATCAGGTATCATCTTACTTTCAGAAAAAACTATAAAAATTGAAGATATATTAGAAATAGACGGTGATGTCGTAAAAATTCAAAGTATTGGTTTACGTACGTCAAAGGCCTTAAATACAGATGATGTTTCCATAATTATTCCGAATTCATTGATTACGACGAATAAAGTGATCAACTGGAGCCATCAGACCATGAAAGCCCGTTTTAGAATTGACGTGGGTGTTGCTTATGGGAGTGATATCGATTTGGTTATAAAGATATTGGAGGAATGTGCATTCGAACATCCAGATGTATCGGACAGGAAATCGACAGAAGCACGATTAGTGAATTTCGGAAATTCATCATTAGATTTTCAGGTCTTGTTTTTTAGTAAGCAATTATTTAGAATAAGTAAAGTAAAAAGTGATATCCGTAGAAATATTAGTCGAAAATTTGTTTCGCATAATATCGCGATTCCTTTTCCACAAATAGATTTGCATGTAAGATCAAATTGTACCGAAAATAAAAGAGCGGATAATTGAAAACCACCACAATACCCCGGCTACCGTTAGTTTCGGCCAAAGGAAAACAGGCGCGACCAGTGGCCGTACCGGTACGCAAACCACAACGGATAGTTTTTGTTTTTAAGTTACGATAGCCTGCTATAGCGTTAGTTGTAGCCTTTCACTATAGTATCTTTGTCCTAAAGAAGAAAAATGTCCGAAGAAACCTATAGAAGGTGCCCCCCGCTGGCGCTCGTCTGTGACGAGTGACCCACAACAGTAAGACGCATAATACTATATTCAACCAAGCTACGCTACTCACTCAGTTCGGCACTCGTTGCAAACGAGCGCTAGCGAAACAAGTATGCTGCAAACAAAACTTATAGCAACGGCTAGCGCTCGTCTGTGACGGGTGCCGTCAACAGTAAGCCTTACAATACAATATTTTAACAAACTAGCTACGATACTCACTCAGTACGGCACTCGTTGCAAACGAGCACTAGCGAAACAAGCATGCTGCAAACAAAACTTATAGCAACGGCTAGCGCTCGTCTGTGACGGGTGCCCCTGCTAGCGCGAGCATCTTGCTTGTGTCGTCAACAGTAAGCAGACAGCTGCTATTATAGAAATATAGTAACTTTTAACCTCCTCCCATTTTTAGGCACCGGTCATAAATTGAGAATCCGGGCTATTTTCATTCATTTCAATATACTCGTTGGGGGCCTGACCTCCTTCCACTGGCCCCCCGCTACCGCATGTTCAAAGTTGGTTACTGTACGCTTCTAAAATTGCCTCACCTTTAAAACTGCTTACGTGCTATTTGAGATGGCTAGAGTATAGTGTAGATAGCCAATCACATAATATTCTTAATTAATTTTCGTTTTATTTTTCAACTTCACCAAGACATGCTTCAAACTATTAAATCGTCAAAAATCATTTTTTTAGTCTCCCTATTGCTATCTTTTTCTTGTTCAAAAAATGATAGCGAAAATATACCCAAGGAAGAAGAAGCGCCCCAAATAATTAACGAGGTCCCAAGCGATTTCTCTTTGTTAGCAATAGAAAACAATGCAACCAATATACCGCCTAGACCTATTTTTTCTTGGGAAAATTCGATTGATCCGGAAAGTGGTCCTATCCACTACAATTTATTACTTGGCACAACAAACCCGCCGGAGACCTTATATGCTGAAAACTTGTCAGATGCCTCCTTTACGGTAACCACTTCTCTTGATTTAAGTGAGAAGTATTTTTGGCGTGTCGAAGCTATAGATAATAAAAATGCTATTACAAAAAGTACAACCTCAACATTTGCAACCCTAGACCTTCAAATTCCATTAACCGCGAATGTGGAAAATGCTGATTTTCCAGTACGAAATGGACATGGTAGCGTTGTTTTTAATAATAAAATATGGGTTATTGGAGGGAGTATTGGCAGTTATAGGAATGATGTCTGGAGTAGTAGTGATGGATTAAATTGGGAACTGGTGACTGATAATCCCGGTTTCTCAGAGCGAACCGGCTTCTCATTAACCGTTTTTGAAAACAAAATTTGGCTTATCTCGGGCTATGCAGGTTTTCGAACAAATGATGTTTGGAATAGTGAAGACGGCCTCAATTGGAATCAAGTAACTCCAAATGCAGCATTCCCCTTACGTACGGAACATACTGGTTTAGCTTTTGACAACAAATTATGGGTGATTGGTGGAAGTGGCAAGGACGGTAGGTTAAACGATGTTTGGTATAGCGAAGATGGTTTAGAGTGGGTAATGGCGACCGATACTGCCGATTTCCCACCTAGGTCTGACCACGCTAGTCTAGTGTTTGATGAAAAAATGTGGGTTATTGCAGGTTACCTTGATCCTACTGGAACCGATAGTGCAGATGCATGGTTCAGTACAGATGGTGTTTTATGGGAAAAAGCTACTATAGATAGTACTATCTTCCCAGGTCGTGTATCACATTTCAGTACGGTTTTCGATGGAAAAATGTGGGTCTTTGGTGGCTTTAGGTATAACGGTGGCGGGTATAGAAACGATATTTGGTACAGTATGGACGGTTATAAATGGTTTGAGGCGACCTCATCAGGTCCTTTTAGTAAAAGATCCAACTCAAGCGGTGTCGTATTTGATGATAAAATTTGGCTTTTTGCCGGTGGAAGGCATTTGAACATAAGCGGTACTGAAAACACCAATGATATTTGGTCTTTTGGAAAAAAGACGAATTGAATTTGCCCCCCACCCGCTGGCGCTCGTCTGTGACGGGTACCGTCAACAGTAAGCCTTACAATACAATATTTTAACAAACCAGCACGATACTCACTCAGTACGCGCCGCCCCCCGCTGGCGCTCGTCTTTGACGAGTGACTCACAACAGTAAGCAATACAGCTATTACAGAAATATAGTAACTTGTTGCTATATACTAATGTTGTATGTAATTCGAAAACAATAACAATTGTTAGTTACAAGGTAATTTTCAAAAAGACCACAAAAAATGAAGAATATCAATTTTGACATATATTTTAGCGAGGCAGATAATTCAGTAAAACCTCATTTGAATAAAAATGCATTCTTAGGTAGTCTTTATCACCCCCGCTACCACTAGTTTGCAACTAGTGGCCATAACGGTAAGCCAACAAGTACGTACTACTATTAAAGAAATATAGTGACTTGTTACTATTTATACTTGTTACAGCACATATGAGAAAAACCATCGTTAAAGACATAATTCCACTTCTGATTTCAGTAATTCTTGTGATAGTCTCAATCGCAATTGCATTGCTTACGGATGTCTCTTTGAATTATGGGCATTACGCAGGAATTGGATTAATTGGAATTTCTTTCCTTTTGTATTTTAAAAACAAAAAGCTATATGTCTATTTTTTTGTTCTGACTTTATTACTCGGAATTGTAAATCTGATTAATCTTTATTACTGGAATATAACCATCAGTATTGGACCGATTGTATTCAACCCGATATTTCTGACTTTACTTATTATTTTCTTGGCATTGAATAAAAAACTTCTGAAACAACTATTCCACCGCTAGCGCGATCATCTTGCTCGTGCAGTCAACAGTAGGCACACCATACCAATTAAAGAAATATAGTAACTTGTTACTATATACTATTGTTGTGCGTCATTGACTCACTACATACAAATTAGATGATTTAAGAACAAAATTATGGCAACAGTTAATACCTATTTATATTTTAATGGAAATTGTGAAAATGCATTTCATTTCTATAGTGTAGTTTTTCGCACAGCCATTTCACACATGGAACGCTATAAAAATGTTCCAAAAACAGACCGGCAGATTTTCAAAGAAACGGACGACAAAATTATGCATGCTACGTTGCCTATTAGTACAGAAACATGTTTGATGGGTGCTGACAACTCAGCTGCATTTGAAGCGTCAACTGCCTATAGCAACTTTGCCCTAATCATTCATACAGATAGTAAAGAAGAAGCGGACAGACTTTTTAACGAGCTCTCCAAAGGTGGTCAAATACAAGTGCCAATGAATTTGACATTCTGGGGGTCTTATTATGGAAACTGTATGGATAAATTTGGTGTTAATTGGAAGATAACTTTTAGTCAGAAAACAACTTAATTAAAAAACGAATGCCCCCGCTGGCACTAGTTTGCAACTAATGGCCTCAAAAGTAAGCACACAATCATTATTAGTGAATTATAGTAACTTGTTATTATCTACAAGTGTTGTGTCTAATTAAAAAAACCGTCACTGCTTAAAATGCTTTTTCATCTCGGGGTTGATTGCAAAGGCCTCCTTCAGCACAGAATCTGCTTCTGCATCTCTACCTAGTTTTCGTAATGCTTTTGCTTTATTGGCCATGGCCGGGGTAAAACTTGGATCTACCTGCAAAGCTTTGTCGGCATTTTGTAGCGCAAGCTCAGGCTGATTGAGTTTGTGGTACGCGCTGGCCTTGCTGCAATACGTGTATGGCATGGTGGGATCCAGTAGTAACGCTTTGTCGTAACTTACCAATGCCTGTTCGGGCAGCCCTTTATTTAAGAGCCGGGTGCCGTGGTTGGCCCACTCGATTGATGTTTTCGGTTTTGGTTCGCTTACAGGATCTGTTGCAGAACCTGCCGCAGGCTCGCTTTTCTCCTTTTCCGAATGTAGGCCGTTGCAGCCAACAAGCAAGAGCAGGCCAAAGGCAATAGAAAGTGTAACCCTGATACGTTTCATATCTTTTAAAGCTACTAAATTTACAGCAGAATAACCCCCGCTACTGCTAGTTTGTAACTAGTGGCGGAAACAGTAAACCAGCAACAACTACTTACTAGTACTAAAGAAATATAGTAACTTGTTGCTATATACTAGTGTTGTAAAACATTTTGACTTAGAATAATCAATGAAGATTGAAATCAACCAAAAGAAATTCAATTTTTTTCAGGACCAATATGAAATCAATATTGATGGAAAGCTGAAGTTTCTCGCTAAGTCGAAAATACTAGCTTTTTATCCTAAGATTGGGATATACCGGTTAGACAAAAGACAAGTACTAAGTGTTGAAAAAAAGTCTAGAAATATTATAGATTTAAATTATTCATTGAAATATGATGAAAATGGATTTGTTGACATCCATACAGATTCTCTAATTTCGTACTCGATAAAGAACTCAAAAGGAACATTCCACTTCTACGAACAGGAAAATAATGTAATCGGAATTTTTCTAAACGCTAAGCAAATCGGACTTATCGATAAGAACGAAAAAGTTTACTTTGGCGCGGACAAGTATTTAATATTGTTAGAGAATGAAATAATTGATGAAATCTTGATTATTGGATTTGTATTAGCTTACGATAATCAAAAAAATAATGACAAAAGTGCTCTGGATTTTGATTGGGGAAATGTTATGATAAAGCCAGTTGTAGAGGTTGACCCAAATTGGACTCCGGAAAAAGAAAAACGTTTTACAACAAAACCTAAGCGTAATGCGGACTTTAGGGCTTAATTGAAAGGTCTGTGTATATTTATAATGTCGCTAAATCTTATGGATTTAGCTTTAGAATTGAAAAAATAAATCAAAACAATAAGCTTTAGCTTCGTGCGTAGACGGAAACGAAAAGTTTCCTTGCCTCC
>CAYGPR010000073.1:0-14540 GCA_964351985.1 uncultured Maribacter sp. | reverse complement strand
GGACTGATTTTGACGATTTCTTCGTGTTATTCGGATAAAAAAGAGCCCAATTATCAATACATGCCAAATATGTATGAATCTGTGGGCTACGAGACCTATGGCGAGGTCGGGTTTTTGCCCGATAACCAAGAGGCCAAGTTACCGGCTGAAAATACAATCATGAGAGGTTGGTTGCCCTATGAATTTGAAAACACACCTGAAGGTAAAGAATTGGCAAGATTAAATCCGAGTCCGCTTGATTCATTGCAAATGGAAGATAATCTAGCTACGGGTCAGGCTTTGTACACGATTTACTGCGCTATTTGTCATGGCGACAAGGGTGCTGGGCAAGGTACTTTGGTGAAGCGGGAAAAAATACTGGGTGTACCCAGCTATGCTGATGCCGCCAGGAACATCACTGTGGGCACTAGTTTTCATACCATTCAATATGGATTGAACTCCATGGGCTCATATGCCTCACAAATGAATACGGAAGAAATGTGGCAGGTTTCGGAATATGTGATGAAACTCAAGCAAGACTTAACAAAATAATACAGAGAACAGAGCTATGTATACGGTTTCCAATAAGTTGAAAATAGGTTCCATCATTCTAATGGTCGTGGGAGCTTTGGGTATAATCGGAGGATTTGTATCCGCACCGTCCACGGTGGAAGAGGCAAAGGCGATAGTGGAAAGCCACGATGATGGGTCTCATGGCGAAGATGCTGCGCACGCCGGTGACCAATCTCACGGAGCTGTTGCCGAACACGGTGATGAAGCACATGACGCCTCTCACGACGAGCACCTATTGCACCAATTACAGAACAAGCCTTGGGCCGCACTATATGTTGCCGCCTTCTTTTTCATGATGATCGCTTTGGGAGTTCTAGCTTTTTATGCGATTCAACGGGCTGCTCAGGCAGGTTGGTCTCCCCTACTATTTCGGGTAATGGAGGGCATAACAGCTTATTTGGTTCCTGGTGGTATCGCTGTTTTTGTACTCTTGGTCTTGTCGGTCATGCATATGAACCATTTGTTCGTTTGGATGGATCCCGAAGTTGTTGCTCACGATAAGTTGCTACAGGGAAAAGCAGGGTATCTGAACCCGACTTTCTTTTTGATACGGGCCGTCATCTTTTTAGGAGGCTGGATTGCCTATAGGGAATATTCCAGGAAACTATCTTTACAACAAGATGAGTCTGGTGATAATTCTAATTTCAAACTGAACTTTAGAATATCGGCCGCTTTTTTGGTCTTCTATTTGATATCCGAGTCTATCATGTCTTGGGATTGGATCATGAGCGTAGACCCACACTGGTTCAGTACACTTTTTGGTTGGTATATTTTTGCCAGCATGTTCGTATCTGGTATCACGGTAATTGCGATGGTAACCATCTATTTGAAATCAAAGGGACATTTACCCGATGTGAACGACAGCCACATTCATGACTTGGCGAAATTTATGTTTGGTATCAGTATTTTTTGGACGTACTTATGGTTCTCTCAATTCATGTTGATATGGTACTCCAATATTCCAGAAGAAGTAACTTATTACGTTACGCGTATCGAAGATTATAAATTGCCATTTTTCGGTATGGTCGCGATGAATTTCTTGTTCCCCGTGCTTTTATTGATGAATAGCGATTACAAGCGTATCAATTGGTTTGTGATTATGGCAGGAATCGTAATTTTGGCAGGTCACTATATGGATATATTCAATGCGATCATGCCATCGACCGTTGGAGATCAGTGGTACATAGGAATGGCGGAGATAGGTGCGGTATTATTTTTTGCAGGATTCTTTATTTTCTGGGTATTCAGGGCGCTTTCAAGCGCACCTTTGCAACCCAAGCGGAATCCCTTTATCGAAGAGAGCCGTCATTTTCATTATTAGTAAGTAAAGTATAATATCAAATCATACAATGACTACATTATTAACTTTAACCGTTTTAATACTGGTGGCCGTCGCAATTTGGCAGATGACCAAAATATTCGAACTCAGTCAGCTTAAAACAGAAACTACTGAGATTGCGAACGATAAGGATAACAAGAACAATGGTTATCTAATGTTGGTCTTTCTAATCTTTATTTATGGGATAACCATTTTCAGTTTTTGGAAATACAGTAAATTTTTGTTGCCCGAAGCTTCTTCAGCACATGGTAGCGAGTACGATTCCTTGATGTTATGGTCATTCGTGATTATATTCATAGTGCAGACGATCACCCAGTTTTTATTGCACTATTATGCTTATAAGTATAAAGGGGAAAAAGGAAAAAAGGCTTTGTTTTTCGCCGACAATAATATGCTTGAAGCCATATGGACCATAATACCGGTTATCGTTCTTGCAGGACTTATTTTATGGGGCCTCTACACGTGGACCGATATTATGGATGTTAATGACGATGACGATCCGTTGGTGGTAGAGCTTTATGCACAACAATTCGGCTGGACGGCTCGATATGGCGGAGCCGACAATGTTCTTGGTGGCGCCAATGTTCGTATGATCGACATTGACAATGCCAATGTTCTAGGTTTAGACGAAGGGGACTCCTATGCCTCAGATGATGTCATAGTTAGAGAATTACATCTTCCTGTGGGTAGAAAAGTGAACTTTAAGTTTCGCTCACAAGATGTATTGCATTCGGCATATTTCCCCCATTTCCGGGCCCAGATGAACTGTGTTCCCGGTATGACTACTGAGTTTTCTTTTACACCGATTACCACCACGGCAGAAATAAGGCAAAATCCGGATGTAATCGACAAAGTGGCACGAACAAACAAGATTAGGGCTGAAAGAGCCGCTAAGGGTGAACCGAATTCAGACCCATGGGAATATGATTATATCTTGCTATGCAACAAAATTTGTGGGAAGTCGCATTATAACATGCAGATGAAGATTATTGTAGAGACTCAAGAAGAGTATGACGCTTGGATGGCATCCCAACAAACATTTGGGCAGACCATGGCAAGCAATGAACCCGAACCCGCATTTAATACTACACTTGGTTTAGATGGTGAATGAGGTAAGGTTTGATTAAAAAAAGGCTAGAAAAGGAAATTTATAAATTAAAAAAAAAGTTATGTCGGCAACAGCACATGCACATGTAGAAGAACATGCTCACGACGATCATGCACATCATCATCATCATAAGGAGACCTTTGTAACTAAATATATCTTTAGTCAGGATCATAAAATGATCTCTAAACAGTATTTGATTACTGGTCTGATTATGGGAACTATCGGTATTGCGATGTCCCTCTTATTTAGAATGCAGTTGGCTTGGCCAGGAGAATCATTTCCTATTTTCGAGACCTTATTGGGCAAATGGGCTCCAGATGGCGTAATGGACGCCGATATCTATTTAGCGTTGGTGACCATTCACGGTACTATAATGGTTTTCTTTGTATTGACCGCCGGATTGAGTGGTACATTTAGTAACCTATTGATCCCATTGCAGATTGGCGCGCGCGATATGGCATCCGGCTTTTTGAATATGCTCTCGTATTGGATGTTCTTTGTGTCCAGCGTTATTATGATATTATCATTGTTCGTTGAAGCTGGCCCTGCGGCCGCTGGATGGACTATTTATCCTCCCCTGAGTGCACTGCCCATGGCACAATCGGGATCCGGTATGGGAATGACCCTTTGGCTGGTTTCCATGGCGATTTTCATCGCTTCGTCGCTTTTGGGTTCTTTAAATTATATCGTGACCGTAATAAATTTAAGAACAAAAGGAATGTCAATGACAAGACTGCCGTTAACGATTTGGGCATTCTTCGTCACTGCGATTATCGGGGTTATATCTTTTCCGGTACTCTTGTCGGCGGCTTTATTGTTAATCATGGATAGAAGTTTCGGCACCTCTTTTTTCTTATCCGATATCTTTATTCAAGGTGAAGTTTTACACTATCAAGGTGGTTCGCCCGTGCTCTATGAACATTTGTTTTGGTTCTTGGGCCATCCTGAAGTATACATTGTAATACTACCTGCTATGGGAATCGTTTCCGAGGTTATGTCGGTAAACTCGCGTAAACCTATTTTTGGGTATCGTGCTATGATCGCTTCCATTTTGGCCATTGCTTTTCTCTCCACCATTGTTTGGGGACACCATATGTTTATTTCAGGGATGAACCCTTTTTTGGGGTCGGTATTTACGTTCACGACATTATTGATTGCAATTCCTTCAGCCGTAAAAGCTTTTAACTGGATTACCACATTGTGGAAGGGAAACCTGCAGATGAACCCGGGTATGCTATTTTCCATTGCCATGGTATCGACATTCATTACTGGAGGGTTAACAGGGATTATTCTCGGTGACAGTGCCTTGGATATCAATGTACACGATACGTACTTTGTAGTAGCGCATTTCCACTTGGTTATGGGTATATCGGCACTCTATGGACTTTTTGCGGGAGTGTACCATTGGTTTCCGAAAATGTTCGAGGGTAAGATGATGAACAAAAATTTGGGATATGTCCATTTTTGGATTACAGCAGTAGGTTCGTATGGTATATTCTTTCCCATGCATTTCATTGGAATGGCCGGTGTGCCGAGACGGTATTATGAGAACACCGCTTTTCCGATGTTCGATGAAATGACCAACATACAGGTGTTGATGACCGTTTTTGCTTTGATAACGGCAGGAGCGCAATTGGTATTTGCTTATAACTTTGTCAGGAGTATTTTCTATGGCAAGAAAGGGCCTAAAAACCCATGGCAGGCCACTACTTTGGAGTGGACTGCAGAAGTTAAGCACATACATGGCAACTGGGACGGACCCATACCACATGTACACCGCTGGCCTTACGATTACAGTAAGACCGATGAGAACGGGGAATATGTAATTCCCGGTCAGGATTTTGTCCCACAGACCGTGCCGCTTCAGGAAGATGAAGAAGAATTACAGCATTGAATAGTAAAATAATTTTAAAAAAATGCCCAACTGCTACTGTTGGGCATTTTTTTTGATATATTTAGTTTGGAACTATCGTATTTTGGCATGCCACACGGAGGGCGGTCAAAGTGTTAAGGCTTTTTTAGATTCATAAAGAATGTATGCCGCCGCTATATATAGGTTCCTATAATATTAAGAACACAACATGAAGAACATTGCCATTTTTATCGCTGTGATTTTTTGCTTTCAGGCTTTCGGTCAGCGCAAACCCAAAATAAAAGGAAACAAAAGTGTCATTGAGGTACGTGAAGAACTTCCACCTTTTAGCGCAATAGAACTAAGGGACGATCTGGATATAACGCTACAAAAAGCCTCTAGTGAAGGCTACTCGATTACGGCAGATGACAACCTTATCGATGTGCTGAAGTTCGAGGTAGAAGATAACACTTTGGTCATTAGTTCCTACTATAAGATAACCGCGAAAAAGAAACTCGAGATAACCGTAAATTATAGTTATATCGAAGGCATTACCCTACAGGATGGGCGTATGGAGATGAAAGATATCGTATCAAGTGAGCAACTTTATGTCAACACTTTCGGAGGTTCGAAACTACAACTTAATGCCAACGCACCGTTTGTAAGCCTCAATATGGAAGAAAATAGTTCGGGAGATTTCAATATCGATAGTGACTCCTTGAATATTGTTCTTAAAGACCGTATCAATGTGGGCATTTATGCCGTCAGTGATGTGAGTATTTTGAAGATGAGCGAAAATGCCTCGGTAAAACTAGAGGGTACGGCCGATACCTTCAAGGTAAACCTCTATGGAAATGCAAACTTGAAGGCCGAAAAATTGGAAGCGGCTTCGGTTTCCGCAACCCTCGAAGAATCACCTAGCGCGCGTATTAATGCCTATGAAGATTTTGAATTGTCTTCTAGAGGGTCTTCAAAGACCTACTTTTACGGAGCGGCTAAAATTGTACTCATCGATTTTTTAGATACTTCGCAATTGCATAGGGAGAAATAACTTTGTTTTTTGGAAGCTCTCGATAAAACTATTCTGTCATTTCGAGCGCAGTCGAGAATTCAGCACCAGCTATTTCAAATCTTAACTGTGAGATATCGGCGCACTCATACAATGTTCAGGAATACCGAATCCGTCTACTAGAACACCGATATGAGGTCGAAGTTCGGTACAGAGTCTTTCAGCACGCTGTCGAATGGCTTTTGATTTGGTTCCTCCGATATAACCCTGTTCCAAATACCACTCCGCATCTTTTCGAATTTCATGGAGCGCATAAAGATTACCTAGTTTCAAAAAGAGCGATTTGTTTTTTTCATCTTCGATACCTTCGATAAAATCACAATAGGTATCGTAGGCCAACTCATGGCTATAGGCTTTTCCCAAAGCCAACAAATGTGACTGTACTTTTAGGAAGGCTTGATACGATGGTACTCCTTTTTTGATATAATCCCGAATGCGCATAGCCAGAGTATAGGTCAATCGTCTTGTACGATAGTTGAATGCATGTTTATGAAATTTAGGATTGTACAGATGGTCTTTATCAACTTTGTTGGAATACACTGGATTTATGGTGGTCAGTTTATCACTGATCTGTATTCCCAATATCTTAAGTACTGATGAGAATCCGGCACTATTGAATTCCGATTTAAAGTCGGAGAGCACCCCTTTTGCCGCTAATTGTAAGAGTACGGTATTGTCCCCCTCAAATGTTGTAAAAATGTCCACATCTCCCTTCAGGTCGGCGATACGATTTTCAATTAGATATCCTTTTCCCCCACAGGCTTCCCTGCATTCTTGAATGGCATCATTGGCGTACCAGGTAATGATTGATTTTAGTCCCGCGACCTGGGTCTCGACCTTGCGTTTGTCAGGCTGGGTTTCGTCGCAATAAACTTCCATCATTTTTGCTAATGTCACGTCGTAAACATAAGCACTGGCAACCAGCGGTGTCAATCGTAATTGGTGACTGGGGTAATCCATCAGCAAATCTTCCTGAATCTTTATGTTATCATTGAACTGCCTTCTTTTAAGCGCATGTTTGACAGCTACGGCCAAGGCCATTTTCGCTCCGCCCAATCCGGCACGCGCCACACAGATTCTTCCACCGACCAAAGTGCCCAACATCGTAAAGAACCGTTTATTCGGATTTTTAATGTCCGAATGATACAAACCATCATCATTGATGGTTCCATATTTATTCAAAAGATTTTCCCTTGGAACGGAAACTTGATCGAACCAAATTTTTCCGTTGTCGACGCCATTTAGTCCTAATTTATAACCATTGTCCTCAACGATTATTCCCGGAAGTTCTTTATGACTTGCATCACGAAGTGGAACCAAGATTGCATGCACCCCTTCGTTTTTTCCGTCAACGATAAGTTGAGCGAATACAGAGGCCATTTTTGAATGTAAGGCGTTACCGATATATTCTTTGTTGTCATTTTTACCGGGAGTGTGAATGATAATATGATCCGTGTCCTTGTCATAGGTTGCAGTAGTCTTGATGCCCCTTACATTAGAACCATGGCCGGTTTCGGTCATGGCAAAACAACCGAGCAAAGACGCGGTGCCTGCGTCTCCTAAGTATTGATCATGATGTTTTTTGGTGCCCAATTTTTGAATGCTTCCCCCGAAAAGTCCGAATTGAACTCCGAACTTTATGGTGAGGCTGCCATCGACGTACATCATATTTTCGAACATGTAGGCATAGCCTTCCATATTTCCGGTTCCACCATAGGCTTCCGGGTAGGCCATAGCTCCGTAACCTCTTTCGGCCAGAAATCTGACTTGGTCTAGAACAACTTCCCGAAATTCTTCTTTGTTCCGATGGATGTTCCATTTAAAAATATCATCCATTAAAACCTCCCTAAAAGTATTGACGACCTTGGCATGCTTTCCTTTTAATATAGCGTCGATTTGGTTCGCATCATAAAAATCCGATGTACTTTCATGTACTACCTCCACATCGAAAAGATGATTGTAATGATTGGGCTGTATACCCAAGTTTACCTCGATGTCTTTCAGGCTATCGTTGAACGGACAAACATCGAAGTATTCACATACTACTTTTTGGCTAAAAGTGGCAAGCGGATATGTTTCGCTTTCGATTAGCTTTACCTCAGAATTCGAGACTATTTGATTCCAAGCCTTAAACTCTTTGTCAGAGGGAGGATTTTTAGGATTTAACCATGATACAAGTTTTTTTTGGTCTTCTGGGGTAAGACTAAGGTCTTGGTCAATGGCTTTTTGAACGACATTGAGTTCTGAAGCGGTTACCAAATCATCGGACCATATAACATAGAAAAAAGGAATATATTGGAGAATACCGGGGGAGTACTTGTTTTTTTGCATGCATTGAAATTACAACTTAGAAGGGAAATTTAAAATAAAAAATCCCCGTTGGCTTATACAACGGGGATTTTTAATCAGATAATAATTTACCAAGCCATCATGCAGTCTCCTTTATTTTCGGCCCAACTGCGATAATTTCCGGATTTACATTGGCTTTGAACTTCTCAAAGTTTTCGTTGAAAAGCGTAACCAATTTGTTCTTTACCTGAGCATACTTGGCCTTATCTTCCCAGGTATTTTTTGGAATAAGTACTTCCTCAGGTACATTCGGACAGCTCGTCGGGATTTGAACACCGAATTCTTCGTCGGTCACAAATTCGACATTGTCAAAATCGTGGTTGTGAATCGCATCGATCATGGCCCTGGTATACTTTAATTTCATGCGTTTTCCGGTGCCGTTCCATCCAGTATTCACCAACCAGGCCGTTGCGTTATGTGTCTTTATCTTTTCTGCCAATAGTTCGGCATATCGGTTAGGGTGCCACATCATGAAAGCCGCGCCGAAACACGCACTGAAAGTAGCTTGTGGTTCGGTAACGCCCATCTCGGTACCGGCTACTTTGGCGGTATAACCAGAAATAAAGTGATAACTGGCTTGCTCGGGAGTCAATTTACTTACTGGAGGTAATACCCCAAAAGCATCACAGGTCAAGAAAATAATGTTTTCAGGATGGCCGGCAATGCAGGGTATCTGAACGTTATCTATGAAATCGATAGGGTATGAGGCCCTTGTGTTTTGTGTAATGGAAACGTCTGTATAATCTACTTTTCGAGAGTCTTTATCATAGACCACGTTCTCTAGCACAGTTCCAAATCGAATGGCATTGAAAATATCCGGTTCATTTTCGGCAGAAAGGTCAATGGCCTTGGCATAGCAACCTCCTTCGATATTAAAAGTACCATCATCCGTCCAACAATGTTCGTCATCACCGATCAGTTTTCGCTTGGGATCGGCACTCAAGGTTGTCTTTCCGGTTCCGGACAGTCCGAATAGAATGGTAACATCATCTTTTTCGCCTACGTTGGCAGAACAGTGCATAGGCATTACATTCTCAAGTGGCATAAGGTAATTCATAACGCCAAAGATGCCTTTCTTCATTTCACCTGCATATTGGGTGCCCAAAATCACGATTTCCTTACGTTCTAAATTAACGTCGATGCTTGTCTTAGACGTCATTTCAGAGGTGTATCGGTTTGCTGGGAACCCCCCCGCATTCATTACCACATAATCAGGTTCACCAAAATCGGCCAATTCTTTTGCGGTAGGCATGATCAACATATTTTGCATAAAAAGGGCATGGTAGGCACGGGTACAGATAATTCTTGTTTTGATTCGATATTTAGGATCCCAGCCGGCATAGGCATCGACAACAAAAAGGTGGTCGCGCGTATTTAGATAGTCCAAGGCGCGTTCATGGTTGACCATATAAGTGTGTTCATCAAGACCGATATTGATATCGCCCCAATCGATGTTTTTCTCCGAATCAGGATGTCTAACGATCCGTTTATCCTTTGGACTTCTACCAGTTTTTTCACCGGAATATGTCATTAGGGCACCGACATCTGATATGGCAGTACCTTTTTCAAGACGTAGGCCTAGTTCGTAAAGTATCGGAACACTACTATTTCGGTAGATTTTTTCGGTCTCAATACCGTATTTTTTCAAATTGAATGCTTCCGCCATGTTTCTCGTTTTTAGGATTATGCGCTTTTTCTTTTAGATATAGACAAAGGTTACGATAATACACTTTAAAAAAGATGATAATTGTCATACAATCAAAAACGTAGAGTTGGGTAAACAGAAGAGCTAGGTAAAAGCTATGGAAGCTTTTGATTTGCTATCTTTGATTTCATGAACGAATATCTAGACGCGACTGGCGAACATTTCTCTTCTGAAGAAATAGATATTGAAAGAGCCCTACGGCCCATTTCATTCGACGACTTTACAGGGCAGGAGCAAGTTCTAGAGAACTTGAAGGTATTTGTGGAAGCTGCAAATCAGCGAAATGAGGCCCTAGACCATACTTTATTTCATGGCCCTCCAGGATTGGGAAAGACAACTTTGGCCCATATTCTGGCCAATGAACTTGGAGTCGGAATCAAGGTAACTTCGGGCCCCGTTTTGGATAAACCGGGCGACCTCGCCGGGTTATTGACCAATCTAGATGAACGTGATGTGCTGTTCATTGATGAAATTCATCGGTTGAGCCCGATAGTGGAAGAATATCTCTATTCGGCCATGGAAGATTACAAAATCGATATCATGATCGAAACGGGCCCAAATGCAAGATCGGTACAGATTAATTTGAATCCGTTTACATTGATAGGTGCTACAACTAGGTCGGGATTGCTGACGGCACCCATGCGTGCCCGTTTTGGAATCTCAAGCCGATTGGAATATTACGACACTGAACTGCTTTCGACCATAGTACAACGGAGTTCCGAAATATTGAAAGTGCCCATAACAAATGATGCGGCAATCGAAATTGCCGGAAGAAGTCGCGGAACTCCACGGATCTGCAATGCCCTTCTGCGAAGGGTTCGTGATTTTGCCCAAATAAAGGGTAACGGCAATATCGATTTGGAAATTTCGAAATACGGACTAAAAGCCCTTCATGTAGATGCACATGGATTGGATGAAATGGACAATAAGATTTTGACCACCTTAATCGATAAGTTCAAAGGTGGCCCCGTAGGCATTACAACCATTGCTACAGCGGTTTCCGAAAGTGCAGAAACTATTGAAGAAGTTTACGAACCCTTCTTGATCCAACAAGGTTTTATCATGCGTACACCAAGGGGTAGGGAAGTTACCGAACTTGCCTACAAACACTTAGGACGGATTAAAGGTGGTACACAACCAGGGTTGTTTTGATGAATAAAATTCCTGCCATTTCCCGTATTACAATTCTAAAGAATAGAAAGCGTATTCTAGAAAACCCTTTGCCATTCCATCGTGAAAGCTTTGAACAATATGGTGATACCTTCAGAATAGATTTGGGTAAAAACAGTAATTGGCTATTTACCCGTGATCCCGAATCGATTAAGCACATTCTTCAAAAAAATCATAAGAATTACAACAAGTCGGATTTACAGACCAAAGACCTCGGAAAATATATTGGTAAAGGTTTGTTGACCTCCAATGGGGAGTTTTGGCGTGTACACCGCCGAATGATACAGCCCACTTTTCACAAAAAGAAGTTAGAAGGTTTGATGGACATTATGTACCGAGCTGTTCAAAGAGAGCTGCAAGAAATCAAACCCGACCAAGAGCAAGATATTTTTCCTCTAATGGGTGACCTGGCGTTCCAGGTAGTTGCACAATCACTTTTTAGCGCCGACAATCTTCGAAGCAAAATTCAACGGCTCAAAGAGATTACGATGAACATTCAAGAAATGTTGGTTAAAGAGTTGCGGTTGCCTTACTTAAAATGGTGGTTTCAACTGAACGGAGAAATAAAAAAACATTTGCTATTGAGCGGCGAGGCGGTTCAACTTCTAGATAAAATCGTTCAAGATCGGGTTGATTCCGGCAAAGAAAAAGATGATTTGCTCGATATGCTTCTGGGTGCTCGTTATGAGGATGGAACGCCAATGCCCAGAAAACAGTTGATCGATGAGGTGATGGTACTTTTTACGGCAGGTCACGAGACAACGGCAAACGCACTAAGTTTTACCCTATTGTTGTTGGCCAAACATCCTGAAATTCAAGAAAAATTGTTTCAAGAAGCGAGTCACATCAATTTTGAAACCGGCGATTTAATGGAACAAATCGGTAAACTCGGTTATACCAAACAGTGTATCGAAGAAACACTTCGATTATACCCGCCATTGTATGTTCTAGATAGAATAAGTATGGATTCGGATACCGTAAAAGGACAAGATTTTAAAAAGGGAACCGTTTGGCTGATGAGTTTTTTCGAATTACATCGCCATTCCGATTTTTGGGAAAACCCTGAAGCTTTTAATCCAAATCGTTTTGCGCCTGAAAATATAAAAGACTTTTCAAATTACTATTTTCCTTTTGGTGCGGGCCCTCGAATGTGCATCGGAAATAATTTCGCGATGTATGAGATGATAATGACGATTGCTTCGGTGGTCAAAAAATACAAGTTGTCCAGTTCGTCTGGAGAAATTTCTTTAAATCCCATGCTTACCCTGAAACCCGAAAAAGCGTTGATAAAATTTAATGAACGATAATAAAAGCATAAATCGGGTTAAACCGAAGCCAAACACTTAAGTTTTTAAATCACTTCAAAATAAAAATATTGCGCTTGACGTTACTATTCGTTAGCAGTTCTGACCTTCTTTAAGGTACTTGAGTCTAAATAAATATATGATGTCCACTATATTAATTGATTTTTAACAACATAAAATAAACCACTCGTTAATCAATGTATACCAAAATGTGAAAAGATTTCTTACGGTGGTCAACGACCGTTCAACGAAAAAGTATTTCAGATGCTGAACTTTTGTTACTTTTGTTCTAGCAAGTAGCGATGTAAAAAAGATTTATCCATTGTAAATTTAGGACACCGTTCTATGCATATGGGCTCTTTTTTGTCCTTTTTTGTTCTTGAAATAAGCAATTTTACTAGTCATTTGACGCAAATTTTAATGTCATTAACGTAGTATAAAACTTTTACTTTAAAATAAAATGTTATGAAAATTAGACAATTAAGTTTATTGGGCATGATGGCCATTGCACTGTTCGGCTGTAAAAAAAGTGATGATACACCTGCACCGCCCATTGATCCGCCAGCCCCTGTTAATATGGCTCCTGGAGCTTTTGATCTCGTGGAGGTCGTCGATGGCGCCGAGGCGGTGGACTTTTTACCAACCTTGACTTGGCAGGCCGCCACGGATCCTGAAGGAGATACTGTCAGTTATGACCTCTTTTTGGATACAGCAGATAATCCCACAACTCTTTTGTCGGAAGGACTTTCCGCCACATCTTTTACGGTAGCCGATAGTCTTGAGAGAGCAACTGACTACAATTGGAAAGTAGTTGCCAAAGACACGGAGGGCAATACCACTTCTAGCGTCGTTTTCGGTTTTACTACGATTGGATTGGTTACCCCATCTGATCCGGTAACATCGGCTGCGGAATTTACCGCACGTCAGGGCCACGCTTCGGCGGCCTTCGATGGTAAACTCTGGGTAATTGGTGGAAACGATATCGACAACATTCAACATGATGTATGGTCTTCTGCCGACGGTGCCACGTGGACTTTGGAGACAGCCGATCCGGGTTTTGAGACACGTTCAAGTCATGCTTCGGTCGTATTCCAAAATCAATTATGGGTAATCGGTGGGGTTTCTTTCCGCCAGATAGATAACGGCCCAGGAGTACCGCCTACGGACGAATTGTATTATCTAGAGGATGTCTGGTCCAGTACGAACGGTACCGATTGGGTAGAGCAAGCAGATACGGTAGGTTTCGGGCCACGTGATGGGATAACTGCAGGGGTGCTCGGAGACAAGATTTTCGTAATCGGTGGGTTTGATGGTACTGATTACAAAAACGATGTATGGTCGACTACTGACGGCGTGACTTGGGTTGAAGAAACTGCTTCAGCAGAATTTTCACCAAGATCTGGTCACACTACCGCGATTTTTGATAACAAGATCTGGGTTGCAGGAGGTTGGAATGGAGTTGATACGTATAACGACGTATGGTATAGTTCCGATGGAGTTACCTGGACCGAAGCTACCGACGATGGGCCATTTTCCTTACCTGTGAATATGACGATGACCGCCTTTGACGGAAAGTTATGGGTCATTGGAGGTTTCACAACGACCGCAGTGAACGATATTTGGTATAGTTCCGATGGTGTAGAATGGAGAGAGTCGTTGCCCAAAGCTGGCTTTTCAGCAAGAGGTGAGCATACCACCGTTTTGTTCAACGATAAATTATGGGTAATTGGTGGATATGATGGCACTAGTTTGGTAAACGATGTCTGGGTTATCGACTAGGGAATGAACCAGTAAATTTGAATAAGGTGTTGAACGATTGAATTAATTATACAAGACCTAATCTTAAGAACAACGGCCGAAGATTGTTATGCAATCTTCGGCCGTTGTTTTACAGACATACTATCATTTCTGTATCTATGGTCATCAAGAAATAGGTCAAGATTCTCTTTTTAAGAAAAGACTACCTAAGATTCGTAACTTGGTCTACAAAATTTTAAAACAGCTTTTGTCACTTTGAAGAGTAAGAACGAAAATGCCAAATTGATAAAAACCGAAGCCAAACGCCTCGGTTTTTTGTCATGTGGTATTTCGA
>CAYGPR010000072.1:0-17404 GCA_964351985.1 uncultured Maribacter sp. | reverse complement strand
TAATTAAACATTATTTATATTTGCGTATGGTTGTGGGACTAGAATTGCTATGAAAAAGAAATTTAACCCATAATCATGTTTGATTATTTATTGGTTAGGTTGTTTGAAAACGTGCTTTCCCCCGGAAGCACGTTTTTTCTAAAATCAATTTAAAGAACATTTCTTTTTGAAATATCAGGTCAGAGTGGCTTACAAAACTTTTTAATTATGGCGGCTAAAACAAAAAAAACTACGACGAAAGAAATTATCGAAAAATATATGGGCTATGTTCTAGAACACGAACGTATTCCGAAGTCGGTCTACAAATTTTGCAAGGAACACAACTTGGAAGAGAAAGCATTCTACGAACTTTTTGGTTCTATGGAGAGTATGCAGAAAAGAATCTGGAGTTCTTTTTATGAGCATAGCCTCGCACTAATAAAAAAAAATAAGGACTACGAAACCTTATCCAACAAGGAGAAGATGCTCACCTTCTTCTATACATTTTTCGAGTTGTTGACTTTAAATAGAAGTTACGTGCTATTTGCGCTAGACCGGGATCACGGTGTGCTAAAAAACATGGAGCAGTTAAAAGGTCTTAGAAAATTGATAAAATCGTTTGCCAGAGACCTTATCGACGATGCAAATGCCGATAAATCAATAGGCTTGACCAAATACAATGGAACTTTTTTTTCTGAGGGGGCTTGGATTCAGTTTCTCTTTATACTGAAATTTTGGATCGATGACACATCACCAGGTTTTGAAAAAACGGATATGGCCATAGAGAAATCCATCAACACTATTTTTGATGTTTTTGACAATACCCCGTTAGAAAGTATACTTGATTTTGGAAAATTCCTCTATAAAGAAACCATGGCATAACCCATATTGACCGAATGAAAACCCTCGACCGAATACCGACCGGAAAAATTGAACGCGCTGGCAAGCTGGTGAAAACCGGTGTAAAAATTGGAGGAAACTATGTTAAATATTATGGTAAGCGACTCGTAAATCCTGAATTGGGTAGAGAGGGTCTAGACGAAGATAACGCCGAAGATATTTACGATGGGCTGAAAACGCTAAAGGGAAGTGCTCTTAAGGTCGCCCAGATGCTAAGCATGGAAAAAAACCTTTTGCCCAGGGCCTATGTCGAAAAATTCTCCTTATCCCAATTTTCTGTGCCGCCTTTATCAGGTCCGTTGGTCCGCAAAACCTTCAAGAAATATTTAGGCAAATATCCGGAAGAACTTTTTGACACTTTTCAACGAGATTCGGTAAACGCGGCGAGTATCGGTCAGGTTCACAAGGCAACTAAAAATGGAAAACTACTCGCGGTAAAGGTCCAATACCCTGGTGTAGCTGAAAGTATCAGTAGCGATCTGGCTTTGGTCAAACCTATTGCTCTTCGAATGTTCAACATCAAAGGGAAGGATTCCGATAAGTATTTCAAGGAAGTTGAGAACAAGCTTATCGAAGAAACCGATTATTTTCTTGAGGTAAAACAAAGCAATGAAATTACTAAAGGTTGCGCTCATATCGATAATTTACAATTTCCGACATATTATGAGGAATGGTCAAGTGAACGCATCATTACGATGGACTGGATGGAAGGGCAACATTTGAGCGATTTTGCCAAGACCAATTTTTCCCAAGAAATCGGCAATCGATTGGGCCAAACCCTTTGGGATTTCTATATGTATCAGATACACGGTCTTCGAAAGGTACACGCCGACCCACATCCTGGAAATTTTCTGGTCAGCGAAGAAGGAAAGCTTATTGCCATCGATTTCGGATGTATAAAAGAAGTCCCCGATGAATTTTACCTGCCCTACTTCGAGTTGGCGAAAAAAGAAAACTTGGAGGATGACGCCATTTTTACTTCTAAGTTGCTTGATTTGGAAATACTTCTTCCAACAGATTCAGTCTCAGATCAAATCTTTTTCAAGAACTTGTTTAAAGAAATGTTGTCGCTTTTCACTTCGCCTTTCCACACCGAAACATTCGATTTTGGGGATGGTACATTTTGGTCTCGAATTGCTGAATTAAGTGATAAATATGCAAATGATCCTGAAATTCGAAAAATGAACGGCAACCGGGGTTCAAAGCACTTTTTATATATGAACCGCACCTTTTTCGGATTGTTCAACCTACTTCATGATTTGAAAGCCAACGTGGTGGTCAACAATTATGTGAAATATCTCAATTAATCCTTTTCAATATTATCCTTTTCCATACTTACGGGCAGCCTTTCTTGTTTTACATATTTATCCAACCATTGGTCCTGTTCCCACAGTAGATGCAGAATACTTTCTTTTGCCCGGTAACCGTGACTTTCTTTCGGTAACATGACCAATCTTACAGTGGCTCCCAAGCCTTTTAAAGCATTGAAATAACGTTCACTTTGCATCGGGTAGGTACCCGAATTGTTATCCGCCTCACCATGAACTAGCAGCAAGGGAGATTTCATTTTATCGGCGTGCATGAATGGCGACATGGTATAATACACTTCGGGCGCCTCCCAATAATTGCGTTCTTCACTTTGAAACCCGAATGGGGTCAAGGTTCTATTGTAGGCCCCGCTTCTGGCTATGCCTGCAGCAAAAAGATTTGAATGCGATAACAGGTTGGCCACCATAAATGCACCATAACTATGACCGCCCACGGCTACTTTCTTTCTGTCTATGTAGCCCATTTCATCGACGGCGTCAATGGCCGCCTTCGCATTGGCTACCAATTGAGTTCTAAAAGTATCGTTGGGCTGTTCGTCTTTCTCGCCGATTATTGGAAAGGCGGCGTCGTCCAAGACAACATAACCCTGTGTTACCCAATAAATCGGTGAACCCCAAAAGGGATACGTAAACTCATTAGGGTTTTGGGTATTCTGCGATGCACTGTTCTTATCCTTGAATTCGCGCGGGTATGCCCATAATATCATGGGCTTTTTTTCCTTACTTTCCTTGTCGTATCCCACGGGTAGGTAAAGTGTGCCCGTAAGCTCTAGACCATCTTCTCTCTTATAGGTAATGACCTCTTTATGAACATCTTGAATACTTTTGAAAGGATTTTCGAAATGGGTAAGTTGTTCGGGTCCTTTTCGTTTTTTCAAGCTCTTGTAATAATAGTTGGGGTACTCGGTCGGCGATTCGATACGTACCAAAAGTTCATCTTTCTTGGGGTCATACTCCATTAGACTTTCCTTTTTTCCTTCAAGCTTTGAGGTATATAGCCTTGTTTTTTTCTGAGTTTTGAAGTTCAGCCTGTCCACGAAGGGAAATTGTCCTGCTTCGGTAAAACCGTCACCCAGCAAATAGGCACTGCCACTACCGTCCAATGCGATTATCGACTGCCCATATTGATTAAGTTCTGTGGCAAAATCTCCGGGGTCACTATATACATCCTGATAGTTTCTATCGGAAATCAATTCAGGTTTTACCTTATTATCGGAGGGATTAAAAAGGTAGGTCTTCGTATTTCGGGTATTCCACCAATAATCATTGGCTACGGCAGTATTTTCAGTTGCCCATTCGATATCATTATATCGATTGACAAGTTTCAATAGACTTCTGCCGCTGCTATTGAACGGAGCCTCGATTTCAAAAACTTCGTCCCTGAATTCAACTTCGTTGTCCGGATCGCCACCGTCCAACGCTTTTGCATATACAAGGCTTGAGGGCTTATCATTGCGCCAGCTCACATCCCGCATTCCCATACGAACGGCCATAAAACCTTTAGGCAGGTCTTCTATTAAAGGCACTTCTAAAAGTTCTGAAATCAAAGTACCATCTTTTGAATATATGGTTGTTTTCGAGGGGAATCTATAATAAGGTACGAGATACGAAAAGGGTCTATTGACCGAAACTACCATGGCATATTCACCATCTGGGGAAAAACTTATCGATGAGTACATATCCGCCGTCATCCATAAAGATTTAGTTCCATCAAGATTTGCCTTATGAAGTTCCGAGCGGGCCAGTTGTTCAAAATTAAATTCATCGTTCGGGTTTTTTAACAGATCTTGATATGTTCTGTTTTGCGCCTTTTTACCCTCGTTCGAAGAGACTGTGGGTCCTGCGGGTACAGATTCCGAAGCATTTATCAATGATTTTCTGTCTTTTGGCAGCATTTTCACGAGAAGGCTTTGACCATCTTTGAACCAATTGACTACATCGCCCATATTGGCATTTACGGTATCGTCGGTAACTTTGCTCACCGAGGATTTGTTCAGGTCGAGCACCCAAATTTCAACGCCATTTTCGGTGGTTTGGGTCATTGCGATTTTTGATTGGTCGGGCGACCATTTGAAATTGGCCAATCTCGGATTTTCTGGCATCCCCGTAACCTGAGTACCTTCCTTTGCTTTTGGAGATTTTATCTTGATATTGTTGTAGTAGTTCGTGCGACTGCCAATATTGGTCTTCGGGTTTATACGCAGCCCCGCCAACCGAAGTTCTGTTTCTGAAAGTTCAGCGATCGATTTATAATAATCCCGGTATAGCATGACCATATGATCACCACTATCATTGATCAATACTGTAGGTGCCAACGGTGCATCGACCAAATCTAAAATGGCCTTCGGAGGTTTCTGATAAGTCAGGTTTTCTTGTGAATATCCTAAGAAAACAAAAAGGATGATGACAAGAGAGAGTAGTTTTTTCATGGTGATATATTTAATGTGTTCTTGTTGAAATATAGCATTTTCAAAGTTTTTCAATTTACATAAAAATTAGGCAAGGGGCTCACTTCAATAACTATTTAATCGGGATTTCAACGCTTTGCAAATCTGTTTTACATAAATTAGTGCGGTGTATCGACACTGAATTTAATTCGTCGTTTATTTGTAACTTTAATGTTCGCATAATCGATTCCAAATTTCTGGAATGGGGATAGAATAGCTCACTACTTTAGAATCGTAAAACAAATTAATAATGTACAACTCGAAAATTACCGGTTTAGGATTTTTCGTTCCCGATAACATAGTCACGAATGACGATTTATCAAAATTAATGGATACCAATGACGCATGGATCCAAGAACGTACGGGAATAAAAGAACGTAGGCATGTCGCCCAGAATGGTGAAGAGACGACGACGAGTATGGGCGTAAAAGCCGCAAAAATTGCCATTGAAAGAGCAGGTATCGATAAGAATGATATCGATTTTATCGTCTTCGCAACATTGAGTCCTGATTATTATTTTCCTGGTCCCGGTGTTCTGGTACAACGAGATTTAGGCATCAAAACAGTGGGCGCCCTTGATGTGCGCAACCAATGCTCAGGGTTTGTCTATGCTGTTTCCATCGCTGATCAATATATAAAAAGCGGCATGTACAAGAATGTTCTGGTCATCGGTTCCGAAATCCATTCCAAAGGATTGGATATGACCACTAGAGGACGTGGTGTCTCCGTAATATTCGGTGATGGTGCGGGAGCCGCGGTATTGAGTAGGGAGGAAGATACCTCTAAAGGAATCCTTTCTACCCATCTGCACTCAGAGGGTCAACATGCCGAAGAATTGGCGCTTTTGGCACCCGGAATGGGAGGGCGTTGGGTGAATGATATTGTTTCCGACAACAACCCCGAAGACGAATCGTACTACCCAGTGATGAACGGTCAGTTCGTTTTCAAAAACGCAGTGGTACGGTTTAGTGAGGTCATTATGGAGGGCCTGAGTAAAAACAAGCTACAGCCAACGGATATCGACATGCTCATTCCGCATCAGGCCAATTTAAGAATATCACAGTTCATTCAAAAGAAATTCGGTCTAGGCGACGACCAAGTCTTCAACAATATCATGAAATATGGTAATACTACGGCAGCATCCATCCCGATAGCATTGACCGAGGCCTGGGAGGCGAATAAAATTAATGAAGGTGACCTTGTAGTGCTGGCCGCCTTTGGTAGTGGCTTTACATGGGGCAGTGTAATCATTAGGTGGTAAAAACACAAAACCCCGACATTGCTGCCGGGGTTTCTTTCGCTGATAGGCTATACTAAACACTAACCATTAACTATAAACATATAGCGTTATCAACGATAAATTTGTTTCAAACTCGATAAAAACCGTGTTGTATATAGACGGCTTTATCTTAAAAAAGTTACACCTTATATGCAACTTTAACATATGCAAAAAACCCTCGTTTTCGGAGCTTCCTTAAAACCTGATCGTTATAGTAATTTGGCAGTGAATAGCCTTTTGGACCATAACATTAAAACTGAGGCATTCGGTCTTAAAGAAGGTAAAATCAGGGGAGTGCAAATAAAGTCCAATTTCGACGATTTTCAAAATATTCATACGATAACTTTGTATATCGGTTCGTCACGTCAGCCTGATTATTACGGGGAAATTCTTAAAATCAACCCCAAAAGAGTCATCTTTAATCCCGGAACGGAAAATCCGGAATTCTACAAAATACTAGAAGATAAGGGCATTACCGTATCTGTAGCTTGTACTTTGGTTTTATTGGCTACGAATCAATACGAGGTTTGACCGAAATCGTTTGCGAGATTTTTGACCTAAAACTTTAACATTTCCCTTTAAAACGAACGTCGTAGATTTTAAACCCTTTATCGATTAAAACATTGACTAAAGGTATTTTATTTTTTCCTGATCAACCATAATCCTACGAAGGTCAATAGTCCGTTCAAAGGTAATAACTCATAGCCCAAAACATAACCTCCAAGGTTGGTCGGTGGAATTTTCCCAAAAACATAACAAAGGATTACGGAGGCCAAAGCGACTATCCACACATATTTATCCTTTACTTGATATTTTGTAAAGATCCCAAAAGCAAAAAGCCCTAATAAAGGCCCGTAAGTATAGCCGGCAACTTTTAGAAGTCCATCAATTACATTGGTATCTAAAATATGTTTAAAGGCGATGACAACGATGATCAGCAATACACTCATGCCTACATGAGTAGCCTTTCTTATTTTTTTGCGACTGGCTTCCGGTTTTTTCGCGATGCCCAAAAAATCGACACAGAAAGAGGTAGTCAATGAGGTCAATGCGCTATCGGCACTACTATAGGCCGCGGCAATAAGACCAAGCATGAACGTAACGGCCACGGTAATACCTAGTCCACTGTTCAAGGCAATTTCTGGAAAAAGAAGGTCTGACTTCGGGTTTCCATCCATTAAAGGGAGTGCGATTTGATTCTTGTTGGCGTAAATAAATAGTAACGCCCCTAGGAGCATAAATACGAAAGTCACAATGACCAAAACCACACTAAAGCTGACCATATTCTTCTGTGAATCTTTTAAGGTTTTGCATGTCAAGTTTTTTTGCATCATATCTTGATCGAGGCCGGTCATACAAATGGTGACGAACATACCGCCCAAAAATGATTTTATAAGATGTTTGCTGTCCATAAAGTCATCCACAAAAATGGTCTTGCTGTATTTCTCGAATTCGGTAGATGCTAGAAAATCGGTAAAAGTCCAATCAAGTTGTTCCAGAATAAAATAGATGGAAAGCCCTACGGAAAGTAGCATGAACAAGGTCTGTAGGGTGTCGGTCCATACGATGGTTTTTATTCCCCCTTTAAAAGTATATATCCATATCAAAAGAATGGAAAGTGTTACGGTAACCTCAAACGGCACGTTCCATTCATCGAACACAAATTGTTGCAGCACGATGGCGACCAAAAAGAGGCGAAAAGCTGCCCCGAGCACCCTCGATACGAAAAAAGAAATGGCACCGACCTTATAACTTACAAAGCCAAAACGCTCATCGAGATATTCATAAATGGAGGTCACATTTTGTTTGTAATAGATAGGAAGCAATACATAGGCGGTAACCATATACCCCAGAAAATAACCGAGTACGACCTGCATATAACTGAATTGCGAGGCTTCCACCCAGCCAGGTACCGAAATAAAGGTAACCCCTGAAAGTGATGCGCCGACCATGCCGAAGGCGACCAAATACCATGGCGAAGACTTCCCCGCCTTGAAAAAATCTTCGTTGGAGTCGTTCTTTCCCGTAAAATAAGAAATCAATATGAGCAGTAGAAAATACCCGCCGATAAGTAACAGAATGTTGGTCGGAGTCATTGTAAGGACATTTGAAATGCAAAGTACAAAATCTAGAATCGTAAATCTAAAATCGTAAATTTGTCCTTATGGATTTTTCTTCAAAATTATTGGAAAATGCGGTCTACGAAATGTCGCAACTACCGGGAATCGGGAAGCGTACGGCCTTGCGTCTCGTTCTACATTTGTTAAAACAGCCTAATGAACGTACGGCTCATTTGTCGAACGCTTTGCAAGATTTGCGTAGCTCGGTGATGTTCTGTAAAAACTGCCATAACATTTCAGATGTTGAATTGTGCGAAATATGTGCTAGCCCTAAACGAGATGAGACCTTGGTCTGTGTGGTCGAAGATATCCGAGATGTCATGGCCATAGAGAACACGCAGCAGTATCGTGGATTATATCATGTCTTGGGAGGAAAAATATCGCCTATGGAAGGCATCGGTCCTCACGACCTTACGATTTCATCTTTGATAGCCAAAGCCAAAGACGGCGTAATAAAAGAGTTGATTTTTGCGTTAAGTTCCACAATGGAGGGCGACACTACCAATTTCTATATTTACAAACAATTGGAAGGCCTAGATATAAGCACTTCGACCATTGCGCGTGGTATAGCGGTGGGTGACGAACTGGAGTATGCCGATGAAGTTACGTTAGGTAGAAGTATTTTGAATCGCATTCCATTTGAAGGCTCTTTGAAGATGAATTAACGTTGCGTTAAATTTATTTACAAGGATGTTTTTTTATTATTTTTGCAAAAAATAAGAAGAAAAGTAGCTACAAAATATCAATATGTCAAAATTTGAATTAAAATTGCCGAGAATGGGGGAGAGTGTTGCAGAGGCTACCTTGACCTCGTGGTTAAAGGAAGTTGGCGACACAATTGAATTGGATGAGGCGGTTTTCGAGATAGCCACCGACAAGGTAGATTCTGAAGTGCCGAGCGAGGTGGAAGGGGTGCTGGTTGAAAAGCTTTTTGACGTAGACGATATTATTAAAGTGGGCCAGACGGTGGCGGTGATCGAATTGAATGGCGTTGCGGTTGACACCGCGGTAGAAGAAAAAGAAGTAGTAGAGCCGGAAGTTTCAAAGGAAACCGTTGAGGCCGTCGAAGAAACAATCTCTATTGCCAAAGAGACCGTAAGTGCCCCGGTTCTTGATTCATCAAGTTCTGACCGATTTTATTCCCCATTGGTCAAAAATATAGCCAAAGAAGAAGGAATTTCGATTGCCGAACTCGATACTATCATAGGAACGGGCAAAGAGGGTAGGGTGACCAAAAACGATATTTTGGAGTATGTTGCAAATAGAAAATCTTCAGCTGGAGCGGCACAGAATACCGACCAAGAGAAACAACCTCTTATTGTAAGTGAATCTAAGATAGAACCCACCAATATTAGTTCCTTGGCACCAACGACTACTTCTGCGACCGATGAAGTAATCGAAATGACCCGAATGGGCAAGTTGATCGCCAAGCACATGGTCGATAGTGTATCGACATCGGCACATGTTCAGAGTTTTATCGAAGTCGATGTGACCAATGTGGTCAATTGGCGAAATAAAATGAAAGACGCTTTTGAAAAGCGTGAAGGTGAAAAATTGACCTTTACCCCAATTTTCATGGAGGCTGTAGCCAAGGCTCTGAAAAACTATCCGATGATGAATATTTCTGTCGATGGCGACAAGGTTATTAAAAAGAAGAACATCAATATTGGTATGGCGGCGGCGCTACCCGATGGAAATCTTATTGTTCCCGTAATAAAAAACGCGGATCGATTGAATCTGGTCGGGATGGCCCAAGTCGTAAACGATTTGGCAAATCGGTCACGGAACAATCAATTAAAACCCGACGAAGTCAAAGATGGCACCTATACGGTAACCAATGTAGGTACTTTTGGCAGTGTCTTTGGTACACCCATCATCAATCAGCCCCAAGTAGGTATTTTGGCATTGGGCGCTATTCGCAAGATTCCGGCGGTAATCGAAACTTCTGAAGGCGATTTCATCGGAATTCGAAGTAAGATGTATATTTCCCATAGTTACGATCATCGTGTCGTTAACGGTGCTTTGGGCAGTATGTTCGCCAAAGCAGTGGCGGATTATCTTGAAGCTTGGGACGTGAACCGTGAGTTTTAGAAGCCGAACCTATTTCTTTTTAATCCTTTCATCCGACAATTTACTTTGTAATCCGCCATCTATTTTTTCTTTAAGCCTTGAAGCATCCAGGTTTCTTGGATCTAGCATGTTCGCCCTATCCGCATTGATTTTTGCAAGTTCTAGACTGTCCATTTTAAAATAAACATCTGCTAAAACAGCATACGGTTTTGGTATCGCAGTATCACCAATAACCTTTTGTAGTTGATTTGCCTCTTGCAATGCCAAATCAAAATTCCCGATCTCCGCATTCATACTGGCTGCATATCCCAATAAAAACGGATTCTCTTTCTGAGCAGGTGAAGTCAGTATGGCCAGGGAATCCAAAGCGATTTCCGGCCCGTGAACGGTATGAAGAAATTCGATATATTCCGCTTTCAAATACACCTCTTCTGGATACTTGTGCACAATGGTCCTCAAATTATTTTCCGCTAGTTTAAAAACCCTTTCTCGAATTGATACCGTACTTTGGGCCTTTTGTTCACGTGCGTTTGTAAATTCCACCAAGGCGTGGTACACATCAAGAACGAGTCGTTCTTTACCTGTGACCTTATCTTTTCTTTCTTCAACTTCCTTGAAAATTTGCAGGCGTTCTTCAAGGTCAAGGGTTAAACGGCCCAAAACACTTTTGCCGATGAGAAAGTCAGGATCATATTCCAAAACCTTTCGATAGGATACTTCGGCGCCACCGTAATTGCCTTCGTCCATGATTTGCTTCCAGCCTAAATTATAATAATGTAGTGCTGAATCAGTGGTAATGGAGGTGTAGATAGGATGTGATTGATTTTTGGACTTCCCTTGACAACATAAAAATAGCAATGGCAAAAGATATTTAAAATAGGGTTTCATCCAACGAAGATAAAAAACGTTGACGGAAACCAAGAGCTCCGTTCCCCGCGAATATTTACTACTTTTAAAATCCTACAAAAGCGTAGTCGATTCAAGTCAAATGAGAAAACAATATCATCATAAAAAGTCCGCTGACGGATGGCTAGTCTGGGACGTCCAAAAATTGGTTGAGCGGTCAACAAATCTTCCCGTCTTTGAAATTCCAATTTCAGAAATAAGTGAGCTGTCCGGTAATTATTGGTATCAAGGCGATACCGATTTGCCTACCTGTAAGTCGATTGTTGACCACATGAAACTGGTACTTGAGTGTGACTTAAAATATCCCATTGTTTTGGCGGCCGATGGTTCGGTCATGGACGGTATGCATCGGGTATGTAAAGCCTACCTTAATGAACTTTCTAGCTTAAAAGCTGTACGATTTAAAGTTACCCCTAAACCTGATTTCATAAATCCTGACCCAAATGATTTGAATTATGACGGATGAGTATAATGACTTAACTGCCTATCATTATCGCGAATACAGGCCTCCACTTCATATTCCGATTTTGAAAAAATGTTTGGATCAAGGCAGAACATATGACTTCGGACTCGATGTCGGTTCAGGTACCGGGCATTCGGCCATCGCCCTGAGTCATTTTTGTGGTGCGGTAATGGGTATCGAACCAAGTAGCGCAATGTTGCAAAAAGCCATAAAGCATCCCAGAGTTTCTTACACGAACTATTTTGACGATGATATAGTGTCCAAAGATTCTGTTTTTGATGTCATTACACTCGCAGGGTCTTTGTATTATGCCAAATCGCAGGCCTTGTTGGATGAACTGATTAGGGTAGGCAAAAAAGAAGCTACCATTATTGCCTACGATTTTGATCTTCAGATCGGAGAAATTCTAGCGAAACTTGATTTTTTAAGCGGTGCGGAAAACGAATATGACCACGAAGCTGATTTTTCGGGATTAATTTCGGAAGGTGTTAGCTTTCTTGGTAAGCACAAGGAAGTAACCCACGTCTCGATTAATCCCTCCGACTTGGCGCATATTCTCTTGTCCTTGAAGGAAGTTTTTATTTTTCTAAGGAAAAAACATGATAGTCCAACGTTGTACGAAGAGGTCGTGAAACGTCTCGTAAATATTTCTGGAAATGTGAATTTCAACATTCAGGTGGTTCTTTATCATACCACTTATGAGGTGTTAAAATAGGAAGTTGGAATAATAAAAGTATTCCATTCATTTTCTCTGATTCTAGTAAAAGCTATCTTTGTACGCATAAACCTACCCCATGGAACTAAAACTTACCCGACCCATTTGTTTTTTTGATTTAGAGACTACTGGCACCAACGTGGCCAGAGACAGAATCGTGGAAATATCCATTCTTAAAATTAATCCGAATGGAAATAAAGAGAGCAAGACCTGGCTCGTTAATCCTGAGATGCAGATTCCTGCAGATTCAACGGCTATTCATGGTATTTCCAATGAAAAGGTCGCCAACGAACCTACTTTTAAGGCGCTTTCAAAAGAAATCCATGCAATGATCAAGGATAGTGATCTCGGTGGGTTTAATTCCGATCGCTTTGATATTCCGTTATTGGCCGAAGAGATGCTACGTGCCGATATCGATTTCGATATGAAGAATGCCGTATCGGTCGATGTACAGACCATCTTTCACAAAATGGAAAAACGAACCTTGGGTGCGGCTTATAAATTTTACTGCGATAAAAATTTGGAAGACGCCCATAGTGCCGAAGCCGATACCTTGGCTACTTATGAAGTATTATTATCGCAGCTTGATAGGTATCCTGAACTTGAAAACAACATCAAAAAATTAGCGGAGTTTTCTACCCATCGTCAATTCGCAGATTTTGCAGGGTTTCTCGGATACGATGAAGATGGAGAAGAAATTTTTGCGTTCGGAAAGCACAAAGGAAAAAAGGTATTGGATGTTCTCGACAATGAGCCTGGCTATTTCGGCTGGATCTTAAATGCGGACTTTCCTTTGTACACAAAAAAGGTATTGACACAGATTAAACTGAGCAGGTTGAACAATAAGTTGAGTTGAAAATGATTATAGAATAAAGAAAAGAGAACTAAGACGAAAACACAAACTATTAAACTTTATTGAAGTAAATTGTAAATTCGTGATACTTCCTATTCCATTTCTATTAATAAAATGACCAAGCCTCAAACCACGAAAAACTCTATGCTCTCTTTTCTATTCTCTTTTATCTTTTAAGAACATGAAACTCATCTGTATCGGCCGTAATTATACGGATCATATCAAAGAATTGGCCAACGAAAGACCAACGGACCCTGTAGTTTTTATTAAACCCGATTCTGCGATTTTACCAAAGGAACAGGATTTTTATATTCCTGATTTTACAAATGATGTGCATCACGAAGTAGAGGTGCTCATAAAAATCAAAAAGGTCGGCAAGCATATCGATAAGCGCTTTGCACATACTTATTATGATGAAGTGGGGCTTGGTATCGACTTCACGGCCAGGGACTTACAAACGCAACTAAAAGAAAAAGGACTCCCGTGGGAAAAGGCCAAAGGTTTCGATGGGGCCGCCGTCATTGGAAAATGGCTTCCGAAATCCGATTTTACAGATTTGAACAATTTGAATTTTTCATTGTTCAAAAATGGCGAAGCCGTTCAAAAAGGAAATACAGGGTTGATGCTCTGGAAGATAGATGAATTGGTATCTTATGTATCCCGATTTTTTATGTTAAAAAAAGGTGATATTATTTTTACCGGCACCCCCGCCGGGGTTGGTAGAGTAGCAACAAATGACTATCTTTCGGGCGTTTTGGAAGGGCAAGAGCTCTTTTCCTTAAAAGTAAAATAATGATCTATAATCTTGATAAAATCAATGAGATGGCGGAGGGCGATGAAGATTTCATCAATTCGGTCATTTCGGTTTTTTTGGAAGAGGTGCCACAAGACCTCTCAGACCTGGAAATTGCCCTTACTGAAGGCAATCATGAAAAAGTCTATCAATTGGCCCATAAAATCAAACCCAATGTAGATTTATTGGGTATGGAACAGACACGAGAAGCTGCCTTACAAATAGAGACGTTAGGAAAAAATGCGGCCAATATGTCAGAAATAGAAAAGGTTTTTCCCGTACTCAAGACGGATATCGAGCAAGTAGTTTCTGAGCTAAAAAAAGACTTCCCCGCATAATGCTTGCAGAAATCATCACCATTGGCGATGAAATCCTTATAGGTCAGATTGTCGATACCAATTCCGCTTTTATTGGTAAAGAATTCAATAAAATAGGTATTTCGGTATATCAGATAACTTCGGTGCAAGATGACCGAGAGCATATTTTGCAGGCCTTAAAAGATGCTAAATCTAGGGTACAGGTCGTCATTGTTACCGGTGGTCTCGGTCCCACAAAAGACGATATTACCAAACATACTTTTTGTGAATTTTTCGAGGATGCTCTTGTGGAGGATAAAAATGTGCTGCATCACGTAGAAGAACTTTTTAGAAAACATATTTCGAGTACCCCAATATCTGACGTTAATCGACAACAGGCTCTGGTGCCTTCAAAAGCAACGGTGCTTCATAATCCTAATGGTACCGCACCCGGTATGTGGATCGAAGAAAAAGGAACCGTTTTCGTTTCTTTGCCCGGTGTTCCTTTTGAAATGAAACACCTTTTGACCGAAACCGTGATTCCAAAAATCATGGAGCGTTTTGAACGGCCTTTTATCATTCATAAAACTTTGGTGACCTACGGTCTGGGAGAAAGTGCAATTGCGGCGCGTATCGAAGATTGGGAAGACAACCTTCCGGCCTTTATCAAATTAGCCTATTTGCCGAATTTGGGAAAAGTACGTTTGCGAATGAGCGCAAAGGGTTTCGATAAGGAAGTATTGGAAAAGGCAGTTGAGGAAGAGTCCCAAAAATTATATCCACTGATTGGTGATTTGATCTACGGCGTTGAAGATGAGCAAACCATCGAAGAGATAGTGGCTAAATTGTTCACCGAGAAAAAAATGACCTTGGCTACTGCTGAAAGTTTTACAGGCGGAAAGATTGCCGAACGGATTACGGCACTTCCCGGCGCATCGGCTTATTTTAAAGGGAGTGTGGTCAGTTATGCCACTCAAACGAAAGTAGAGATATTGAAAGTTTCCAAAGAGACAGTTGCAAAGCATTCCGTGGTAAGTGCTCAAGTGGCCGAAGAAATGGCGGAAAATGTGAGAAAACTGCTCAAAACAGATTTCGCCGTCGCCACTACCGGAAACTCAGGGCCAACAAAAGGAGATTCCGATGCCGAAATCGGTACGGTCTTCATCGCCATAGCCTCTCCGAACGGGGTTTTTGCGGAAAAATTCAACATGGGAAACCATCGAACGAGAATCGTGCAAAAGTCAGTAAATAAGGCCTTTGAGCTACTGCAAAAAGAAATTTTAAAATTCTAGATAAGAATTTTGTCCGTCCCGTAAAAATGATATAAATTTGCATCCTGTTAAAAAATCGGCGCTATGTCAAAAGTTTGTGAAATCACGGGAAAAAGAGCGATGTTCGGAAACAACGTTTCGTTCTCCGTTAATAAGACCAGAAGAAGATTCGACGTTAACCTTTCCAAGAAACGTTTCTATATTCCTGAGGAGGATCGATGGGTAACCTTAAAAGTTTCTGCAAAGGCGTTGAAAATAATCAACAAGAGAGGTATTTCCGCAGTCTTAAAAGAGGCAAAGGCACAAGGATTATTGAACAAATAGTCTGAAAATTAAGTAACGATGGCAAAGAAAGGTAATAGAATTCAGGTAATATTGGAGTGTACGGAGCACAAAGACTCTGGCAAGCCAGGAACTTCACGGTACATTACGACCAAGAACAAGAAGAACACCCCAGAACGGATGGAGATAAAAAAATTCAATCCGATATTGAAACGAATGACAGTCCATAAAGAGATAAAATAATATATCATGGCAAAGAAGACGGTAGCAAGTTTACAGACAAGTTCAAAACGATTGACAAAGGCCATCAAGATGGTCAAGTCACCTAAATCAGGTGCTTATGTTTTTGTTGAATCGGTCATGCCACCTGAAATGGTGAACGAATGGATGGCAAAAAAATAAGACTATTTTTATCAAAATATAAAAGCTCCTTTCAACTGAAAGGAGCTTTTTTTATTTGGAATTATACCCTCCTTGTGAGGAGCGAATGGGGGTGTTCATACGCGAGGTTGGTCGAACAGAAAAGCGTTATCTATTAAAAGGTTTAACCCTCCATTCCGTATCTTTGGTTACCTAACCTATTATATGACAAATGAGCCTATTCAAAAACATATTCTCCTCGAAAAAGAAGGAAACACTCGACAAAGGTCTCGAAAAGACCAAAACAACCTTCTTTTCCAAATTAAGTAAGGCCGTCGCCGGTAAGTCAAAGGTCGATGACGATGTACTCGATAATCTTGAGGAAGTGTTGGTCACTTCCGATGTTGGTGTCGATACCACGCTTAAGATCATTGAGCGCATCGAAGCTCGGGTCGCCACGGACAAGTATATGGGTACCGATGAACTCAACGGAATCCTTCGTGAAGAAATTGCCGGACTCCTTTCTGAAACCAATACAGGAGATGCTACAGAATTTACGGTGCCATTGAATAAAAGACCCTATGTCATTATGGTGGTTGGCGTAAACGGAGTCGGAAAAACCACGACCATCGGTAAACTGGCACACCAATTCAAAAACCAAGGACTAAATGTAGTCTTAGGTGCCGCCGATACCTTTCGTGCCGCTGCGATTGACCAATTGCAAGTTTGGGCCGACCGTGTCGATGTGCCATTGGTCAAACAAAAAATGGGTAGCGATCCGGCTTCGGTAGCGTTCGATACCTTGAGCTCGGCAGTTTCCCAAAATGCGGATGTGGTGATTATTGATACGGCAGGGCGTTTACATAACAAAGTCAATCTTATGAACGAATTGACCAAAGTAAAACGGGTCATGCAAAAAGTGGTAAATGACACACCGCATGAAGTCTTATTGGTACTCGATGGTTCGACCGGACAGAATGCCTTTGAACAGGCCAAACAATTTACCAAAGCGACCGAAGTGACTTCGCTTGCGGTCACAAAACTCGATGGTACCGCCAAAGGTGGGGTGGTCATCGGTATCTCGGACCAATTTCAGATACCCGTAAAGTATATAGGGGTAGGGGAAGGCATCGAAGATCTTCAGGTATTTAATAAGTTCGAGTTTGTGGATTCTTTTTTTAAGATTTGATTTAATCGAGAATACTAGATGAAAAATCCGATTGTAGTATTGTTATTTCTAATCGGCCCCCTTGGTTTCTCCCAAATTCCTCACCCCAAAGCAAGTCCGTTTGAGCAAGTTGAGCAAGAAGTCGGACTTTCAAAAATCACCGTTGAATATTCC
>CAYGPR010000071.1:0-18395 GCA_964351985.1 uncultured Maribacter sp. | reverse complement strand
ATATAGCCCCTTCAGGTGTCGATGCTAATGGTAACGGTCTTGACGATGCCTATGAGTTTTCTTCTGGGGCAGGTTTAACTCCCATTGATACGGATCGCGGTGGAATTCCTGATTATCTCGATATCGATTCGGATATTGATGGTATTCGCGATAATATTGAAGGACAGCCTTTTGTGGGATATGTTGCTCCCTCTGGAGTTGACGCAAACGCAAACGGTCTTGACGATGCCTATGAAGGATCGTTCGGTTTCGGAATCAATCCTATAAATACAGATGGTGGCGAATATCCTGACTTTCGTGATTTTGATTCAGATGACGATGGTATTAAGGATAAAGTGGAGGCCCAAACTTCAGAAGGGTATATTCCCCCAATTGGAGATGCAAATGACAACGATATTGACGATGCTTACGAAAATGGTTTGAATCCTATTGATACGGATGGTGACAACGTTCCAGATTACAGGGATTTAGATGCCGATAACGATGGTATTCTAGATGGTAGGGAGGCACAGCCTGTTGATGCCTATATTCCACCCTCTGGCTTAGACGACAATACGGATGGATTGGACAATGCCTATGGAAATGATGGACTGAATCCGATAAATTCGGATGACGATACCAGTCCTGATTTCAGGGATTTGGATTCTGATAACGATAGCTGTCCCGATGCTCTAGAGGGAAGCGCAGCTTTTGAAAATTCGGCGATTGATGGTAATGGGGCACTCACTGGGGGCGAGGATACAAACGGCGTTCCGGTAGCGGCAAACGGCGGTCAATTGAATGTTAGTGCAACGGATAGCAATGTGACAGCGGCGTCATGTAATGTGGATTGTTTGTCCGTACCGACAAATGATTGTGACGGAGATGGTGTTACAAACGAGCAAGAGGAAACAGATGGTACAGACCCATCCGATTCTTGTGACCTTGTTGTTGCTAGTCAAAGTGTGGATCCTTCAGATGAGTGGAATGCCATTGACTGTGACGGCGACGGGGTTACCAACGAACAAGAAGTAACCGACGGTACCGATCCGACAGACCCTTGCGACTATGATCCGGCAAGTATTACTTTAGCACAAACAGGAGATTTTCTCGTAGCAGACTGTGATGGTGACGGTGTTACCAACGAGCAGGAGGTTACCGACGGTACAGATCCTCAAGATCCATGTTCTTTTGTTTTGGAGAATCAAACCGTGGATACCACAACAGAATGGAACGATCTCGATTGCGATGGTGATGGTGTGACCAATGAACAAGAAGTTATTGACGGTACGGACCCTCTAGATCCTTGCGACCTTTTGATAGCAAGTCAGACCCTTGAGCCTTCTGCCGAATGGCTTGCCTTGGATTGCGATAGTGATGGTAATCCGAACGGGGGTGACCCGAATCCACTTGTGGCAACAGCAGTCGATGATTCTGGTTCAACAGATGCATTGACAGAAGTTACGATAAACATTCTCGAAAATGATGATTACCTACCGAACAACGATGCCAACAATCTTGGTACGACAGGTATTACCCAAATAGGAGGCACGGCGACCGGAACGGTAGTTTTAGACCCCGAAACGGGAGAACTAACTTACACGCCGACGGCCGAAGAAACCGGTACTGATGTTACCATTATTTATGAAGTTTGTAACACAGATCCCGACCCGGATGTTTGTGCATCCGCTACGGTAACCATAACCGTAGGTGCGCCAATTATCGACGCCATAGATGATGACTTTAGTGTTCCTTTTGAAGATGGTACCGATGGTGGCACCCTACCAGGCAATATACTTGATAATGATACTTTGAATGGTGATCCAGTAAATCCGGATGACGTAGTAATAACCTCGACACCAACTGGTCCGTTGACCATTAACCCTGATGGCACCGTAAATCTGGCGCCGAATACAGACGCAGGTACGTACACCATTGAGTATACCATTTGTGAAACTGCAATTGACACGAATTGCGATACGGCGATCGTTACCGTGGTAGTAGAGGAGCTGCCTTTCGATGGTATTATAGAAGTGAACCAGTTGGTAACTCCGAATAGTGATGGTAAAAATGACTTTTTGTTCATCAGAAATGTCGACAAAGCAAAGAACAATACGTTGAGAATATATAACCGATGGGGCGTTGCAGTTTACGAAGGAGCGGGTTACAACAATCAGAACAATGTATTCGATGGAAGATCGAAAGGTAGATCCACCGTCAGTTCTGGGGAATACCTTCCAGCGGGAGTATATTTTTATATCTTTGATTATCAAACCGATGAAAAAGGCGATGTAACGGATAGTGGATACATATATGTAAGTAATTAATCATGTAAAGACTTATGGTAAATTTAAGGGGCAAAATAATTACATTGGTTTTAGTATCGGTCGTGGGGCTTCAATGTGCTTTTGCACAACAAGACGCACAATATACGCAGTACATGTTCAACACCATGAGTGTGAATCCGGCATATGCCGGTTCTCGCGGTCAATTGAGCATTGCAGGTCTTTACAGATCTCAATGGGTAGGCCTGAATGGTGCTCCAGAAAGTCAGACGTTGAACTTACATTCCCCAATCCGCAATAGCAAGATAGGGTACGGCCTATCGGTAGTAAATGACAATATTGGTGATGGAGTTGTACAAGAGACTTACTTCGATGCGGTAGTTTCCTATACGGTCGATGTTTCTTTGGAAGGTAAACTTTCATTCGGTCTTAAGGTAGGGGGAAACCTTTTGAACCTAGACTTCAATGGCCTGCGAAATTTTGATGTGGAACCGGTTGCTGCCGATAATATCGAAAATAGGTTCTCGCCCAATGTTGGTCTTGGAATGTACTATCATACCAATAAATTCTATGCTGGTCTATCGGCTCCTAACTTACTGCAGACAGAACATTTCGATAATTCACAAAGAGATGCCAACTCAGTTCAATTTCTTTCCAAAGAACGTATTAATTTCTATCTCATTACGGGATATGTTTTCGATTTGAATAATAATTTCAAGTTCAAACCTGCGCTGTTGACGAAAGTGGTGGGGGGCGCCCCCTTACAGGTAGATGTTTCTGCGAATTTTTTGTTCAACGATAAATTTACCTTCGGTGCCGCTTACCGCTGGGATGCCGCCATCAGTGGTATGGCGGGTTTTCAGATTACCGATCAGTTGATGTTGGGCCTCGCCTACGATCGCGAGACGACCGAACTGGGGGGTACGCAGTTCAACGATGGTTCTTTCGAGGTATTCTTGAGGTTTGAACTGGTCAAATCGTTTCAAAAATTGGTATCTCCACGTTTCTTTTAATATTGGTTGCGATGATAAAAAAAATAAGCTTACTTCTTTTTATAATGTTCCTTTCACTTGGGGGGCAGGCTATCGCACAAGAAAGATTGGTCAACAAGGCCAACGAACAGTATCAAGATTATTCTTTTAGTCCGGCAATAGATATATACAAGCGTGTGATGGAGAAAGGCTATGTATCTGCCGACCTCCTAAAAAAACTGGGGAACTCCTATTATTTTAATGCTGACTATAAAGAAGCCGCCGAAACGTATAAGAAGCTCGTTGAAGAATACCCGTCCGATGTCGGGCCTGAATACTTCTTCAGATATTCGCAGACGCTTAAGACATTGGGCAATTATGAAGATTCGAACGAAGTAATGGCCAAGTTTACCGAAATGACCTCGAACGATGTTCGGGCATCGGTTTTTAAGACCGAAAAGGATTATATGGCCGATATTAAGAAAAACTCCGGCCGGTATGATATAGCCCCTTTTGAATATAACTCTCCATATTCTGATTTTGCTCCCTCGTTCTATAAAGAGGGACTAATTTTTTCATCCGACAGGGATACCGGAAACTTGGCAAGATACCGACATACTTGGAACTCCAAAGATTTTCTTGATCTTTATAAGGTAAATGCCGACAGTATATCTGAAAACCTAGTCACCAAAATAGACGATGAGGTCAATACGAGATTGCATGAATCCACTTCTACGATTACTGCAGATGGCACTATACTTTACTTTACACGTAATAATTTTAAGAACGGGAAGTATATAAAAGACGAAAATGGGGTAATAAGATTGAAAATTTTCAAGGCTGTGCTCACAGAAGGAGTTTGGGGAAGTATTGAAGAACTTCCTTTCAACAGTGATGACTATTCCGTCGCACATCCGGCCTTAAGTCCTGATGAGAAGACTCTATATTTTGCTTCCGATATGTCCGGAACTTTGGGAGAATCCGACTTGTTCAAAGTAGCGATCAATGAAGATGGAAGCTATGGAGTGCCCGAGAATTTGGGCAATACTATAAATACCGAAGCGCGAGAAACGTTTCCGTTCGTATCCAAGGAAGAAGTGTTGTACTTCTCTTCCGATGGGCATCCGGGACTGGGTGGGCTGGATGTTTTTGCCATCAAAATTGCTAATGACCGTTTTGATGGTTCCGTAGTCAATGTGGGCGAGCCCGTGAATAGTAATATGGATGATTTTACCTTTATCTTCAACGAAGAGGATAGAAAGGGATATTTCGCATCAAACCGTGCCGAAGGGATGGGTGCAGACGATATCTACAGCTTTTTGGAAACTACCCCATTAAAATTGGACTGTATCCAAGAGATTTCCGGAACGGTACGAGATAAAATTTCAAATGAAGTTTTGGTCGGTGCTACGGTAAAGGTAATCGATGAGAATAACGAAGAAGTATCTTCGGCAATTACCGATTCGGAGGGAAAGTATCAATTATCACTGGATTGTGATAGAGGTAATTTTGTAAGGGCCATGATGAACGGTTATGTTCCTTCTGAGGAGTATTTAGGTAAGTCTGATGATAAACCGAGAATCATTGATTTTTATTTGGAACGTGATAAAGTAACTGCAGGTTTCGGAGATGATTTGGCCAAACTATTGCAATTAAGTACCATCTACTTTGACTTTGATAAATACAACATCCGTAAGGATTCAGAGGTCGAAGTTGAAAAAGTAATTGCCGCGATGGAAAAATATCCTAGTCTAAAAATTAAGGTCAATTCCCACACCGATAGTCGGGGTAGAGATTCCTATAATTTGTGGCTCTCACAGAAACGTGCGGAGTCTACAGTAAACTACATGATTGCCAAGGGTATTGTTGCGGATCGTCTACAAGGCGAAGGTTTTGGCGAAACGAAATTGGTAAACGGGTGTGAAAACGGTATTAGATGCTCGGCAAAAGAGCATGAACTGAACCGCAGATCTGAGTTTATTATCCTGGAATAGTTCACGATGATTTTTAAATATTGAAGCGGCTGCCTAGCCGCTTTTCTTTTTCAGAATATACTTATTGATAGAGACAAAGAAGACAAAAGCCGTTAATTCAGCATTTTCACATCCTTATTTTAGTTGTTCACAACATTGTTTGCTTAAAAAGAGGCAATAGAGCTAATTTTGGGGATTAGCTCGACTTATTTATGTTTTTTAAGAAACATTCACTTTTCTTCGCATTGATATTTTCCGTGGCCATACTATCCGGTCAGGATAGTTATTTGGATAATTTTAGCTCTATTTCATATTCTAGAGATGATGGCAACCAGAATTGGGCCTCTGATTGGACAGAAAACGGCGATGATACTGATAATGGACCAACGGCTCAGTATATAAATATTACAGGAAATAGACTTCGATTTTACTACATCTGGTCTGAGAGTATTAGGAGAAGCGTCAATTTATCGGGAGCCTCCTCGGCTACATTATCCTTTGATTGGCAGACTATAAGCCTTACTACTAACCAACGTCTCGCGGTTCAGATTTCGTCCAATGGGGGGGGGTCATATACCACTTTGGGCTATTTGACTGGAAGTACGACGGGCACTTTTAACCAGGATATCTCTGCATATCTTTCTGCTAATACAGTTATAAGATTTGATAACATTAATAACAACTGGGCAAGTAATGATTATGCCTATGTCGACAATGTATTGATTAGTGCTACCCCTAACGGTCCTGCTATGTCCATTGATGATGAAGTAGTTGACGAAGATGCTGGAACCGTTACTTTTACGGTCACACACACTGGTGTGAACACAGGTTTACCCTTTACCGTTAACTATGCCACCAATGATATTTCGGCCACCGCATCGGCCGATTACACCTCAACTAGCGGCACGCTCAATTTTAATGGAATCGTGGGAGATTCAGATCAATTTACAGTGCCTATTTCCGATGATTTTATTTTTGAGGGTAACGAAACCTTTGCAATACAGTTCACGGGTTCTTCGAATGGTTCGGTAAATATTTCGGATACGGCAACAGGCACCATTACTGATGATGAAAACGATCCTAATGCAACAAGACCATATGAAGAAAGGGATGCAAGAAATTTGATGGGTAATTTTAAGATGAGGGGAAATACAAACCTTCAATGTGTATCGGGTTGTCCGGCTACACCGACTACAAATAATCCTGGGGTAAATATGGCCTATATAGATGTCGATGCCGATGGCACAACTGTTAATTCCAGTAGTAGTACTTTCAACATTCCGGCTGGGGCTAGCGTTGAATGGGCAGGTTTATATTGGGGAGGAATGTATAACAGTAGTAACAGTGGGATTTCAAATCCCCCAGGAAGCTTGAATATCGATCAGGTCAAATTTAAAGCGCCCGGAGCCGCAGTTTATACAACAATTAATGCAGAGGTAAGGAATATTGAAACGGTACGGTTTTCAGGCTGGCGGTCATTTATGTCCCATGCTGACGTAACTTCAATAGTACAAAATGCTGGGAATGGAGATTATTTCGTTGCCGATATAGCCTTAGCCACAGGTAGATCGTTTACAGGACCCTATGGGGGTTGGACGATGGTTATTGTCTATAGCGACCCGACGGAAAAATCCCGACGAATAAATGTCTGGGATGGCTTTGATTTCTTTGGTTTTGGTACTAATGATAATTTTACCGTAACTGGCCTACTCACACCTAGTACGGGTGCTTTTGAAACGCATGCAGGATATTTTGCATTTGATGGCGAAGCCAACCTGACCGGTGATTTTGTAAGCATAAATGGTACGGCTTTGTCCAATGGTTTGAATCCTAACAACAATACGCTGAACGGTACTATTTCCGAATTTGGGGTCGATGTGGGAGGAAGGAATCCAAATTTTGGCTATAGCTGGGGAATTGATGCCGACATGTTCGATGCTTCGGGTACCGTTCCAAATAATGCAACGAATCTCAATGTTGTGCTAGGAAGTGCCAATGAAGGGCTATGGGGAGGGGTTTTTGTAGTTTCCAATGAAATCGCCTTTCCAGCAGTCGCCAGTAAGACATTTACCTCATCTACCATTTCTGTTGGTGATGAATCAACGGTAAGCATAGTAGTTGATAATCCGGCGAATGGCGTAAACCTTACCAATTTTACCCTTACGGATAATTTTCCCGCCGATATGGTTATTGCTCCAACACCCGACGCATCCTCTTCCTGTGGGGGTATTGTTTTAGCGGCTCCCGGAAATAATAATTTCTCCGTTTCAGGTGTCAATATTCCCGCCGGTACTAGCTGTACTTTTACCTTTGATGTAATTACCTCTACAGATGGAACCTTCGTAAATACTATATCTCCTTCTGATATTACAAACGCGCAAAACATTCCCTTACAGGGAGAATCTAGCGGTACGCTAACCGTCTTACCCCTTACGGATAGTGATACCGATGGAATTGCCGATAAAGATGACCTAGACGATGACAACGATGGTATTCCCGATGCGGACGAATTGAACACGATAGTAGGAAACTCCCAACCGGCCTGTGGTGGAGATACTTCTTTGGATTTTAGTGCAGCAGCGACCCTAGTTTCCGGAACCGACCTTTTGCAGGGAGCGGTATATAGAATACCCAACGTAACTACGGGAACAGACGCTCTAGTAACAATTGTACAAACGGTTAATGCAAGTGTAGCTAGTGTTGATAATAATTCATCCGACACGGCAGCATTTAGGCCGCAAACAGCATTCAATTTGACCAATGCAGGGGATAGAGGGTATATAGAGTACAATATTCAATTTGTTAATTCAGGCGGAACGACTCCAGTGATTATCAACAAGTTCTTTATGAATCTGAACGATATCGACGGTAATGCCAATTATGCAGAACAGTTATGGACCGATAACCCAACTAGTTATACAATTTCAAATCCTACGGAACTTACAATGACAACCGATGGGTCTTGGGTAATCGGAACGGCGGGAACTACCGAATATGGAGGTGCAGGAAACGGTAACCCTGAAGTGAATTATGGTGTTAGTTATACTTCGAAATCCTCGATGTCGATTCGTGTGGGAGGAGAAGCTAGAGTAGCAGGAGCCTCGGCAAGCGGAAGGCAGCATAATATTGAATTTAGCTGTCTTACGAATTATAATAATCCCGAAAATTATGGGATTGATATAGATTCGGACGGCATCGCAAATCATTTAGACTTGGACAGTGACAATGATGGTATTTATGACGCTGTGGAAGCAGGTCACAATCGCGCGCATTTAAACGGCGTCGTTACCAGTCTTTATGGTGCAAATGGCCTTGCAAACAACGTCGAAACAAGTGCGGAGAGCGGTACAATAAATTACACCATTGCAGATACGGATGGCACCGGTCCACCGAACTATCAAGATACTGATAGTGATGATGACGGATGTAGCGATGCCAATGAGGCGTATGCAAATACAAATGCTGATGGCGGGGATAATGAATATTATGGAACAGGGGATCCGCCTAGTACAGATGCCAATGGTCGAGTTACGGCTGCAACTTATCCTGTACCTGCTGATTCAGGAGGCAATGGCACTCTTGATTATGTTGAAAATACTGTTCCTATCATCTCGACCCAACCGGTTGATACGACGATTTGTCCCGGTTGTAGCACATCTTTTACGGTAGCGGCCTCCAATGCCGATAGCTATCAATGGCAGCTGTTCAATGGTTCGACATGGGTCGATTTGATAAATTCGGGGATCCATAGTGGCACAACAACCAATACTTTGGTCATTACCAATGCGTCGCCAGCTGACAACGGCAATCAGTACAGAGTGCTGGTTTCGTCTGACGATTACATTTGTGGCTCGACTATTTCGGACAATGCTATCTTAACGATTCGGGCAAATACGATTATTACAAATAGAAGAATAACCTACAGAGTCAACAAGAATTGATTTTTCTTACATTTTATTCAGATAAGTCGTTGATTTTCAGTTTCTTTTTGAAGAACTGTTTCAGGTGTTTTACTCCCTAAAAAAAGGGCTAGACTTCAATTTTCTAGTTATATACAGTCTTATAGTCCCGTTACACAACATTTATTTTAACACCGTGGACATTGCGTTAATTTTGTAATGTGGAGAAAGTTTGCCAATTTTTTCTAGTTTAAAATATCCGAACAATAAGAACAACCTACTTAAATGGGAATTACTTCCATACATAAAATATTTCTTTGTTTTTTTCTCTGCGCCTCTTTTTACAGTGTTGCACAGACGACTTTTACCGAAAGTGCCGGATCTTATAATCTTGACATTGGTGGAAACAAAGATGGTGGCCACGCATGGGCTGATTACGACAATGATGGTGATATCGATGTTTTGGTACTTGAAAATCAAAACGGTAGTACAAGAAGCTACCTTATGCGCAACAATGGCAATAACACATTCACAAATGTTAGGGCCAGTCTGGTATCGGGCATGGGCAACGATGTCGCGGAGAGACAAGCGGCTTGGGGTGACTTGAATAATGACGGTCGGCCTGATTTCATGATTACCTCACATGGAAATGGGGGAGGTAGTACCCGTGCGGCCCTACAAATTTATCTTCAAAATGCAAATGGAACTTTCGGTAATGGAATAGGGGGAAATACTCCGATAAAAGTTGGAAGGAGCGGTTATACCATTAATATAAATCCCATCAACGCCGAAGGAGCCGGTTTTTTCGACTTTGAGGGAGACGGCGATCTTGACATTTTCTTCGACAGCCATAATTACGGTATCGAACTTTTGCGTAATAACTATATCGACCATACCACAAGTACGGTAGTCAATCCCGCAGCTGCGGGATTGTTTACACATATAACCACGGGCAATGGCTCTGGTGTCGTTCAATTTGGACTCAACCAGTTCGCAACAGATGGGGATTATGGTTCAGCGGCGGATGTCGATGACGATGGTTGGGTCGATATTTTTATGCGGAAGCGCGATGAGAACGATTTCTTTTTAAACCAAGGCGGTACATTTACCAGTGGTGCAGACCTGGCACAGGCCAATAATAGTAACAAAGGGGGCAACGGCCTTTGGGATTTGGATAATGATGGTGATCTCGATGCGGTATGGACCGAAAACGGATGGACACAGATTTATCGAAACGATGCTGGAACATGGACGCCTTTAGGGGCTTCCGTTTTCCCTGGCCTCCCGCAACCAGGCAATCCGAACAACGCTTCTTCTTCTGCTAGAATTGATGCATTGGCTGGAGGCGATATCGATAACGATGGCGATATCGATATTATTTTGGTGGGAAACAATAGAAGTTATCTATATATCAATCAGTTGAATAGCCCTACTCCCGCACCCGGAGTGGTAGGAAGTGGTTCGCCAATGACGTTCGCGTTGGACGCCCAAACTTTTAATTCGGGTAGGGATGGAGAAGGAACTACGATGGTCGATGTTGACGATGATGGCGATTTGGACATCTATATCAATATTAATGGAAATAGCAATCAATTATATATTAACAATTTGGCCGCAGCAAATAGGAATAACCATCTACTTGTCGATGTAACGGAAGACCGAGGTGCGAACGGTGCCACGGGCGGCTTTCCCGGAAGGGTGGCGATTGGCACCAATGTCTTGATAAGAGACTGTGCCGGAAATATAGTGAGCGGTCTAAGACAGGTCAATGGAGTCTACGGTCACGGAACACAGCAACCCGAAGAGGTCCATTTCGGACTTCCATTAGGAGAAGGCGAGACTTATATAATCGAAGTACATTATCCCAATTTCAATGACCCCGTCGATGGTATTACCCGATTGATTGCTACTGCAATTGCACAGCCAAGTACCATTCCCGGTACCAATCACTATACTTTGACGACAACTGATGCCGAATTGATAGAAAACCCGAATGCACCAGTGGCCAACGACGACTTGGAAACGGTACCTTATGGAAATACAGTTTCTGTTCAAATCAGTCTTTTCGACAACGATAGCGAGCCCGATGGGGAAAATTTCTTTATCGAAAGTGTTGTGCAACCAGCGATAGGGTCGGTAGTTATCGATGATGCCGATGCCGGACTGGTTACTTATACCTATAGCGCAGGAACGCCTTTTCCGGGTACTACCTTTGATTACACTATTACCGATTCTACGGTATCCCTTTGTCCCGCTTTAGGAAAAAGCGATATGGCTACGGTTACGGTTTATGAACCCTGTGCAGACCCCTCTGGTGTGGATACTGATGGTGATGGTTTCAATGATATTTGCGACCTAGATGATGATAATGACGGAATCCTTGATACTGATGAGGGGTGTTTTACTGAGTCCGTCGATTTTTCAATTAATAGAAGTGATGTTTCACTTTCATTAAACAACGGTTCGGATGGTTTTGTTCTTGACGTCACAAGTCTCGATAACAGTTTTAATATTAGTATCAACGGAAATCAATTGACCTCTGAGGAAATTGAGTTTCACAGACCGATACGAACTGCTGAATTTGGAGATGGTACATTTTACGGAGGTGGCGGAGTGTCCAATATATGGTCAATTGCTTGGAATAACCCAACAAACCTCGATACGCCTTTACTACGTCTTATAGTGAATGGTAATGGGAGTGTTGAATTATATGGTTCTAAAACATGGAACGGACCATTGGAGCCCATGGTTTTTGTAAATGGATTAACGATAAATCCAGTTTCATGGAACGCTGGCATCAATACTATTGTGCTAGATCAGATTGAAAACGGAAATACCGTTATGACGGGAAGGTTATCAAGTTTAGTCGAAGAATGTCCGCTTGATACAGACTCAGATGGCCTTACGGACAACCTCGATTTAGATTCCGACAAAGATGGAATTCCAGATAATGTGGAAGCGCAGACTACTTTAGGATATACACCACCAAATAGTGATGATTTACCTACATATGCTGCTAATTACGGAGTGAATTCTGCATACTTGGGTGGCTTGACCCCAACAAATACTGATGGTACGGACACCCCTGATTTTATCGATACCAATTCTGATAACGAAGGTGCGAATGATACTAGCGAGGCAGGAATTGCCTTGTCAGGAACCGATGTAGACAATGATGGACTAGATGATAATATGGATACGGATTTAGCTGGATATACGGATCCCGGGGGTACTATAGATGATCCATTAAATCCTCCTTTACAACTTTTAGATTCCGATAACGATGCCACCACCGGCGGGGATGTCGATTTTAGGGATGCCCTTGACGACAGACCTGATAATGATGGTGACGGAATCGTTGATGCCGATGATTCCGATGATGATAATGACGGGATTTTGGATAGGGACGAAGGTTGTGGAAATTTAGTAGTTAACGGAAATTTCGAAGCACAGAACTTCGGCGATGCCACTGAATTCCCTGGAGGATTTACAGAGCCTGCGGGTACTTTTATAGGTGCTTCGCATAATTCCAACCCTTTGACGGGGTGGACGTACACTCAAAACATGGATGGTTGGGTAGGTGGCCTTAGTATGTCGTGGTCGCCATATACCTTTGCAGAGGCTCGTTACGGAAACCAATATATTGATGTCATTGGTAATAATGCAGCTTCTGGTGGTTTGAACAATGTGTTGACCCAGACTATTGCGACGGAAGTAGGGCAAACCTATACTTTTTCGTTTTTTTGGGGAGAAGATGTGGGCCATCGAGTACCACAACAGGTACAGATGAACGTATCGGTACTTGATGCCAGTAATAATTCTCTATTGAATCAATCTTTGGTGAACAATGTCCAAGGCGTTGTAGGGGGTATTGTGGGGCCCCAAAATTGGTATTATTTTGAACAAACGTTTACGGCGACGACTACCACTTCTACACTCAGATTTGCCTCCACTCCGGCCGGAACTGCAAATGGCACAGCTTTGGACTATGTACATGTAATTAAGAACGGCGCTTGTCAAGATACAGACCTTGATGGGGTGATCGATGCTTTTGACCTTGATAGCGATAACGATGGTATTTATGATGCCGTGGAAGCAGGCCACGGGCAGGCACATACCAATGGTGTGGTCAATGGATCAGTAGGAACGGATGGTGTTCCAGATGCAGTTCAGACAACCCCGAACGGAGAATTGGTCAACTACACGGTTACCGATTCCGATGGCGATGGAACTATTGATGCCACAGAATTGGATTCTGATAACGATAGTTGTAACGATGTTGTTGAAGCTGGATATACGGATACCGATTCCGATGGAATCCTTGGAGCTTCTCCCGTCACCGTAAATGGAAATGGCCTAGTTACTTCTGGAACGGATGGGTATACCGTCCCCGCGGATGGAGACTCCAATAGCACATATGATTTTCAGGAAGCTGGAATTGCTCCGACGATAACTTTACAACCTACAGATGATTCCATTTGTCCTGGGGCTAATACCACCTTTTCCGCCACTGTCTCCAATGCGGATACCTTTCAATGGCAGACCTGGAACGGTTCAAATTGGGTGGATCTTACTAATTCCGGTATCCATAGTGATGTAACCACGAATACGTTGACCGTAACAAACGCCCAGATTTCGGACAGCGGCAATCAATATCGGGTACTGTTATCGCATTCGGCCTTTGCGTGCGCGCAGGAAACCTCGGATGATGTCGTCCTGACCGTATCGGAACCTACAGTGGATTTAGGCTCGACTATAAGAGCATGTGATGGAGATTTGGTCGTTTTGGATGCTACGCCTACTGGTGGAGCACCCGGATATACCTATGCGTGGAGTACAGGTGCCACCAGTCCTATCATTTCGTTTAATGTAACAGCAAATCCAGCTGGTGATTTTAATACTTCGTACACTGTAACGGTCACTGATTCCAACGGCTGTTCAGATACTGATACGGTGATTGTCCGCACCTTATCGCGACCTTCGGTTACCGTAACCACTGTTGATGCCACATGTGGACTCAACAACGGCTCGATTACGTTTACATTTCCCGATTATCCAAATCGCAGCGGTATTGAATTTAGTCTTGATGATCAGGCGACCTATGAACCCAATATTTCAGATAATAGCGGTTCGATAACTTATTCGAACCTCTCCTCCGGCACTTATAATCTGTGGTCACGTTGGGGAAATAATGAATGTCCTATAGATTTGGGCGATTTTACTATAAACAATATTCCGCAAGTAGTTATCAATACACAACCCGCAGACCAGATAGTCTCCGCTGGAAATACGGCATCGTTTACTGTAAATGCATCAAATGCCGATACTTATCAATGGCAGGTAAGTACCAATGGAGGTGGCAGTTTTGTCGATATTTCTGATGGAGTGGACTATTCGGGTACACAAACTAACACGTTGACCGTCAATTCTGCCGGAATCAACAAAAATGGATATCGTTATCGGGTATTGCCATCGAATTCCGCAACTTCATGCCCCCCCTTGGCCTCGAATTCCGCCCTCTTGACAGTGAACGTAAGAACGGTCATCACAAACAGAAGGATTACTTATCGAGTCAATAAAAATTAAATTCCTGAAAAGACAATTTATAAGCCTTGTTATTGCGATTTTTCCTACTTAATCATGTTCGTCAAGTGCCGTGACAATTGGGGTAATCGACCAACCAAACCTTGTCAAAATGAACTTTAAAAGTGTTCGAAACCTCAAATTTATGTACCTATACAGTGCATTTTAACACTTACACAACATTTATTTTCCTAAGGAGTACATTGGATTAATTTTGTAATGTGTAATAGAACTTTCCTCTCAGCAGGAAGGTCTTTTGCCGCCCAAAACATGAATAACTTAACCGAACATAACCAGGTTTTCCTTTCGAAAACGAACACGACACGCACGGATACTTTGTATTCACTTCGCGGTCATGAGAAAAATCCTTTAGGGTTCGGCTTACAAAATGATAGCTCATTATCAGCGTATTCAAACAGCTTTTTAGCTAGAGTCTATGTTGCAAAATGGGAAGCATTGAAAAATAGAAAGAGTAAAAGCCAATAAAAGTTTTAAGTATAGCCATGGCCATGAGAAAAATAATATACCTATTCATCTTCTTGATATCGAGTTTTGTGTATTCACAAACCACGGTTTTATTACAAGATCAGTGTAATTGCGAGGTGCTTAGCGGCACACTGGTTACTGCACCAGGTTCGGGCACACCTGCGGGAGCCGATATTGGTGATATCTACGTAAATACCAATACGGGCACCATTTATTTTTGGGATGGCGATTCATGGGAATTGACTTCTACAGATAGTCAACAGGTCCTTGACTTTAGTTTCGACAACCTTACGAACGAGCTTACTTTGGAAATTGAGAATGGAGGTCCGGCTATAACGGTCACATTGCCCGCTGAGACCCTGACCACACTCGCTTTGGGCGCGGACGGCAACAGCCTCGACTACACCGATGAGAACAACCTGACCACCAACATCCCGTTGGGGGTGGGCACGGTGGCCTTGGGCGCCGATGGCAACTCGATCGACTATACCGATGAGGAGGGCACGATAACGAACGTCCCGCTTGGCGTGGGTACGCTGGCCTTCGACAACCTGACACGTACGCTTACCTATACGGACGAGGAGGGGACCATAACGAATCTGGTGCTCCCCGCGGAGACCCTGACCACACTCGCTTTGGGCGCGGACGGCAACAGCCTCGACTATACCGACGAGAACAACTTGACGACTAACATCCCGTTAGGGGTCGGTACGGTGGCACTGGGCGCCGATGGCAACTCGATCGACTATACCGATGAGGAGGGTTCGATAACGAACGTCCCCTTGGGCTTCGGTACGTTGGCCTTCGACAACCTGACACGTACGCTTACCTATACGGACGAGGAGGGGACCATAACGAACTTGGTGCTCCCCGCGGAGACAGTCACTACGCTGTCAACCTTAGATAATATTACCTATACTTATACTTCAGAAGATACCACCACCACTTCGTTTGATGGTACAGATGATCAAAATGCTTCCCAAGTAGCACTTAGCCCGAATTTTGATGTTGATGGAGATTTAACAGATGAAACCAATGTTCAGGAAGCTTTAGAAGACCTTGCGGCAAATAGTTCTGATAATCAGAACTTGACCGGTGCTACCTTAAATGGTACAAATCAGCTAGAAATAGATATTGAAAATGGAGGCTCAACCTCGGTCGATCTTTCATCATTAAGTGAAACCGTTGCCGCTGGAACCGGAGCCGTGACAGTTGATGACGATGGAAATGGAAATTATACCGTAAACTCCACAGATCCCGATGAGGATTTGACCAATGAGCTTACCTTGATAGGTAATGGAGCCCCGACTTCGACCCCTGCTAATATAGGTGTAACCTATGTTGATGAAACTGCTGGACAGCTATATGTATGGGATGGTAGCGCGTGGGATGTTGTTGGTGGAAATGCTACTCCCGATTTAGACCCGATTGTAGGAAATGAAGTAACAGATGCCTCGAACCCGACACTGACTCGATCTGGATCAGGTACCGCTGGTAGTCCATTTACTTTAGGGGTTTCCGATGATGGTATTACGAATACACAGCTGGCGGACAATGCCGTTCGGACAGAGAATATATTGGATGGAACAATAACCACCGCAGATATTGAGTCAACGGGCAATGACCAAGTACTGGTAACTGACGCGACCGGTACTGTGGAGTGGATAGACAAGATAAATTTGGTGCCTGCAACGACCGTATCCAATACGAGCAGCGTGAACACGTTGACAACTACTGTAGACGGAGTAACCGGTGCAGGAGTTCCTATTGTCAACAGCAACAACCTAAGCCTCAATGGTAGCAACGAGCTGGTAAGCACAGTTAATGGCCAAGCTTCGTCCGCTTTGGACATTACTCCTGTGATTACGGCTAACGAATTGACCACCACGGTAGTAGAAGGTTCGGGTATAGATGTTAGTAGCAATGTTGTTGGTAATAATACGGAGTACACAATATCCGCTGAAGTAAGCACCGCCCCTGGAAACAATTTATCTGTAGTCGGTGACGGACTTTTTGCAGCTGACGACCAAAATGCGTCGGAAGTGAACATCGCAGACACAGGTGGCAATTTCACTTCCACAGAGGTGGAAGGGGCTTTGGCAGAACTTGCCGGACAAACGGACGATGACATTAGTGTGGCCAATACAGTTACCGGTAATAGAATCGCCACTATTTCGGAGCCAGGTATCACCGACGTTGACATCAACGAGACGGTGACTACCCTCAGCGATGCCGATTCAGACGGTGTTTTCGATTATGTATCGGAAAACAACACGACGACTTCCTTTGATGGTACCGACGATCAGAATGCTTCTCAAGTTACTCTTAGCCCAAATTTTGATGTGGATGGAGATTTGACAGATGAAACCAATGTTCAAGAAGCTTTGGAAAATCTTGCGGCCAACAGCAGTGATAATCAACAAATTAGTAGTAGTGTCGTTACTGTCAACGAAACCATGAATGTCGCCTTGGAAAGAGGGGGTAGTACAAATATTGATATTCGTGATGCTGATTCCGATATAACCAATGAACTTCCGGTAATTGGCACAGGTGCCCCATCCGGTGCTCCTGCGAATAATAATCCTGGAGCAACCTATATAGATGATGCCGCAGGACAATTATATGTATACAATGGAACCACATGGGATCCAGTGGGAGGTAACGCTACACCCGACCTAGATGGTGTCGTAGGTAATGAGTACAACACCGCTTTTTCCATAGTAGGCCCGAATTTAAGATTGAGTGATGGAGGAGGCGATTTTGATGTCCCACTATCGAGTTTGGATACTCAAGATATTAGTAGTACGGTCGTAACACCGAACCAAACTGTCCGAATAGATTTAGTGGACGGAGGAAACACATTGATAGACATCCGAGATGAGGATGCCGATCCAAATAACGAAATAGAATTACCTAATGGTGGTAATAGTGGACAGGTATTATCAACTGATGGTACAGGAATATATTCATGGATAGATCCTGATACAGGCCCACAAGGTCCAGCAGGTCCAATAGGCCCGGCAGGTCCGGCAGGAGCGGACGGAAACGATGGCGCACAAGGCCCGGCAGGTCCCACAGGCCCAATAGGCCCGGCAGGTGCACAGGGTCCAGCAGGTCCAATAGGTCCGGCAGGCCCCGCAGGCGCTGACGGAAACGATGGTGCAGACGGAAACGATGGCGCACAAGGCCCGGCAGGTCCCACAGGCCCAATAGGCCCGG
>CAYGPR010000070.1:11595-18833 GCA_964351985.1 uncultured Maribacter sp. | reverse complement strand
TATGGGGGCGCTGTCGCAAATCCGATCAACATTCTTACGAAAATGATCGCCAGTCTGCATGACGAAAACAACCATATTACCATTCCCGGATTTTATGACAAGGTTGAAGAACTTTCGCAAGAAGAGCGTGCAGAAATGGCTAAAGCTCCCTTCGTGATCGAAGAGTATCAAAAAGCTTTGGGAATTGAATCAGTATATGGAGAAAAAGGCTATACCACCAACGAACGTAATTCTATCAGACCTACTTTGGATGTCAACGGTATCTGGGGAGGCTACATTGGCGAGGGAGCCAAAACGGTGATTGCGAGCAAGGCCTTCGCAAAAATTTCTATGCGTTTAGTGCCACATCAAGATTGGAAAGAAATTACGGAGCTCTTCAAAAAACATTTTGAAAACATTGCTCCTAAAGGAGTCAAGGTAAAAGTAAGACCGCATCACGGGGGACAAGGTTACGTAACCCCTATCGATACCATTGGTTACCAAGCCGCCTCAAAAGCTTATGAAACCACCTTTGGTAAAAAACCGATTCCCCAACGCAGTGGTGGAAGTATTCCCATTGTTGCATTATTCGAAAAGGAATTGGAAAGTAAAACCATACTAATGGGCTTCGGATTGGATAGCGATGCCATCCACTCCCCCAACGAACATTTCGGGGTATGGAATTACTTGAAGGGGATTGAAACCATTCCGTATTTTTATAGGTTTTTTACGGAGATGAACAGTTAATTCATTCGTCTTTGCGAGGAGGTAGATAAAAGTTACTTCTAAGACTATATTTCATGCCGACAAAGTAATCAGCGACTTTAGAACACGAATTCAACAGTTTGCTTCGTCGCGAAAAGCTCCTCGCAAAGACGTCACTACAACTTCTTCACATATTTAGTAATAATAACGATTTGCTGAGCTCCGACCTTACCCTCAATATATTCCCCATTCTCGCGATCCAAAGAAATCCGGCGCACCGCCGTGCCCTGTTTGGCAATCATGCTTGATCCTTTTACTTTCAAGTCTTTTACTAGAACGACGCTATCGCCATTCTCTAAAATGACCCCATTAACGTCTCTATGGATTATTTTTTCGCTATCTGCTAATCCTTCTCCCGTTGCTTTTGCCAATGCTAAGGTTTCATCGTCCAAATACATCATATCCAAAAGGTCCTTTGGCCAACCTTCAGACTTTAAACGCTGTAGCATGCTCCATACAATTACCTTGACAGCAGCATGTTCGCTCCACATGCTGTCGTTCAAAGAACGCCAATGATTAGGATCAATGGCTTCGGTATTTTCCATTTGACCGATACAAGTTTCGCAGGCCAAAAGACTTCCGTCTATTCCACCCGTTGATACCGGTTGCACCTCGTAAACTTTTAAGTTATCCGTCTCTGAACAGAGTTCGCACTGCCCACCGCTTCTATCTTTTAACTGCTCAAATATGCTCATTGGTTATTTTATATTTCTACAAACTTATCGTTTTAATCAAAAACCGGCACATGTTCTTTGGACCTATATTTTCTTTCGCTGTACTATAATTCTTTTTTTTTCGTTCTTAATTGACTATAAATAACCTACTTACGCCCAATGTCGATTTCAAAGCAAAAAACTTCCCTGTTTTTCAGGTTAAGTATTTCCGTTACTGTATTCAGCGCGCTTTTTAAATTCATGCCCTCATCCTTAATTATTCTAGGAGCGATTGGCATGGTCATTTTTATTTGCATTCAATTTTATCAGAAAGAACAAAGAGCACCCCTAGATTATGCTAGACTTCTGCTAATTCTTTCTTTTTCATGCAATTACGCATTCAACCTGTTTAGTTTGCCTTATGGGAATATTTCTATGTTAGTTACTAAATTGGCACTCGTCGCTTTTCTAATACTCTACATAAAAAAAATTATAACATCCTTTCAGGGTATTACTCAGAACAACAATCTGCTACTGACCAGTGTTGGCCGGGAAAACTTATCCTATATTCTCGCCGATCTTGCCACGGTCTATATTGTAATAGCCTCATTATTTATAATTCTTCATTGGGAGATTGGTATACTGAACGGAAACCTGCTGTTGGTAATAGGACTTCTCTCAGCCCTGATTTCACTTTTGGCCGGATCAAAGCAACTAGGAAAGTAATACTGGTTCTAGACCATTCCCGAATTACCTTATTTCAAAAGTCTCTACCTTGTATAGTCATTTGTTAAGACCTTGCAGCTCGATTGGCATAAGCTTATCTCGATAAGCAAATGGAACCCTGCTACCCACATTATTTAATCTAAGAGACAATTTTTTTACTCTACACTTGTAGAATTAAAATATTTGTTCTATGTTTGTAGAGTTAATTCTAAAAACGTAGAACATGCAATTGTCAAAATCCGAGGTAGAACTGATGAATATCTTATGGAAGCAAAAAAAAGCTTTCATGAAGGATTTGCTGCATGCCTACCCCGAGCCCAGACCGGCCACCACAACGATTGCTACACTTTTAAAACGGATGCAGGACAAAGGTTTTGTAGCCTATAAAAGCTTGGGAAGGTCTCGCGAGTATTATCCCCTTGTCAAAAAGAAAGATTATTTCTCAAAACACGTCAACGGACTCATCAAAAACTTCTTCAACGATAGCGCCTCGCAATTCGCATCGTTCTTTACCCAAGAAACAGACCTTAGCAAAACGGAATTGGAAGAATTAAAGAAACTGATCGATAACGAAATTAAAAAAAAGTGATATGCTTCTATATATTATAAAATTCTCGGCGTGCCTAGGCATATTGTTGCTCTTCTATACGTTCTTTCTAGAGCGTGAAAAAATGCATGTTTTTAAACGTTTCTATCTTTTAGGCGCACTTGTCTTTTCATTGGTCGTTCCGCAATTGGTATTTACCGAATATGTGGTCGTAGAACCGACACCAGATGTGGTCGTACAACCTATAACCCCTTCAACGGACGTTATCGAAATACCCCCAGCCTTGGAAACCGATGTATTGGATGTTGCCCCCGTTCTTTGGGGAATATATTTTCTAGGATTGATTTTCTTCGGATTGAATTTTATAAAAAATCTGATCCAAGTTTACCGACGTATCAAGACCAATCCTAAAGAACGTAAAGTCCCGTTTGTTAGGGTATTGTTACAAGAAAACTTTCCGCCCCATACATTTTTCAATTATATTTTTCTGAACAAGGTCAAACTGGAATCGAAAGAAATTCCAGAAGCGGTGCTTTTGCACGAAGAGACCCATGCCAAACAAAAACACAGTATTGACGTACTTTTTATCGAGCTACTACAAGTCGTGATGTGGTTCAACCCCTTGGTTTATTTCGCCAAAAAATCGATAAAGCTTAATCACGAATTCTTGGCCGATAGTGCGGTATTACAAAAAGGTACGGACTCATCAACCTATCAAAACACACTGTTGTCATTTATGACGCCAAATTATAAAGAGGCGTTGGTCAACTCAATTAATTATTCATCAATCAAAAAACGATTTACAGTCATGAAAAAAAGAACATCAAAAAAGTCGATTTTAGTTAGGAGTTTTTTGCTTCTTCCCTTATTAGCCATTCTGCTATATAGCTTTAGCCAAAGAACTTTTGAAGAAAGTTTTTTAAGTGAAAAATCGTCTAGACTCATTAGCGATATCTACATTGAAATTGATGGAGAAGGAAATTTATCATTAAACGACAAAGACCTGCCATTAAATGATATTAGCAAAGCAGCACAGCAGATAAATCCGCACTGCACTACTGGCGAACTAAAGAATTTTGTCACAGGCCATATAATATATAATGAAAATCAGGTTGGTCTCATTAAAAAAGTAGAAAGTCAACTACAAAAAGTGGGGATTCATAATATTAACCATGTAAGTAAAAGAACGTCAACAATTTTGGGTCGAGCAGACTTTGTTCCTAGCAAGTATCACAGAAAAACTATAGAAGAGGCTAGGGCAATTCAAAAGGAAACAATTTCTTCACAAGTAACTGTTTGGTTTGATATAAAGAATGAGAATGAAATTTGGCTTGATGATAAGTTAATAGAATTAAAAGACTTAGCAACGGCAATTTCCCAAAACCACAGTACTAAAAGTGTCGGAAATGAATTGAAAGTGCAATTTTATGCAACGGGAGTTTTACGTTCCAGTTTTGTAGATAAGCTTAATATTGAAGCTCGAAAAGCCAGTGCCAAAGAAGTTCAAGTATTCACGGAGGAATATATAATGCCGGAAGATGAATTCATTAAAGAAGCAAACGATGTAAAAAATAAAATAACAGAGCAAGCTCCAACCAGTGAAACCATCCAAATCCTAATCAACAAAGAAGGGCAATTATTGGTACAGAATGATCAGATAGGGACCCTTAAAAATCTCAAAAACCATTTACTGAAATTCAACACCCATCTCTCAAAAGAGGAAAGACAAGAAATCGTAAGGGCTAAAATCGTTCCCGACCCGAAGGCACCAAAGAGCCTTATTGACGATGTCGAAATCATTCTCAAAGAATACGGTGTTGCGATGATCAATATAGTTGGGCCGGAAGACCTTCCTTCCCCCACCCAAGATGGTGCCTCTCGAAAGCAAATGGCCGAATATAACAAACTGGCCAAAAAGTATAATGAAATGGATAGCAACCACATGAAAATCCTTAAAAAAGATGTGGAACGGCTCAAATACATTTATGATGCAATGTCGGATAAACAAAGAGCGGATGCCGAGCCTTTTCCTGATTTTCCGGAACCGCCGCCAGCACCAAATGCGCCTAAATCACCCAAAGCGCCCAATGAAAGAGAAGAAGCTTCGATTAAAATAAAGCAAATTATTGAAGAACAAGATCCTTACGACGTTGTTGGGGGACATAAATTATCCATGACTCAACTCGATTCGCCACCTAAATCTTTGAAAGGAGAGGTTGGCACTGTTCCCCCGCCTCCACCCCCAGTAGCGGCACCTTCATCAAGAGTACTAAAAGGTGAAGCAAGCGAAGTACCTCCCCCACCACCACCGCCTGAGCCTCAATCACCATTGGATCATGTTATAGAAATGGCAAAAAAAGGAGCTACCTTTTATTATGAGGGAAATGAAATAAGTTCGGATAGAGCCATTCAAATTCTCAAGGAGAACGACAAAATAAATATCGATTCAAGAGGGTCGAAAAGTAAAAAACCTATTGTGAAGTTATCAACGGAACCCATTGTTATCGAAAACTAAACAAAATCATAATTTTAAACTAAAAGCCTCGTTCTTCGAGGCTTTTTTGTAACAAATAGCCTATACCTATATACTAACAACTGGCAAAAGCCAGTTACACTTATATAGCATTGCTATTCATCAACCTGCCTGCCGACAGGCAGGTCAAATCAAAAAACGAATTATGTTACAGAACTTTTTTATCCTCTGCTCCGGGGCCGATGGGGCCATTCTCAAAACCTGTTCGGAAGGCGAACAGAACAAATATGCCGGTATCGGCGCCACGGTTTTCTTTACGGCACTGATGGCCTTTATCGCTAGTAGTTATGCCCTTTACACAGTCTTTGATACTCTTTTTACGGCTATTTTCTTCGGATTTATATGGGGACTCTTAATTTTCAATCTGGATCGCTTTATCGTTTCCACGATTAAAAAACAAAATAGTTTTAGCAGTGAATTTATTCAGGCAACCCCAAGGATCATCCTAGCGGTCATCATTGCCATCGTGATTTCAAAACCTTTGGAAATGAAGATTTTCGAAAAGGAAATCAATAAGGTTCTATTGGAACAAAAGAACGAAATGACCCTGGCGAACAAAGAACAATTGGCATTGCAGTACACACCAACGGTCGAAAAACTGAATCAAGACATTACCTCCCTGAAATCGGAAATCGTCACCAAAGAGGCGGAAACCAATGCGCTCTACGACACCTATATCTCCGAAGCCGAAGGAAGGGCCGGAACCTTATTACTTGGCAAAGGTCCGGTGTACGCAGAAAAACGGCAAAAACACGATGCCGCTTTGGCAGAATTGCAAACGTTGAAAGAAACCAACGCCCAAAAAATAGCTGGTGTAGAAACCCAAATCGCGGCCTTGAATGCCGAGTATACGGAAACGGTTAAAAACTCCCAACCGATTATAGATGGTTTCGACGGACTTATGGCACGTATCAATGCCCTGAACGAGCTACCTTGGTTGCCTTCGTTCTTTATATTTCTGTTGTTCTTGGCCATCGAGACTTCCCCCATTATAGCAAAGCTTTTGTCCCCCAAGGGAGAATATGACCTAAAACTTGAGGATGAAGAAAGTGCTGTAAAGACATGGGTAACCCAAAAAGTGCTACAACGCGAAAAAATCTTAAGCACAGATACAGAACTGAATGAAAAAATCTACGGTGAGATTGCGGAAGAAGAAGCAGTGTACGCCTACAAAAAGCAGAAGGCCGAAGAACTTTTGAAACTTCAGGCGGATGCTTTCCATGATCTTCAGATCAAAAGTTTGTAAGAAAGTTGGAGTGAGATAGATTTAAGGAAAAACCGAGGTGATGAAATGTATTTCGATAACTACACCGTTTTTAGAAACCTATCGACGATCTTTAAAATTCTTTTGAAGTCGGCATCCAAATCGGTATTGCCAATTTCCAATTTTTCTTGATGGGCATTGGCCAGATTAAATGACTCTTTCATACCCAGAACGCTCAATTTATGTTTTAATTTATGTACGATTTCGGCTGCGGCACGGGGCTCTTCCTGTTTGATATGGTGTAGATATTTACCCAAATCCCAAGTGAATTCTTGCTTTAGTATGGCTACGAACTTTTGTTCAAAATCAAAATCGGAAGTCCCTACAAGCTCCACAACATAGGATAAGTTCGGAGTTTCTTCTATATAATTTGCCGTATCATCCATACCCAACATTGAATTATTGACGCGCTACATTGTTTTCAAAAATAACTAAAACAATTATATTAAAGTAATAACTTTCTAAAAAGGTAAGAATTTTACTATAGTCAAAGAATTTTTTTAATTTCCCCAAATACGGTTCCATAGCGCCGAGAAAAGCTTGGGTGCGTCTGTATTATATTTGGGCACTTCTTCAACACGGGTCCCATGTATATCCGGAATCAATTTATAGGTAAACGCAAATTGTTCTTCGTTCGGATCTAAACTGATGAGTCCAAATCGCAAATCGTTCAAAAATAAACCGTCCCGTTTTTTTGTTATGGTAAACCATCCCTCGGTGATATCGATGAGACGATTTACTCGATAATCGAGATTTAAATGCTCCGAGGCT
>CAYGPR010000070.1:0-11585 GCA_964351985.1 uncultured Maribacter sp. | reverse complement strand
TTTTGAAGCTGCTTCTTTCCGAATACCTCGTGGGCTCGCCCTGAGGTAGTTGACCTTTGTCATTTGTTTCAAGCCCGTTCAACAAATCATGATTTTTGGGGTAAGAAGTATATTCAATCTCCACGGAATCGAAAAAAGAATAATTTCCGATCAAATAAACATCACCGGCGTCGATATTGGCCGTCCATAAAATAGAATTAAAGGGGGTGGGGCGCGTATCGATTTGCTCGTAGGCAATGCCCTGCCGATCAAGGCTTGCCGTAAACTGTTTGTAGGCGAGGCCCTTTAAAAATAGGGTCAAAACCAAATAACTGCTACTCACCATCAATCCCAAGCGATTATACATGCGACGCTTTGTAGATGTTCTCTTTTGGCGCATGGCCAATATCAAGAAGACCAAAAACGGGATGGTGTACATCGGGTCAATAACAAAAATGTTCTGAAAGGCCAATCGTATATTGAACGGCCAAAAAAGCTGCGTGCCCCAAGTGGTAAAAGCATCGAGAATAGGATGGGTCAATAGACCCGCGAACATCAGCCATGACCAATCTTTAAAGGTGGCTTTCTTTTTTCTATCGAGCTTCCAAATCAACCAACCGAAAATCGGGGCGAACAGTACCGAAAAAAATATCGAATGACTAAATCCACGATGCCATTCGATCGCAGTAACCGTATCGACAAAATATCGGGACAACACGTCTAGATCTGGTATCGTACCTGCCACCGCTCCCCAGAGCATGGCCTTATTACCAACCTTTTTGCCAAGAACGGCTTCACCGACTGCGGCACCTAGTATAATTTGTGTTAAGGAATCCATTTACTTATTGATCTCTGAGAACGCTATTGTAGTTTCTCTACATCCAAAGTAACATATTTGACCGTCTTCCGGTTCCAGGTATAGACCAAATGCACTAGGCCGTTTGCATCTTGGATAACTGTGGGATATGAATATTCCTCACCCTCTTTATCCATGGTTTCACGAACCGGTTCAAGATCCAATACCCTTTTCCAATCATTTCCATCCTCAGAAATTGCAATACTTAGGGGAACCCGATCCCCCCAATTCTTATCCGTCGGATTATAGACTAAGAGCTGCCGGCCATCTTTCAAAGTGACCCCATCAATACCCGAATTCGGATTCGGAAGTGTAGTGGCCGTCATTTTACTCCAGGTTTTTCCATGGTCTTCAGACCAATTTTGGGCGATAACTTCATTTTCGGTCCTGCTGAGCATTTGTAGTCTTCCATTTCCATAATTAAAAATGACCGGTTGAATGGCCCCAAATTCCTTAGGGTCATTTAGGGGTTCTGTCCTTGACCAATTTTTTCCCGAATCTTCGCTACGTTCTAAATGTATGGTCCAAATTCCTGATTTGGTTTCGTTGCTTGAAGGGGATAAAATCGTGCCGTTACCCAAATAAATAGGCTGATTCTTTATGGGGCCCAAAATACCTTCGGGAAGTTTCACGGGTTCAGACCATGTTTTTCCGTCATCCTTCGAAGTCATGAACATGCCCCACCATTCTTGAGGACTTGGCCCCACTTTATAATATAAATACAAGAGACCGTTCTTTGGTTTAAAAAGCACCGGATTCCAACAGGCATATCGAGTGCCGTCATCCTGCACTCCGTTTACAACTTCTTCCGGAGTAGACCATACCCCATTTGATTTCCGTGAAACCCAGATGCCGACATCCTTATTTTTTTCCTTCGTGCCACCGAACCATGAGGCTATGACAATATCGCCGCTGACTTCGACCGTCGAGGCATGACATTCGGGTGTTGGCGCATCTTCTAAAGCATAAATAAATTCTTGGGTAACGATCGCCGGATGTTCCAAGGCCACAACTTCGGGCCAATTTACTTCCTGAGCGGATGCATAAAATGTCAGCAGTACTATGGGTAAGGTTAAAAATAGTCGTTTCATTTGGTTATTATTGAAAATTTATCTTTTCGAAATTTAAGCAAAACTCTTGCGATACTCCGAGGGAGTTTTTCCCATTACGCTTTTGAAATAATAATTAAAATTGGCCAAATTGTTATAACCGCTCTCAAAACAGATTTGTGTAATCTGTTTGTCAGATTCGGCAAGTAACTTGGCGGCCATGCCCACACGAACCCGTTTCACGTATTCCATAAAAGTCAGTTCGGTCTTTTTTTTGAAAAAACGGCAAAACGAACCAGGGGCCATATGGAGCAGGGCCGCGGCTTTTTCTAATTGTATCCCTTCTTGAATATTCTGGAAAACATACTCGTACACTTTGTTGATTTTCTCCAAGTTCTTCGAGAAAACCACATCGGAATATATAGGATTCGACAATAACTCTCGATCTTCGATTTGCAACAACAAATTAAAAACCTTTAGCATTTCTATATAATATTCCAACCCTTCCAACCGGGTCATTCTTTCAAGGGTAACTTGAATTTTATCGTGATTTCCAATTTTAAATCGCAGTCCGCGTTCAGACTGCCTCAAAAGATCGACGACTTTTTCAAGCTCCGGCATTTTGAAGAAATCGGAGGTCATAATGTCTTCGGAAAAATGGGTCACGATACAGAACGAGGTGTTTTTCTTCTCAGCGGGTGCCAGTTCCCAACAGTGTGGAAGATTGGGGCCCAATAAAACCAAATCGCCTTTTTCAAACCCCGAAATATTATCACCGACGATTCTACGCCCGGTCCCGGAAGTAATAAAATTCAGCTCGAAATTTTTATGGGAATGGATATTATCGACAGACTTTAGCGGCAGCTTTCTAGTAATAAAAGAGTGCTTGTTCGGTACATGTATTTTTTCAAAGACAAATTCCATTAGCACATATTTTGACTAGAATCATTGAATATACAAATTAAACCTATAGACAAGGTTAAAATATGATGCATTTGATGTAAAATTATGGTGGCATATATCTTGATTTTAACCGTCCTTTAATACAATGGAATTACCCTTAAAAGGAATCATACCGCCCATGGTCACTCCACTTTTGGAGAATGGCGCTTTGGATATCGCCGGACTCCACAAGTTGGTCGAGTATATTTTGGCCGGTGGCGTACACGGCCTTTTCTTGTTGGGCACTACTGGTGAAGGCACAAGCCTATCTCATAAACTTAGAAAACAATTGGTCACCGAGACCTGTAGCATAGTTAAAAAAAGGGTTCCGGTATTGGTGTGCATTACGGACACTTCTTTTGAGGAATCTTTAGAATTAGCGCATCATTCCTCAAAAGCCGGTGCCGACATATTAGTTGTGGCGGCACCTTATTATCTACCTATTTCACAAAGTGAAATGCAAGATTATTTGGACGTTCTCTTGCCATCATTACCCTTGCCCTTTTTACTATACAATATGCCCAGCTGTACAAAAATGAGCCTTTCCATGGAAACTATTGAGAAAGCCAAGACACTAGGGGCCATCGGAATAAAGGATAGTTCTGGCGACATGAACTATATGGATCAACTCATCAGTTGCTTTGGAGGCGATTCAAAATTTTCGATAATCACAGGCTCTGAACTCTTTCTCCACGAGACCATTTTGAACGGTGGTCATGGAGCGGTAGCCGGAGGCGCCAATTTCTTCCCAAGACTTTTCGTTGATCTTTATGAAGCGTCGATAGATGGTGATTTGGCCAAAATTGCCTTACTTCGTGAAACGATCGTACAAATAGATAACACCATTTATTCCGTAGGCGAAAACATATCGAAATATATCAAGGGAATCAAAAGTGCACTTGCCGTATTGGGTATTTGCCACGACTTCACCGCCCCTCCCGTCAAGCGGTTCAATGAAATTGAAAGGGCCAAAATCCAAGGGTACATGAATGGGTTCTTGTCGAATATCGAATTCGCTCCCATCAAATGAATTATGCGCTTGGCACCATCGACCTTGCCATAATCTTTACCTATGGACTTATTTTGCTGGGTATGGGCTTTTACTTTTTCAAAAGAAGTAAGTCTTCGGAGCAGTTCATGATCGCGGGCAAGAGTATTCCCGCATGGGCCGCAGGTATTGCGGTGATGAGCACCTATACCAGCAGTATTTCATATATCGCCGTACCCGGAAAAGCCTTTGATGACAATTGGCACCCCTTGATTTTTGCTTTGACGGCGATTCCGGTAGCTTGGTTCGTTACCAAATATGTGATTCCGCATTACCGCAAGCATAAAATCGTTTCGGTTTATAGTTATTTGGAAGAAAAAATTGGCGGCTGGGGCAGGATCTATGCCGCTTTTTCGTTTCTGCTTTTTATGGTGGGAAGGGTCGCGGTAATCCTCTATCTATCATCATTGCTATTGACGTCCTTTGTAAATACCGATATTGGCACGGTCATCGTCTTAGTAGGAATTGTTACGATTATCTACACACTTATGGGAGGCATGGAAGCCGTAATCTGGACGGATGTGATGCAGTCCATAATCATGATAGGCGGAATTCTTTTTGTCGGCTATGTGCTTACTTCCGAAGTTTTCGCCCAACCGGGAAACTTGATACAAAAAGCTCTTGACAACGATAAATTCAGCCTAGGAGATTCCAATTTTTCTTTTGGCGACCGCACCATTTGGGTCATGATCATCTACGGAATCACCGAGAATGTGCGTAACCTAATGGCGGACCAAAACTATACCCAAAAATATACCTCGGTAGCAACAGAGAAAGAAGCTAAAAAATCGGTCTGGATCGCCATGCTCATTTATTTGCCCTTAACCGCCATCTTTCTCTACATCGGTACCGCCCTTTTTTCTTTTTATGGCGGGGAAAGCCATATGCTTAGCGATGCCATTACGAAAGGGGATGAAGTTTTTCCGTACTTTATTGCGACAGAACTTCCGGTCGGCATTAAAGGCTTGATGATCGCTGCTATCGTGGCCGCCTCGATGAGTACGGTAGATTCTGCTTTGAACAGTTCGGCCACCGTGCTGTTCATCGATTTCTATAAAAAGTATTTTAAGCCTCAAGCCTCTGAAAAAGATAGTCTTCGGTTTCTTCGTTTTTCAACGGTAATATGGGGTGTTCTAGGGGTCGCATTTGCCTTATTAATGATCAAGGCCAAAAGTGCCTTGGATGTCTGGTGGCAAATCTCAGGTATATTTGGGGGAGGAATTCTTGGTCTTTTTTTATTGGCCATCTACAATGTGAAAATCACCAAACTTCAAGGTATTCTTTCGGTCGCATTTAGCATTCTTGTCATCATTTGGGGGACTTTTTTGAGGGATTTGCCTGATTCCTATTCATGGTTTCAATGTACTATAGACCCCATAATCATTGGTGCAACATCGACAGCCGCCCTTCTAGGATTGGCAATTTTATTTATGCTGTGGAACAAGAGGAGGAGTTAGGAGTTAGGAGTTAGGAAAATAGATAAACCCATAAACAAAACCTCTGAAGTTGACACTTGAACTTTCCCGTCATGGTTCTTGATTCTTGTCTCTAATCCACTATCCCCATCTTCTTCAACAAAAAACTCGCATTCATATTTTGGCAAATACCTTCTTTGAATTTGTAATTAAAATACAGTTCATTATCGATAATCTCGGCATCGAAATAATGATTCTCGATTTCTGGAAATTCATCGGCCACCTCGCATAGGCTTAAGTCATGCGTAGCAATTATTCCTGTGGATTTTGAACCGACCAAACGTTCTACGAATTTTCGGGACCCCTTGGCCTTATCGGTACTGTTCGTGCCTTTTAGAATTTCATCGAGAACAATAAAATAGTTGTCATTTTGTATTTCTTCAACGATAAACTTCAATCGTTTCAATTCAGAAAAGAAATACGACTCGTCATCGGTCAACGAATCGGTCGTTCGCATGCTGGTTATCAATTTTATGGGCGAATATTCAACTGCTTTACTGCAAACAGGGAGTCCGACATTAGCCATCACAATATGTAACGAGACCGTGCGGAGAAAGGTGCTTTTTCCGGCCATATTGGCTCCCGTAATGATGAAAAATTGCTCTTTGTTTATTTGAAAATCGTTCGTCACACATTTCTCAAGAGGTAATAGCGGGTGACCGGCCTGCTTTGATTTAAGCACGATACCTTTATCGGTCAATCTCGGAAAAACATAGGTAGGATGGTTAAAAGTAAAATTACCAAGACTATTATACGCATCGAAAAAAGCAATGGTCTCAAACCATTTTTCGGTTTTTGACCCGTGACTGCCAACCCATTGCTCTATAGCATGGCTCAGTTGCAGATCACGTAGTAAGAAGGCGTTGGCAAAGATGCTGATTAAAATATTGTTACGTTGATCAAGTGCGTTTAAGAGTTTTGCAAACTTTTTTAAGGTCTTCGAGGTCCTTTCCGTTTCGTGAACAATCGATTCCCTCTTTTTTTGGAGCAGGCTAGATTTGAATTCCACTTCCTCCAACTCCACTATCAATTTTTGATACTGAAGAAAGGTGCTTTGAATTTTCCCTGTATCGGAAGAAAGCTTGTTTATCGGTTTTAAATACCGTCCGGTGATACCGAGACCTACGAAAAACCATCCTGTCAATATCCATCCAGAAATAAAATCCATAAAAAATCCCAGAAACAACAATCCCGATATGATAGAGACCACCAGAGGCAAAACCTTCATGACCGATGGCAGGAACGGTTTATACTGCCCCATCCACTTAATAATTGTCGAATACTTGGTTTCGGTTTTTACCAAAGAAGCGGTTGCAGTGAACTCCTTGCGCCATTCCGGTATTCTGGAAAGTTCTTCAATGGCTTTTTGCTTGTCTGAAATATCAGCAACAGCATTCTCGGTCAAGAGATGGGCCAATGTTTCACTTCCTTGTTGTAAAGCAGTCCTGTTTAGATACTGGTAAAACGACCCTCGCCCGAACAAATCTATATCTTGACTAAAAAAATGTAGTGGGTCTTTGTATTCATTTCCCTCGGGCAATTGATGAAAATCTCGCCGTAAAACCATAATTTCTGTCTGGTTCAACCGTATCAGGGCCTGTAGTTTATCGCGGGTATATTGCAAGTCGGTGTGGCGCGAAACCAAATAAAGAAAAAGAGCCAGGCCAAGGATCAGAATGGCCAAAACCAATCTTGTATTTCCGAAGCTCACATAAATACCGAAAACGGTAACCATAAAAAGTAATAAGCGGAGTAGACTTGATGCAGAAAGATCTTGCTTGACTTTGGCCAAAGCAACTTCATGTTTTTGAACTTGATCTTGATAATAGGAAGTAAGGTCGGTAACCTGCATTCGGAAATTTTTAATGGGGCGACAAAGATATGTATTCCGTGTTAGCTTGCCGACATGGAATTGAGCATCGCAATCTGACCCAAATGGTAGATATCGTGCTGGGCAATGCTGGTCAAGACAGGGCCAAATTCATAGTCCTTTCCTGGAACTTTTTCTTGTAACAAATCATCTGTGGCATTTGACAGGAAATCCAACAGATCTTTTTGTGTTTTTAAAAGTTCGTCTTTGAGGGAAATCCATTCTTGTTCGTTTTCGATATGGACAGCCGTCCAATCAGTCGGACCATCTATTTTTAAATCATATTCCGTATCGCCCTCCAGCTTTTTGATTAGAAAAATCCGCCAATTGATAATATGTTTTACCAATACGGCAATGGACTTCGAACCGTATCGTTTGTCGTTTACAATACCCCAGGGTACAGCATCCAATTTCTCCATAACCGAAATACCGTACCATGGCTTACCGTCAAAGCATTCCTTTACATTATGAACGATAGTTTCGAGTTGTGGGTTTTGCATTTTTTCTATTCCAAGGAATCAAATTCTGTCTTGAGTTTTTTGGTGAATTTTGAAACAACCAAATCGTAGGAATGATCCGTAAGTTCCAAAATCAGTTTAGGAGGAAGGTTTTCGAGCATCACGGTATTCCAATGCAATTTGCTCATATGATATCCAGGAATGATATCACCATCATATTCTTCACGTAGTGCCACGGAACGTTCCGGGTCACATTTTAAATTGACCTGGGCAGGAATTCTTTCTAAACCAGAAAGGGCGAACATTTTACCCATGACCTTGAATACCAAGGTTTGCTCATCAAAAGGAAAAGCCTCGGTAACGCCCTTCTTTGACAAACAATAGCTTCTGAATTCTTCGATGTTCATGAATCACTTTTGTATTCCCTTCGAATCGTACACAATGACCTTAGACCACAAATCGCTCGACTCTTCGATAAAAAGTTTATGCGGGGCCTCGTCTTGATACTTCTGTTGGGCCTCCGCCGATTCGAAGGTTACGATCAGCGAATAGGTAAAAGAACCGTCAACGACATCACGACTAGCCTTGGGCGGTACGCCGATAAAACTTGTCTTTGCATAGGCCGAATTGTCCAAGAACTTTTGCAGCGAAGTTTCAAAGACCTTTCGGTCTTCTTGGCTATCGGGATTTTTGAACCAAAAATAAACGGTGTGTGCAAAATTAGGGTCGAATTCTCTCATAGTTGTCGATTTATAGTCCTCCCCATTCAAACGGGAACCTTCTTTGGTTTGGCCGTAGCTTATGACGGCAAAGGATAAAAATAGTAAAGTGCATATTGTTTTTTTCATTTCTCTAAAATCTCTTTTCGTTTTTCATTTATTTCTAATCCGGAATAATCGAGTTTCCAGCCAATGGTCTCCGAAATTTTTTCAATTAAAAGTACCGCTTCCATAGCTTCTTTTTTAGCGGTTTCCATGAGTCCGCTCTCCGGTATTTTATCTAAAATATGTTGCCGTGCCTCTTTGTTCAAATTGGTCAGGTCTTCAGAAGAAAAAGTGTTGAACACGCTATTCTTGATATCGTAAAATTTTAACTGTGGCTCTATCGATAATACCTCGGGACTCGGAAAACGGGTCAACACAATTTTCTTTTTATCGACATCGGCCCGCATTTCTATTTTTTTAAAATCATAGCCGATATGTGTTCTTGCGTTAATGATTATCAATGCCTTCTTTTTGCCGGCGAACAAGTTCATGAACACATCTTTGGTGTTTTCATACGAATATATTTCGGCAAAATCACCTTCTACCGAAATCAGCTTGCAAACACTGCGAATCTTTTCCAACAGTATTACAGACTGCTCTTTAGTACGTTCTTTTCTTTGTTTATTTCGAAAGCGCGAGAAAAGCCAATACATGACTATGGCCCCAAGAATGAATCCGATTATGAGCAAGGGGAAACTATCCATTTTTATTACCTATTTCGCCCAAATGGGTGAATTTGAATCCTTTGTTATATTTTAATCCGTAGCCGAAGATACGATCCATAGAAGCATGCGAGAATAAAATGATTCCAATCAATTGGCATAAAGGTAATGAAAGATAGATTCCTAAGAAATAGATGATAATCGCCACCCCTTTATGATGAAAAATGTTATAGCCTATCGCGCCTGCTTTATTGCCGAACAGATAGCCCAACATACCGATATCGGGTGTTAGGATCAACACCAAGAACCACCACCATTGATAGTCTAGCAAACTGAAAAGGTAAATGCCCAAAATGAACATACCCAACTCTTCGATTTTTAATATCGTTTTCATAGGTTTTCGATTTTATACAGTACAGGTCGGCTCGGGGAAGCATCGTTTTCAAAAGAAGCCATTTGGAGATTCAACATATACTTACCGTCTTGAATAGTATTCGGCACGAATATAAATTCGGTAATCGTTGCCTGTTTTCGAATGTTATTACCCACGTTCCAGAATGTTTTGTGAGCTAAAAGTGCTCCTTCGTCTTTTTCTTTGTCAACGGATGGGAGATCTATCAATAAATGTTCGATTCCTTTTTCAACTAAAAACCGAACTGCGTCGACCTTCAAATAGGGCGGATTGGTATTCGAATACTGTCTCGACATCTTCTGTTTTGTATTAGGCAAGGTCCGAATGACAAGAGCCTGTCTTTTTTTATTCCCCAAAACATATTGCATTTGTTTTTTGGAAATCACAAAATCACCCTTTACTTTTTCGGGAGCTATCGTAACAACTTCCGTAAAATGAAAAAATTGGGTAAAGCATTCGTTGACCGAATAAAACTTTTCCGTGATATGGCCTACACACTCGGTATGCGTACAATGCGCATGTGGATTGAACCAAATGTCATTGAAATTGACGGCAGAACCTTCGGAAACTTTGCCGATAAAATCTCCTTCACTATGGGGTTCGATTTTAGGAGGATCTACATACCAAGCATTGACATTAGAAGCATTGCCCCGCATCGGAATCGAGATGTCCAATGGTTTGGACAGGTCGATTTTATAGGTCTGGTCGTTGTGTTTTATAGTAGCGAGCATGTATTTTCATTGTAACCGTCATTGCGAGATACGAAGCCTGCCCGTGCCATTCAGGCGGGCAATCTGTTGAAATTTGACACAAAGTCGAACTGATTGCCATGTCGCCATAACCATTTTGCAAGGAGTAAACACTGCACTTGGCTCCTCGCAATGACGTATAATCAACCCAATTTAATCATAAATAGGTCTGCAGCAATCCCGTCGGCTAAAAACTTCCCTTTTTTGGTCGCCAGCAAAAGGTCGCCATCTTGATACAACAAATGTTCTTCTACATATTTATTAGCTTGACGTACCACGTAATCCCGATATTTTTTACCGTATTCTGATTCAATCTTTGCCAATGAAACACCCCAAATCGTTCGCAGACCCGTCATGATGTACTCATTATATTTATCCGTTTTAGATAGTGTCTCAACTTCTATGGGAAGGTTTCCCGACTCAAGGGCCTTGATATATTTTGTATTATTGTTGATGTTCCAACCCCTTCCTTTGCCGTCATAGGAATGCGCCGATGGACCAATGCCCATATACTTCTTCTGCTGCCAATAGGCGGTGTTGTTTTTTGAGAAATATCCCGGCTTTCCGAAATTCGAGATTTCATAGCTTTCGTAGCCTACAGCTTCCATGGCATCCAACAAAATATTGAAATGTTCTTGTGCCACGGCATCGTCAACCGGAGGTACGATTCCTTTTTTGATAAAGTGCTCCAAAGCGGTCTTTGGTTCTACGGTCAGGGCATAACTCGAAATATGGGGCACACCATAAGCAATGGCCTTATCGATATTTTTCTGCCATCGTTCAGAAATCATACCTGGAATTCCATAAATTAAATCGACAGATACATTATCAAAATATATCATCGATTCCCGAATACATGTTTCGGCTTCCTCAACACTGTGGGCGCGGTTCATCAGTTTCAGGTCCTCCTCAAAAAAAGATTGGATACCGATGCTTAGGCGGTTTACGGGACTATTGGAAAGCTGGATTATTCGATTTTTGGAAAGGTCATCGGGATTGGCTTCCAGCGTAATTTCAGGGCTTTCAGCAACCGTATAGTTGGAATAAACCTCATCAATAAGGGCATTGATTTCCTCAGGATGTAAAACCGACGGTGTCCCCCCACCAAAATAAATGGTTTCCACAATCTCATCTTTGAATTCATCTTTTCGGAGTTTTAGTTCTTTTTTCAAAGCGGAAATCATCGCCTCCTTTTTGCCAAACGAAGTCGAAAAATGAAAATCACAATAATGGCAGGCCTGCTTGCAAAATGGAATGTGGATGTAGATACCGCTCATTTTTAAGTGTTCAGTTGGCAGTTACTTTTTAATCCGCTTCTCAT
>CAYGPR010000069.1:0-20529 GCA_964351985.1 uncultured Maribacter sp. | reverse complement strand
CGACCTGCTGATTACAAATCAGCTGCTCTAGCCAGCTGAGCTACATCGGCCTTTTTACCCTTTTTATCGCATAAAAAAGTCCGCTATTTCTAACGGACTGCAAATGTAGATATTTATTTGTTTAATCAAAACAAATTTGAGAAAATTTTAGTCAAGCATGAATACGGAGTTTTTCCTTGCGTTTTATGAGTTTACGCTCTAACGAACTACATGCGGAATCAACTGCTTCTTCGAATGACTTGCACTGTTTTTTGACTACAAAATTATCCTTGGGCACGTTCAATTTTATTTCTACGATCTTGTTCTCCTTTGCACTTGTATTCTCCACTTTCAAATAAACATCCGAACTTATGACTTTATCATAGAATGTTTCCATCTTATCCAATCGGTTTTGGATGAAATCCATCAACTTTCCATCCGCATTAAAATTTACTGATTGCGCGTGTACTTTCATAGGTTAAATGTTTTAGGTTAAACAATACTTGAAAAGAACTTCTTTTACTTCTTGCTTCTTGGATGTGCCGAAGTATGTACTTTTTTGAGCTCGGCAATACTGTTATGGGTATATACCTGGGTAGAGGCCAAACTAGAGTGTCCCAATAATTCTTTAACCGAATTCAAATCGGCACCCTTATTGAGTAAATGTGTCGCAAAGGTGTGCCTCAAAACATGAGGACTCTTTTTTACCTTAGACGACACCTTACTAAAATACCCATTTATAATTCTATAAACAAGAGTTCCATATATTTTATTGCCGCTTCGGGTCAAAAAAACATAGTCTTGGTCAACTATGGCATCGAGCATTTTTCTTTGCATGAAGTAGTCTTGAAATAACCGTCTGGTAGAGGGTAATAGGGGCACCAAACGTTCTTTGTTGCGTTTTCCCAAAACTTTTAGGGTGCCCACTTCAAGATTTATATTTAGTGATTTAAGATTAATGAGCTCGGCCCTTCGTATGCCCGAAGTGTAAAAGAGTTCGATTATCAGTTTGTCACGTAAGCCTTCGAAATCATCATTAAAAGAAATCTGCTTTAAGACTTGTTCCATTTCTTTCTCCGAAAAAGGTACTTCTATTTTTTTTGAAGTTTTAAGAGCCCTGTGTTTCGAAAGTGGATTAGCCTTAAGCTCTCCGATACGCTGCAAAAATTTATAATAAGCCTTTAACGAAGCAACCTTTCTATTTATAGAACGATTCGAAATACCTGAGTTTACCAGGTCAACGATCCAATTTCGGATTACCACGTATTCTATAGCATCTATTGAGACACGATCGAATCTGTCGTTGCAAAAGGCCCTGAACGATTCTAAATCTTTTCTATAGGCACTTACCGTATGTGCCGAATAGTTCTTTTCCAAAGACAAATAGGATATGAATGCATCTAGAGCCATGTAACAAAGCTACGAAAGTTCGTATTAAAGTATCTTCAGGAGTATTTTAACAGATTCCCGCCAAAGTTTATCCTGAGCCTTTCGACTTCGCTCAAGACAGGCTTGGTCGAAGGGCGGGAATGAAAAAGTAGAAATATGTGAAATGAAAAAATCCCATCGGTAATAGACGGGATTTTCTAATTCTTATTCGTTGGAAAACAAGAGGAGTCTAGATTTCTTCTTTATCTCTCAAACCTTGAATATACTGTGCTTTCTGAATTTGAGCTCTACGCTCTACGGAGGGTTTTGAGAATGCTTGTCGCTTTCGCAATTGACGCATTGTACCTGTCTTGTCGAACTTTCGCTTGAAGCGCTTCAAAGCTCTATCGATGTTCTCTCCTTCTTTAATTGGTATTATTAACATTGGCTACAACCTCCTTTCTTTAATGATTAAGGATGCAAATATACAGCCATATTCAAAATAAACCAGACTAATTTCAAAATATTTTATTGCGCGATATCTTTCTCTATTTATCTGGTGCTCGATACTCCTTTTTATCGATTACTATTTTAGCTATGATTTCTTTGAGAATCTCTGAAGTACCTCCTCCGATAGGACCGAGTCTACTGTCTCGAAACAAGCGTGCCATCGGGTAATCCTCTATATATCCATAACCACCCAAGAACTGAAGACAGTTATAACTAATATCATCTGCCATTTTAGTGGATTTTAATTTTGCGATGGTCGCCTCACGTACTACATACTCGCCTTTGTCCATTTTGTATACAACGTAGTAGTTGTATTGTTTGCATATATCCATATCGGCATGTAGGTCTACAAAGCGATGACGTAAGGCCTGATATTGATTGATCGGTTTACCGAAAGTCTCACGTTCAGACATATATTGAAGGGCATAGTCCAAGGCATATTCTGCCCGGGCATGGGCATTGATACCCATAATCAATCGTTCCAACGAAAAGGCTTCCATAATAAAAGTAAAGCCCTTGCCCTCTTGGCCGATTAAATTTGTAGCAGGTACGACTACATTATCGAATGCCAATTCAGCCGTATCGGAAGCCCTCCAGCCCAACTTGTTCAATTTGTTGGCCGAAACACCTTTACTGCCGAGATCAACGATAAAAAGACTAATACCTTTGTTTCCCGCAGATGGGTCGGTCTTTGCGGCCAAAATAATATAGTCGCCATAGACCCCATTTGTAATGAAGGTTTTAGAGCCGTTGATAACATAAGAATCGCCTTTTTTAGTAGCCGTTGTACGCATGCCGGCGACATCGCTTCCACCAAAAGGTTCGGTCACGCCAAGACATCCTATTTTCTCTCCATGCACGCTTGGTGTTAAATAAGTTTCCTTTTGGGCCTCATTTGCATTTTTGTTCAAATGGGTCATGGCCAGATATACATGCGCCCAGATTGCAGCGGCAAAACCTCCTGAATTTATCTTTTGAAGTTCTTCTAATAAAATTACTGTGTAAAAGAGGTCCAATCCCAAGCCTCCATCAGTTTCTGGAGTCGCCAGACCGAAATAGCCCATATCGGCGAACTTTTTCCAAATGAAACGTTCAATGGTTCCGGTTTCTTCCCATTTTTCGATATGGGGAACCACTTCTTTCTGCAAAAAATTCTTTAAACTTTCCCGAAATAAATGATGTTCTTCCGTGAAGTACATACTGTTCATAGCATATTTTTTAAAGTGACAAATATAATGCTATTCTATCGATCTTATCCGATGGGAAACCTTCAATGCTTTTTAATTCTTCGAACGAAGCGATTGAACCGTTCAATTCCCTATAGGCCACTATATCTTGGGCCACAGCGTATCTTATATAGACCAGTTTGACCAATTCGGCAACCGTTGCTTCGTTGACATTTATTTTATTTATCTTAGGTGTACTCAGTAACTTAAAACGCTTCAAGGTTCTTTCGGCAACGGCAGCTTCCAATCCAAAAACATCATATAATTGTTCCTCGACCAAAAAACCGCCTAGACGATCTCTGAATTTTATAATTCTGGTAGATAGTTTCTCGCCGATGCCGTTAATGGTTTTCAGTTCTTGTGCGGTAGCGGTGTTTAGGTCGTGGATTGAAAAGTCCTCCCCTAACCCCTCCTGGGAACGGAGTACTTTTTTTCCATTTGACCGCTTAATGCCAACAACGGACTGCCCACTCTTTTTCTGAGTCCATTCCGGGAATTTGAAATAAGGCGAAATCGCTTCCAGCAAAGAATCGGAAATTTGGGTCACAATTTGAAATTCTTCCGGCGAATTGGCGAAATTGTTCTGCGCTCGAAAAGTATGCAGCCTATCGATTTCTTCAACTGACATCCCAAGTGTATATCCTTTATAATCCGTAATGAAATTTGGGTTAAAGGAATATATTTTAACGGAATCTTTTTGAAGCGCTTTTTCCTTTAGAATATCGATTTGTGATTGTGTCTCTTCATCTAATTTTATTGCCCTGGAAGTACTGTAAGACGGGAAGGACTTAAAAATAAAATAGCCTACTTGCAATAGCACAATCATCAGAAGCAAAAAGAAAATCCCACTTCGTTCTTGTTTATTGAACTTAAAATGGGATTTCAATTTTTTCAATTTTGGCTATGACTATTTAAAAGAAGCTTTTATATCGTCTACGTATTTTGCGAGTTCGTCACGAACCTTAGGGAACAAGAACAACAACCCGATCATATTCGGAAATACCAAGGCCAATATCATAGCATCTGAGAACTTGATAACGGCGTCCAATGTTGCAGCCGCACCGACGACAACAAAAAGTAAGAACAAGACTTTGTAAACTGTATCCATGGTCTTACCTCTGCCAAAAAGATACTTCCAAGATTGTAATCCGTAGTAAGACCAAGAAATCATAGTTGAAAAGGCGAAAAGAATAATAGCAATTGTCAAAACGTATCTGAACCCCGGGATTACGGAATCATATGCCATCGATGTCAAATCGACACCACCTACATAGGCACCGGTATCGTTCAATAGTACAGTACTGCCTACTGCGTTTCCGTAGTCGAAGGCACCTGCATCCATATTAAAGAAAATGATTACCAAAGCAGTCATTGTACAAATGACCACGGTATCGATAAAAGGCTCCAATAGAGCAACAACCCCTTCACTGGCGGGATACTTTGTTTTTACCGCCGAGTGTGCTATTGCTGCCGAACCTGCACCCGCCTCATTGGAAAATGCCGCTCTTTGGAATCCGACAATAATGACCCCGACGATACCACCTAAACCAGCCTCTGGGGTGAAGGCACCAGCGAATATCATTCCGAAAGCATCACCAATATATTTAATATTCGCAAAAATTATGACCAAAGATGCCAATACATAGATGCCGGCCATAAATGGCACAATCTTCTCGGTAACACTGGCAATTTTCTTGATACCGCCTATAATAACGATACCGACCAAAATAGCCAAGACCACTCCGATGATAACCCCTGTAGCCCCACCTTCCCAGCCAAACATCGTGGTCAATTGAACTGCTGCTTGATTGGATTGGAATGCGTTACCCCCGCCAAAAGAAGCTCCAACGCATAAAATAGCGAAGAGCCCACCCAAAACCTTGCCAAGACCTTTCATATTTTTTTCTGCCAACCCGCGAGATAAGTAATACATAGGACCTCCATAGACCGTTCCGTCCGCGCCTACATCTCGATATTTGACGCCGAGCGTACATTCAACAAACTTTGTCGACATGCCGATGAGTCCACAAACGATCATCCAGAAAGTAGCACCTGGACCACCTAGGGCAATGGCCACCGCCACACCAGCAATATTTCCCAGACCAACAGTACCTGAAACCGCAGTAGCCAAAGCTTGAAAATGGCTCACTTCACCTTCTTTACTTTCATCCCGAATGGTATCGGGAAGGTCTCCATCAACTATGTTAACATCCGATTTTTCCACTCCATGTCCTTCAGGAGATTCCAATTCGTCATATTTTCCCCTTACTGTATTTATAGCCAAGGGAAATCTTAAAATATTCGGAAACTTGAAATAGATAGTAAAAAAGGTGGCGCCGCAAATCAACAATATTAGCACTATTGGGAGATCGTACCCCGCAATATGGATTGGAGTGAGAATAAGATTTTCCCACCACACGGCAAACGGCATAAACGCATCGTTGACTTTTTCATCCAACCCTTTCTCGGTAGTATCTTGTGCAAATGTCAGAAAGGGAAGAAGAACAACTAGTAATGAAAGAAGGTTACGGTGCTTCATAAGGTATGTTTTTGTATTTGTTTAGTTTGTTGCCCGACAATATCGAAAAAATAAGCCTTACTATCAAATATTAGTCTTGATTTAAATGGAAAGGGCGCTAGCCAATATGGAACATTTCGTTCAGTTTGTGTATTTGCTCTGGCCGGCCCAGCACGATAACTTTACTCTTGGGCTGTAACTGCAAGTCGGCTTCCGGATTTATAATATAGTTTCCGTTAGGTTCTATATATCCAATAATCGTACAACCGGTTTTTCTTCGCAGATCAAGATCGCGAAGCGAGTTGCAGTTTATCTGCCCCTGAAAATCTTCGATAGCCACTTCTTCTAAATTGGTAGTGTGCTCACCTTCCATTGAAAGTTTATCCATAAAAGTTATCAAGTCGGGCATGACCACCAAAGAGGCCATATGATCGCCACCGATCTTATCGGGCATGATGACCTTATTGGCCCCCGCGAGCTGTAGCTTCTTCTGTGAAGTGACCAATGAGGCGCGACTTATAATAAAAAGCTTTTTATTCATCTGTCTTGCCGAAAGCACTACGAAAAGATTTGCAGCATCATCCGGAAGCGCAGCAATCAAGTATTGGGCCCTATCGATACCGGCTTCCTTCAAAACTTCGTCTTCATTGGCATCACCTTCTACAAAAAGCACCTCATCTTCATACTTTTCGATGATTTCTCTCTCCCTTTCTATTACCACGAATGGTTTTTTGTAGGCATTCAGCCGCTCTGCCGCTTGCATTCCGTTTCGCCCAAAACCACAGACAATGACATGATTCGATAAAGCGTCTATTCTATTTTTCACTTTTTTCTTTTTTAGAAGTTGTAACGAATTCCTGCTCAGTATATATTCCGTAATGACCGAAAGGGCAAAGGCGAATATAAAAACGCTCAGTACGATTAAAAATACGGTAAAAATCTTTTCTTGTGGGCCCATAGGAACTACCTCACCAAAACCGACCGTTGTAACGGTAATTATGGTCATGTAAAAGGCATCTACCCAAGAAAGGTCGGACAAGAACCTGTAGCCTAAGACTCCCATCAAAAGAACAGAAACCATCAGGGTCAGGGCCAAATATATTTTCGAACGAAAAAGTCTTAGCATATTAATTAAAGGTCAAAAACTGATGTTCGTTTGGTATATAACAGGTCTTTGATTTTTAACCAAAAGGCCAAAAACAGGTACAGGGCAAAACCAAAACCTAAGGTAACGAAGGTCAAGTAAATAAATGAGGTACGCACCACTCTGGTCCTAATTCCCAAACGTTCGGCGATGCGCCTGCAGACCTCAAAGCCCCTTTTTTGAAAGTAATATAGTGTGCGATAAAACAAATTCATGCCTAAAATTAATCTTTTCCTTTTAATATACGATTGCCCACTGCACATTGCAGGCATTTATTCTGGGTGCAATATTCATTATATAATTGAAGTACGGACTGGCTTTCTTTGGCACTTTTCAAATCGAGTCCGAATTGCTCGAATTTCTGAACGATAGAATTGTGCTCTTCTTTTATTTGGGAAATGATGCCGACAATTTTTTCCCCGGCGTTTTTTCCGATGTGCTTTGCATGGGCAAATTTTATGGGAATGATGGTGTTAACGATCAAAAGGTCGATGAACTTTTTTGTTGTTTTTTTGATGCTTTTTTTGGATTCCTTACCAAAATTAAAATGAGTGTCCCAATAACTACTTGCCGATACATCGAGGATATCATAGAGCGCTTCTAAGGTATTAGCCGCCTCTATTTCAGCGAATAGATTCTGTTTGCCATGATACAAACTGGCCAATTGCGCCAGTCTAACCGTTGGAAAGTTCGGAGGCCGTAATTTGAAGAACGCCGGTTTTAGCACCTGGTCTGTATTCAATGTAAACTTATTACTCATATAATCGAATTCGTTTTGAAGCCTTGTGTAATAATCATCCGTTATGTCTTTCGATTCAAGAAGATGAGACATCCCGAAGAAAAGACTTTCCAACAGCAGGCGGTCGTTCTGTAATTTCCGTACTAAGGCGTAGTCGACTGCCTGAGCCAAGCTGAGAAATGCTTCGCCATTTATTTTCAATCCGAAATTTTTTAGCAGGGATGAAAAAAGAACCTGCTCCCAATCATTCCTACTATCCTTTAACAATGTTTCGATTTGGACCGATTTACGTTCCAGGCGCTCAAAATATAGTCGTTCAAGCCAATTCTGTAATACGAACCCATCGACCCTGCCGATACGGCTTTCACAATTGATAAAGGATTTGTTCTTCTTGTCAAACAGATCTTGATACGATTTCAAGATCCTGGGAACGATATACTCTTTAAGTTCCAAGGTGGGAATATGCGAATTATCGTTACGGAAGACTTCCAAATCATCTTCCCAAACGACATGTAGAATCACATTGTCATAATTCGGGTCTTGCTCGTGGTTGTGTGCGTACCAATCTGATGATTTAATATGAATCTCAACATTGCCGGCCCACAATTGACCATCAATGCAAACCTTGGCATTGAAAAAATCCGGGCCTGCCAAATTATTGTGTTTTCCGACATCTTCAATTAGAATCGGTTCGTTTTTTGAAGTGACCAAATCTTCCAACTGAAGTTTTTTGTACTTCCAGATAAAATGTAGCAGGTCTTCTTTCAAGGGTATTGGGTTTCTGTTTTCCTTAATTTCAGCTTTCAAGTTAATTAAAAATCCAACTTTAAACCTGAAGAACTCCCCCTTTGGTGGTTAAGGTGCTATTTCCCCTTCCCAATTCATAAATCCTCCTTCAAGATTGTAGGCGTTCTCAAAACCGACACTGTTCATTATTGCACAGGCTTGCCCGCTACGATTGCCACTTCTACAATACACATAGTAGTTTTTACTTTTATCAAGCTTTTCAAGTTCGTTCAAGAAGTCTTGACCTAAATAGATATCGATATTGGTCGCATTGGGTATAATGCCCTCCTCGATTTCCTCGGGTGTGCGCACATCCAAAACAAATGCATTGTCATCGTTTTGTAGTTGCTCTGCCCATTCTTCTTGTGATAAGTCTGCCATAAATAAATAAGTTTAACTTCATTCCCATGAAAACGGGAACCTAAATCGCCATCTCAAAAATACAATTTCCAATGTAAATTCCTTTCGAAAATTTTTAACAAAAATTTGGCGCATCGAAAGTTGTCATTTCGAAGATTCCATTTACATTTGTATATACAATTGTTGTAACGACATGAACGTAGAGGAAATCATAAAAACGGATAAAAAAATACCTGTAAAAAGCAGGACTATTATTCATTTTATGTTGGTCAACAATAAAATCAATGAGACCATTTCTCAAGTATTGAAACCCTTCGATGTTTCTTTGCAACAGTTCAATGTATTACGCATATTAAGAGGGCGAAATGGCGCACCCGCCAATTTATCGACCTTGAACGAGCGCATGGTAACCAAAATGAGCAACACTACGAGGCTGGTCGACAAACTATTGTTGAAAGGTTATGTAGACCGTATCACTTGCCCGTCCAATAGAAGAAAGGTCGAAATCAGTATTACCAAAAAGGGGCTTAAAATGCTTGAAAAAATGGATGCTGGCATGGTCGTTGCAGAGCAAGAATTATTAAAAAATTTTTCAATTAAAGAATTGGAACAATTGAACATTTTGTTCAACAAATTTTAAATAGACACTAATAATTAATTCAATTAAATTTTAAAAACAATGAAAAAAGGAATATTTAGTTTAGCCTTGGCAGTAGTTTTCGGAGTTACTGCAACTGCAACCGAACCGATTGATGGCGAAAAAAAGGAAGTCAACGTCGAAAAAAGTAAAGTAACCTGGAAAGCCTATAAAGTTGGAGGCGGACATGTGGGAACCGTTGCATTAAAAGAAGGTGCTTTCATGTTCGATAAAGGAAAATTGACCGGTGGCGAGTTTGTAGTCGATATGACCACCTTGACACCGACTGATGTGGAAGGTGAGTCAAAGGGAAAATTGGAAGGACATTTGAGGTCTGATGATTTTTTTGGTGTTGAAACCCATCCTACTTCAAAATTGGTATTCACCAAAGCTGAATCGTTCAATGAAAACTCGTACACAGTAACAGGAGACCTTACCATTAAGGGAATCACAAAGCCCATTACTTTTGTTGTATCGGTCTTCGACAACAAGGCGACTGCCACATTGAAAATAGACCGCTCAAAATATGACGTGCGTTATGGTTCTGGCAGCTTTTTTGAAAATCTTGGAGACAAAACTATTTACGATGAGTTCGATCTTGTCGTTGATTTGGAATTCTAAATAAACTTGACCTCACAAGTTCAGCCCCGCTTTCTTTCAACAAGGAAGCGGGTTTTTATTTTTTGGAAATCCGTTTGTGGTTCTGAAAATGATTTCTATATTTGAGCCAATGAAGTACGGTAAATTAAATATTTGGTGGTGGAACAACTTACGAACAACGTCGTGAGCTGAGCACCATTGTAGTAAAACTATATAAAAGGCTTGTCTATCACGACAAGCCTTTTGCATTTGATAATATTTCGAGATTATGAAATACCATTTGAAGACACATTATAAAAAGATTCTCGCCGATACGATTACTCCTGTAAGCGTATATCTCAAAATTCGCGACCGATACCCGAATAGCATTCTTTTAGAGAGTAGTGATTACCATGCCAATGACAATAGTTTTTCATATATCTGCTGCAATCCGATAGCTTCCATAAAAGTGGAGGATGAAATCGTTGTTCAGCAATTTCCCGATGGCAAATCCGAATCGTTAAGCATCAAACCAGATACCGATGTTGTGAAAATTATCGATGAATTCAGTCAAAGCTTCGAATCTAAAAACAACGGTTTCAAGTTTATCAACAACGGGCTTTTCGGCTATATGGCCTATGATGCCGTTCGCTATTATGAGGACGTCAAAATCTCAAAAAAAGATAATTCAGTCACCATACCCGATATCCATTATGCAGTCTATCAGAATATTATCGCCATCAACCATTTTAAGAACGAAGCTTATATTTTTGCCCACTGCTATAATACAGATGAAAACACTTCGGAAATAGAACAACTTTTGAACGTCCGAAATTTTGCTTCCTATAATTTTTCGATGGAAGGCGAAGCTGTTTCCAATTTGAAGGATGAAGAATACAAAGAACATGTGAAGTTGGCCAAAAAACATTGCCAGCGTGGCGATGTTTTTCAATTAGTCTTATCTCGAAGGTTCTCCCAACGATTCAAAGGTGATGAGTTCAATGTGTATAGGGCCTTGCGATCGGTAAATCCTTCTCCCTATCTGTTCTATTTCGATTATGGGGATTTCAAGATTTTCGGAAGCTCTCCCGAGGCGCAACTGATCATAAAAGACGGAAAAGCTGAAATACACCCCATCGCCGGAACCTTCAAACGCACCGGAAACGATGAAAAAGATGCGATTTTGGCAAAGGAGCTTACGGAAGACGACAAAGAAAATGCCGAGCATGTCATGTTGGTAGATTTGGCCCGAAACGACCTCAGCCGAAATGGCAACATGGTCGAGGTGACCAATTATCGTGAAGTACAATTTTTCTCTCATGTAATTCATTTGGTTTCCAAGGTGACGGGACAAAAGAAAAAAGACATTCGGACGATGAAAGTCGTTGCCGATACTTTTCCGGCCCGTACTTTGAGCGGTGCCCCGAAACACATCGCCATGCAGTTAATCGAAAAAAACCAAAAAACAAGCCGCGGATACTATGGCGGTGCTATCGGTTTTATGGATTTTGAAGGAAACTTTAACCACGCCATCATGATCCGTACGTTCTTGAGCAAAAATCACGAACTCCATTATCAAGCGGGTGCAGGTTTGGTCGCGGCTTCTGATCCCGACGATGAACTTCAGGAAACCTACAACAAACTAGGTGCTTTGACAAAGGCCTTGGAAATGGCAAAAACGATATGAAAATGAAGAAGATACTTGTCATCGACAACTACGATAGTTTTACATATAATCTGGTGCATTATCTTGAAGACCTAGATTGCGAAGTTGTGGTTAGAAGAAACGACCAATTGACTTTGGCAGAAGTCGATGCCTTTGAAAGTATAGTGCTTTCTCCGGGGCCGGGAATTCCTGATGAGGCCGGTTTATTAAAGGAAATAATTTCAACCTACGGACCGACAAAACGGATTTTAGGCGTTTGCCTTGGCCAACAGGCGATAGGCGAGGTGTATGGAGGTTCTTTGGTGAATTTGGATGAAGTATATCATGGTATTGCAACTAGCATTAAGATTATCAAAAAGGATGTTTTGTTCGAAGGGCTACCGGAAGAAATCGAAGTGGGCAGATACCACTCTTGGGTCGTGCATCCCGATCTTCCCGAAGTTCTGGAAGCAACCTCGGTTGACAAAAACGGACAAATAATGTCCCTAAGACACAAAACCCATGATGTTTGTGCCGTGCAGTTCCACCCAGAATCGGTACTTACTCCCCATGGAAAAAAGATGTTAGAAAACTGGTTGAATAATTAGAATATGAAAGAAACCCTGAACAGATTAATAAATCACGATGCGCTTTCTAAAGATGATGCCAAACAAATCTTGGTCAATATCGCAAAGGGGGAATACAATACCAGTCAAATTGCGGCCTTCTTAACGGTGTATATGATGCGAAGTATCACCATCGAAGAACTTGAAGGCTTCCGTGATGCGTTGCTGGAGCTTTGTGTTTCCATTGACTTGTCCGCCTATGATCCGGTCGATTTGTGCGGTACGGGAGGCGATGGCAAGGACACTTTTAATATCTCGACCCTGGCCTCTTTTGTGACCGCCGGTGCCGGAGTAAAAGTAACGAAACATGGTAATTACGGTGTTTCCTCAAAATGTGGAAGTAGTAATGTCATGGAGTTTCTGGGAATCAAATTTAGTAATGAACGTGATTTCTTGGAAAAATCCATTGACGAAGCAGGTATTTGTGTACTCCATGCACCTTTGTTCCATCCTGCCATGAAAAATGTCGGTCCGATTCGTAAGGAGTTGGGCGTAAAGACCTTTTTCAATATGTTGGGGCCGATGGTCAACCCGGCTTTTCCGAAGAACCAAATGGTAGGGGTCTTTAATTTGGAATTGGCCAGAATGTACGGTTATCTCTACCAGAATACCGATAAAAATTTTACGGTTCTGCATGCCTTGGACGGATACGATGAAATCTCTTTGACCGGAAATACCAAAACCATTACGAACAAATCGGAAAGCATGTTGCGCCCAGAAGATTTTGGGGTGAGTAAAATTAAACAATCTGAAATTTTGGGTGGCGAAGATATAAACGGATCGGCCCAAATATTTATGAATGTGCTTCAAGGCCGTGGTACCGAAGCACAGAATAATGTAGTCTGCGCCAATGCCGGAGTCGCTATCGCTACCGTTAAAAATATACCTCCGAAAGAGGGGTTTGAACAGGCGAAAGAATCTCTTTTGAGCGGTAGTGGTTTGAAAGCATTGAAAAAATTGCAGGAATTGAGTAGATAAATAGGGTTGATAGTTATCGGTTGATAGTTGTCAGACGCAACCGAAAACCGACAACCGAAAACCGAAAACCGACAACCGACAACCGACAACGATAAAATGAATATTCTAGACAAAATAGTTACTGACAAACACAAAGAGGTAGATTTAAAAAAATCGCTCATTCCGATTTCACAATTGGAAAGTTCGGTACTTTTTTCGCGTGAAACATTCTCTTTGGCCAATGCCCTTCGCGAAAGCAAAACAGGTATTATAGCGGAATATAAAAGACGTTCACCTTCCAAGTCGACCATCAACCAAAATGCGAACGTGTCCCAAGTTGCAAAAGGTTATAAAAAAGCTGGAGTATGCGGAATGAGTGTGCTAACGGATATTAAGTACTTCGGCGGCTCTTTGGAAGATTTGATACTGGCGAGGGCATCCGTTCAAATTCCATTATTGCGAAAGGAATTCATTATCGATGAATATCAAATAGTTGAAGCAAAGGCCCATGGTGCGGATGTTGTTTTACTCATAGCAGCTATTTTGACAAGAGAAGAAATCAAGGCCTTTTCAGAACTCGCGAAGGACTTACAATTGAATGTTCTATTGGAAGTACATAACGAGGAGGAGCTTCATAAAAGTATCATGCCGAGTTTAGATATGTTAGGCGTGAACAATCGAAATCTAAAGACATTTGAAGTCACTCTGGAAACAAGTAAAGCGTTGTCCGAATTGATTCCCGATGAATTTGTGAAAGTTTCGGAGAGTGGCATTAGTTCTGTCGAAGCGATCAGAGATTTAAACCAATATGGATACAAAGGATTTTTAATCGGAGAGAATTTTATGAAGACGGATGATCCCGGGGAAATTGCTCAAGAATTTATTAAAAACCTTTTATCGTGAAACTAAAAGTTTGCGGAATGAAATATAACACCTCAGAAGTTGCCGAATTGCGACCCGACTATCTGGGTTTTATTTTCTGGGAACCGTCGAGGCGGTTTTTTGAGGGTGCTATGCCGAAACTGCTTGAGACTATAAAAAAAGTAGGTGTTTTTGTCGATGCAACAGTGGAAGAAGTTTTGGATAAAATCGAAGAATATGATTTATGGGGCGTTCAATTGCATGGCAATGAGAGTTCTGATTATTGTCGAAGATTAAAAGAGCTTACATTGTCATTTCGAGCGGAGTCGAGAAACGACAACGAGGTCTCGACTCCGCTCGACCTGATAGAAATGGACATCAAAATCATAAAAGTATTTTCGATAAAAGACAAGTTCGATTTTTCGGTTTTAGAACCCTACGAAGAAGAATGTGATTATTATTTGTTCGATACCAAAGGAAAACTTCCGGGAGGGAATGGTTATGTTTTTAATTGGAAAGTACTAGAAGAATACCGGTCGGCCAAACCTTATTTTCTAAGTGGTGGTATCGGATTGGAGGAAGTAGAGTCCATCAAAGAATTTATGCGACGACCCGAATCAAAATATTGTCATGCCATCGATGTGAATAGCCGATTCGAAATCGAACCGGGATTGAAGAATATAGAAAAATTGAAAAAGTTCAGAAAGGTTTTTTCTGATTACTGATTACTGATTACTGATTACTGAAAACTATGAAATCATATCACGCGAACGAAAAAGGTTATTACGGCGAGTTCGGCGGAGCATTCATCCCAGAGATGTTGTATCCGAATACCGAAGAACTACGCCGGAAATATATCCGAATTATGGAAGAACCTTCCTTTAAAAAGGAGTTCGACCAGCTGTTGAAAGATTATGTGGGTCGCCCTACCCCGCTCTATTTTGCCGACCGACTATCCAAAAAGTACGGCACCAAAATCTATTTAAAAAGAGAAGATCTTTGCCATACCGGTGCCCATAAAGTGAATAATACCATAGGCCAGATTTTAATGGCTAAAAAATTGGGTAAAAACCGCATCATCGCTGAAACCGGAGCAGGGCAACACGGGGTCGCTACCGCGACGGTCTGTGCATTAATGGGTATCGAATGTGTTGTATATATGGGTGAAATCGATATTGCCCGCCAAGCGCCGAACGTCGCCCGAATGAAAATGTTAGGAGCGGAAGTTCGCCCGGCACTTTCCGGAAGTCGTACTTTAAAAGATGCCACCAACGAAGCAATCCGTGATTGGATCAACAATCCTGTGGATACACATTACATCATCGGTTCAGTAGTAGGGCCGCACCCCTACCCCGATATGGTGGCGCGATTTCAATCTATTATCTCCGAGGAAATCAAATGGCAGCTCAAAGAAAAAGAAGGCCGTGAAAATCCTGATTATGTGGTCGCTTGTGTCGGTGGTGGCAGTAATGCGGCCGGGGCCTATTATCACTATCTAAATACTCCCGAAGTGGGCATTATTGCGGTAGAGGCAGCCGGTAAAGGTGTAAATTCTGGAGAAAGTGCGGCAACCTCGGCGTTGGGGAAAGTAGGCATCATCCATGGAAGTAAAACGCTTTTGATGCAGACCCAAGATGGACAGATTACGGAACCCTATTCTATTTCAGCCGGATTGGATTATCCCGGTGTCGGACCCATGCATGCACACCTTTTCAAGTCAGGTCGAGGCGAGTTTATTTCAATAACGGATGACGAGGCCATGACGGCAGGATTGGAAATATCGCAATTAGAAGGCATTATTCCTGCCATTGAAACATCACATGCCTTTGCGATTTTCAATCATAAAAAGTTCAAGGAAGATGATGTTATTGTCATTAACCTTTCAGGCCGTGGGGATAAAGATCTACAGACCTATATAGACTATTTCAAGCTATGACAAATAGAATTAATCAAAAAATGATGGAGGATAAAAAACTCCTCTCCATCTATTTCACAGCAGGATATCCTGCTTTGGACGATACCGTAAAAATCATTCAAGACTTGGAGAAAAACGGAGTAGACATGATCGAGATAGGCCTACCCTTCAGCGATCCATTGGCCGATGGGCCGACCATTCAGAAAAGTTCGACGGCCGCCCTGAAAAACGGAATGACCACGGAAATTCTTTTTGAGCAGTTGAAGGACATTCGCAAATCCGTTTCCATTCCTTTGATCATTATGGGCTATTTCAACCCGATGTTGCAATATGGTGTGGAAGCGTTTTGCAAAAAATGTCAAGAAATCGGTATCGATGGATTGATTATTCCAGATCTTCCGGTCGATGTATATCATGAGGAATATCAAGCCATTTTTGAAAAATACGGACTGATCAATGTGTTTTTGATTACCCCCCAGACTTCGAAAAAACGTATTCGGTTTATCGATAGCGTTTCGAACGGATTCATCTATATGGTCAGTTCGGCCAGTGTTACCGGGGCTAAATTCGGTTTTGGTGATGAGCAACAAGACTATTTTCAACGCATTGCTTCACTTTCGCTCAAGAACCCTCAAATTGTTGGCTTCGGTATCAGTAATTCCGAAACGTTCGATCAAGCCACCAAGAGCGCCAAAGGTGCTATTATCGGTTCGGCCTTTATTAAACATTTGACGGAAAACGGAACTGGGTCGATCGGTGATTTTATAACAAAAATTAGATGATGAAAGACCTTGTCAATAATTGGAAAATTGTCATCTTATTGTGCTTGACTTTGGGTCTCGCCCCTTTTTTTCCTGAACCCCATATTTGGGGCAAGCTAAAATGGATTGCTGGCGGGGCCATAGGAATGGGGTTTGCTGACTGGTTCGATGTGCTATTCCACGGACTTCCCTTTCTGCTCTTGGCCAGATTGATCTTTGTGAAGTTCATTCCTTCGAAAGCGCCACGAAATGAGAAATGAATTCGGTACTTTTAACCTCCAAAAACTATTATTTCACCGTATGAAAAATTTAGCTTGTCTTTTATTGATTTTAACGTTTACCAATAGTTTTGCCCAAGACTCAATTCAATTAAAGTCCCAGGTTCGTCATAGTATCGATGAGCTGCGTGATTTTGTTTCCATACCGAACGATGCACTTGACCATGCCGATATCAATCGAAACCTGACCTGGTTGACCAAAAAGTTTACCGAACGGGGTTTTAATTCTTCCGTACTGCCTACCGAAGGAGAATCACTTTTCTTTGCGGCACTGCCGATGGATGATGCCAAACCCACCATTCTTTTTTATATGCATCTCGACGGGCAATCGGTGGACCCTTCAAAATGGAGTCAACCCGATCCTTATGAAACCGTATTAAAATCAAAGGCAGGCGACGGTTGGAAAACCGAAAAGTTTGAAGACCTCAACGATGACATCAATTATGATTGGCGTTTGTTCGGCCGTTCGACCTCCGATGATAAAGGGCCTATCGTCATGTTCTTGAACGCCATCGATCTTTTGAAGAAGGATAACGTTGAAATCCCCTTCAATATTAAAGTCATTTTGGATAGTGAAGAGGAAAAAAGTAGTAAACCTTTGCCCAAGGCGGTAAAACAATATCGAGAATTATTGGAAGCCGATTTTTTGGTCATCAATGACGGCCCGGTGCATGTCTCTGAAAAGCCGACTGTAATCTACGGCTGTCGCGGCATTACCTCCTTGTCATTGACAACATACGGCCCTATAAAACCACAACATAGTGGTCACTATGGCAACTATGCACCCAACCCGGGATTTCAATTGGCACAGGTATTGGCCGGTATGAAAGATGCCGATGGCAAAGTATTGATAAAGGGCTATTATGATGGTATTGCCATCGACGGAGCTGCAATGAACATTTTGAAAAGTGTTCCAGACGATGCGGAAGTCATCAATTCAAACCTTGCCATAAAGACGCCCGATAAAGTAGGTAGCTTCTATCAAGAGTCTTTACAATATCCTTCTTTAAATATCCGCGGACTCGGTTCAGGATGGATCGGCGAAAAAGCTCGGACCATCGTTCCAGCCACTGCCACGGCTGAAATCGATTTGCGACTCGTACCCGAATCGGACGGAAATCGATTAAAAGATTTGGTTAAGGATCATATCAAAAAACAGGGGTTCTATATTTTGGATAGTGTACCCACCAAAGCGCAACGCTTGGCACATGACAAAATAATAACAATTATGGAAGGAACGGTTACCGATGCCTTTCGTACGGATTTAACGAATCCCTATGGTAATTTTTTAGTTAAAACCTTAAACGAAAAATTTGGCGAAGACGTTGTGCAAATTCGAATTATGGGCGGTACGGTACCGATTGCGCCTTTTATCAATGAATTGAAGATTCCCGCTTTCATTGTTCCGATGGTCAACCCCGACAACAATCAACATAGCCCGAACGAAAATCTGAAAATCGGACAGATAGCGTATGGAATTCAAGCTTTTTATGGGATTTTGAGTACGGAATTTTCAAAATAGCACTATAACCCATTTGTTTTCGTTCGTACTAGTGAATTCATTACAACCTAACATGAGGGGAAATTTCATAGTGGTTATTTTTTTGGTATCGTATTTTGGACTTTCCCAAGACATTCAAATTGTGGATAGTCTGGATCGTTCACCGATACCTTTTGCAACCATTTCATTTGGTAATGGTCTAGGTACTTTTGCGGATGACGATGGTCGTTTTTCATTTTCCAAGAAAAAATATACTGATGTTGACTCGTTGTTCGTTTCGGCGATCGGTTACACCGAAAAGGGAATTGAAATGGATTCAATGGTGCGAGAAGTAGCCTTAAGACCTGAAGTATCGCAGTTAAGCGAGGTAGTCGTCTCTGCCCCCAAAGAAGGTAAATTCAAGTTCAAAAAACGTAAGGCCCAGACACATAACGATGTATTTGCCTGTTGGTTACCCACAGTCGAAAGCGAGGTCGCCGTGCTTTTTGAGCGTTATGAAGATCGGCCTACCCAGATATCAAAATTATATATTCCTATTAATGCGGAATCGCAATATGAATCTAAAGGAAAAGGAAAGTTCGCGACCATATTCCGAATTCAATATTATGAAAATAAAGAAGGTAGTCCAGGAGAGCCCATTTACTATGAGGAAGTAATTTTTCCCATAGATGAAGAAGCGGATAAAACCTTCGAGCTGGATGTGCTTTCGAAATCAATATTCATTCCACAGAACGGAATCTTCATATCATTGCAGGTTTTGGGTTATGCCAACAAAAATGGAAGACTTGTAGATTCAAAAAAATACCGAGAAATCAAGACAGCTAGGGGCATTCAAAAAATATCCACTTCCTTTAGGCCATTGCTCCCATTCGTGAAAGGTATGCCACATCAAAACACTTTTGTACGCCGTATCTTTTTGAACGATAAAGCCTGGCAAGTCTTCGATAACAATTACAATAAGAATTCAAAATTGATACAGACCGGAAACAAGTATTATGCTATGGGTGCAGAATTCAAAGTTTGGGAAGAGTGATGCCTATTGGTTTTTTGGTCTTTAACAAAAAGAAGCTCTTGATCTCTTTATTTTCCAAACCTCCCGAAAGTATCACAACATTTTGACTTCTCCGTGATCTTATTGTTAACCTGTAGCACTTCATTTGTAGGGTAATTCTAAAAATCCTAAAAATGAAAAAGATTTATTTGTTTACAAGTATGATTTTCGCCTTGATAATTTCAAGTTGTGAAACCGATGATCAGGCACAAGCTGTTGCCGTTATCAATGACCCAGAGGCCGGAACACTTACCGGAGGACCTTTCTACTTTTGTGTAGATGGCACTCCCGATATGGTGAGTGGTCTTACCTTGGACGCCAGTGCCGCAGAAGGAGCCAATAGCACTTGGGTAATTACCGATGCCGATGGGAACATTCTTGGCCTACCACCAACTCTTGAAGCCGTAGAGGGTGTCGATTTTGACGAAGCCGGACCTGGCGTATGCCTTATCTGGTATCTACGTTACGAAGATGGACTTGAAGGAGCCGAAATGGGCATGAACGCTAACGATTTCGTAGGAGATTTTGATTTATCGGATCCTGTCACGGTTAACAGAAACAAGACCCAAGCCGGTGTCTTGTCCGGAGGACCTTTTGAGTTCACCATAGACGGCACTCCTGATATGGTTAGCGGTATTACGTTGGACAGTTCAGAAGCCATGGGTACCAACAGTGCTTGGGTCATTACGGACGCCAATGGAAACATTCTTGGTTTGCCCCCCACTTTGGAAGCTGTCGAGGGCGTAAACTTTGATGAGGCAGGTGCCGGGGTTTGCCTTATTTGGTATTTACGCTACGAAGATGGTCTTCAAGGCGCCGAAATGGGCATGAACGCTAGCGATTTAGAAGGATGTTTCAGCCTTTCAAATTCAATTACAGTAACTCGAAATGGTGGCGTTAGCGCCAGTGCAGGAACTCTTTCAGGTGGGCCTTTCTCTTTCTGTGTAGATGGCACTTCCGATTTTGTAAGTGATATCTCTTTGGATAGTTCGGAAGCAGTTGGAAACAACAGTACTTGGGTAATTACAGATGCCGACGGAAATATTCTTGGTCTGCCACCGACCCTGGAAGCGGTCGAAGGTGTAGAT
>CAYGPR010000068.1:0-20826 GCA_964351985.1 uncultured Maribacter sp. | reverse complement strand
GGTATACCTATGGGAGTATTGGTGCCAGCTGTCAAAAGACCTGTTTGTTCCAGAGTGTTGAACAACCTTAGGTCGAACTGTGCCCTTTCACCAGATCTACCTGGTCGATGACAATACGCGCAGTTGAGGTCCAGATAGGAACGGGCCCTCTCGTCAAGAGTTGCATTCAAATCGTCCATTGCCTTATGGATTTGATATTGAGTAGCTTTGGTATCATCAATACTTTCATCCAAAATACCCAAATAGCTCAAGGTGACCAATTGATTTGCGTTGATACCTGTTTTACCATAGGTGAAATCTTTATTGAGATACCGGGTTCTGGGACCTAGAGTACCACCAGTGTCGTGACAGGCGAAGCATTCAGGGCTATTCGGGTAGTGCCATGTTTGAACCCGGGTACTTCCGTCAGCCTGGGTTACCGTTACCTGTTCATCGAGACTATCTTGCAAAAGAACTGCATCGGTACCCTCTTCATTCCACTTGTATACAAGATAATAGTAAGACCCATCGTCTGCCTTGATGACAAATCTAGTTTCCAATCGTTTTACAACTGAAGGATCGTTCTCATCTATGGGTAGTTCCAAATGTTTTACCAGTACCGACCCGACTGGAAACTTCCAATCACCATTCTCGGAAAACTCAATTTGTTCTTCCGGGGTATCATGCGTACCATCGTTAGGTATCGCCATCCAGCGATTTTTCAATGCACCATCCGACCAAAAGGCCTCAGTCATGTCATAAGGTATTACCCCATCATTGGGTGTCAAGGTCTCTAAATTCTGAAAAATCCCGGTTTGGGACAAAAGCTGTGGAACCTCACCAAAACTTCCTGAATTTTGTGTAAGCCTATATAAAAAAACACCGTCACCCTCACTTAATAAATACAATTCTCCATTATGGTCTTCACCAAACGATATTATATCGGTCGGAGAAAACTGGGTCAAAAAATCATACTCGCCCGTGGCGGTGTCGACTGCCCAAATTTCTTCCCCTACGCCATAATCGGCACATATATACTTTCCGTAAAAATCGGGCATTTCGTTACCCCTATATACGAACCCACCAATAATCGCATTTGCATCGGTACGTGGGAAAGCGACCAAGGGATGTTCATGGGGCATATTGTTGTACATTGTTGTGCACTGGCTAGAACCGCCTGCAATATTCCCTTCGAATATGGGCCACCCGTAGTTCTTTCCTCTCGAGACCACATTGATTTCTTCATGGGTATTCTCTCCGATTTCGCCGATATACATGGTACCAGTCGAACGGTCTTTGGTCATTCTATGGGGATTTCGATGACCTACTGTGTAATATTCCTCAAAATTATCCCCGGTCGGACTTAAAAACGGGTTGTCATTCGGTATGAAATACCCTTCTCCGGAAATCTCATCATCAAAACGTGTATCTTCAGGCATTTTTCGTATAGGTGCATGGCTTCTTGTTACGTCCATATCGATATCGATTCGTAGCACGCCACCATCTAAATTGCCCACAATATCTTGGGGCTTACTGTATGCACATTGGTCGGCGGTTGCCACATACAAGAATCCGTCATCGCCAAAGACCATTCCGCCGCCTCTATGTGTAGATCCATACATCCTCATCTTTATCATGGTAAATTCCGAACCCGGAACCATGACATAGGTAGTTGGGTCTACTTCTATTCTTTTCAAATAAAGAAAACTGCCCCAATAGTCTTCAAGATTACATCCGAAGCCACTCAGAAACGAATCGGGATAATGCCTTCCCTGTGCGTCTTTGGAGGTATACCATACATACATGTAGTTCTTGCCTTGCTGACCAAAATCGGGATGTACGGCCAGCCCTAAAAAACCCCCGTCCCATACGATGCCCACGTCTTCAGAAAGATCAGCCAATAAGTTCTTACCGCTTACCGCATCATCATTTTGAAATGAATAGATAATCCCATTACGTTGCCCTACGACCAATATATTGGTGTTCGGTATCGGAGTAAATGTAAGCGGTGAATCGAAGCTGAGGTTTGGAAATGCAATTCTATAAGGCTTCTGAGTCGGGGTTTGACTTGGAAATATACCATTCTCGAACTTGCCAATCGTCTCAGGGGATGTTAAGCCGGGACCGGCAAAAAATGGGATAAAGGATAAAAAAACTACAGCTATGACAAAAATGAAAAGGCGTATAAGGTGGGGTTTACTTTTTCTCATCGGTTCGATTTAAAAAGATTATATAGCTTAAGCTTAAGACCCCAAAATTACCTGCACTTTGAATTACTCAAAATGACTTTTATCATTTTCAGTCCCTTTTTGGAACCAGTTTGCCATATTTTAGACAAAACACAGAAAACATCGCTGTAATACACTAATTAAACCTGTCGTAATTACCTGATGGCTCGTTAATTCGATTGATATCTGGGTAGTGAAGCTATAGCTCTATAAAATGACAGCTATTATATTTAATAACATTATGAGTCAATTGAGATATAACTAGAACATGAAGAAAAATTTTCATTAATATAACTTACTGCGACCAAGAAGTAGGCTTCCGATCCCAACGATGTTTTTTGAGCTCTTGATGTAATGCTGTGGAAAGTCCCTTTCCATCACTAATAGCGGTATTCGCCAATACATTCCGCTCCTTGCGCATACCTGGAATCATGGTAGCGACAGATTTGTTCATGGTTATGAATCGCAATGCCATTTCGGCCATAGTCATCCCTTCGGGAATCAAAGGTCGCAAGGCATCGGCATGCTCGACACTTGAATTCAGGTTCTCGGGAACAAAATAGGTACTCCGCCAATCCCCTACGGGAAAAGTGGTTTCTTTGGTCATCGTGCCTGTAAGCATACCTTCATCAAAAGGTACCCGTGCGATTACCCCAATATCCAATTCATCACACAAAGGGAAAAGTTCATCTTCAGGATTCTGGTCAAAAATATTATAGATGACCTGAACGGCATCCAATTTTCCGGTCTTTAAGGCTTTGATTCCATTTTCCGGTTCCCAACGATTGACACTAACGCCCATGGCAGCAATCTTTCCCGATTTCTTTAAATCTTCAATAGCGCGTTGCCATTCTTCCCTATCGCTCCAACCATCGTCCCAAGTATGGAACTGCATCAAATCTATCTGCTCCAAACCTAAATTTTTCAGGGTCTTTTCGGTATATTCCACAACGTGTGATGTCGGGTATGAATCGTCAAAAGAATAGTCCGGTTTTGCAGGCCATTGAAAATTTTTAGGCGGAATTTTACTCGCGGTATATATTTTTTTATCGGGATGTCTTCTCACCAATTGCCCTAACAGCTCCTCACTATGGCCTTCGCCATACCCCCACGCAGTATCAAAAAAATTAACTCCATTTTCAACTGCCAAATCCAATGATTTTGCCGATTGTTCATCGTCGGATTCTGTCCAGCCGGCCATTCCCCACATTCCATATCCTACTTCACTAACTTGCCATTCGGTTCTACCGAATCTCCTGTAGAGCATATCTTATTTTTTTATGAATTTTTCCCTAATAATCAAATAGCCGCCATATAACAATCCGAAAATAAACCCATTTCGGGCCTTTTCCAGTATCATTTCCTGACTATAATTTCCCTCTATGATCAATGAAATAACAATGAAAAGGCCGATGGCTACCAGAACTTGTATAAGTAGCTTTTTTTTATCCATTACGAATTCGGTTTCTTTAAATTGGCCAAAAATTCGATGACATCCCTAATTTCTCGTTTCGACATAGCGGTACCCATCGGTGGCATGCTCGACATTGAGTTTTCTACATTTTTAATTCGCTCTTTTGCAATTTCCATGGGTTCGGCATCGGTGGTGCGTAGAATCAATTCACGATCTGTTTCCTCCACAAGAACACCGGTAGCAACCTGCCCGTCTTTAAAAGTTACCGTAACGGTACCATATCCAGGTGCCAACCTTTTACTTGGGTCTATCAACGCCTCGAGTAGTTGTTCCCTGCTCAGAACATTTCCGATATTGTCCAATTCTGGGCCAACTATACCCCCGGCTCCTCCCACGGAATGGCAGCGTACGCACTGACCTGTCGAATTGTTATTGAAAAACTGCCAGCCCTGTCGCAAGTTACCGCCTTCCAAGGTTTCCTTAAATGCCTCGACGGTATTTCCCGTAGATTTTAAAGATCCTAGTTCGGCGACCAACCTTTCGGACCCTGATGCCTCGACGGCCTCGATGAGGTCTAAAATTACCGCCGATGGAAGTTTTTTTGATTTGGCCTTAGTTATCATTTGACCTAGTACCGATTCTGTCATGTCCAAAGGCATTTCACCTAGAACACCCAACACTTTCTGCTGCTCACGAACCGAGCCTTTTACAAAAACTGGATTCACGATCGCGGGAAGATCTTTCGCATCCAACTCCAATTCAGGAAGCAGACCGAGAGCCGTAGTACGCACTTCAAAGTCGGAATCTTTCATCCCCGCCTGCATAACCGATTCGATATTCTCATAATTTAATTTACCCAAGGCATCTAACATTGCAGAACGAACACTGGGTGATTTATGTGTTGCCATGATCTGGCGTAATTTGTCATTTTGTGAGTCAACACCCAATGCACTCAGTGTCTTGGAAACGGACACCAAAATGTTTTCATCTGCCTCTAGTAAAAATTCGGGAATCAATCCTTCAATTTTTTGTTTTACAGGTGCCGCATCTCTATTTATTTCTCCTCGATATCGACCATCTACACGATCCAAGACCGATGGTGAGGCCCATGTGCCGATAGCGGCCAAAGCCTCCCCTTTTAAATTCGACGGAACATCTTGGCGTTTGGCAAAGGCAATCAGGTTATTCAATTCCTCTTCACCCCCAACGCGAAGGGCGGCATTGATACTTCTTCGTAATAGCGGTTCGGAAGAAAACCGTTCTTCTTTCAACAAAGAGGCAAGTGCCGGTAAAGCGGCCTCAATGGACCAATCATCATTGATAGCGCGAGCAGCCTCGGTCACAATAAATTCATCCTCATCTTTTAAGAACCGGGCCACTTCAGGGCTCTGCATCCTTCTAAGGACCAAAACTGCCGCAATGCGCAGGCTACGATTCGGGTTACCCTCTAAAGCAACTATTGGGGCTTCCTCACCAATTCTTGAAAGGGCCAATACCGCGGCGTGCCTTAAATAGACATCGGCATCCTTATTGGCTGCAATCATATCCAATAAAGGCTGAACGGCTTCTTTATGTTCCATTCTTCCCAAGGCTTGTGCCGCGAAAAACTTCACACGCGGATTGTCGTTTTTCAGCAAGGGAATGATCTCAGCGGCTGCTCCGACAAATTTTACATCGCCTAAAATCTTCACCGATTGAGCAATGATTTCAGGGTCTGCATCCTTAAGATAATCCATTAATGCTTCGGCGCGATCCAAATCATTGCTTGCCAATTGACCTATGCCCCAAATACTGTGAATCTTGGCAAATTGGTCGTTGGATTTTTCCAACGTCTCTTTGAAGGAGCTAAAGCCTTTGCGGCCTCGATTCACCAATTCAAACTGGGCCTTTTGACGAATACGCATATCAGCATGTGCCAACAACTTGACAAGGTCATCGGCCGATTGGTCCGAATAATCCAAAGTCATCAAGTGTTCTGTTTCTTTTCGTTCTGAAGCCAAATCGTTTTTGTCGCCGGTTACATCGAACTTCCATACCCTTCCGTAATTTTTGGTACCCCAACCGTTAATCCAGTCAGCTGCGTACAATGCTCCATCTGGGCCAAAACGCATTCCTGTTGGTAAAATACCGCTTACCACATCGGTCTCCGCTTCTAGTTCAAAAGAAGCACCTTTAGGTTTTAGGCTAAACGACCAGATGTGCGAATTGGTAGGGTTTCCTACAAATTCGACCAAGAAGAATTTATCTACCCAGTCCTTACCCAAGGCAGTACCGGGATTATAGACCATACCTGTGGGGCCATTATGAAAATTCTGAATCGGCGGAATAATATAGGCCGCCTGACCTTCCCATCTTGGAACATAGAGTTTTTCATCCATCCAAACATTATAGCCGTTGTTCATGGGATCGGTATATTTTCCATATTGCCAATTGGCACGCCAGCCTGCATCATGGCCTTCGACTATATGGACCAATCGCTCACTTTCCCCGCGGTGATCCCCGTCATTATCGGAAGAAATAATATTGCCGTAGGCATCGAAAACAAATTCGTGTGTATTTCGCAATCCTGCAGCGAAAATCTCGAAATCACTACCATCAGGATTGGCCCGTACGATAATCCCTTGATTGGGGTACTTGTAGTTAGTACCATCTTTCATGATATTCGCACCAATGTCACCGATACCCCAATAGATTTTTCCATCTGGGCCTTCGATCGCCCCTGACATTCCATGTGCCCCGAATCCGATATGGACCGCAAAACCATGGGCCAATGATGTTTTTGTATCCAACACCTCATCGTCGTTCGTATCGGTCAGGCGCCACATATCAGGACCCACACCTACGAAAACATCATTATCACGAACCAAGAGTGCCCCCGCGCAATCGGTAATCTCTTCGTTGAAGTCGTTCAATATTCTTGTGGAAGTTTCGGCAAGACCATCTTTGTTCTTGTCGTCCAACCGCCAAACTTCTTCTTTTTCGACCTGTAGATCTTTCCAGTCATGAATGGAATCATTGTTCAAATCGGGAAACCAAGCGTTTTCCTCACTTTTTTCAGGCGCAAATGTCTCGCGCAAAAAGGCACGACGGTCTTCAACGGATTGAAACGAAATGGAAGGCGTCATCCAATCGCGATACCCCCGTATATCGAATTCCGAATTTTTTTGTCGGTTGGTCCGTGTCAGATATACACTTCCCTCATCATCAATCGACATGGCAATGGGATCCGGTGCCAACGAATCGGAGGCCCAGAGTGACATGGTCAACCCCTCAGCCAACACCGCTGGTGTATTTTCACGGATTTCCTTAGCCCTTTCAAGACCTGTCACGGAGTCTTCAAATATGACCAAAGGGGTCTCTTTAGGTATTTTGGGTGTATTGTCACAGGAAAAAAACAATCCGAAAAGGGAAAGTACCAAAAGTGGTAATGATCGACTTTTTAATTTCATTATTTTGAGTTATTGATTTTTAATATTGATGGAAAGCATCGGAAACAAAACTTAGTACGGTGGGTAATGCTTCACGCCAGTAGGTCCAACTATGACCTCCGTCGCGGACGCGGTATTCATGGGGAATCTCTTTTTTCTTCATGGCGATATGCACCAGGCTATTGCCTTCGTATAGAAAATCGTCGTCGCCACAATCAATGTACCAACGCACCGATTTTATTTTTTCCACGGGAACACTTTCAATAAGATTGAGGGCATTATAATTTTCCATATAAGTTTTTATCTCCGCATTGGAGTATTTTTCTCCTCTTCTTTCTCCTCGTCTTTTCATTCCTTCTTCGGTCAATGGCCCCATATATGCACTTAATGGGCAAGCCGAAGAAAACAATTCGGGATGCCGTAAGGCGTACATCATTGATCCACCACCGCCCATGGAAAGTCCTGCCACGGCACGATAGCGTTTTTCTCCTTTAATACGATACTTCTGCTCAACGTGGGGCATCAGTTCTTCGAAAAAGAAATCCTCATACCGCCAGTCGCCCACATTAAAATAGCCCATGCGACCGGTGTCGGCATCGGGCATAACAATGATCATCGGTGTGGCCGTACCGTCCTTTATGGCATTGTCAGTAATACGCAATACCTCTCCAAATTGTACCCATCCGGTATGGTCATCGGTTGCGCCGTGCAAAAGATAGAGTACGGGATAACTGCGATCCGAAGTTTCATAATCGGGTGGAAGATAGACCGCATATTTACGTTCGCCATCAAGAATTTTACTGGTCATTGAAAGATTATCGAAAACCTTGCCCGATTGCCCAAAAGCGGCACAGGTAGCGACCAAAACGAACAATAGTACCAAAACATTTTTTTTCATCGGAATCAGCGGTTGGTTAAAAGTGCCTACAAGATAGGAAAAGCCGATTGAAATCATGTAGCTCTTAACGAAATCCATTATTTTCACCTATATACACTACGTTATTTGCCACGTTCGGACAGTAGCGATTCTTCCATTAATTTAGGCGGCATATTACCTACTTTCAATAGTTTCTCATGAAAATCTGATAGTGTAAACCCATCGCCCATTTTTTGACGGTACAATTCACGGATTCTAAGTATTTCGCTCATACCCATGAAATACCCGATAAAATAACCTGGACTTCTAGCTGCCGAATCGATTTCTAATTGGGCCGCCCACCGAAGAAAACCTACCTTATCGGTCATCATCGAAATGGCCTCTTCATACGACATCTTGCCCGTATGCATTCCGACATCGTAAACCACCCGGGCATTGCGCCATAAACGCAATTGCAACTGTCGTAAATGGATCCGTTTATTCGGAAAAAATCCCGTCTCCGACATAAGTTGCTCATTATAGAGCCCCCAACCTTCACTAAATAAAGAAAGGCCATTCTCACGACGAATTTTTCTTGGGTTGTGCATCTGGTATAGCCCTTGCACATGATGACCGCCGTACGCTTCATGAGGTGCGGTTACTATGATGACCCCCCAGTCATGCTCTACCAAATATTCTTGTTTGGTCTTTTCGTCCCACTTATCCTCATATGGATTGATCATCCATTGCGCCGTGAAAGTACTATCTTGGTCTTTACCTTGAGCCCTTGAAAAATTACCGTAATAAGATGTCTTTCTCAAATACTCGGCCCTCGGCACCACATCTACCCTTTCGTCCCAAGGAATAGGAATCAACTTTTTGTTCAGAATATGTGCTTTGGAACTATCGACCCAAAGTTGATGTGCCTCGATCATTTTATGCGGCTCAGGATAATCGTTCTTGATTTCGATGGCCAATTGTTGCCAAGTTTTGGTCGGGTCGATTTCTTTAGCCAGAGTTTCAAGTTCGGTTACCGTTTCATCGAATTTCTTTTTTCCATATTTCCAAAGGGTTTCGTCATTGTAGTCCAAAAGAAATTCCTCTTTGAGCATTTGGTTGTATGTTTCGGTACCCATCGCAAAATTTGATTCCGGTTTTTCGGGTAAAACTTCACTTAGGAACTTTATATAACCTTCTAGGGATTTTTGCGCTTCACGTATGAGTGGCATCAACGCATTCTCATAATTCGTGCGTACCACAAAATCGGGAAGGTCATGGTTAAAAAGTTTCTTGGAATTCTCGGCCATGAAAAGGGACAGTTCTTGAAATCTTGGAACATATTGTGTTATTTGTTCTTGACCGCTCTTCAATTGCTTTGGTATCAGGGTCAAACGCTCTTTTAATTTTTCAATTTTTTGATCTAGTTCGCCCGGGCCTTCAACAATATTACCTAGGGATCTGAACTGCATATATACCCTTGGGTCCCTTTTCCAGGATTGATGCTGCGATTGCCGTATTTCATTCCCTTTTAGAATGCTATGTGCGAACCGCCAATCGATTTTATCGTTAAATGACAATCCGTTTGTATCTAAGGCCAAAAGCTTGGTAAGTGTCTCACGGGTATATTTCAGTTCTTTGGAAAATGATGCCGCGCTCAGATCACTTACGCCGTCGGTATCGTTCGATACACTAAAATTTTCGATGAATTCTTTAAAATCGTTGATTGTTTGGGGTGTTTTAACCTTCTCTTTACAAGAAACCACTAAAAACAAGATGGGGAAAATCACGAACTTTCTCATGTTACATTGGGTTTAGTTTGCGCTATCACCTAAGGCACTTTTGAACTGAATCTAAATAGTGAGGTGATTTTACTTTTCAGTGATCAAAGATGTCTCAACACCTTCAAAAGTCATTTTGACGGGTTTAATAGTCCCGTCATCATTGAATTCCATATAGTCTAGGCACGTAACGCGATGATCACGGTCTTCGTTGGGGATTGGGCGTCTGTGATAGACCATAATCCATGTATCAGTGTTAGGCACATTGATTACCGAATGGTGCCCAGCACCGTTGGCGATATCACCTTCTTTTGATTCTAAAACAGTGCCGATCCGTTCAAACGGTCCGGTGGCCTTATCCGCCATGGCATAGGCCACTTTGTACGTGCCATCGCCCCAACTACCTTCTGACCACATAAAATAATAGATGCCTTTTCGCAGGAACATAAAAGGACCTTCTACATAGTTTTCGGGAGTAATCTCTTTGAATAGATTGCCATCTTCCCAGGGAATGAATCCTGTAAACTCGTCGTTCAATTTTCCAAGATTGCAATGGCTCCATCCTCCATAGAAGAAATAATGGGTACCATCAGTATCCTTGAATACAAATTGGTCGATGGGCTGGGCGTCGTTGTAAAAATCCGAAATCAAGGGTTTACCCAAATAATCTTCAAAAGGCCCACCGGGATTATCTGCCACTGCCACACCGATACCCCCGAAGTGGTTAATATCATTATTAGGGTCATACGAATCACGCCCAGGCCGCTGAATGTCATTTGCACCGAAAAACAAATAGTACTTGCTGTCTTTCTCTATGATCGAAGGGGCCCATAACGCTTGTCGTAACCATTTGATCTTGGTAGTGTCCAAGATACGTTCATGTTTCTGCCAGTTTACCAAGTCTCTTGATGAAAAGGCATCAAAATGCAACTGTTTGTCATAGTCGTCGGAATACGTTGGATATATCCAATATTCATCACCAAAGACCGCCCCTTCAGGGTCGGCGTACCAACCTTCGAAAATTGGATTGCCGGATTCATGCACGTTCGTCTCGGAAGTAGAAGTCGGCTCTTCTTCTTTCCGTATCTCTTTACAGCTTGAAATGAAAATTAGAATCAAAAGGAAAATGTTCAAATGATATTTCATATACTAAAAATTGATTTTGTTTCTACCCTAAAGTTAATCCTTTTCTATGCACCCAGAAATAGGCAAAAATGATATTTGGCACCCAACAGAGCCAAGCAACCACACGGTATGCTATTATGAAATCACCAAAGGCCAAACTCAAAAGGGGAAGCCATATTCGCAAGGTTACCGCAGCGAAACAAGCAGCATAACTATAGATCATGAGGCCTTGATGTAACTGTAAGTCTCCTTTGCGGACAGCGAAATACGCCTTTATCGTTGTATACAGCCAAATGAGTCCAAGACTTATAAATCCTATGGAAGAAATTAACCCTCCAGTAGCATAAAATCCGATATAGGTACCACAAATACCGCTGACAATGGCCGAGATAACATAAACCTTACCAATGTTTCGGTGGCGTTTCAAATTTGCATTTCGCAATTTTTTGCTGAACTGAATCCAGCCAATCAAAAGGGCAAGGCCTCCAAAAAGTATATGGCCATAGAACCCATTATTCCAAACTATATTTGATAATAGCGATTCGCTCTTGGAAGCCAGCAACCCGAATTCACGATCGATAAAGAGGTATAGCGATGGGTACAGCCCTACCGCAATGGCAAGAATAACCAAAACAACCCAAGCTACTCTGTTGGTAGTGTTCATATCTTATGATATTGGAAATCAGATGATGCGGAACCCATAGTTCTATTTATTAACCTCAAACATGTTGATCAATTAATATCATATTTCCATCGGGGTCCGTTAAGACAATGTTAGCAGGTCCTGATGTAGTTTCGTCGGCCTCACTGACCAGTGCTACACTATGATTTTTTAATTGTTTTTGAATTTCACGTACATCATCAAACTCATCTATAGTTTTGGCACTTTGATCCCACCCCGGATTAAATGTCAAAATGTTGTTCTCGAACATGCCTTGAAAAAGCCCTACCAAAGAATCTTCATTTTTCATGATCAAGTAATTCTGCTCCATGCTTCCCGCAAAAACGGCGAAGCCTAACTTTTCATAAAAATCTTTTGACACCTGTAAATCCTTGACCGCAAGGCTAATTGAAAATGCTCCTAGTTTCATGTTTTTCGTTTTTATGATTTATTTATCGATACCTCCAACTCGTCAAATCAGCTCCCTTGGGCGCACTTTCGGCAATGCGTTTCATAATCTTGGGCACATACATGCTGTTATAGCGTAAGCGGCTGATAGCATTGGGCTGGTCGGGGTCGCCGTTCCAGCAATGTTCGGCGCGATCGCCATATAAAACTTCTCCCCCATAATAAGGATCTGTGGTGCTTTCTAAAAAATCTTCCATCAAATAGACTGCATTGTTGAGATAGTAATTGTCCATATCGCCACAATAGATATGGATCTTGCCTTTAAGATTTTCTCCCAGCTTGTCCCAATCGCGTTCTAGAATATGTTTCAGATCGTAATTTTCCTTCCAATATTCGGCAACTTTGTGGTCAATATCACCGGTCATTTTGTCCCATATTCGAACCGGGTAGCCGTCTTCGCCTTGTGGGGAATAGGTCGCTTCCCAAATATCCCATTGTTGGCCCGACCTTGATTTATCTCCCAAGACCAATTCAAGATGGTTACTCTCACGAACGGTCGATTGAATCTGCCCTAGATAGTCGCGATGGCTAGGTACTTCCAACGTTTTATGTGCACTATCATAATAGTAGGCATTCTCATCCTCATAAATGTTGGTCAGGCAATAGGCCCTGAAATCGATGGGATCCGGGCATGCGGCAAAACACCCATTATATTCTTCAGGATATTTGACCTGAACCGCCAAGGCTTCCCAACCTCCGGTAGAACCTCCGTATAAAAAGCGGGACCACCCTTCACCCATACCTCTAAATTGTCTTTCGATTTCGGGGATGAGCTCATAGGTTATTGCATCGCCATACGGTCCCTGACTGGCCGAATTCACGGCATACGAATCATCATAGTACGGTGTAGGATGTTGAATTTCAATAATCAACATACGCGGAAAATTGGGTTCGTTCCAACGTTTGTAAAAATCGTAGGCCTCCTGTTGTTGGATAATATTATATCCATCAAGGCTAAAACGTTCAGAATATTCGGACTCCATATTAGCGTCTGGAGGGGTGGTTCGAAATCCCCCAAAATCAGAAGGAAAATGTCCTTGAAAAATCATCAACGGATATTTGGCTTCAGGGTGCTCATCAAAACCTTTTGGGAGCAACACATGGGCACCAAGATACATATCCCTTCCCCAAAATTTAGAAAGCTTTTCTGATTTGATCTTAATGTGTTTGATCCATTCGGTGTCCTGAGGTTCCTCTATTGGAGGAATCACCTGATCCATGACCACATTGACATTTTTTATCCCATTTTCAGTTACTGTGATCTTAAAAGGTTTACTGTATAGATTTCCTGGAGAACGGTTCCATTGTTGACCCTCGCCATTGTCCATCGGAAGTTTTACGGTATGCCCTGTCGACAGATTGAACGTCTCGTAAACATGTAATAGTGCCTGCACATTGTATTCTCCCGGGGGTACTTCCGCGAGGTTTGGATAAGGAAAGCCGAAAACTTCGTTATCAAAAGTTTTGGTTTCTCCGAAGGACATTCCATCGACATTCATACCGAAAATAAGTTGGGTGTTGAGTCCGTCATTTACCTGAAATCGCGGTTCGACCTCATCATTATTGGAAAGCATCAATAGTAAGCGGCCGTCTTTGGCCTCAGAGCTTGCCGAATCAGTAAAGGATACGTTGATGGCAATGTCGTCTATTTTATCCTTTTTTTTACATCCTATTAAACAAATAAGGACAACTAGGGATAGCGGTACCAGTTTTTTCATTAGGTCGATATTTTAGGAAAAGGTAGGGAATTTCTTGTGAGAATCAAATACGAAGAGTTTAAGTTATCCCGCGCCAACACCCCTAAGCACTCCTAAGGAGACACCTATTTCGTATAACAATTCTAAAATTCATACGTTATGAAATGGTAGTACTTTAAGTGACAATGCCCACTAAATTATCTTTTATGAAAAAAATTGTTTGTCTTGGAATTCTGTTCTTCGCCATTATCGGGATGAGCAGTTGTAGTTATGACGACAGTAATGATATCGATATTATTATTCCCGGAGATAGTACTCAGAGCAAACTTGTCGAAAAGAAACAAATCAACTCATAAAAAAACCCGTGAATTCACGGGTTTTTTTATCTTCTATTCTAGTTCCAATTACCAAATCTTGACCCGCTTTTCGGGGGCAAGATAGAGCGCATCACCTTCCTTGATATTAAAGGCCTCATAGAACTCGGGAATATTTCGGACGACACCATTTACCCTAAAATCTCTTGGCGAATGTGGATCCGAACTCACCTGAACCCGAAGAGCCTCCTCACGCGATTTTCCGTTCCAGCCTTGTGCCCAACCGATAAAAACGCGCTGGGTGGCGGTAAAGCCATCCATCATAGGCGCCTCCTGACCGTTAAGAGACATTTTGTAAGCCTTTAGGGCTATGCTCAAACCACCAAGATCACCGATATTTTCTCCTAGTGTAAATTCACCGTTGACCTTCACATCGGGCAATACCTGAAACTCGTTATATTGGGCAATAAGAGAACTGGTTCTTTTTTTGAATTCTTCTTTATCTTGGTCGGTCCACCAATTGCGCATAGCGCCATTACCGTCAAAAGTACTGCCCGTATCATCAAAGCCATGACCGATTTCGTGCCCGATGACCGCCCCGATAGTACCATAGTTCACTGCATCTTCTGCTTCCATGTCGAAGAAAGGAGGTTGTAGAATGGCTGCAGGAAAAACAATCTCGTTCATGGTAGGATTGTAGTATGCATTCACGGTCTGTGGATTCATAGCCCATTCGTCCTTATCAATCGGCTGGCCCAATTTACCCAGTTCACGGTTGTACTCCATCTCGGCGATACGCCTCATATTGGCGTAAAGATCATCAGCTGTTACTTCTACGTCATATTCCTTCCATTTGTCAGGATATCCTATTTTAGGGGTGAACTTGCTTAATTTATCCAAGGCCTCGACTTTGGTCGCTTCGCTCATCCAATCCAATTCTTTAATGCTTACCTCGTAGGCTTTCAATAAATTATCTACCAATATTTCCATTCGTTCTTTGGCCTCTGGCGGAAAGTGTTTTTTTACGTATACCTTGCCGATGACCTCGCCCAAACTGCCACTGACCGTTGAAACGCCTCTTCTCCATAAAGGTCTCTGTTCTTGGGTGCCTCGCAACTCTTTGCTATAAAATTCAAAATTCTGCTGATCCAAGGCGGCATTCAATCGCGATGCGTTACCATCGACAACACTCCATTTAAGATATGTTTTCCAAGCGGCCAAATCGGTTTCCTTAATAATCACATTAAGTGCCTTGGTGTAGTCCATCATTAAGACACCCAACTTTTCTTGGGTATCGAGACCGACTTCCTTCAAATAACCATCCCAATTAAAATCTGGCATAACTTCGGGAAGTGCACTGACATCGAGCATATTATAGAGGCTTACCAAGTCACGTGTCTTTTCTTTTTCGAGGTGTTGTTCGGCCAATTTGGTCTCCAAGCCCATAACCGTTGTTGCCGCCGAAGTACCATCTGAAAGTCCTGCTAAATCGAACATTTTAGCAATATGTTCCACATACTTCGTTTTGATTTCTTCGGAACGCTCGTCCGTCTTGAGGTAGTATTCCCTATCTGGTAGACCCAAACCGCTCTGCCACATGTAGACGGTGTATATCTCAGGATTTTTAAAATCTTGATACACAAAAAGCCCCATAGGAACATTAATACTATATCGATTGGCATAACCAAAATACGTGGCCAACTCGTCATAATTCGAAATAGCGTCTATTTTTTCAAATTCAGATTTCAATGGTGCTACACCCACCTCATTTCGCTTCTCCATATTCATGTATGACGCATAAAGATCTCCGACTTTCTGTTCATCGGAACCTACTTCAAATTTACCTGAGGCCGAGGCTTCGATAATTTCCTTGACCTTATCTTCCGATTCTTCATGCAGTATCATTCCGATACCATAAGATGATTTATCAGCCGGTATTTCGGTGTTATCCATCCACTTACCGTTGACGTATTTGGTGAAATTATCTCCCGGTTTTACCGAGAGGTCCATATTTTCAAGTATGATACCTGACTGTAATTCTTTTTCGAAGGCTACAGGAGCGTCTTCTTGTGCAAATGTGCTAAAGCCCGCGACCAAAATTGATAAGGCCAGCACCTGAAATTTTACTAGTTTTTTCATTTTCATTTTCTGAATTAAATGTCTATTGGATTTGACCTTACTTAAGTCGATTTGTTACAAGATCAGTGTTAAAATTTGGAAGGAGTTCAATGTACGTAATTTTTATATAGATAGGGAGAAGTCCTTGCATATTAGTACATAAATCAAGTCGAACAAGAAGGGGAAGCCTATTTTCTACTTCGATGTCTTTCCCTCGCCAGAAGGGTATTCTTCAACAACATCGCAATGGTCATAGGGCCTACGCCTCCAGGCACAGGAGTTATATGGGAGGCCTTTTTACTGACATTCTCGAAATCAACATCTCCTGTGATGTAATACCCTTTTTCTTTGGAATCATCAGGTACACGGGTGATTCCCACATCAATGATTACCGCATCGTCTTTTACCATTTCCGCCTTTAAGAATCCGGGAACGCCCAGGGCAGAAATAATGATATCGGCCTGTGTCGTAATCTGACTAATATTCTTGGTTCGGCTATGGGTCAAGGTCACGGTCGAATTACCTGGGAAACCTTTGCGGCCCATTAAGATACTCATGGGTCGCCCGACGATATGACTTCTACCTATGACCACCGTATGTTTTCCCTGAGTCTCGACTTGATATCGCTCTAGAAGTTCTAAAATTCCGAATGGGGTGGCGGGAATGAAGGTACTCATGTCCAAAGCCATTTTTCCAAAGTTCGTGGGATGAAAACCATCAACATCCTTATCGGGATGAACGGCCATAATCACCTCTTGGGTATCTATTTGGTCGGGCAAAGGAAGCTGCACGATAAATCCATCGATATCATTATTCTGATTGAGCTCTTCTATTTTTTTTAAAAGCTCCAACTCAGAAGTGGTGCTAGGCATTTGAACCAAGGTCGATTCGAAACCGACACGCTCACAAGACCTAACTTTACTGCCTACGTAAGTCAGACTAGCCCCATCGTTACCCACAATAACCGCGGCCAGATGAGGTACCTTTTCACCTCTTTCTTTCATTTTATCGACTTCGGCCTTAATTTCGGCTTTGATGTCGTTGGAGATTTTTCGGCCGTCTAATATTTTCATTTTTCTATCGTATTCAATTGGTTAGTTATTTCATGCCCTTCATTCCTCCCATCATCTGCATCATCTTTTTTCCTCCGCCGCCTTGCATCATCTTCATCATTTTGCTCATTTGGTCGAATTGCTTCATCAACTGATTGACTTCTTGCACGTCACGACCACTTCCTTTAGCGATTCGCTTTTTACGGCTTGCATTTAATTTTGAGGGATTCGAACGTTCATCGGGGGTCATGGAATGGATAATAGCCTCTATATGTTTGAAGGCATCATCGTCAATATCCAATCCTTTTAAAGCCTTTCCGGCACCGGGAATCATGCCCATCAAATCTTTGATGTTTCCCATCTTTTTGATTTGTTGGATTTGGCTCAAAAAATCATCAAAACCGAATTTATTTTTGGCGATCTTCTTTTGAATTTTTCGCGCCTCCTCTTCATCAAATTGTTCTTGCGCCCTTTCCACCAAAGAGATGACATCGCCCATACCTAAAATTCGATCGGCCATTCGAGAAGGATGGAACACATCAATGGCCTCCATTTTCTCGCCCGTACCAATGAACTTGATAGGCTTATCGACCACAGATTTAATGGAAATGGCAGCACCGCCGCGAGTATCACCATCCAACTTGGTCAAGATTACACCATCGAAATTCAATACATCATTAAAGGCTTTTGCCGTATTGACGGCATCTTGACCAGTCATCGAATCGACTACGAACAGGGTCTCTTGAGGTTTTATCGCCGCGTGAATGTTCGATATTTCGTTCATCATCTTTTCGTCCACCGCCAAACGGCCCGCGGTATCGATGATGACCACATTAAAACCTTCTGAATTTGCCTTAGCGATACCTGCTTGTGCGATAGATACCGGGTCATTATTTTCACGATCTGAATACACCTCAACCCCAATCTGATCTCCGACTACATGCAATTGATCGATTGCTGCAGGACGATAGACATCACAGGCAACGAGTAGAGGTTTTTTTGATTTTTTGGTCTTAAGGTAATTGGCCAATTTTCCTGAAAAAGTAGTTTTACCCGAACCTTGTAGTCCTGACATTAGAATAATCGAAGGAGTTCCCGAAAGATTGATTCCTTCGGTCTCACCACCCATGAGTTGGGTCAGTTCATCTTTTACGATCTTGACCATCAACTGACCGGGCTGTAGCGTAGTCAATACATTTTGACCTAATGCCTTTTCCTTGACCCTATTGGTAAACTCTTTGGCTATCTTGAAATTGACATCGGCATCCAACAAAGCCCTGCGGACTTCCTTGGTCGTTTCGGCAACATTGATTTCTGTAATCTGCCCATGGCCTCTTAACGTATGTAAGGCCTTGTCGAGCTTTTCACTTAAATTATCGAACATCGTTCACATCATTTTTGAAGAAAAGCAAATTTAAGAATAAGAATGGTAAAGATGGGGAAATAAGATGGAAAAGTCCCCTACCTAAACCTCCTCAGTGGGGAGGGAACAGCTTCGTCAATGAATATGGTCACACAAGTAATTCGCTAAATCGTTTCGAAATGAATACGTTTCTCTATTTCTCAAAAGTGTTTTGCAGCCTTGGGTGGTATTCCCTCTCCTTAGGGGAAGGGCTAGGGAGGGGATAAAAAAAGCACCCATTTTTCAATGGATGCTCTTTTGGGGTTGTGGGGCAAAAAGGGTGTTAATTCTTACTGAAGGTTAGGAGATCGGTTCCTCCGTTTCCACCGCTGACATCTAGCAATTCTATCTGCGTATTGGAGTATGTTTTTATATCCCAGTCGTCAGAGAGTTCTTCGAAAATTTCTGGTGAGCTGAACAAAATGTTGAAATCGATATCGCTCGAACTACTATCGTCATTGCTATTATTGGAAGTTGTAATCGACCATGCCCCTGAAAGGGCCGTGTTTCCATCTGTGGCACCCAAGGTTCCATTTTCTTGAAAAGTAAATATGTAATTGACGTAATCTGACGTTTCATCTTTGTCGGAATCGAAATAATAACTAATTCGCCAATCGCCACTAATCAAAGCCGACTCAATTGCGGGAATATCAGTATTGTTTATCGTTTCTGCGGTTTCGGAATCGTCCTTTGAACAAGATTTACAGACCAACACCACTGATAAAAGAAATATTGTATGAACTAAACTGCTTTTCATATTTATTCAATTTATTTAAAAAAGCCCCGAAACAAAATGCTTCGAGGCTGTATAGCTTTTATTGTCTTTCAAAAATTAGGGTATCCAGCCCGCCATTACCGCCACTTATATCTCTCAACTCGATACGATTGGAGGTTATGGAGACAAAATCCCAATCATCGGTAAAATCGGCAAGGTCACCTTCCTCACCAAGATTAAGGTACACCTTGATATCATTATCGCTGTCTCGAAGCACATTCCAATACCCTAGGTAAACTGGGCCTGTAACACCAGTGGTAACATTCAGTCTATGCTCTGTCTCGAAAGCGAAATTTGATGCGGTATAGTCACTAGTTTTGTCCACACCGTCTTCCGTGAATTTGGCTACCATCCATGCACCACCCATTAGGGTATTCTTGATTTCCATAACGTCGCCATCATTCACGCCGTCATCGCATACGCGTTGCAATATCAATTCGTAGTCCGTTCCGGGAATTTCAAATTTCAAACGATCGTCGCGCAAGTCGGTCAATGGCCATTCAAAACTCACTCCGGGTTCGTTGCCCATTTCGATGGCCATAACAAGGCGACCTTGAGCATTGGTTGTGATTTCCCATGTTCCATATGAAACAACATCTCCCTGACTTAAGGTAACCTCGCCTTCCGCCATGAAACTGAATTCATACCCTAGCAATCTTTTGATTTCTTCCCCATCGACCTTCACCTTTTTGATGATCCAACCACATTCCATCAAAACATCCCTAAGAGTATTGGGCTCAGCATCTACATCACATGCATTTTCCATGATAATCCAATTACCTTCTTTTTCATGTAATTTGATTTTACCTTCCTTGATTTCGTAGACAAACCAATCTAGATTAAAATCGACCAATACATCGAATTCAAGTTTCAGTAATACGCGGTAGTCCGAAACCCGGGTACTCCATGTACCTGTAATATTGTTTCCAAGACGATCGATTACATTCACTGACCCTCCTTCAGAAAAATTCATTAGATATTCAAAATACTGCTCGGTCTGAAGTTGATTGTCTCGCATAACATCGCGGATCAACCATGGACATTCTACCAAAAGACTATCCAATCTTTCCTTAGTAAAATCATCATCATTATAATCATCGTCGTCATCTTCATCACAAGCATCTTTTGCCATTTCAATGGCTTCGGCCAATTCGGCATTGCTGTTTACGCGTACCTCGGTTCCATCGAACATGACCAAAACAAGAGGGTATTGGATACTTATCAAATCATTTTCACCAAGTCCGGCAAAGAACCTGCGCATATCTTTATCACTCTCGACGACCACGCTGCCCGTTTGGGTCGAATTGGTATCCAACGTAAAAAATGTAACCGGGTACACCACATCGATACACTCGATATCGTCATCATCGCCGCCTTCTTTACATTGTTTGGCAAGTTCACGAAGATCTGCCTCACCATTTATGGTAATTTCGGTATAATCGGCCATCGTGATGGTTATCGGAAATATAATATCCAACAAGTTCTCATCATCATCGACCGCATCAAAAATCTCTTCTATCAAGTGTAGATC
>CAYGPR010000067.1:0-21066 GCA_964351985.1 uncultured Maribacter sp. | reverse complement strand
CGTCAGATCTGAAGTGGTGTTTTTGTAGGGTTCTTCTTACGTATTTTTGTCTTCGGAACCTCCAGATGCGGCAATTTCGTCAATTGCAGCTTGAGCGTCGGAGGCTAAAAGGCCCGAATTGGTATTATCATAAGGCACTTCAGCCGCATTTTGGTTCGTGCCGCTTATGCCTAAATCGGTAAGAGGCACTTGCAAAGTTCCGCCACCATCTGTTATTTCGAGATTACCACTGACAACTTCAAATGCGGTATTGTTGCTTCCTCCACCAACGCCCGAAAGCAGTGGGCTCAAATCCGTAGAAATCACATCACCACCCTCAGAAATATTTAGCATATTGTTTTCGTCAAGTTGCAAATCAGTAATTCGTTCATTCTGAGCATCAAGATCATTATCATCCCCAATATGATTATTCAAATTAATCTCAGCACCATTCACTGCGTTCAGTAGGTCGGTATCATCATAAAAGACACCACCATTGACTATATTTAATACATTTTCAGGCGCATCACTTAGAATATTTATCTCGGTAAGATACCCGATATCGTTTTCAAAGAAGCTGACGGGCAGACTGTCTCGATTGATGGCAAAGGGCCCAACCGCATTTTGCGATAATTTGTCCACGGTTACCGATTGGTTCTGTAATTTCCCAGGTCCGATAGAACCGTTTTGTATGTCCACGCCGTTGACTCCTCCGTTGACGATCATTTCACTGCTGATACTATTTTCTGCTATTTCGATATTGGTGCCATTCGGTGAAGGGGTTAAAGCGATGGTTGCGATATCATGAATGATAGGATCTGCCGTTATATTGGCCGTGGCACCACTTTCGCCACATAAATTTACCCAAGCGGCACCATTGAAGTAATGCACGCACTGAAGATCGGTGTTGTAGACCAAGGCACCCTGTAATGGGGTTATTGCGTTCATCTCGGCCGTCGATACACGGGTAATGACCAAGACCCTTTCCGCACTTTCCAGTTCCAAGACCGATCCGGGATCTATGGCTTGCGGATTGTCGCCGATCTTGACCTGCCCGAAAAGGCTGCCACAAAAAAGAAGACCCAAGAGCAATAGGAGTTTGGACGATTTCATATAGCGATTTTAAGTGTTCTACTAAAAATAAGAGATTAAGAGGCAAGTTAGCCGTTTATGGCCCCGATACCCGTCAATACGACTACTAACAAAAATAAAATTATCTATGCATATACCTAGCATTCAACGATAAAATACATGGGTCGAGGGTCAAAACGAACGGATTAACCGTTGAACGGAACACAAGTCACGTATTCATTACCCTTCCTTTAAAAACAAGGAAGACGGCTCATCCGTTCTACAAATTAACAAAAGTTTAGTGGTGTCGGCTTTTTTATCGCCATAACTTGTATTTTCTTTATGATTCGAAAATCGAATATGAAAACACTATTACTTTCCCTGACACTATTTTTTAGTATACATTCCATCTTTGCCCAAGATGATGAACGACGCATTTTACGTGGTCAAGTACTGTATCGAGATGTGAGCGTACCGAACGAAAATGTCATCAACGTGACCGCTGAGCGGGCCACCATAACCGATGACCAAGGCCGCTTTGCCATTGAGGTCAAAGAAGGCGACGATCTTGCTTTTACGGCTGTGAACTACGAAATGAAAGTAGTCACAATCAGCGATGAAATTTTAAAGAAGAACCGACTTGTGGTCGAAGTGAACGAAAAGGTTACAGAATTAGATGAGGTCATCGTTACCCCCGAAGATAAAGAACGCTTTTTGCAAGTAAAAAATGAAGAGTTTAAAGAATTTGAGTATGAGGTAGATCGATCTACCGAAGTTGAGAATGCGGCCATGCAGGCCAGTTCAGGACCACAATTGCAAAATGGACTGAATTTTGTAAATATTTTCAGGGCTTTGTTCAAATCCAATACTACTACAAATGATTCGGGTCCGAAGTTAAAGCTCAGTGAAGTGTTACGACAGGTCTACGATGATGAGTTTTTTGTGGTAGACCTTAAACTACCCCAAGACCAAATCGGTGCTTTTTTGGTCTACACCGATGATAAGTTGCCCGAACAATCGTTACTCAAAAAAAGTAACGAATTCGAACTCATCGATTTTTTGGTGACCCAGAGCAAAGAATTCCGTAAAAGCCTCGATGTTAAGGAGTAGACTTTTTCTTTTATTTTTCTTTATGTTCAGCACAATGGTAAGTGCGCAGAACCTTTTTTCGAGCGATAAGATAGAAGGTCGCGTCTATAGCGAAGATGGTGATGTAGCCGCTACCCATGTTCTGAACATAACCACAAAGCGCGCTTCCATTACCGATGAAAACGGGTTCTTCACCATACCGGCAAAATTATATGATACCATTGTTTTTTCAGCTATTCAGTTTAAGCGAAAAGAGATAGTCGTTACGGCGGATATATTGGAAAGTAAAATGTTATCCATTCCTTTGGAAGAAGCGTTGACCGAACTCGACGAGGTGGTAGTCATGCCCTATAATCTTACAGGGAATATTTTTAGGGATACCAAAAGAATGAATGTCGAACCCGTGGTGACCGCCTCGACCTTAGGACTGCCAAATGCCTATGTAAAAGTTCCAACAATGGCCGAACGACAATTGTTCGAGGCAACAAGCGGAAGTGGACTTGTTCCTTTAAACCCCATTTTGAATGCCATATCAGGCCGTACCAAAATGCTTAAAGGGCGTCTGGCCCGAAATCAAAAATATGCACGTACGCAAAGGGTTCGTAATATGTATGCAGACTCCTTATTTCGGACTGAATTTAAGATTCCAGAAGAAAAAATCGATGATTTCATGTATTTCTGCGAGGTAGATTCCGTTTTTCAGACTACCGTAGATACCCACGACCGTTTCAAGATTTGGGATTATATGAGGGTAAGAAGTTCACTATATCGTAAAAACAATAGTTTGGAACCAAAACAAAAAGAGTGAAATCTTTTGTCACGCACATAACTCAGTGCTTCCTTTTTCTTGGTTTTCTTTTATGCCAACGGGCAACAATTTACAGAATTGGATGGCCGCGTGACCAGTACCGATAATGATGTGGCGGGTACCCATGTGATGAATATAACGACCCAACGGGCGACCACTACCGATGTACATGGATTTTTCACCATTCCTGTGCGTTTGAACGATACTATCGTTTTTTCAGCGGTGCAATTCAAACGTAAGGAAATTGTGGTCGGCCCGAACATCTTGAACAGTACGTTTTTGTTCGTACCGTTGGAAGACGCGCTAACCGAATTGGACGAAGTCGTCGTAAGACCCTATAATCTGTCTGGAGAATTGGGAAGGGATATGGGAAACCAAAAAATCGAACCTGTGGTGACGGCTTCTACCTTGGGTCTTCCGAACGCTTACGTAAAAGTTAAGACCCAGAACGAGCGTAAATTGTTCGAAGCGGATCATGGAAAGTTCGTTACCGTTGAGTTCGATAGTATGTTCTACATCCCCATGATTGCAATAAATCTCCATAAAATTCTGAACACGGTATCTGGCCGTACCCGGAAATTGAAAAGTTTGGTCGCAGTAGATGAAAAGATAGCCATGCTTGAAAAAGTACGTAATCTTTATCCGGATTCGATCTATGTACAAGAATTAAAGATTCCTGAAGAAAAATTGAGCGAATTCATGTATTTCTGTGAGGCCGATTCCCTATTTGAATCTACTGCGAATACCGAGGATCCATTGCTCATGTGGAATTTTTAAAACTGAAAAGTTTGGCATTTCGAAAAGAAAACGAAACGGATTAGAATCATTTTTGGCATGGCAATTGCTTATTTTTGAAGGATGAAAAAGAACAAGATGCGACCCTTACCAATGATTTTCCTGTTTTTGGTAGTGCCGTTAATGGCTTTCACCGGAGCGCATAAATTTTACCTAAGTGTCACCAACATCGGCTATTCAGTAAAAGAGGATTCCTTTCAGATTACGACCCGGATCTTTATCGACGATATGGAGAAACTATTGGATGAACGCTATGACCTTAGGGCACAATTGGGTACTGAGTTAGAATCACCGATGGCCGATGAATATATCGAAAAATATATTCGGACGAAACTTCTGTTCGAAATTGACGGAGTGCAAGTGGAATATGTCTTTTTGGGCAAAAAATATGACACCGATATGATTATCTTTTATATGGAAATTCCTAAGGTTGGGTTGGAGAAAATAAAATCCGTGCAGATTCAGAACGAAATTCTCACTGACCTGTTCGACGAACAACAAAACGTAGTTCATTTCAAGGTCAATGACAAGAAAAAGAGCTTTGTCCTCATCAAATCGGATACTAAAGGAATGTTAAATTTGTAACAGTATATTAACAATTCTTTAAAAATCCAGTATTTTTCACAGCTAATAAAATCACAATGAAAATGAGTAAGATAAAGTATTGTTTTGCTTCTATTTTATTCTTGTTCGCCTTTACCGTAGGAGCACAAGAGGAAGCACCCAAAGAAAAAGAAGCCGGTCATACGGCCCAGAGCAAGTTTAGACAGATGTATCAAGAGTTCTCCACACCGAATACGTACCGTTCGGCATCAGGGGCACCAGGTCCTGACTATTACCAACAACAGGCCAACTATGTCATGAATATTGAGCTTGACGACAAAAACCATAAGCTTTATGGTGAAGAAACCATTACCTACATCAACAATTCACCGGATGATTTGGAGTTTCTCTGGGTACAATTAGATCAAAATATCAGGACCAAAGATTCAAAGGCCCGTCTTAAAAATGGGGAAGGAGTACCTCTTGCCGAACAGCCGGGAGCCTTCGCCGGTAAGTATATGGGCGAACCTTTTGACGGTGGTTTCGTGATCGATCATGTGAAAGATGCCTCTGGCAAGGCCTTGCCCTATACCATCAATTTCACGATGATGCGTATCGACCTACCCCAACCTTTGAAAAGTAAGGAACAGGTATCGTTTTCGATAAAATGGAATTACAATATTCCCGATCATACGGTGGATAGGGCCAGATCAGGTTATGAAGAATTCAAAGATGGCAACCGCGCTTACGTTATTGCACAGTTCTTTCCTAGAATGTGCGTCTATAATGATGTTGAAGGATGGCAGAACCATCAGTTTTGGGGCAATGGCGAGTTTGCCTTAACCTTTGGTGATTATGAAGTGAATATTACCGTGCCCGCCGATCATGTGCTCGATGCGACCGGAACCCTACAAAACAGAAAAGAGGTTTTTTCAAAAGAAATGATGAGCCGTTATGAAAAGGCCAAAAAATCGTACAATAAGCCAGTTATTATCGTAACTCAGGCAGAGGCCGAAGCGGCCGAAAAAGGATTCTCCGATAAAAAGAAGACTTGGAAGTTCAAGGCCGAGAATGTTCGTGACTATGCCTTTGCCAGCTCCAGAAAATTCATTTGGGATATGCAGGCCGTTAAAATGGGCAATCGCGATGTGATGGCCGTTTCACTATATCCGAAAGAAGGGAACCCACTTTGGGAAGAATACTCGACCAAGGCCGTGGCGCATACTTTGAAATCCTATTCCGCACATACCTTTGATTACCCCTATCCGAAAGCGATATCGGTACATGCCAAGAACCAGGGTATGGAATACCCGATGATCTGTTGGAACTATGGACGGCCCAATGAGGACGGCACCTATTCAGACCGTGTGAAATATGGTATGATCAGTGTCATTATTCATGAAGTAGGTCATAACTTCTTCCCGATGATCGTAAACTCCGATGAGCGGCAGTGGGGTTGGATGGACGAAGGTCTTGACACGTTCATGCAATACATGGCAGAACAAGAGTTCGGTGAAGCCTATCCGGAAGCTATTGCGCCTAATAAGGCATATCCTTCAAGAAGGGGTGATCCAGCGAAAATCGTACCTTATATGAGTGGAGACCAAAGTACTATTTCACCGATTATGGATAATCCTGAAAATGTATATCAATTAGGTCCAAATGCCTACGGAAAGCCGGCAACTGCATTGAATATTCTTAGAGAGACCGTCATGGGAAGAGAGTTGTTCGACCATGCCTTTAAGACCTACTCAAAACGGTGGATGTTCAAACATCCTACTCCCGAAGACTTCTTCCGTACCATGGAAGATGCCTCTGCGGTAGATTTAGATTGGTACTGGAGGGGTTGGTTCTATACCACCGATTATGTTGACATTGGCGTTAAGGACATTAAAAAGTATTATGTGTCGAACAAACCGACAAAAAAAATGCAAGATTATATGGCCGCCCGTAATATGACGGAAGCCGATTTACCGCCATTGGTGTATTTGGCAGAAGAAGGAAGCGAAGATTTCGATGAAAACCTAAAAGGTAAATCCCCTTCTGAAACTTCAAAAACACTGAAAGAATTCATGATGGACAATATGACCGAAGCGGAGCGCGCCAAAGTAAAGGAGCCAAAATATTTTTATGAAGTGACCTATGATAAACCGGGCGGAATTCCGATGCCGTTGATCGTTGAATATACCTACGCCGACGGAACTACGGAGAACATCACCTATCCGCCTGAAATATGGAGAAAAAATGACAAAGAGATCAGTGTAGTGATTTCTTCGGATACCGAGTTGACCGGAGTAGTGGTGGACCCAAAAGCCGAAACCGCTGATATCGATACAACGAACAATTCTTGGCCCAAGAAAGAGCAGAATTCCGATTTTGACAATTTCAAGGAAAAAATAAAAGGTTAAGTTTGCGTTTATTACATTTTGAGTCCCGGTGATTTTATCATCGGGACTTTTTATTGAACTCTTTTAAACTTGATTATATTTGTAGTATGATTTCAACGTATTTTTTGTTCATCAGCGGGGGCGAGATATTCTTTATCATGTTTATCGTGGTAATGGTCTTCGGTGCGGATAAAATTCCCGGTATCGCCAAGGGTCTGGGTAAAGGAATGCGTCAATTGAAAGACGCCACGGAAGACATTAAACAAGAGATAAAGAAAAGTGCCGAAAAACAAGGTATTGACACCAGTCTGGTCGATGATATCAAAAAGGACATTGATGAGGTCAAAGGCAGTATCGATTCGGGAATAGGAAAAGACCTGAAATCGGGCGTTGACAAGGTCAAAAAGAACATTGACGATGTTACCGGTACCATAAAAAGAGGTTCATCGTAATATGCTCGAAGAGATATTGCGTTGGGACAGGGAGACTTTTATATTCCTCAATGGACTTGGTATCGAAGAATACGATGCGTTCTGGTCGGCCATTACCAACTTTAATCATTGGATTCCGCTATTCATTCTTTTCATTTATTTATTATTCTCCAAGTTTCCGCTAAAAAAGGCGCTGACTATGTTTGGGATGCTTGTTTTTCTAATCTTTCTGATAACCACCTTGACCGACCTGACAAAAGAGGTGGTAGCCAGACTTCGACCTAACAACAACGAAGAAATCAATACATTGATTCGAATTGTAAAGAGCCCCAGTAATTTCAGTTTTTTTTCAGGGCATGCTTCGAGCTCATTTTCCGTAACGACCCTAGTATTTCTTTTTTTACGCAGAGAGTTCAGATGGACTTGGTTGTTCTATATCTGGCCGTTTCTTTTTGCGGCAAGTAGAATCTATGTAGGTGTGCATTATCCCATTGATATTATTGTGGGCGCCCTCGTAGGTATTAGTTGCGCTTTTATGACATACGGACTTTACAAAAGACTCATAGCACCCTACTTAGGGTTAAACCATCCCTAATGGGTAACAATACCGTTTCGAGTCTTGAGTCTTCTTTTAGAGCTTTATTATAGGCCAAGACCGTTTTTGTAGCTTTGTCTTTAGGGTCAACAGGCTCCACAACTTTACCCGACCAAAGTACGTTATCCGAGAGTATGATGCTTCCGGTTTTTGTTTTTTTCAGTACAGCTTCCAAATAATTCGGGTATTCCGTTTTTTCTGCATCGATAAAAACAAGGTCGAAAACTATATCGAGTTTTGGAACAATATCCTGTGCATTTCCGGTATGTTGGACAATTTGTTTGCCGAATCCACTTTTATCAAAATAACGGCGTTGTATAGCAGTAAGTTCGGGATTAATATCGATGGTGTACAATGTACCGTCCTTTTGCATTCCCTCTGCAAGACAAATCGCTGAATAGCCTGTATAGGTGCCTATTTCCAATATGTTTTTTGGATTTATAATTTTTGACAGCATACTCAATACCCGGCCTTGAAAATGCCCAGTGAGCATGCGCGGGCGGACTATCTTTAAATGGGTTTCTCGGGTAAGTTCTTGTAAAATTTCCGGTTCGTCCTCCGAATGGTTTTGAATATAGTCTTCCAATAAAGGGGATAGAAAGTGCATCTTTTGATTTTTGCAAAAATATAGATTTATGTATTACCTTTTGGGTCAGAAAAGTTTTGAGACCTATGAAAGACATTGTAATTCGTGAGGCTACTTTGGAAGATTTACCCGTATTGCAGGAATTCCAACAAGGAGTGGTGGCCTACGAACGACCCTACGATCCGACTATTGCCCCAGACCCGGTTACGTATTACGATTTGAAAAACTTGATTCTCGATTCCGAAGTTACCGTTTTGGTAGCCGTAACGAAAAACCGATTGATTGGATGCGGCTTGGGTATGGAGAAAGAGGGAAGACGCTACCTAAACCACAAAACATACGCCTATTTGGGCCTTATGTATACCGATCCTGATTATCGAGGGTTGGGTGTCAACGCCAAAATCATTGAAGCTCTAAAAAATTGGGCATTGGAAAAAGGTCTAGCTGAGATCCGCTTGACCGTATACAATGATAATCTCTCGGCCATAAAGGCCTATGAAAAAACAGGTTTTAAAAAACACATCATCGAAATGCGACTTGAGTATTAGAGTCTCCGATAAGGTTTTATCTTATGCGCTGTATTTCGAGCTCAGTCGAGCACCTTTAGTATCGTCATCTCGACTTCGCTCGATGTGACGGCCTTGCGGCTTTTTATACGACTCTTCGTCAAAGTCGTATTTTTGATAAAAAGAATTACTATGCAATTTGAAAATACTCAGGCTTTTGCCCAAAATTTGGACGCAGAAGATGAACTTTCCAAGTATCGGGATGAGTTCTATTTCCCAAAAGTAAATGGTAAGGACGTAATCTATTTTACTGGAAATTCCCTTGGTCTTCAGCCCAAACGAACCCAAAAGTACGTCGATGACATCATGACCGACTGGAAGGAACTTGCCGTAGAAGGTCATTTTCATTCCGAAAAACCGTGGTGGGACTATCACGAACGTTTGGCCGAACCTTTGGCAAAAGTCGTCGGTGCAAAGAAGGAAGAAATATCCGTGATGAACACACTCTCCGTGAACCTTCATCTTTTAATGGTTTCCTTTTATCGGCCGACCCAAAAGCGGTTTAAGATTCTTTGTGAAGAAAAAGCCTTTCCCTCCGATCAGTATATGTTGCAAAGTCAGGTGCGTTTTCATGGTTTTACTTTCGAAGATGCTATTGTCGAAGTCAAAAAAAGGGAGGGCGAACATTTTTGGCGTACCGAAGACGTTGTCGCCAAAATTAAGGAAGTGGGTGAAGAGCTTGCTTTGGTGCTTATCGGAGGTGTCAACTATTATAACGGACAAGTCTTCGATATGGAAACCATTACCGAAGCCGGAAAGTCCACTGGCGCAAAAGTGGGTTGGGATTTGGCCCATGCAGCCGGAAACATCGAATTAAAACTTCATGATTGGAATGTTGATTTTGCCTCATGGTGCAGTTATAAATATATGAACAGCGGTCCAGGGAACGCTTCGGGAATATTTGTTCATGAAAAATATCTGAACCGGAAGGATATTCCCCGTTTTGAAGGCTGGTGGGGCACGAAAAAGGAGACTCGTTTTAAAATGAAACCTGAATTCGAACCGATAGAAACGGCCGATGCTTGGCAAATCAGCAATCCGCCTGTACTTTCATTAGCACCCTATCTAGCTTCAATTGAAATGTTCGAGGAAATAGGGATGGCAACCTTGATAGAAAAGCGGGATAAAATAGTCGCTTACCTCGAATTTATCCTTGCTGAAATCGATAAGGAATTACCAAATAGTTCTTTTGAAATCATTACCCCAAAAGATAGAGGTTGCCAACTTTCGGTTTTCCTTCACGGTCAGGGCAGGCCGCTTTTTGATTATCTAATGAAGAACGGAGTGATTACCGATTGGCGTGAACCCAATGTTATCAGACTGGCACCTGCACCCTTTTATTGCTCTTATGAAGACATGTATCGGTTCGGACAGATTTTGAAAGCTGGAATAACGTCTCCGTGAAATTGTCGGTTGGATACCTTTTTTGACTAGTTTTGCCGCGCAAGCGACTAGTTTTATGAAATCCCTTCGACTAATTCTTTCCAACCCCAGATATTTCGCCCCTGCATGGGTTTTTGCAAGTCTGAATATTTGGTTCGGTACATGGGCGATTTATATTCCCACTGTCAAAGAAAATTTGGGAATCGATAAATCTCAATTGGGGATTGCCATCTTTTTCCTGTCGTTGGGGGTTTTTACGGTATTTCCGGTTGCTGCAAAAATCATTAATAAATTGGGTGTCGGCAAGGCCACTTGGTATGGTGTGCTGCTTAGTAGTATAGCCGCGTTATTCCCTCTGATTGCTCCGAACTACTATGTTTTGATGGGTTCCCTTTTTCTCTTTGGTGCTTCAAACGGGTTTACCGATATTTCGATGAATACCTTGGTTACCGAGTTGGAAAAGGAAGACAAGCAGAATTTTATGTCCGCCGCCCATGGCTTTTTCAGTTTGGGAGGTGTACTTGCTGGTATGGGTAGTTTTCTGATTGTTTATCTCGGTAATCCGGCCTTGCACATGTTAATTGTCGTAATCGTTGTTTTGATCATCAATTATCTTCTCTACAAAAACTATTTCCATATTACGGCAGCCCCTGTCGAAAAGGAACCTTTTAGCTTGAAATTGTTCAAGCCCCTTTTGGTCATCGGCATCGTTTCTTTTGTAGTCATGGGCGGCGAGGGTGCTATCGTAGATTGGAGCGGACTATTTCTCAAGGAAATCAGTCTGGCTCCTGAGGGGTTATGGGGCGCGGGATTTTTGGCCTTCTCCATTACCATGACCACCGGACGGTTTTTGGGTGACAGTATCAGTCAGAAAATCGGATCTGTCAAAATAGTGGCCTTAGGTACAATTATAGCTATTGTAGGCTATTTTGCTGTCTTGAGTACCTATACGCATTTGGCGATTCTAGGTTTTGGTCTGGTCGGACTCGGATTTTCGGTCATCATTCCCGAACTTTTTAGAATAGGTGGAAATGTAAAAGGAATCGATTCATCACAAGGTGTGGCATTTATCGCCGGAACTGGGTATGCAGGATTTTTAGTTGCCCCTCCAATTCTGGGCTTTTTGGCCGATAGTTCTTCCTTAATAACAAGTTTTATCGTGCTTTTGGCATGTGCAGTTTTAGTGCTTTTTGCAACTTTTTTCTTGGGAAGAAATAGTCGTTAATCGGTTCTCACTTCAACATCGGTAAAATAAAGCTTGAAATTGCCCTCGGGCATTTTGTGCATTTGTGCGATTTTGAGACCCCCTTTTTCGGTGTAGTCTTCCCAAGTGGTTACCATAGACGGCTCTTCTTGGTTGGCTTTTCGAAAGACCCATTCTTTGATAATATAGTCATCCCCGAAATAAAAATCATAGGCATCGCCAGGGGTGTAGCCTCCTTCGTTTCCGTAAACCACTGTCAGTTTGTGCATGGGTTGTTTGCTAATCGGTGCTTCGATATTTTCCGTGTGTTCTTGGCTAATGTTCTGCTCGTCCCAAAGAATATTGATGGGGGCGATCAGCCAATATTTATCATTAATAAATCCGCCGTTGGTTTTTTCAATAATACTATCCATTTTCTTTCGATTGTACGAAATGGTGTCGGTATCGGACATCATGGTAACATCTTGGGTCTTTGGCTTCCAGGTCCAGGTGCGCTCGAAATGTGAAGTATCGCGATCAACGTTGAAGGTAAATTTTAGTTCTTCGACGTTCTTCCAATTTTCGTAGCCATTGGCATTTGCTATTTTTTCCAGAAGGGTCAATTCTTTTTCAGGTTCTTGGGTTTCCTCGGTAACGGTTTTTTTGTCCTCTTTACATCCGAAAATAATAAATGTGAGTAGGGATATGGCGGCGAAGTACTTTTTCATTTCTTTGGTTTTTCTCAAAGATAATGGGTTTTTGGTACTCTCTTGACTTTTTCTCGATGTAATAGCCAGCATGGGTTATATCACAGAGTTACACAGAGAAAAAGAGAGTTGCACAGAAATCTTTAGAAATACCGTGGTGATTTAATCCCTCCCAAACTCCGTTTGAAGAGCTCGTAGATTAAAATGACCTCATGCGTGCCACCAGAATAGGGTCGAAAAGTAGCGGTGGGCTGATCGTAAGCATACCCGATGCGGAAGGAATCTGAAACTGCATAGTCCATTACAACTCCGAAATTGTCCGCATCATTGAAACGATAGGAAGCCCCGATCCAAAATTTTTCAAAAAACAAAAAATTAGCGGTAACATCATAAGTTGCGGGCGCACCATTCGTATATTTCATGATAGCCGTTGGTTTGAATTTCGTGGTCTGGCCGATATCGAACACATATCCTCCTATTGCATAGTAACTATTACGTTCTATAGCCGCAAATTCTCCTTCGTTCAAATCGGTATTCAATATTCTGGGCGAGGAAGCACCAATATACCATCGGTTGGAACTAATATAGATCCCGGCCCCAAAATTTGGGTTCCATTCCGTAAATCCTCCAGCAAAGAAGGGATCGTTGATATCAGGGGTGCTTAATCGATAATTCGTGAATCCACCTTTAAGTCCAAAAGCCATATTGACTTCTTGGCTCAGCGGCACGGTATATGAAAAATCGGCATAAATGTAATTGGTCTTTTCAAAACCCAGGTTATCGTTGATGTACGATAGACCGATACCGATATTGCTAAATCTGATTGGAGAATGCGCCGATAGCGTGCTAGTGGTCGGGTTACCATCGATACCGGCCCATTGATTCCGGTGAAGCGCCGTAATATTGAGAGTCTCTCGGCTACCCGCATACGCTGGGTTGATGGACATGGTATTATATACGTATTGGGTAAACTGCGGTAATTGTTGAGCACTTCCCAAAAAAGTACAGACTAGGGCCAGAAAAAAAATATGTCTTTTAATTGCGTTCATGGGAGACTAACTATATGTTGGATCCAATATAAATGTATCCGTTGACCGGTTTCATTTCTGGATTACCGAAACCGATGATATAATAATAGGTTCCGGAAGGCAGCATTCCTGAATTCCCTAAGGAATTATCAGGAGCAATTCCGCTCCAATCATTACTATAATCGTTCGATTCATAGACAATATTGCCCCATCTGTTAAATATTTTCACATGATATGTCAGATTACAAGCTTCTAACCCCTTAATTTCAAAGAGGTCGTTGATACCGTCCCCATTGGCCGTAATGGTCTTTGAGATGACCAAATCTTCTACACTACAGGGCATATCGGCCTCTACAGTAATAATTTGAGTATGGGTCATTTGGTTTCCTGCATTGTCGGTAGCGGTCCAAGTTCTCATGATTTCATAACCCATCTCGCAATCACGGTCGTTCGTGGCAGTTTCTTCGAAAGTAACCACGGGATCCGTATCGCAATTGTCGATGGCTGTCAAAACTTCCGCTTCGGGAATACTATCACAATCCACGGTCATATCCATCGGAAGTTCTTCCACGAATACCGGAGCTTCCTCATCCATCAAACACGGATTTCCGTTGACCATAATAATCTGCGTATGCGTAAAGCTATTGTTGGCATTGTCGGTGGCGGTCCAAGTTCGTGTAATCTCATATCCTGTAACACAATCCCTATTATTCGTGGCCGTTTCATTAAAAGTCACCACGGGGTTCATATCACAGTAATCCGTTGCCGTCAATACGGCAGCATCGGGTACACCGTCACATTCGACCGTTATATCAGCAGGCAGTGTTCCGTCAAAAATAGGAGCTTGAATATCGGTAATGCTTATGGTGATAATGGTTGGGTCTCCATTTCCTACACCACAGTTATCAAAAGTAAAAGAGCTATAAGAAGTTTGAGGGGTCATATTGATTTCTCCTGAAAAAGAAGCCATTGTCTGCGAATTAGAATCAAAGGTACAGGCCGGAAGACTTCCGAAATAAGAATCATCCTGAACGCGTAGTGCATATTGTATCGTATACGGTGTGTCCGAAACATCGGTGTAGCCGTCTGCGACCATAAACGTCAGTTCGCGCGTGTTCGTATCAAAACTATAGGTTATCTCACTGGGTAGCGGATTTACGGAAACGAATTCCATTTCTGGCGGAATCGTCGTCGTAAAAGTCAAATTTCTGATGTTGTCGTTACCGGTATTGGCAACATCCAAATAAATTTGAATGGTCTCGCCAGTTACTGGGTTTTCGTTGGAAGAGGTCGCATAAAGATCTAATTGGTTCAACGATGGTTCCCAAACTTCTACGGCCATTCCTAAAAGATAGAGTCCATAGGTTTCTTGGTTCGAGGTCATACGTACCACAGCTGAGGTCTGATTGTTCGTAATCAGTATATTGCTATCGTTGTCGAGGTCGAAAAGACTGGCGTCGTATCCCAAGGTGTTGGTGCTTGCGGGCATTCTATCCAAAAAATCCGTTCCGTTGGCGGTAATCCTGCTATTGAAAAAGTTATCGACGGGCCGCATTGGTGTTACCAAGGGCTCCCATACGCCCAACGTATTTTGGATCAACAATTGATCTTGGTCAATACCACTATCACCTTCAAAAGAACCGATGACCATGTTCGCCTTGACATTACCACTAGGTACGGTCTGAAAACCATTGAAGGTAACGTCAAAGTTGTTCTGGGTCTGTGTAATGTGTGCATAGCCGTCGAACAGTGTAATGTTCTTTTGCGGCAAAGTTGGACTTTGGTAGACAAAAACGATCTGCCACCCACCTGATGTACCTACATTTCCCCCATCATGTCCGAGCAATCTTCCTTCAGTGGCTTTTACGTTGGCTACTTGATAGGTGCCGAAAGGGTCGGCCAAACCTTGCACCCAAGACGTGATATCTTTTACACAGATATAAGGGTCGTTGACGAAGTGGTCATCACGACCTCTATATATAACTTGGTCGGCGGTCAGTGTAGCATCATAAGCGCTTGACCCAGGCAACATCATTTTGATTTCGTTGAAGTTCCAAGAAGGTTCTGTAACTCCGTTACCCGCTAGAATGTTTCCGCTACCATCGACCTCATATTCTTTGTCAGCAGCCGACCAGTAAAGAAAAACACGCTCAATGGTCAAACACGAATTGCTAGGGGCAGGGTTCACCAAATTGGCGCTACTTGAATTAAAGGTCGTTGGATCGCTATCGATATCTACGAACACGTTGTCATCGAAATCATGGTTACTGCCCGTACCATTATAGCTATTGGTTGCATGCCTAGATAGTACATTGTTGGCGATCATGGTGAAGTCGCCGTTCAACGTTTCAGAATATCTCGGTGTAAAACCCCGTTGCAATTGCGCATTGATGAAACCAAAGGTCATCAACATGACTACGACTAGCAATTGGGTTAGAAAATTTTTTGGGAGTAAAAGTTTCTTCATAATTATAATTTTACCGATCTCTCTTGATCAATTACCTTATAATTAGAAGCTACAACGCTGTCTTTACCTGAAAAAAGTGAAATTTTGTGTAATTAAGGTCAAGTTCATTTTGCAGCAACTAATATTATATGGGGTATAAAAAGTGCTTTTGTTTCGTTATTCAAGATTTGGTTAATACTATACAAAGAACGGAACAACAGGCCTTGAGGCTTAAAGTGTACGACAAACGGAGTAATTTCTCGACAAGAAAATTTTTATGGGTTAAAGTGTTTTCTTTAACAGTTCAGAGGATTTTGAACCTATCGGATATTCCGCAGATAAAAGCGATGAACACGACAATTGATGTTTGTCATTCGGATTATTTCTTTATTGATAATTTGCTTAATTTTGAGACTTGTAAAAAAATATCGAATGAGTTCAAAAAAAGGAAAAGTACAGGAAGCTATTGATGAAAAACTTCTTGAGGAGAGAAAAGTGTTTTTATGGGGTATGGTAGACGATGATTCGGCAAAGCACGTTATCGATCGCCTATTGTATTTGGATATGCAGAATAACAAAGAAATACAATTGTTTATCAATAGCCCCGGGGGATATGTTACCTCTGGTTTCGCAATGTATGACACAATAAAATCATTAAAGAGCCCAGTTTCGACTATATGTACCGGATTGGCGGCTTCGATGGGAAGTATTTTATTGTCTGTCGGAAAAAAGGGAAGACGTTTTATTCAGCCCCATGCTCAAGTCATGATCCATCAACCGAGCGGAGGTGCTAGGGGACAGGCTTCCAATATCGAAATACAGGCCAAGGAAATTATTAAGACCAAAGAGTTGAGTGCCCAGATTCTTGCGGATAATTGCGGACAGAAATTCGAAAAAGTACTAAAAGACTTTGATAGAGATTATTGGATGAATGCCGAAGAATCGATTAAATATGGTATTGTAGACGGGATTTTAGAATAAGTCCCTTCCCTAACCCTCCCTAGAGGGGAGGGAACCAATCATGTAATGAAAAAGTCCTTCACAATATGAATGTGAAGGACTTTTTGAATATATATAGGCGCTCTCGCGGAATAGTTTGTATTATTTACGGATTAAGAGATCGAATGGATTATCCAACCTCGTTAAATAAATATTAATTCAAGTTTAAAACTTGTCCGGGTGCTCGATAACCGTTTTTGCACGTTCCTTTAGGTCGGAAAGTTCCTTTTTATCCTTTTTGCTCAAAAGGCTCATCATCATGGCCATTCGGTTGTTGTTTTTGAAATGTTCCCTTTTTTCATCCAAGAAATTCCAATACAATGAATTGAACGGACAAGCTTTCTCACCCAGTTTTTTGGTATGGCTATACTGGCACGTACCGCAATAATTGCTCATCTTATTGATATAATTGGCACTGCTCACATACGGTTTGGTAGCGACGACACCTCCATCAGCAAATTGGCTCATACCACGGGTATTGGTAATTTCTACCCATTCGATAGCATCGATATAAACGCCAAGGTACCAAGCATCGACCTCATCGGGATGGATTTGCGTCAACAGCGCATAATTGCCAATTACCATTAAGCGTTGTATATGGTGCGCATAGGCATCATCTAAACTCTGGCCGATGGCATGTTTTAGACAGTTCATTTTAGTATCGCCTGTCCAGAAGAAATCGGGGAGTTTGTTATGATTGTCCAGTTCGTTGAGGTTTGCATAATCGGGCATTTCTTTCCAGTAAATGCCACGCATATATTCGCGCCATCCTAAAATTTGCCTTACAAAACCCTCGACTTGTGAAATATCTATTTCAGTTGAGTTTTCATAATAATGACCCAATACCTTATCTATAACTTCCTTGGGCGAAAGTATTTTACTGTTCATCGCAAACGACAAGCGCGAATGAAAAAGATATTTCTCTTCGGTATGCAACGCATCTTGGTAATCGCCAAAATGGATAAGTAGATTTTTGCAAAAATAATTCAATACAGAAAGACAATCGGCTCGGGAAGTTGGCCAATTGAAATTTTCGGCTTCGATGTTGCCAAAAGTTTTGACCTCGGCCTCTCTGATTTCTTTCAAGGCCTGGGTAGCGTCTTTTCGAAATCCCCGTTCATGGGGAATTTCAGGTTGTCCCGTCCATTTTTTTCGATTGCTTTGGTCGAAGTTCCATTTACCGCCATCGGGTTGGCCGTTGACCATCATGATGTCATGTTTTTTGCGCATCATACGGTAAAAGTTCTCCATGATCAATTGCTTTTTTCCGGAGAAAAAATTCTTTAGTTCGTAGCGCGTCGTATAAAAATGTTCGCTATCTAATGATTCCGATTCTACGGAAAGCTTTTTACAGATGGATTTCAATTGTTCGTCCAACCGATATTCATCCGGCAGTTGATATTCGAACTTTTTAGCCTTGGTTTCATCAACATATTTTTTTATGATTTTTTCTAACTCCTGCGGATTTTCTTTATCGTTGATTTTGAGATAAATAAAACGATGTCCCTTTTCGGAAAGTTCTTCTGAGAAATTCCGCATGGAAAGGAAAAATGCGACTACCTTTTGAATATGATGTTTTACATAATCGGTCTCTTGCCGCATTTCGGCCATGAGGTAGGTAACATCGTCGTTAACATCGTCAAACCAAGAATGTTTTTGGTTGAGTTGGTCGCCAAGAAGTAATCGTAAGGTTCTCAATTGTTTTGGTTTTAAGTTTCTATTGTTTCAAGTTTTAGGTTCTTGGCAGATTGCCTTTAAGACGGAAAATCGTGTTTGAATTTATATTTAAAACAACGTTTCTTGCAACCACAAGTTTTGAAATTTACCATTGGCATCATACATTTCGGCCTGTCGTTTAATATTGAATTTTCTATCCCTTGGGTCATTGCCTACGCCGCTTTGGTACATCCAGTTGCCCCAATTGCTGTGAACGTCATAATCGATGAGCATGCTCTCGAAATAGGCGGCTCCAATGCGCCAATCTTGCTCGATTTCTTTGGCCCAAAAGCTGGCCACGTTTTGACGACCGCGGTTGCTCATCCAACCGGTTTTTGCGATTTCCTTCATGTTGGCGTTGACGAAGGGTTCTTTTGTGTTTCCACTTATCCAATTTATTTTGGCCAGCTCAGAAGTTTTCCAGTCATAATCCCTTTCTAAAATTCCTCCCAGGCGAAAAATTTTATCGCCATGTTTTAAGGAAACATATTTAAAATAATCACGCCATATCAATTCGAAAATTAACCAATATGTATCCTGGTTTTTCTTTACTTCCTTTTCGAAGCGCTTGATTTCCCAATAAATTGTTCTGGCCGAAATACTGCCATTTGCCAGCCATGCGGATAATTTTGAACTATAGTCTCTACCCACCAGACCGTTCCTGGTTTTTTTGTAATACGCTAACTTTTTGGTTTCCCAAAAATACTCTTGAATACGCACTAAAGCTTGATTTTCTCCTCCTTTAAAAGGAAAGGCAGTTCTAGAATCCATTTCAAATTCATCAAACCCTAGATCTTTCAAAGTAGGGATTTCTGTTGTGTTTTCTATTAGATTGGTCTCGGGCATGTGACCTAGCTTATCGACTACCATTCTAACTTTTGTGTTTTTCTCACACTTCTTCCTAAAATTCGTAAAGACTTCGGGAATTTTATCAAAACCTCCATACGGAACATCTTCGGGATGAAACAAAAATTGGTCGTAGGTTTCCTCAAATTTTAGATCTTTCGGAATCTTTTCCAAAATGTTTGTACGCACGAGATTCTTATCCCGCGTCCACTCTTTTTGTGAAAAAATAGATTTGATCTGATGCTCCTTGACCAGTTCTGGAAGTAGTTGTTCTGGCTTATTTTTAAAAACCAATAAAGTTATATTGAGTTTCTCTAAATTGGCTTTCAGTTCTGCTACGGTTTCAATCAAAAACCTGGCACGAAATTTTTCGGTTTTTTTAAAACCAAAATCCCCTATGACGAATTGCCTAGGATCAAAAAAATAGACGGCAATCACCCTTTCACCTTGAGCTGCTTTATTCAATGAGTTATTGTCATTGATTCTTAAATCATTCCTGAACCAAATAAGATTCGTCATTCGTTACTATGGATTTTCATTACATCGATTTGTTGCGGCGACATTTTTCGCTACAGTATTTTACTTCTTCCCAGCTTTTAGCCCATTTCTTTCGCCAAGCGAAAGGCCGTTCGCATGTTGCACATATTTTAACGGGCAAGTTGGGTTTGCGATGCGACATTCTCAATATTCTTTCTATGATGTATACAAGATATATCGATGTATGATCTACTTCAAGCTTTTTCGCATTTTAATTTATCTTCATTCAGTTTAACCGCAAAACCGTATTTTTGACAAGAACACTATGCCACTGCGTAAAGAATGAACCAAACTCCCAAAAACATTGCCGTCATCGGATCAGGATTGGTAGGATCCCTGTTATCTATTTATTTGAGAAAACAAGGTCATTCCATTACCGTTTTTGATAGACGGCCCGATATCCGTACAATCACTTTTTCAGGCCGTTCGATAAATTTAGCGATGAGTAACAGGGGTTGGCGCACACTACGCGAGATCGAGATAGAAGATGAAATCAAGAAAATCGCCATTCCGTTAGATAAGCGAGCCATGCATGTCATAGGAAAACCGATGTATTATCAAAAATATGGTAAGGAAGGCGAAGCCATTTGGTCCATTTCGAGAGGTGTTCTGAATCGAAAAATGGTCGATTTGGCCGAAAAAGCGGGAGTTGTCTTTAAATTTGAGGAAAAGGTTTGGGATGTCAATCTGCCCGAAGCGATGGTATACACCGGAGAAACTGAAAAGAGCGAATGGCAAGAATACCAATTTGATATGGTTTTTGGCTGTGATGGTGCTTTTTCAAGGGTTCGCCATAAAATGCAACGTCGAAGCCGTTTTGATTATTCGCAAGATTTTATTGATGTCGGCTATAAGGAATTGACCATTCCGCCAAATGCCGATGGTACTCATAAACTGGATAAGAACTCGTTTCATATTTGGCCGCGGGGTCGGTTTATGTTCATCGCCATGCCGAACATTGACGGTAGTTTTACATGCACCTTGTTCATGCCCTTCGAAGGCGAAGTTTCTTTTGAAAGTATCAAGACTAAGGAAGAAGCGAAGTACTTTTTCAAAACTTATTTTCCGAATGTTTCGAAGGATATTGAAAACCTTATCGGAGACTTTTTTAAGAACCCCACCAGTGCCATGGTGACAATGAAATGTTATCCTTGGACGTATTGGGACAAGGTCGCCCTTGTTGGCGATTCTGCCCATGCCGTGGTGCCCTTTTATGGCCAAGGAATGAATGCAGGGTTCGAAGATATTTTTGCGCTCAACGAATTAATGACCAAACATGGGAATAATTGGGAGGCTATTTTTCAAGAATACCAACAAACGCGAAAACCAAATGCCGACGCCATCGCCGAAGAGGTCGGCGTCTCGGCGATC
>CAYGPR010000066.1:0-21468 GCA_964351985.1 uncultured Maribacter sp. | reverse complement strand
TCATTATGACCAACCAATAACCAATGATAAAATTCTTTAGAAAAATTAGACAAAATCTGCTGATTGAAAACAAGTTTAGTAAATACCTTCTTTATGCTATTGGAGAAATTATTCTTGTGGTCATTGGAATTTTAATTGCCCTTCAATTAAACGTAAAACAAGAGAACATTTCCAATCAAAATAAGATTGATAAATACCTTTCCCTTCTTTCGAAGGATTTAGAAAAAGACAAAACTAACGTTCTTAAATGTATAGAATTTGATTCTTTAAAAGTGGAAAACATAAACCGATATATTGATTCTAAGGGTCTGGTGCTAAACAACTCTACTTTAAGATTTGCAACGTATATGGAGAATTTTACCATTCATAATACAACGTACAACTCGATACAATCGAATAATGTATTCGAATTGATAAAGGATATTGAAATTCAAAAAGCGATATCCGAGTATTATTCCTATGCTGAAAGTGTTAGGGATTTTGAACAATTGGAGTTAAATACTCAATACGCATATTTTCTTGATAACCTATTAAAAAACAAACGTTTAGTCCAATTTTACCATCACGTTAATAACAATGATGATTCGATCGATTTAACCGATGAGGAGGATAAGCTGTTTTATGGATATTTGGTACATTTTAGAGACAATAGTAATGCCGAATTGAAGAGGTATAATACGCTAACTGAAGAAATTGAAAAACTGAATGCATTACTTGAGAGCTATAAAAAATAACAGAATACTAACTTAGAAAACCTATAAATAATAAAGGCTTCCTGCTTAATCAGACGGTTTGTGCATTTTTATGAAGTCCCCGAAATTGAAAATTAAGCGATAGAGAGATATTCAATTTTTGCTTTAAACAAGCAAAACAAAAAACAAAAGGATTTCGCTATCCAGGTCGCGGAAAGCAAACGCCAGTTTGATTCCGTGCTATAAATAGATCAACCGTTATCATCCATTAATTCAAGATCAAATCAAAGATGAAAGTTACCGCCGAAAAAAATGAAAAAGTCGCCAATATGATATTTGGATCCATTTATCCACTTTATTTGAATAGATTGGAGAAGAATGGTAGAACAAAAGAAGAGCTCAACCAAGTAATAGAATGGTTTACAGGTTTTGATAAAAAAGATTTACAAGTATTTATTGAAGAAAAAGCAACTTTTAGAACATTTTTTCAAAAAGCTAAAATACATCCTAACGCACAATTGATTAAAGGAGTCGTTTGTGGTTATCGAATTGAAGAAATAGAAGATGAATTTGAATTGTATAAACAATGTAGACGTATGGAAAAGCTGATCGATGAATTGGCAAGAGGTCGTAAAATGGAGAAAATTTTGCGAAAATAAAAAAAGTAGAAACTGGTGCAACCCGAACGCCCACCTTATAAAAGGTGTCATCTGCAGCTATCGCATAGAGGAACTTGAAAACCCTTTAACAAAAAAAGCACGCTATTTAGACAAATTGGTAGACGAATTGGCAAAAGGTAGAGCTATGGAAAAGATTTTAAGAATTTTGCACTAGCAAAGTACAAACAACAAAATGCAAATCAATCAAGCAGACAACGGCAAACACGGTCAATTCTATATCGAGATCGATGGAACGCCCTTGGCCAAAATGACCTACACCTGGGCCGGGCCTAACAAATTCATTATCGATCACACCGAGGTCGACGACGTCCTACGCGGAAAAAGTGCCGGAAAACAAATGGTCATGAAGGCCGTGGAGTTCGCCCGTGACAATGGCAAGAAGATACTTCCATTATGTCCGTTCGCGAAAAGTGTTTTTGAGAAGGTGCCCGAAACCAGGGATGTTTTATAGAAGTGATTTAACATCTAATAAAAATAACATGAAAAAAATACTCCATGAAGCAAATACAAGAGGCCATGCCGATCACGGTTGGTTGAACAGTTACCACACCTTTAGTTTTGCGAACTACCATGACCCTCAACGTATGGGTTTTGGCGTATTACGCGTATTGAACGATGATGAAGTTTCTGGCGGAATGGGTTTTAGCAAACACGGGCATAGCAATATGGAGATTATTTCGATTCCGTTGGAAGGCGACTTGGAACATAAAGATAGCATCGGCAACACCACCGTTATCAAGCAAGGTGACGTTCAGGCCATGAGTGCAGGTACAGGTGTACAGCACAGTGAGAAAAACAATAATAGAGATCGACCGGTCAAGTTCTTGCAGATTTGGGTCGTTCCCAATAAAGTGAACGTAGAGCCAAAATACGACCAGATTACGTTGGATCCCTTACAATTGAAAAATAACTTCCGGCAAATTGTTTCTCCCTATCCAGATGATGAGGGAGTTTGGATCCATCAGAAGGCTTGGTTTCACTTGGGGGAATTCGAGGCGGGCCACGAAATCGAATATAGCCTGAAAGACCCTTCGAACGGAGTCTACATTTTCATCTTGGAAGGAAAGACAAAAATAAATGACCAACCATTGGAACGGCGGGATGGTCTTGGAGTACAAGAAGCAGAAACATTGAATTTTTCCGTAGTGGAAAATGGTACAAAGATTTTGCTGATGGAAGTGCCTATGGCCAACTAAGTCATATTTCTTAAGGGGTCATTATCGTTACGCCAATACTTACCCGTAACTGTTTTACGGCTTATGAACATGCTACCTATTGTGACGACTTGGTTTTATGACATTCGTCATGTTTTCGGTCAAAAGGTATCTTTAGTTTTATCATTCTAAATAACAACACACGATTATGGATAAGATTTCAACAATTCTGGTTCCTTTCGATTCATCAACCGCTGCAAGAACCGCACTAGACTATGCCGTAGGTTTTGTGGGAGATGACAAAAACATGGAAATTTACTTGGCCTATGTCGAAGAAGATGAAAAGATCGATATCACCAAAGCATTCGAAGACCTGCAAAAAAAGTATGCGAAAGCGCTAAAGAAGCCCTTGCAACTTTTCACCCGAAAAGGACCGTTGTCGAAAGCACTATCACAAATTCAAGAAAACCAAAAAATCGATTTGGTCATTATGGGAACCTCGGAAGCTCAAGAGCATGAAATCAAGTTGATCAGCAACACGTCGAAATTCGTTTCGGTAGTCGATTGTCCCGTTCTGGTCATTCCGGAAAAGATGGACGAATTTCAGATTAAGAACATCGCCTTGGTTTTGGGAAAGGAAGAAATCGACGATCGACATGCCTTGGAAACCCTACTGGACGTAGCCCGAAAATTCAATGCCAAAGTCCATGTCCTGACCATTGAAAATACATCTGAAATGTACGGTTATTCAGAAGCGGATCAAACCAATGAGAATTTACTCGAATACTATCTCGAAAATTTCTATTCTGAACATACTTTTATAGAAAATCCTGATGTGGTCAAAGGCATCTTATCACATGCCTCCGAAAAAGAGATGGACATGATAGCTATACTTCCTAGGAATCATGCAAAAAAGAGTAATCCTTCTGAGGGAAGATTGACCGAAATGTTGACCTTAAAATCGAAAATTCCGGTTTTGGCCATTGATTGAGTCGGGAACCCGGTTGTTACTTCAGTTCTAATTTCTCAGCAAAATAATCGCAGAAATCTTTCATGGTGGCCGTCATTTTTTCATCTTGGGTGGCCTTCATGAACGTATCGGAAAGCGAGACCAAAGTCTGATGGAAGAAAATCTTCATCTCATCGACGGGCATATCTTTGGTCCAGAGATCGATTTTTAAAGACTCTTGGTTTTTGCTGTCCCAAACCGAGAGCAGCATGGCCTTTGCGTCTTCGTTGTCCACTCCCCCGTCTTGCGCGGACCATGTGAGTTTTTCGGGCACACGATTTTCGTCGAGACCAACTTTTAAGGTTATTTCTGAAGTATGCAACGCTGCCATTACTTTGAAGGTTTATAATTACTTTTCTTAAAAATTTCTTCAGAGGGCAAAGTCATAAGCTGGTCTAGCGTTATTTCGTTTCTATCCATAAACGCCCTTACGATTTGCCAGCCTATATATCGCCCTATTCTTCCGGGTGATTCATTATCAAGTTCGAGACCAAATTTAGAAAAAGGGGCCGGATCTAAAAATCGGAGATTCAGTTTGTTGTCGGTACTATATAAATGCTCTTGCTCGATAAAATTGCGCCATATAGGTTCTTCATTGGCTTTGGCCCATTCAAATTGTTCTTCGGTAAATCCGATTTTTTCGGCATCGGTGCCAAAGGGCATTATTTTATCCTTTACATATAGCTCTTTGCCATATCGAACTATTTTAGCAAGAAAAGTACGCGCATCAGGTCTTGGCACCACTTTTTGCGCAAAGGCACTGGCCACATCACTGACCAAATATTTTCGGTCCAAACTGTTCGCGATATACTGTTGCATGCCCTTATAAAATTTGTGATTCGGCCCGAGGTAATTATCGAGACCGATGAGCAATAGGGTATCGGCCAAGATCACACGATTTTGATAATCTACTTCTGAGGTCAAAGTGATTACCAGAGGTGCATTCTGTTTCGGAAAATAATATTTGATATGTTTGAACAATGCTTCCAAGCTTTCCCTTTCTTTACCAAAATCAGGAAATGCTTGCTTTACTTCCGTTAGAAGTTCTACTTGAATGGTATCCGTCATTTTCGCCGCCCATACGCTATCGGAATATTGTGGGGGGAATAAATAGGGATAAGCTTTTTTTAAACCAGGAAGGTCGGAAGTCTGCGCATCGGCCACTTCCAAATCGAATCTTGCGACCCTAAGTTCCACCGGAATGTTGGCTATCTCCTCTGCGGTCTTATCATTATCATTACAAGCAAAAAACAGTGCCAAAACTGAAAAAAACACAAAAATCTTCTTTTCCATAGAAAGTAAATTCGGTTATGCTTTATTATTACCTTGCTACCCTTTATTTTTATCCGGCAAAGTTAACAGTTAACCTATTAAGAACACTCATGCAGACTGAAAAAGTAATCGATTATATTGTCGAATGGCTAAAGGATTATGCCACAAAAGCAAATATGGGAGGCTTTGCCATTGGCATTTCAGGCGGAATCGACTCGGCCGTCACCTCGACCTTATGTGCAAAAACCGGACTTGAACTGTTGTGTCTTGAAATGCCCATCCATCAGGCAAAAAGCCAGGTAGGTAGGGCACTGAAGCATATTGATTGGCTCAAGGGTAATTTCAAGGGGGTCGATTCGGCAACGGTGGATCTTACACCTGTTTTCGAAGGTTTCAAGATCGCACTGCCCACTGTTGAAAATGAGGAAGAACGATTTTTGACTTTGGCCAATGCCCGGGCCCGATTACGTATGACCACATTGTACTATTTTGCTGGACTTAAAAAATACCTGGTAGCAGGTACGGGAAACAAGGTCGAAGATTTCGGTGTAGGATTTTACACGAAATATGGTGACGGAGGGGTAGACCTCAGCCCAATTGCAGATCTCTTAAAAACCGAGGTATATGAAATCGCTAAATTTTTAGGGATTAACGAAGAAATCATAAAAGCGGCACCAACAGACGGACTATGGGGAGACAACCGAACCGATGAAGACCAAATAGGCGCGTCGTACCCCGAATTGGAGTGGGCCATGCAGATGGATGCCCGCGGAAAGCGGACGGAAGACTTTTCGGGAAGGGAGAAACAAGTATTCGAAATCTATAAAAAATTCAATACGGCCAACAAGCATAAGATGGTTCCGATACCGGTTTGCGACATTCCTGAAATGTTAAAACGTACCACTTAACTAAGAATCAGGTATATAAAACGAATATAATGGCTTACATTACCCTTTTTTGAGAAAAAAACTACAAATTTGTCTTCATAATTAGATATTTAAAACTTACATTGCGTGTGAGTATTTTACTCGCATCTACAAGATTATAAGTATCGAAAAAACTAGACCAAAATGATCAAAGTACTAATTGCAGATAACCATCCTATCATTCGAATGGGTGTAAAAAATGTTTTAGAAGCGGCCTCAGGTTTTCAAGTTCTTGGTGAGGTATCCACGACATCCGAACTTTTTGCGAAATTGGAAGAAGTGTCTCCCGATGTGGTCATGCTTGAAATGGACATTCCTGAAATTAACGGTATAGCGACTTTACGAAAAATCAAAAAAGAATACCCAGATGTACGGGTATTGATGTACAGTGGCCAATCTGAAGATGTTTATGCACTTAGTACCATTAGGGCCGGTGCGTTCGGATATCTTGCAAAATCGTCGGATATAGACTATATTATTTCCGCTGTACGAAAAGTTGCCGAGGGCAATATGTTCATCACCAATGAACTTGCGCAGCGATTGGCATTCGACGAGGGTACGCAAAAGCCGAGAAGGTTCTTTAGAAAACTTTCAACAAGAGAAGTTGAAGTATTAAAACTATTGGCCAGTGGAAAACGAAACAAAGATGTGGCCGAAAGCCTCAATCTCAATGAGAAAACGGTAAGTACGTACAAAGCGCGTTTGATGAAAAAATTGAACGTTGACAATATGGTAGATCTGTTGCAACAGGCGAAAGCATTGGAACTATATTAACAGCATACTGCCGACCTGAAACAAAAAACCCAAGCAATGCTTGGGTTTTTTAATTTTCGAATTATGATAAAACCCTGTTCAGTTTTTTGTTCAGTAATTTGTTCAGTTGAATATAGTTCATAATTTCTTCCAAGGTCTCTTGATGGTCTTCTTCATTGTTTTTTGTCTCTCCTTGCAATGTCTCCATTCTTTTTTTGATCAAATAACAACGTAAGGTCAGAATGGTTTCGCTCACAAGTTGGGCAACTCCGCTCTTTTTCTCTTTCGGATAGATATCCTTGCTCTCCCAATCGTGTAAAACATATTTTTCTTCTTCCATCAAAATAGATGATATTTCTGAAACCATTTCTTGATCCAGTTCAGCAATGAACGTGTTTACCGAAAAGTCTTCCTTTTCGTTCAACTGGGCAATCAATTTATAGTATATTTTTCTGAAATGCTCGTTAGTCAGTTCGATTTCATCATCTTGAAGGTCGAGATAGACTTTTTCATACACCTTTGCTTCCAACGATTCAGGCTCCAAAATCAAGTTTCCCTCCTCATTTTCTTTGAGTACAAGGTCTTCGAATTCTTGCTTTTCATTTCCGTATAAAAGTAGCATCTCGATAATCTTTCGCTCCAACTCATATTGGACATCCACTTTTTCGACAGCAACTTCATTTTTTACTACTTCGAAGGCCTTTTGTTCTTGATGTACCTTTTTCGAGGCATCGGATGATTGCTTCTTACCAATTTGTGCCAAGGTGCTGAAGAGTACCCCTTCGGAAACGTTCATGATATGGGCACACTCTTGTATATAGATTTCCCTTTTTATTGCATCCGGAATTTTAGAAATGCTATTCACAATGTCCCGAACCGTATCGGCCCTCTTGATAGGGTCGTTCGCCGCCTCTTGGGCCAAAAGGTTCGCCTTGAATTGAATGAAATCCTTTGAGTTTTCTTGAAGGTACAGCACAACGTCTTCCAATTCGTTGTTCTTTGCAAAACTATCGGGATCTTCGCCCTCGGGGAAAGAGCATACCTTAACGTTCATTCCCTGCTCCAAAATCAGGTCTATACCACGTAAAGAAGCACGAAGTCCCGCAGCGTCACCATCAAAAAGTACGGTAATATTCTTGGTAAGGCGATTTATCAATCGAATCTGCTCGGGAGTCAATGCCGTACCACTCGACGACACTACATTTTGTATGCCGCGCTGATAGAATTGAATGACATCGGTATACCCTTCGACCAAGAAACAATTATCTTCTTTGGCAATGCCCTGTTTGGCATAATAGATACCATACAGCACTTTACTTTTATGATAGATATCGCTTTCTGGAGAATTCAGGTATTTTGCCGCTTTTTTATCATTGCCCAAAATTCGGCCCCCGAACCCCAATACGCGACCGCTCATCGAATGGATGGGAAACATGACCCGGCCTTTAAAACGATCGAACTTTCTTGGATCACCAGGATTGGCGGAATCCTCCTTTACAATGGTCAATCCGGTTTTTTCGAGATACTCTAGACGGTATCCCTTATCAAGGGCGGCCATCGTGAAACCATCCCACTGATCCAAACAATACCCCAAATGAAACTTTTTGATGGTCTCATCGGTAAAACCGCGTTCTTTGAAATAACTTAGTCCAATGGCTTTTCCCAATTCCGTTTCCCAGAGCATTTCCGAAAAGTGTTTCTGGGCGAATTCAGAGACCAAGTACATGCTCTCACGTTCGTTTGCCTCTTCTTTTTCCTCGTCGGTGCGCTCGGTTTCCTCAACCTCGATATTGTATTTTTTGGCAAGGTACTTTATAGCCTCCGGATAGGTAAAATGTTCGTGTTCCATCAAAAAGGCGACCACATTGCCCCCTTTTCCGCTACTGAAATCCTTCCAGATTTGCTTTACGGGGCTCACCATAAAACTCGGTGTTCGCTCATCGGTAAACGGACTCAGGCCCTTGAAGTTCGATCCCGATTTTTTCAATTGTACAAAATCGCCGATAACCTCCTCTAAACGGGCGGTCTCATATACTTGGTCTATGGTAGATTTTGAAATCAAGGGTCACTTAAAATTTAATAGGTAAATATACCATTCTGGAATGACTTTTATTATTGATAATTTTCAATAAGAAAGAAGAAAACAAGCTTAATGAAAGTTTAAGAATCCCTACTAATAATTAGTATTTATTTCAAAAAAACAAAAATTACCAACAGTGTAGAAATCAGGCTTAGAAGGAGGGTAATTAATACAGTCTTTGACCTATCAGATTTGAAAAAATTATAAACACTATAAAATAAACTGAATACCACAAATAAGATACATGGTATGGTCAACAGTTCGGCGAAAGCTTCAAAAATTATTATATTGAGTTCATAGTAAGTACGTAAAATAAGAACAATCAAAAATAAGAGTGCTAAAATATTCAGGTAAAAAATCCACTTAGGTATCTTACCATTTTTCATATAAATAATTTTAAAGTACAATATCCTTTATTGATCTGCCCTACAAGCCGGACCACAGAACTCTGGAGGTCGACAGTTTGTACAGGCCCTATCATGAACGTAACAAAGTACATGGGCGTAAAGACAACATCCAGAATAATTACCACAACAGCCGTGACTGGACCCACACCCAATCGGGCACCACCATGCACAGTCTCCTTTGTCTACATTTTCAGATTTATTTTTAAATTGAGATAATTTCTTCGCAAAATCGTCTTTGCTAATAAAGAAGGAGTAGAAGTCATCGAAACGTAGCACTTTCTCATCAGTCTGATTTAAAAAATTAATCAAACTCAAAGTTGAGTAATCTAATTTGGAGTTTTGTGAACCATAGTCTTTGAGGATTTCTTTGAGAGCACCTACCTCATAAAATTGCTCTTCTTGGCAATTAAAGTAAGTTTTGTCCACAAGAAATGCTGGGTGAACCGTACATTCACAGTCTTTTTCCTCAATAATTGAGGTAGACGCGGTAGCCAAAATAGATTGGTGATAACTAATTGAAGATACCAATAAAGAACTACTACCTTCTTCCAAGGTTTGATAGTTAATCTCATAAAAAGATTCTAAGGCATCCATAATTTCAATCATCAAACTATTCTTAACATTTTGAGAAATTAAGTCCCTTGCCTTTTCAACAACCGATTTATCTTGTCTTAATTTCCAGTGTTCCTCACCAGTATTAAAATCATATTCAAGTACTACGGGTTTCTCTTCCTCGTTGGTAATAGTAAAAGTACTAGTGACGAGGTCTTCTAATAACTCTGCATTATAAACAATCTTATGGTCGCTTAATTTGATTTCAAAGGAAAGGTTGTGATAGTTGGCCACAAGACTAGATTCCTCATTGTTTGACTTTGGACTCTCTTTAATCTGGTTGTCTTCATTACAAGAAGAAAAAATTAGTAACAAAGCGAATAGAGTTAAAATGCTTTGTATATGGTTATGTATTTTCCTATAAATTACGAAACATTTTCAACAATATCTATAAGATATGAGAATTTAAATTTGTAAGATTTCAAAAACCCCCATTTTCAGGGAGTACATTTTCACTATCAAAAGGGTAAAATCAGCCTTAAAATCACCGCAACTTTGTATCAGAAATTTTAACCCATTAATAACCTTAAAAACAAAAATTATGATCTGGGGAATTGCATTAGTATTATTGAGTATCATAGCCGTACCCTCGCTGATACTATCGAAAAAACCGAACGCCAAAGAACTCTTAGCGCAAATTGGACCGTACCAAGGCTGGATCGGTATCGTCTTCTGTTTCATGGGCGTTTGGGGCGTCATTACCGCCATATTGAACCTGAACTGGTTAAGCGTAGCACCGATATGGTGGGCCACCATTTTGCTCGGTAATCTGGTCTCTGCAACTTTGGGCTTTATGCTGGGTTCGGGCCTGATCAACAAACTTTTTCTTTCCAACAACGAATCGGCGAAGGCCAAGGCCGAGGAGTTTCGCGAGAAATTAGCCCCAAAACAAGGCAAATTAGGGCTTTTGGGCATTGCGGTCGGGGTTTGGATGATCGTAGCCTCCTTTTTATTCACCATTGCATAAGTTTATCGACTATTGAACGTTTCTTTATAAAAACTGTAAAACCATTTTCTATTAATCATACATTCGAAAAAAATCGGATATAAAATAAAAACCATGAAAAAATCAATTTTAGTTATTGCGCTCATCTTTACGACCATGACAACTTTCGCACAAAGTTATACCAACAATATAACAGTAAACGGAATACATAAATACTCCATTTCGCCCGAATACACGGCAAAAATGATCGTAAGCATGTCGAACGTTTATTACGATGCAGAAACCATGTCAATGTCTGAAGTAAAATCAGGGTATCTCGATAAATTGGGCAAAATTGGCATTAGCAGCGACCGTCTTAAAGAAGATGATCTGCACTATTCGATGATGGGCTATGACAAAGAAGGTACCGTATTCGTTTTCAAGACCAAATCATTGGACGAAATTAAAAAGTTCTTGATGGTCAAGTCGATCGGTGTAACGAAATCCGACACCACGCTCGACGCCGAACTAACCGAAAATCAAATGTCCGAATACGCAAAGAGCGCCTTTGACAATGCCAAGAAAAAGGCACAGGCCATTGCTGAAAAAGTCGGTAGAAAAATCGGAAAAGCGATTTATATCAGCGATACGAATTACACGAAAATCTCCGAATCTTTGTATTACGGTAGTCCGACAAACACTAAAGACTACTACATCTCGGTTTCCTTCGAGCTGCTTTAAAATTTAAGTTGGTTGTTTATGAAAAGAGCTTTGTTCGCCTTAGTACTGTTTTCCATAGTCCTAAATGCATGCGGACAAGGCTCTTCTTCTATAAAAGACAATACTATCTCAAATCCTGAAGATCAGAATGTTACTTCACAATTTAATACTGAAGGAAAAACTATTAATGAACGATTTACCGTTCCGGTAGGATATAAGAGAATTACCGTCGATAGTACTTCTTTCGCTCATTACCTCAGAAGACTTCCTTTAAAACCATCAGGCGCTACAGTTACCTATTTTGATGGACGTGTAAAGCCCACCAGAAATGTCTACGATGCCGTAGTCGATTTACCGATTGGGAAACGAGATTTGCACCAATGTGCAGATGCAGTTATACGCTTAAGGGCCGAATACTTCTTTCAACAGAAAAAATATGATAGCATCCATTTTAATTTCACCAATGGATTTAAGGCGGATTATCCTAATTGGCAAAAAGGAAAACGGATTGTTGTCGACGGGAATAAAGTGTTTTGGAAACAATCATCGCAAGTCTCCGATAACTATAAAAGTTTCTGGAAGTATCTTGAAATGGTCTTTAGCTATGCCGGTACAGCTTCCTTGGAAAAAGAATTGAAACCGGTCGACCTTGAAGAAATGAAAATCGGGGATATATTTATCAAGGGAGGATTCCCCGGGCATGCCGTCATCGTGGTCGATATGGCGATCCATAAAATCACGGGAAAGAAGATATTTTTATTGGCGCAAAGTTATATGCCCGCACAAGAAATTCAGGTTCTTAAAAACCCGAACGAGCCCAACTTAAGCCCATGGTATTCTACTGATTTTGGGAACACACTCATCACCCCAGAATGGACGTTCAAGAAAACCGATTTAAAACGGTTTTAGTATTTATTACCTTTGAGTAAATCATTGGCTATGATTCTATTCTTAGGAACAAGACCCGGAAAAACAGAAATTGGACAGCTCGACGATATTGCTTGCCCACACTGCGAGCAGACCAATACGCTGACCATTTCAAAAACCAGCAATTGGTTTCATTTATTTTGGATAAAACTTTTCAGAGTATCATCTAATACCGTTGCCGAATGTTCGCATTGTAAACGGGTATATTTTGAAGAGGAGTTTTCGGAGGAGATGCGACGCGGACTTTCATAAGAAACCCGTCCAGAAGCTTCATACAAAAGGTCAACAGATTGCGGTGCCTCACTTGCAATAGCGTCACAAATCAAATCGCAACCCTAAAGAAATGTTATGCTGTTCTATCTCGGCATTCTTGAAAATAGGATTGAGGTCGTACTTGGCATATAGCAATATTCCATCGAAACCGGCATAGGCACTGAGTCCATAGACGAAGTTGGTCGTGTTATAACCTCGTTTCAATTTGTCCTTTACATTTTCACCGTTGCGATTGTATTTCAATTTTTGACGTGTACCCAGATTAAACCCGCCATAACCACCCAAACCAACTCTAAACTGATTGCGGAGGGAATAACGAATGGTCTTTTCCGTTTTTCTACGTTTTGAAGGTCCGAATTCAAGGTGTACGGGAAAGACAAGATTGTCCATCCTAAACTTTGATTTTTTCAAATCAAATTCGAATTCTTCGAGCGATACCTGACCATCGTTTGCCTCAAAATATTGATTGCCCTTCGGTTTTAGACCATTGAACTGAAACGAAAAACCATAGTTAAGGCGCATGAAATTTGAATTTTTGAAGACACGTGTTCTCCATGACCACCCAAATTCAGCAAATCTGCTTCCTCCTATTTTGTATGGGGAATCTTCCAGCGACTGGCCATCGACCAAAGCATTGTTCAATCCTACCGCAAAAACGAAGTCCGAGTTGGTCCTACGATCATATTTCAGAGGTCGGTTGCGACTTTTAAAAATGGTCCAAGGTTCTCCATCGCCCAGCGTTATACTAATGCCATCATCTTCATCACGAATGGTGAACTCATTTTCATTTTGCAAAACCGCGCCCTCATTACGTTCAAGCAACGCAATTTTGTTATCGATAATGGTTATTCTATTCTCTATATTCAAAGCTCGCTTTTTTGCCGCTTCCTCTTTTAAGGTATTGGCTTCAGCGTTACCAATTTCACCATCCTCCAAACGCTCGTTGATGTAAGACACCTCAGATTTCAATGCTTCTTTTTCTTGTTCGGTTATTTCCGCTTTTTGAGCATTCAATTTCTCGATTCTTTCTTTGTACCATTCTTGTCCCGAGGCGTTTTGAATTGAAAATGCAACTACTAATGCGAAAAGATAAACAGCAAGTCTACTCATGATAATTTGATCTTTGATAAGCTCCCTCCCGGCCTCTCCGCCTGTAGCGGAGAGGAGAATGGAAGCCTGATTGATGAATGATTGATGAATTAGTTATAGCGGTCGGCCACGGCCGTCCTGACTTTTAAGAATCCCGTATTTAATTTTTCGAAAATCTGATTTCTAAAAGATTGGTCAAGTTCTTCCTCCACCTCTGACAAAAGTGCCATAGCATCGACCGAACCGCTATCGGAAAATAATTTCTCGGTCAGCAGTTCTTGTTGGGCCATTCTCAAAAGAGAATCTACTTCGGCATCGGTCAAAGCAGATGTATCTTGTTCGATGGCATCGACTTGTGCCACCATTTCAGCAATTTTGGCATCGATACGTGCGTCGGAAACCGACAATTTTGCCATAGCATCATTATCCCCAATTTTGACTTCAATGTCATTTGATGTTTCCTTGGGTTCAATACTTTGAACAACAACTTCACTTTGTATGGCTTCGGATGATTTTTTGGGAGCATCTTCAAGAACTATGGTCGTTTCATTTGTCTTTTCTAAGGGAGTTAATTCTTCTTCCAATTCACTCTGTATATCCTTTTTTGGTGAATCCACTATTTCGACTTCAGGAATTGAGTTCGTTTCCGGTCCTTTAAAAACCAATATTGAGATTAGGATCAGCCCTACAATACTTGCCGCAACACCATACCAGAAATAGTTTTTTCTTTTTGGAGTTTCGGGCATCTCCAATTGTTCGGAAATTCTTTTCCACGCATCCGGTGAGGGCTTAATTTCCCGCCCTTTCAACTTTTCTTGTATATGTTTTTCAAACTTATTGGTTTCCATAACCTATGATATTTTGTTTTTTCAATTGGGCCTGTAACACTTTTCGGGCCTTGAAGAGTTGTGATTTCGAAGTGCTCTCACTTATTTCTAACATTTCTGCAATTTCTTGGTGCTTATACCCTTCCACAGCGAAAAGAACGAAAACCAATTTATAACCTTCAGGAAGCTTATCGATTAGAGTCTGTATGTATTCGGTATCCAAATCACTTGAAAATGAAATACCATTAGCTTCTTTTTGTTCGAAATTGTCATCATCATATACGACGAATTGTCGCTTCCTCAAGAACGAAATACTCTCACGGATCATTATTCTTCTTACCCAGCCTTCAAAGCTTCCCTCAAATTTAAACGTGTGCAAATGTTGAAAGACCTTTACAAAGCCATTGATCATTACATCCTCAGCAAAATGAATATCCTTGATGTATTGGCGACATACCCCTAACATTTTGGGCGCATGGGTCTCATATAGTCGACGTTGCGCCTCTCGCTCGCCATTGATCGACTTTTTAATGAGCTGTTTCTCGTTGGTATAAAATGGAATGATCTTCAATTTTAAAGGCTTCTATTTAACTAGACGAAGAATATAGCAAAAACGTTGCCTGAAGAAATATATTTTCGGGAATTATTTTTGAACCTATTGATTTTTAATGGGTTGGATTATTTTTTTCGATCGACCACATAATCAACCATCAGACGTAGGGCACTCTTATATTCTGATTCAGGGTAGTGGTCTAACAAGGTGAGTGCCTCGGTCTTGAACTCAAGCATTTTTTGCACGGCATATTCCAATCCGCCATTATCTTTTACAAATGCGATGACTTCTTTGACCCTTTTTTTGTCCTTGTTGTGATTCTTTACCGAATTGATTACCCACTTTTTGTCCTTCGGATTACAGTGGTTCAAAACATAGATTAGCGGCAAGGTCATTTTTTGTTCCTTGATATCTATACCGGTAGGTTTACCAATTTTGTTTTCCCCGTAATCGAAGAGGTCGTCCTTTATTTGAAAGGCCATTCCGCAGAGCTCTCCAAATTTTCGAAAATTCTCCACATCTGGGGAATCAGGTTTTACCGAACACGCGCCTAGACTACAACATGCCGCTATCAATGTGGCCGTTTTTTGTCGGATGATCTCGTAATATACATCTTCCGTAATATCTAGTCTACGTGCTTTTTCGATTTGCAACAACTCACCTTCGCTAATTTCACGCATCGCTACAGAAATGATCTTCAATAGATCGAAATCTCCATTATCGACCGACAAGAGCATTCCCCTGGCCAATAAAAAATCGCCGACCAGTACTGCAATCTTGTTTTTCCAAAGGGCATTTATGGAAAAAAACCCTCGACGTTTATTACTATCATCGACCACATCATCATGCACCAAACTGGCCGTATGGATCAACTCGATAACCGAAGCCCCGCGATAGGTGCGTTCGTTGACTTCACCCTTGTTCAACAATTTGGCGGTCAAAAACACGAACATAGGGCGCATTTGTTTGCCCTTACGGTTCACAATATAATAGGTGATACGATTGAGAAGGGCTACTTTCGAAGCCATCGATTGATGGAATTTCTGCTCAAAGAGCTCCATTTCTTCCCTTACGGGTTCCTTTATTTGGGATACAACTTTCAACTGATTTTTTGTTTACCGTGAAGGCCAGTGTGTTCCTGTAAAAATAGGGAAAAATAGTGGGCAGTCGATAGTGTTCAGTGGGCAGTGGCAGTTGGCAGTCGCCGTGAGCTACAGGTAGTAAATTCAAGGTTCACTCGCTACTTCGTCGCTGTTCAACCTTCAACAAACTGCTAACTGCCACCGCCCACTATTAACTTTTTTCACTGTTTGTTCGCTAATTGCCCACAAGCCGCATCAATATCCTTTCCTCTAGAACGCCGAACCGTCACGACAATTCCATTTCGCTCCAAAGTAGCAACGTACATCTCGATCGCTCGATTCGAGGCTTGCTTAAATTCACCATCATCTATGGGGTTGTATTCAATGAGGTTCACTTTTGAGGGAGCGAATTTGCAGAAATCAACTAACGCGTCCGCATCTTTTTTAGAATCGTTGATACCTTCCCAAACCACGTATTCATAGGTAATACGACTTTTTGTCTTTTCATACCAATATTCCAATGCCGTGCGCAGATCTTCCAAAGAGAAAGTGGCGTTGAACGGCATAATAGAAGTACGTATATCATCGATGGCCGAATGTAACGAAACCGCCAATTTGAATTTCACTGCATCATCGGCCATTTTCCGAATCATTTTGGGCACTCCCGAAGTGGAGACGGTAATTCGTTTTGGCGACATACCAAGACCTTCTTGAGAAGTTATTTTTTCGATAGCCTTCAGTACATTGTTATAGTTCATCAACGGCTCGCCCATACCCATAAATACAATATTGCTGAGGGGCCTATCAAAATATAACCGACTTTCATTGTCGATAGCAACTACTTGATCATAGATTTCGTCCGGATTCAAGTTTCGCATACGCTTCAGTCTTGCGGTAGCACAAAACTTGCAGTCGAGACTACAACCGACCTGACTTGATACACAGGCGGTCGTTCTAGTCTTTGTAGGAATCAACACCGATTCTACGATCAAATCGTCATGCAGGCGGACAGCATTCTTAATCGTTCCGTCAGAACTGCGTTGCATTTGATCTACTTTTATATGGTTGATCACAAAATTCGCTTCGAGCATCACTCTCGTTTCTTTCGCAAGGTTTGTCATGCCCTCAAAAGAATGTGCAGATTTCTGCCAAAGCCATTCGTAGACCTGATTGCCACGAAAGGCCTTATAGCCTTGACCAACAAAAAAGTCGCGTAGTTGCTCCCTAGTAAGGGCCCGTATGTCTTTCTTTTTTGTTTCCACTTTCTAAAAGATAAAAAACCTGCTTTAGAACATGTTCAATAAAGCAGGTTTTTAGCAATAAATATTGAAGATTCTTGCTTTCGCAGGAATGACCCTTCGACTGCGCTCAGGGCAAGCCCATTTAGAGTATCAACATGGCATCACCGTACGAGTAGAACTTATAGTTCTCCAAAATGGCTTCTTTGTAACACTTCTTCATCAGGTCGTGTCCCATAAAGGCCGAGACCATCATCAACAAGGTCGATTTTGGTAAATGGAAATTGGTCACCATGGCGTTGGCGATACTGAACTCATGTGGTGGGAAAACGAATTTGTTCGTCCACCCGTCAAAAGTATTCAACATGTGGTCCGATGATACGGCACTTTCCAGGCCTCGCATAGCAGTCGTGCCCACGGCGCAGATTCTTCGCTTTTTCCTTTTCGCGTTATTGACAATTTCCGTGGCCTTTTCATCGATAATCAATTCTTCACTGTCCATTTTATGTTTGGAGAGATCTTCTACCTCTACCGGATTGAAAGTTCCAAGACCAACGTGTAACGTCAATTCGGCGAAATCGATTCCTTTAATTTCCAAACGTTTCAGTAGGTGTCTTGAAAAATGCAGTCCCGCCGTTGGTGCAGCGACCGCCCCTTCATGCTTGGCATAAATGGTCTGGTACCGATCTTCATCCTCGGGTTCGACATCGCGCTTAATATATTTAGGCAAAGGAGTCTGGCCAAGTTCCTTTAGTTTCCTTCTAAAATCGGTATAAGAACCATCATATAAAAAACGGAGCGTTCTACCACGTGAGGTGGTATTATCGATAACTTCGGCAACCAAGTTTTCATCCTCCCCGAAATAGAGTTTGTTTCCAATACGGATTTTCCGTGCTGGATCCACCAGAACATCCCAAAGGCGTTGTTCTTCGTTCAGTTCTCGAAGTAGAAACACCTCGATTCTCGCACCGGTCTTTTCTTTATTTCCGTACAGTCGGGCAGGAAATACCTTGGTATTGTTCAACACCATCACATCGCCCTCATCGAAATAATCAATAAGGTCTTTGAACATTTTATGCTCTATTTTTCCGGTTTCCCGATGAACTACCATAAGTTTCGACTCGTCTCTGTTTTCAGCAGGACGTTCAGCCAATAAATTTTCGGGAAGTTCAAAACTGAAGTGCGATAATTTCATATGCTTTTTTTAGTTACGTGTTTTGCGGCTGCAAATATACGATTCGGCCATAGGCGTTGTCAAGTAAAAGCAAGATTAAATGAAATTTATAATTTGCGAACAGCAAATTGTAGTTTTTCAAGGTCGTTCCAAAAGTCGGGGTACGACTTTGAAACTACCTCCGCATCGTTTATCTGAAAATCGGTTTTCATTGCCAAAGGTGCAAAGGCCATGGCCATTCTGTGGTCATTATAGGTATCGACCTTAACATCGTCTTTCGTGATTTTGCAGGGTTGTAAAGTCAGGTCTTTGTTCGTAACCGAAATTTTGGCACCGAATTTCAGAAGCTCGGTCTTCATAGCTTCCAATCGATCTGTTTCCTTAATTTTCAAGGTATGCAAGCCGGTTAGGTGGCAACCCACCCCCAGGCCGAAACTGGTCACTGCTATAGTTTGTGCTATATCGGGAGCGTTGGAAAGATCAAAGTTGACCGTTGGCGATTCTGGGCCGTTTATTTTTCGAATAACAATTTTGTTGTTCTCAAAACCGGTATCTACCCCAAATACATTGTAAAGTTCTGAAAGCACACTATCACCTTGCAGACTATTTTTTCGATACGATGAAAGCACAACTTCCGATCCGATTTTGCTCAAGGCGACTATACTATAAAAATAGGAAGCGGAACTCCAATCCGATTCAACTACCAAAGAAGTCGACTCAACAGCTGTCTTAGATGCCACCCTGATCGTATTGCCTTCAAACGAAGCGGCCACTCCGATCTGTTCTAAAAGCCCCAAAGTCATTTTTATATAGGGCACCGAAGTTATTTTTCCGATGAGTTCCAGTTCCAGGCCATTTTCTAGACTCGGTGCGATCAACAGTAACGATGAAATATACTGGCTGCTGATATCTGCAGGCAGCTTGACCTTATTTTTTGAAAGTTTCTTTCCCACAATGCGAATGGGCGGATAACCTTCATCTTTTTCATATTCAATATCCGCGCCTAGCTGTCTTAAAGCATCCACCAAAACCTTTATGGGTCTTTCCGTCATCCGTTTCGAACCGGTCAAAGTAACACTTTTGTTAGCTTGAGAGGCAAAATAACCGGTCAAAAACCGCATTGCCGTCCCGGCATGATGAATATCTACGACTCCGTTTGAAATTTGAAGTCCTTTTTGCATGACTTCGGCATCATCGGAGTTGGACAAATTGCTTATTCGGATATTAGGATATAGTGCCTGCAACAAGAGAGATCGATTCGATTCACTTTTTGAGCCCGTAATTTGAATACTTTCGTGCAGAAGATGGCTCGGAGGTCCGGATAGGTATACTTTCAAACTTGTTTTTTTAAGACCAAAAAAGAAAGCCCAAATATAGTACTATTTGAGCTTTTTATTGTTTTGATGACGGTCGTGATCTCTTTGGGTCTTTACCTCAAGCTTTTTGTCGAAAGCTTGCTGTAAATTGACTCCGGTTTGGTTTGCCAGACAAAGTACGACGAATACCACATCTGCAAGTTCTTCGCCCAGATCTTTTGTTTTATCCGATTCCTTTTCACTTTGTTCACCGTATCGACGTGCAATGATACGGGCCACTTCACCCACCTCTTCGGTCAGCTGGGCCATATTCGTCAATTCATTAAAGTAGCGTACTCCATGGGCTTTGATCCAATTATCTACCGCCAGCTGAGCTTTCTGTATGTCCATTATCAAAGATTTTAGACAAAACTACCTTTTCATTCATTTTTTCAATCACTTTTTTATAATATTCTTTAAGGGAATCATAATACAAAGCAGGAATAATGGCGTTGTTTGTTTCCGAGACCACTTTAAGTTGTACGATATTTCCTTGATTCACTATCGTGTACCTGAAAGCGCCCATTTCGTTGGGAAGAGCTATTGCCATTGACTCAGGCATTGTTTCTGCTTCATAACCTTCGGGAAGGCGTATCGAAAAGGTATATTCCTCACCCGAAGGATATCCGAAGTCTACGGGGAATTCTCTCTTCTCCAATTTAAAAGGATTTTCGGTATTTCTAAAAAAGAACATGGGTGAAAAATAGATCTTATCGGAAATAATGTCCATTCCATCCTCTTTGGTGTAATCATAGGAGTTTATTACCGGTTTATTTGTATCCTTGGCATTCTTGACGGTAAACCCGCTAATCTCGATATCACCGTTTTCTACTTCCAAATTATCCAAGAATGCTTCTTCAGTGTCCTCGAAATAAGATTCCCTGAACGTAATGGCATTATGGTTTGAATTTAGAACGCGAACCTTACCATTTACAGTTCCATCTTCGGTCAAACTGGCGTTCATAAAAATCTTTCTTGAACTTTTGTTTTTTGGATAAAGATTTATGGTAGACGATGTTCCATCCTTCTTGATTTTTCTTCCTTCCCAATTAAGCGTTCTAAAAGGTAAGACGTTCGGCATGCTGTAAAAACTAGTTGCATCGAGCAATACCGTTGCTGTAGGCAATTCTACAGCACTTATTACGTAGTTGTACCCTTCTCTGGTCGGAAAAAGGGGTATGCCATTTTTTCTGGTACTGACTAATACCGGGTCAGCTTTTAGCCCGGCATATCGCAACATAGAAGTCAACATCAGATTAATTTCGGCGACGTTTCCTTTGTTTTCTTTATATGCCTTTTTTACACCGTCAGCGGTATACTTATTGTAAAAACCATTCCATTTTACCTTTGATTTTACAAATTCGAAAATGGAACGAATCTTTTGTTCATCATCTTGGATGCCGGAAACAAGCCCGTCGATTTCATCCTCAAAATAGCCCGTTTTATTCAATTCGGCACCGAAACTTGAATTCTCGAAAATTGATTTTACAACGGCCGACCAATCGGTGGCATAGGTATCAATTGGCGTATTCGGAAACTTAGTGTACGAAAGTTCGTATTTGACCCCAGATCTATAATTCTGCATGCCGTTGACATAGGGTTCTTCTTTTAAAGCCGCTATATCGGTCAGATCATAGGTCGCTATAGTACTCACATAATCGACCGTTGCAGTCTCTCGTTTCGTTGTGACGCCACCGCCTGTACCGTTTCCGGACTTTTT
>CAYGPR010000065.1:9170-21724 GCA_964351985.1 uncultured Maribacter sp. | reverse complement strand
GTCCTATTTTAATATCAAGACCTTGTTTGGCATCCCACTTAAAATCAGTTGAGAGTGTGTGGGTTTTCAATCGCAAATCTAATGAGGCCTTATCGGCATCATCGCCAACGCGTATGTCGTATTCAAATCTTTGATTACGTTGAAAATCATATTGTACGGTCCATTTTCCTAAACCCTCGAATCTTCGGTAGTAATTCAGTTTCCCTAAATGATGACTGACTTCTTGGTTAGGTCGGGCGATGTTATAGGTAAAGGGATTTATAGTGTTGGGTTCTTCACTATTGATGGCTTGTATCAAATCATCGATATTACCAATATGGGAGGCTCTCAGAATACCTATGTCAGAATCAAAAAAAGAATAATAGGCTTCCCATCCTTGTACAAATGCCCGTTTTCCAATCGTTAAGGAAATTCCTTTTTCCTGAATTCCAGTATTGGATAACAGATAATCCGGAGCTTCCAGGTCACCCAAATACTTAAAGGAACCTTGTGCTTTAAGGTATAGGCCGTTGGAGTAGGACTTCACAAGGCTTGATGTAATATTACCTCCGCGTCCGTTGGAAAATGCGTTTAATTGGGTCTTCCCGAAAAGAGAGTCGGTATTTATGATTGGTAAGGGTTCCATGATAATGACCCCGCCGATGGCATCGCCGCCATATTCGAGGGCCGCAGCACCTTTTATCACACTAATTTTCTGATTAGCATTGATATCGACATTGGGGGCATGTTCTTCGCCCCATTCCATATCTTGCATACGTACATTGTTGTTCAGAATAAGAATACGACTTCCGTTCAGGCCTTGAATAACGGGTTTAACGATATTCGCCCCGGTATTCAACGAAGAAACCCCATTAATTTGTTTGAGGGCATCTCCCAAACTACCTCCACTAAAGCGTTCCACTGTTTTTAGCGAAAGATTCTCCTCTTGACTCGAAATGGTCTTCGCAATAACTGCCGAACCGGTGACCTGAACCTCGTCCAACTCCTCCAAATGGTGCTCCAGTTTAATTTTTTTGTAGGTGTCACCCTTTAATTCTACGATAACAAACTCCGACTTACAATCAGGATGTGATACTTCCAGTTCTATGACACCATCGCACAAATCTTTGAAGGTGAATTTTCCTTCCGCATTGGAGGTTGTGCTATTCGACCGCCCCGTGATATTTATCGTAGCATCGAACAAAGGAGTATTATCATGAAAATCCACGATTTCACCCAATAGTATGGTCTTACAGTCTTGTGAATGAGCCGTACAGACTGTGACAAAAAAAACAATAGATAGAATAAACCTCATAAAAGGGATTTTACACTCGTAAATACGTCGTTATACTAAAACGAACTAATTGTTGAAAGACGGAATTATCCCAATGAAGGTGGGGGTCTACCAAACAATTTGGAGTGTAAGAGAAAAGAAGAAACAACAGTATTTTTATGGAAAATAGCGTTGCGGATTACAATTTCGAGTCTCGGAACATCTAATGAGAACACTGGTTCAATCTGTTGTTCCGATGATTGTGTTTCAACCACCAAATGACAAATTTTACAATTGTCCAATTCGTGGGAAGGACTGTCATGGTGGGTGTAAACGTGAAAAGCCGATACCTTCACCAGAAGTAGGGCCAATAGGAGAAAAGCAATAGCAGAACCTATTTTTCGATTTTTCACGCCCTAAAATTAAAGGAAACCAATATAAAACGTTGTTAAAGAAACCTTAACTTATTTAAATAGAAAACCCAAACCCATTCGGGACAACATTTTTTTCTCAAAGGTCCAAAAGAACTTGAATTGCCCGAAAAGCCAACCGTAAATGACCAACAATATTTGATAAAATGGGAAAATCAACAATATTCTCAAAGTCCAATACAAGGTGCCGCCCCACCAAGCTTCGGCGAAACTATCACGATTCAAATGGATAAGCTCTAAAAAAGGCTTGGCCACATATACGGAGGAGGAGCCCGTTATAGCGAAAACTATAAAAATAATGATGAGTTGAAAATTGGAGGTGATGCCCCAACGTTGCTTTAGTTTTTGCATGAATAAATCAATAGTGGGCAAAGATAAGGTTCAAATACGGGGAAGCCAAGGCCCTAAACGTTGTTTGTAACGTCGTTGGAAGTAAATGAAGTAATTGTAAAGTTTGTAATTCACTTCATACCCGTAATCGATATTCGGATTGTAGTCGATTTGCAGCTCATACAAACTTGGGTCGTACTGTGATGGTAAGAGTACTCGTTGATTCCAGTTCATCACATAGATTTGATTTCGATTTTCTAAATAAGACTGAGAGTAATATCCTTCCGGTTGCGCTATGCTTTGAAGCCAATAATTAAAGCCCGGTTCTATAATGATAATTTCGTATTCGGTCTTATCGCTAGCAATCTGAATGGTATCACCTTCCTTTTGGGCAAATGCCCTTTTTTCTTCGGCGGTCGGTTCCAACGTCTTTTTAGAGCTGTTGCAACTACCGACAAGCAAGAGCAATGTAAATGACAATATTCCAAGAAAACTATAGCTCTTTTTCATGAGACTTAAGATACAAAAAAGCCGCCTACCTTTTGGTTGACGGCTTTGTAAAATTATGTTAAGTACAGTTTATTTACCGAAAAGTCCGCCAAGTAATCCACCAAGGCCACCACTTTTTTTATTCGACCCCATGACCATTCCAGCGACATCGTCTAAGATACTACCATCACCATCGGCATCCAATAAAGTTGTAATAAGGCTTTGGTTTTGTTGCGGTTGACCGCCCAGCATACTACCTAAAAGGCTGTTCATGCCGTTAGCATCCCGTACATTGCTCTGGGCCGTTTGCTTACCGACAAAGCCCATGACGATAGGTGCGGCTATTTTAAGGATGTTCGCTATGGAACCTGCGTCAAGACCTGATTTCTTACTCAAGGCATTTTCAACGTTCGCTTGTTTTCCTCCGAATAAATGACCTAGAATTCCTGCTCCATCCTGAACGACTTCGTTGTCGACTCCACCACCGAATAGACCTCCTAGATTATCCAAAATACTACCATCGTGTTTATTGGAAAGTGCGTTCATTAAACCTTGCGCGCCTTGGGGAGAAGAAGAAACATTTTTCTTCATGGCACCTAAAATCAAAGGCATGGCCATGCTAAGTACATCGGCCGTTTTATTTTCGGGTTGATTGGTTTGACCGGCAACCCCGCTAATCAATTGTTTCCCCATGGGGCTGTTCAATAAATCTAATAATCCTGACATTTTCATTAGTGTTTTAAAGTTCGGATGCCCAATGTACAAAAAAGAGTTACAAACATGGTAGAACTTTAAAATTTTAGAAGATTATTTTAATAATTCTATAATCTGTTCCGCCAATTCAGAGCCAATTCTGTTCTGCGCCTCACCCGTCGCGGCACCGATGTGTGGGGTCAAAGATATGTTCGGATGCATAAGAATCTTGATTTCGGGGTTTGGCTCCGATTCAAAAACATCAAGACCGGCAAAGGCTACTTTATTGTTTTCCAAGGCATTTATAAGCGCCACCTCATCTAAAACTCCGCCACGGGCAGCGTTCACTATGCCCACGCCATTTTTCATTAATTCAAATTCTTTTTTGCCAATGACATACTCCTTTTGTGCCGGAACATGTAACGTAATGAAGTCGGAATTTTTCAGCACATCTTCTTTCGACATGCTTTTGAAGTCAAAGGAAACGGACCGCCCATCAAAAAAAGGTACTGCTACCGATGCAGATTCAATAAAAGGATCAAAGTAGATGACCTTCATACCAACACCTAAGGCAACTTTCGCAGTGGCTCGGCCAATACGGCCGAAACCGATAATCCCCAAGGTTTTTCCGCGAAGTTCAATACCCGCTGCGTACGATTTTTTAAGTTGCTTGAATTTGCTATCCCCATCTAAGGGCATGTTGCGATTGGCGTCATACAAAAAACGGACACCTCCGAAAAGATGGGCAAAGACCAATTCGGCTACGGACTCAGAAGAAGCCGAGGGGGTATTGATTACGTGAATCCCTTTTTCTTTGGCATATTCCACATCGATATTGTCCATGCCAACTCCACCTCGGCCGATCAATTTTAAAGTGGGGCAGTGGTCTATAACGTCTTTTCGCACTTTGGTGGCGCTTCGCACCAAAAGAGCAACGATATTATTTTGGTTGATGTAGTGGATTAGCTGTTCTTGGGAAACGGTGGTTGTCAATACTTCGAAACCTGATCTTTCTAACGCCGAAATTCCGGATTGTGATATGCCGTCGTTTGCTAATATTTTCATATTAAGTTATTTGTTACTAAGTTGTTGCGCCATTAGGTTGACGGTGGCGCAGCCACCTATCCTTTACGTTCCATTTCGCTCATGACATCTACAAGTATACCAACACTTTCCAATGATAGGGCATTGTACATTGAGGCGCGATATCCGCCAACGGATCGATGACCGTTGAGACCATTGATTCCCGCTTCCTTTAGCATGACGTCGAAGGTATCCTTTAGTTTGTCGTCCGTAAGATTGAAGGTTGCGTTCATGTTCGAACGATCGTCTTTATTAACATAACCGTCAAAAACAGGATTCAAATCGATTTCAGAATAGAGTAATTGTGCCTTTTTCTCATTGATTTCCTCAATAGCGGAAATTCCCCCTAAATCTTTCAGCCACTGTAACGTCAGCATCGAAACGTAAACAGCGAACACCGAAGGGGTGTTGAACATGCTATCTTTTGAGATATGCACTTTGTAATCCAGCATAGAAGGTATTTTTCGTGAGACTTTACCTAAAATATCCTCTTTCACTACCACCAAAGTGGTACCTGCGGGGCCCATATTTTTTTGTGCTCCGGCATAGATGAGATCGAACTTTGAGAAATCGAGTTGTCTTGAAAAAATATCGGAGCTCATATCGCATACCAAAGATGCATTGGTCGTTGGAAATTTTTTGATTTGGGTTCCGAAAATGGTATTGTTCGATGTCAAGTGTAAATAATCAAGTCCGTCAGGAACACTGTATCCTTTGGGAATGTAGTTGAAGTTCTCATCTTTTGAGGAGCCAACCTCAACCACCTCACCGAACAATTTTGCTTCCTTTATTGCCTTATCGGCCCAGGTTCCTGTATTAAGATATCCGGCCTTCGTTTCCAAAAGGTTATATGCGACCATGAGAAATTCCATACTGGCACCTCCTTGAAGAAATAATGCCTGATATCCTTGGTCTTTAAGACCTAAAAGTTCTAATGCCAATGATCTTGCACTTTCCATTACCGCTACAAAATCTTTGCTTCGGTGTGAAACCTCTATCAAAGAAAGTCCGGATCCATTAAAATCCATAATGGCTTCCGAAGCTTTCAAAAAGACTTCTTGTGGAAGAATACAAGGGCCGGCACTGAAATTATGTTTTTTCATTTTCTTAAAATTTGTATTGATGATGAAATAATCAAGGAGCTAAAGGTCATAAATTTATAGGTAACTAGTAGCCTTGAAAAAAATTAATTCTGCTATGTTTTTAACAGGAATTCAACAGTGTCAACTCCATCTGCATAATCGTTTAACTGGGGTTTTTGGGTTTGTCCGAAGGGAATTTCGTGCAAAAGTATTCCACTGCCGACTACACATTGAATTTTTTCGGTATCCGATTGAAGGTGCAATTTCATGGAATCCAAATCGTCATATTCTTCATAAAAAAGGGTTGCGATGGGCGAGGCGAAGTTATCATCCCTTTTTAGCATTAAAAATCCGTTATCCAAAAAATCAAACTCACTCATTAAATAAACCGCTTTATTATAATCGTAATTGTTGGCGTATTTTACTTGTTCTATTATCTCTTTGTAAGGATATAGTGCCTTGAAGAACGAATCGAAATCGTATCCCTTGGGAACAAAAATTTTGGAAACGTTACGGCAGCCCAATCCGTAATAGCGAAAAATATCTTCGCCCAAGGCTTTTAATTGATCTGAATTTTCAGACCCGTTCAAAACCGCGACCGAGTTTCGGTTTTTTCGTATAATGTTGGGAACTTTTCCAAAATAATATTCAAAATACCGTGCTGTATTGTTGCTTCCAGTAGCGATGACCTTGTCAAAATCGGTAAATCTGTCTTCCTTGAAAATAATTGCCTTGACCAGCGAAGGTTCTTTTTCAATCAAGAATTCGGCGATAAAAGGCAACAAGACAGAATCATTCGATGATGATTTGATTAAAGCATTGTTACCCGTCAACAGCACCGCTAAAAAATCGTGAAAGCCTACCAAGGGAATGTTTCCTGCCATAATCAAGGCCACATTATTTTCACTATTCTTTTCTAAATCATAGTCCGATAACCAATTATTCAGTTTTTCATTGGTCAAAAGTTTTGCCCAATTTTCAAGTGAGAATAGAATATTCTCTTTGGTAAACCATCTATTTTTATGCCCCGACAAGACAATGGTGTCATCCAGTTTTGAAAACCAATCGTTTTGATTTTCAATATATTGGCCTCCTTGACTAACATATTCGCAATATGAGTTAAGAAAATCGCCAAGTTTAACAAAAGCTTGTAATCGCTGGTGATGAACGTCCATTATATTTGTTCAAAAATGTTTTAGGCAGTACCTTTGCACGAATGAATTGCAAAAGTAATGATGCCGATTGTTTTTCGGCATTAAAAGAAAAAGAAAATCATGGCGATTATAATAACGGACGAATGTATCAATTGTGGAGCCTGTGAACCAGAATGCCCCAATACAGCTATTTATGAAGGTGCCGATGAGTGGCGTTATTCAGATGGTACTTCACTCAAAGGTGAAGTGGTGTTGCCCAATGGTAAAGAAGTCGATGCAGATACGGTACAAGAACCGATAAGTGATGAAATATATTATATCTCACCCGATAAATGTACGGAGTGCATGGGCTTTCATGAAGAACCCCAATGTGCGGCCGTATGCCCCGTAGATTGCTGTGTTCCCGATGAGGACCATGTGGAATCGGAAGAAACATTGTTGGCGAAGCAGGCGTTTATGCACCCTGATGGATAGAAGTTCACATACGAGTATCAAGTTCAAGAATGGCAATAAATAATAAGTTGATTTCGAAGAACAATATTCGATTAGTAGTTTTTTTGACCATATCTTTCTTCTTATTGCTTTTATTTTGGTGTTTACCGATAATATTAACTTCTCTTTTGATTGGTGAAATCACAGATTGACCTTCTTTCTTTATAGGCACATTTTAGTTGTTCAACATTATTGCCGCAATCTCTTTGAAAAATTTAGCACAAACCATAGCGGTCATGCCATTGATGTCCCTTGTAGGGTTATATTCAACAATGTCCGCTCCAATTATCGGGACATTTATATGTTGGATTATGGACAACACTTCCCGTGTACTGAATCCTCCGGGTTCGTGATGTGATACTCCTGGAGCGAATGCGGGGTCAAGGGCATCAATATCAAGTGACAGATATATCGGGTTTTCGAATTCAGGAAGATTCGCAAGGTCAAAATCTTTCATTTCTATGGTTTCCACTCCAAATTTATTGGCCTGTTCCCTTTGGTGGGTAGAAAAGGTTCGAATTCCGATTTGGACCAGTCTGTTGGCGAGTCCATTTTCCATGATTCGGGCAAACGGACAAGCATGGGAATGTTTATCCCCTTCAAATGCATCGTATAAATCACCATGGGAATCGATGTGAAGAATATCGATCGGTCCATAGGCCTCATAAAATATTTTGATAAGGGGATATGTAATTGAGTGGTCACCACCTAAAGTCATTAAAGGAAAGCCCTGAGCCAAGTTTTGTTTTGTGATTTTTTCGATATCAAAGTAATCCTTTATTTCAAAATCACCTTTATCGTTAAAGAGTTCAGGCCGAATTTCCAATCCAAATTCTGAATAATAGTTTGATGAATCGCTATTGTAGGCTTTGCGAATCAGAGGCGGGGCTAGGGCAGGACCTCGAAGGAATGAGGATTTTTCGTCGTAGCGGATTCCTTGTAGCGTAATTTTCATCATTTTGGTGCAATCTTTTATATCATTCATTCCAACCTCATAAATATAAAGGTAAAAACTATCTTTGCACCCGAATTAAAAAAGTCTAGCGTCAGGCTATAGTAAAAAGCCTTTGTACAAATGGCAAAAGATTCCCTCCGAAGTTTATGCTGAGCGTAGACGAAGTGCGGGAATGACATTAAAATAACTATTTATGAAAGCAGGTATCGTCGGATTGCCGAATGTAGGCAAGTCAACTCTTTTTAATTGCCTATCGAATGCCAAGGCACAAAGTGCGAATTTTCCGTTTTGTACCATCGAACCCAATATTGGTGTGGTGAACGTTCCCGATTCGAGGTTGCAGAAACTAGAAGAACTTGTGAATCCTGAGCGGGTCATTCCTGCGACGGTTGAGATTGTTGACATTGCAGGGTTGGTCAAAGGGGCCAGTAAAGGCGAAGGTCTTGGTAACCAGTTTTTAGGGAATATTAGAGAGACCGATGCAATTCTTCATGTTTTGAGATGTTTCGACAACGATAATATCGTGCATGTCGATGGTTCGGTAGACCCCATTCGAGATAAAGAGACCATTGATATGGAACTGCAACTAAAAGATTTGGAGACGGTCGAGAAAAAATTGGACAAAGTAAAACGCGCGGCCAAAACCGGAAACAAGGAAGCCCAAAAAGAGGAAGCAGCGCTTTTAAAAATAAAACAAGGATTAGAAAGCGGAGCTTCAGTTCGCGCCATAGAACTCACTAAAGATGAGCGCATTGAATTCATAAACCCACTACAATTTATCACCGACAAACCTGTGATGTACGTTTGTAATGTGGATGAAGAATCCGCTGCTTCGGGCAATGATTATGTCGAAAAAGTAAAATCCGCTGTGGCCAATGAAAATGCCGAGGTCGTGGTGCTAGCCGTAGGCACGGAGGCCGATATTACCGAATTGGAAACCTACGAGGAACGTCAAATGTTCCTTGAAGATTTGGGACTGACCGAACCTGGTTCTGCCAAACTCATTCGTGGAGCCTATACATTGCTGAATCTTGAAACTTATTTCACGGCGGGCGTTAAAGAGGTCCGGGCATGGACGATCCCCATTGGAGCGACAGCTCCGCAAGCTGCCGGGGTCATACATACCGATTTCGAAAAAGGCTTTATCCGTGCCGAGGTCATCGCCTACGATGATTATGTGCATTTCGGTAGCGAGGCTAAAGTGAAAGAAGCAGGCAAAATGCGCGTAGAAGGAAAGGAGTACATTGTCAAGGATGGCGATGTGATGCATTTTAGGTTCAACGTTTAACTCGCTGCGCTCGAAAATTCCAAACTAAAAATCCCAAATTCCAAAAAGAGCGCTCACATAAATCTTTTTTAGAATTTGATTTTTACTGGAATTTGCCCCCAAGGGGCGTTTTCTATCAACAAAACCCCTATTTTCATTGTTAATTACTTTAGTGCATAGGGGTTTTATCTTTTTATAAGTCGTCTTATCTTTAGCGACACTTAGATAATAATCCCACTACATGTCCGATAATAGCCAGTATACCGAAGAAAATATCCGTTCGCTCGATTGGAAGGAGCACATCCGATTGCGGCCAGGTATGTATATCGGTAAGCTGGGCGACGGATCTTCGGCCGATGACGGTATCTACATCCTACTCAAAGAAACTATCGATAATTGTATCGATGAATTCGTCATGGGTGCCGGTAAGACCATTGAAATCAGTATTAGGGATAATGTCGTGAAAGTCCGTGATTACGGGCGTGGCATTCCTCTGGGGAAAGTGGTCGATGTTGTCTCTAAAATGAATACTGGTGGAAAATACGATAGCCGCGCCTTTAAAAAATCCGTTGGACTGAACGGTGTAGGTACCAAAGCGGTAAATGCACTTTCCAGTTTTTTCGAGGTGCAATCGACCCGCGAGAATAAAATAAAGACCGCACAGTTCAAACAAGGAAACCTTGTGTCCGAAGAAGGTCCGGTCGAGAGTTCGAAGCGTAAGGGCACCAAGGTTTCGTTTACGCCCGACGAAACTATTTTTAAAAAATATAAGTACCGCAACGAGTATGTGGAGCGTATGCTCAAGAATTACGTATATCTTAATCCTGGGTTGACGATTGTTTTTAATGGGGAGAAATTCCATTCCGAAAACGGATTGAAAGATCTGTTGGAAGACAACAATAACATGGATGACATGTTGTACCCCGTTATCCACTTGAAAGGAGATGATATCGAAGTCGCCATTACCCATAGTAAGACGCAGTATAGCGAGGAATACCACTCGTTCGTGAACGGCCAGCATACAACGCAAGGCGGTACGCACCAATCCGCTTTCCGGGAGGCATTGGTAAAGACCATACGCGATTTCTACGGGAAAACTTACGACGCTTCCGATATTCGAAAATCGATTATTTCGGCCATTTCCATCAAAGTAATGGAGCCAGTTTTTGAAAGTCAGACCAAGACCAAGCTGGGTTCCACGGACATGGGTGGCGATTTCCCCACGGTACGTACCTATATCAACGATTTCGTTGGAAAGTATCTGGACAATTATTTACATAAGAATCCTGAAACGGCCGAAAAGCTTCAGCGGAAGATCATGATGGCCGAGAAAGAGCGAAAAGAACTTTCGGGCATACGAAAATTAGCCCGTGACCGTGCAAAAAAATCCAGTGTCCACAATAAGAAACTCCGTGATTGCCGTGTGCATTTGGGAGACATGAAAAAAGATAACCGTCTCGACAGTACCCTATTTATAACCGAAGGAGACTCCGCTTCGGGTTCCATTACGAAATCTCGTGATGTAAATACCCAGGCCGTTTTCAGTTTACGTGGGAAGCCGCTGAATTCATACGGCATGTCTAAAAAGATTGTTTATGAGAACGAAGAGTTCAATCTGTTGCAAGCGGCGCTCAATATCGAAGAGTCGATGGAGGACCTTCGGTACAATAATATTGTAATCGCCACGGATGCCGATGTAGATGGTATGCACATTCGATTGTTATTGATTACGTTCTTTTTGCAATTCTTTCCTGAACTGATCAAAGAAAACCATTTGTACATCCTACAAACGCCCCTGTTCAGGGTGCGCAATAAAAAGGAAACCATCTATTGCTATAGCGACGAAGAACGGCGCAATGCCATTGAAAAATTGAGTGGAAAACCTGAAATAACCCGTTTTAAGGGATTAGGTGAAATCTCCCCGGATGAATTCCAGCATTTTATTGGTGACGATATCCGATTGGAGCCCGTGATGCTGGACAAGGCCATGTCCATCGAGGAACTATTGAGTTTCTACATGGGAAAAAACACGCCAGACCGACAAAAATTTATTATCGAAAACCTTAAAGTGGAAGTTGACCTAATTGAGGAGGAAAACTTATAAACCAACAAACACGCATACTTCTGAATGGAAGAGAATGATGAACTAGAACTGCCCGGAGAGGAAAGCTTACCTGAAGATGGGGCAGGGGAACAAAATGAAAGTACTGACGGAGAGGCCGCGCAAGACGATGCCCTGACCCGGGTTTCGGGCATGTATAAAGATTGGTTCTTAGACTATGCTTCTTATGTGATTCTTGAGCGTGCCGTTCCGGCAATTGAAGACGGTTTCAAGCCCGTGCAACGTCGAATCATGCATTCCCTAAAGGAATTGGACGATGGCCGTTACAATAAGGTCGCCAACGTCGTGGGCCATACTATGCAGTACCACCCCCATGGCGATGCGAGTATCGGCGACGCCATGGTGCAGATCGGGCAGAAAGACCTTTTGATAGATACACAAGGTAACTGGGGAAATATTCTGACCGGTGACGGGGCGGCGGCCTCTCGATATATCGAGGCACGTCTATCAAAATTCGCGCTTGAGGTTGTGTTCAGCCCTAAAATAACGGAATGGCAGCAATCGTATGACGGTCGAAAGAAAGAGCCCGTCAACCTTCCGGTTAAATTTCCATTGCTTTTGGGACAGGGCGCTGAAGGTATTGCGGTAGGATTATCCACAAAAGTACTTCCACATAACTTTATTGAATTGATCGATGCTTCCATCAAGCATTTGAAGGGGCAGCGGTTCAAACTTTTTCCTGATTTTCCTACCGGAGGTATCATTGACGTTGATAATTACAACGATGGGCTAAGAGGAGGCAAAATTCGTGTTCGAGCACGTATATCTCAGCATGATAAAAATACATTGGTAATCAATGAGATACCATACGGAACCAATACATCTTCTTTAATAGATTCCATTCTAAAGGCGAACGACAAGGGAAAGATAAAAATCAAGAAAATCGAGGATAATACGGCTGCTGAAGTGGAAATTTTGGTGCATTTGCCTTCTGGAATTTCTCCCGATAAAACTATTGATGCCTTGTATGCCTTTACGGCTTGCGAATCTTCCATTTCGCCATTGGCCTGTATTATCGAGGACAATAAACCGCTTTTCATTGGCGTGACCGAGATGCTGAGGCGGTCGACCGACGCAACGGTCGATCTCTTAAAACAAGAATTGGAGATTCAACTCGGCGAACTAGAAGAGCAATGGCACGCCGCCTCCCTGGAGCGTATTTTTATAGAAAATCGTATATATCGTGATATCGAGGAAGAAGAAA
>CAYGPR010000065.1:0-9160 GCA_964351985.1 uncultured Maribacter sp. | reverse complement strand
GTGTTATTTCGGCCATTGATAAAGGGCTCAAACCACATACAAAGCACCTAAAAAGAGCGGTCACCGAAGAAGATATCGTTCGGCTGACGGAAATCCGCATCAAACGGATCTCAAAATTCGATTTGGATAAGGCCCAACAGAACCTTGATAACCTTGAACAGAAAATTGCGGAGGTGAAACATCACCTGGCCAACCTTATCGAATATGCCATAGATTATTTTAGAAACTTGAAAGATAAGTATGGTAAGGGTAGAGAACGAAAATCGGAAATCAAAATTTTCGATGATATCGAGGCCACCAAGGTGGTCATACGCAATATAAAACTCTATGTAAACCGTGAAGAGGGATTTGTTGGTACATCCCTGCGTCGTGACGAATATGTGACCGACTGTAGCGATATCGACGATATTATCGTATTTACAAAAGATGCTAAGATGATGGTCAGCAAGGTCGATTCAAAGACTTTCGTGGGCAAAAATATCATTCATGTGGCGGTGTTCAAGAAGAAGGATAAGCGCACGATTTATAATATGATCTATAAAGACGGTCGCGGTGGTGCGACCTATATCAAACGATTTGCGGTAACGAGTATTACGCGTGATAAAATTTATGATTTGGCCAATGGAAAAGCCAGTACCGAGGTTTTATACTTTTCTGCAAATCCGAATGGAGAGGCCGAGGTGGTGACCGTAAACCTCCGTCAATCGGGTAGTATTAAAAAGCTAAAGTGGGATATCGATTTTTCCGACGTACGTATTAAGGGGAGGGCCTCGAAAGGTAATATTGTCACCAAATACGCCGTTAAACGCATTGAATTAAAGGAAAAAGGCTTATCCACATTGAAGCCCAGAAAACTCTGGTTCGATGATACGGTTCAGCGACTGAATATTGATGAACGAGGAGAGTATTTGGGTGAATTTACAAGTGATGACCGTTTGCTTATCGTCAATCAAAAGGGATTTGTCAAGACTGTAATTCCTGAATTGACGCTGCGTTTTGATGATGATATGATCGTTCTTGAAAAATGGGAACCGAAAAAACCATTGACCGCTATTTACTGGGAAGGCGAAAAGGAACTTTTTTATGTCAAGCGATTTTTAATCGATAATCCCGATAAAGAAGAATTGATCATTACGGACCATTCTAAATCCTATTTGGAAACTATTTTTACGGATCATCGTCCGCAGGCGGAAGTTGTGTTCGCGAAAAAACGTGGCCAAGACCGCAAGGAGAATCTGGAGCTCAATCTTGAGGAGTTCATCTCGGTCAAAGGCATAACCGCTATGGGCAACCAATTGACAAAAGAGAAGGTATTGGAAATCAATGCTATGGAACCATTGCCGTATGAAGCCCCCGAACCGCAGGCACCCGAGGAAATCGAGGTTGTTGATGAGGAGAACGTTCCACCCACTACTGAGGAAACGAAACCTAAAAAAGAGAAAAAATCGCCACCAGAGGATGATGATGGAAAAGAAACCGATGGCGATGGTCAGATAACGTTATTTTAGGTATGAAAAACTTAATACAAGAGTTTAAAAACTTTGCCATTAAAGGTAATATGATCGATATGGCCATTGGTATTATTATCGGTACAGCCTTTAATAATGTGGTCAATACGATTGTCAAGAAAGTGGTGATGCCGCCGTTATCACTGTTGACCGATGGGGTCAATCTTGCCAATCGGAAATTGGTGCTCAGAGAGACAAGTGATGTTGGCGAAGAAGTAGCCATCGGGCATGGAGAACTTATTGAGGCCCTGATCGATTTTGGAATCATCGCCTTGACCATTTTCTTGGTTTTAAAGGGTATCAATCGGTTTCGTGACAAGGCCGAGAACCCTGAGGACACTGAAGTGATCACCCCGAAAAACATTGAGCTCTTGTCGAATATGGAAAAATTAATGAAGGAACAGAACGAACTTTTGAGAGACTTAAAAAAATAAGAATCCCCAAAAGCTCAAATAGCCTATCTTTGAAAAAAAATATTGCCGAATGGATTTTACCAACCCCCTGGTTTACGGAGTACCTTGTTTTATTGCCTTTATCTTGCTAGAACTCACTTATAGTAAGACTCATGGCGACGATGATTTATATGAGTGGAAAGATTTGTTCGCAAGTGGAGCTATGGGTATTGGATCGGCCATTATCGGGCCCTTGTTCAAAGTGATTTTTGCTATAGTTCTTTTTACGGCGACTTTTGAATTCTTTAATCCTGAAGTTGATGGTATTCGCACCAATCTTCTAGGATACAAGTCTTTCGGTTATGCCTGGTGGGTATTTTTGCTGTGCCAATTGGCCGACGATTTTACCTATTATTGGTTCCATCGGGCCAATCATGAGATAAGGGTTTTATGGGCGGCGCATATCGTTCATCATTCATCGGATAACTTTAATTTAGGCACTGCGGTCCGTAATGGATGGTTTACGATTTTATACAAGCCTTTGTTTTACATGTGGCTTCCTGCGGTTGGTTTTCCTCCAGAAGTGGTGATGGTCTGTTTGGGTATCGAAGCCTTATGGCAATTTCAATTGCACTCTCAATATGTTCCCAAAATGGGAATCATCGAAAAGGTATTCAATACCCACACCATGCATCAGGTACATCATGCGCAGAACGTAGAGTATCTGGACAAAAACCATGGGGGGTTCCTGAATATTTTTGATAAGCTATTCGGTACTTGGAAGGAGCTGGATGATGACGTCGACGTGAAATACGGCGTAATCCATCCGCCAAAAAACCACAACCCCATAGAGATTTTGACCCATGAGTATAAGGATATCTGGGCGGATGTCAAAAAATCACCAAAGCTTTACGATAAGTTCATGTACATTTTCGGTCCCCCGGGGTGGAGCCATGATGGTAGTACCATGACCGTAAAGCAGCAACAACGCCTGTTTGAAGAGCAAAAAAGAATGAACCCAGAACTGGTTTTTGAACGGCCTAATTAATATCCATAACTTATTTGTTTTTTTGAATATCACATTATTCGGCCTGTTGATACGACTCTTTTAGCCAAGATATCAATTCTTCATCTACATCGTGTGGACGGGCCAATTGAACCCTATGACTGCACATGGTTCTAAGAGGTTCTGAATTACCAGCCTCTCGGTGATAGGTTTATTTCTTATTTCCAACCCCATAATCCTTGTTTTTGTAGCAGGCTTGATTAATGCAAATTGTTTATTCCAAATTATACTTACAGCTTCTTTTTTGGATGACTTTTTAATATCATCGCCAAATGTGTCCATAACTGAAATCAGTTTTTCATAGATTGGCAACAAACCTTCTTTTCTATTGTATTGGGCGGCAACCAGATCCTCGGTGTTAGTTTCATCTTCCTTGGATAAGTGTACTATAGTATTGGCGAAACCATGAGTGACGCTATGATTTCTTTAAAAATTGGACTGCTTCAGAATGCATGGAGAATCCTTTTTCTTTGGGAATATTATTCCACTCGTCTATAGATTTGCCCGTTTTCTCGGGCATATTGTCTATCATTGTCTGCAATATAGGATCCATTGCAAATTTGGTTAAAGGTCGTCTTCTATTATTTCCTCTACTGAAGCTCCCTTATTTTTTTTCATCCTTAGGTCAAAGAACTCAACCATTAGCGAGAATGCAATCGCAAAATAGAGATAGCCTTTGGGTATGGTGCCTACTTCGTTACCAAAGACAACCAAGTGTGCTATATGGGCAGCTTCGGCGATTAGCATAAACCCGATTAATATCAAAAAGGAAAGCCCCAATATTTGAATAGAGGGGTGCTTATTGACAAATTCCCCTACAGGGTTCGCAAACAACATCATGATTATTACGGAGATGACCACTGCCACAACCATCAAAATCAAGGCATCATTGGGGTTTGGGGATATGCCATTCGTCATCCCGATGGCGGTCAAAATCGAGTCAAATGAAAACACGATGTTAATGACTGTAATCTGTACAATCGCATTGGTCAACGAAGTTGAGCGCGCTTTTTTCACTTCACGTTCATCATGGTCTTTGTCCTCGACTTTCTCATGTATTTCTTTTGTGCTTTTATAGAGTAGAAAGAGACCGCCCGCAAAAAGAATGAGGGCTTGGCCGCTAATCCCCCCATGAATCCAATCTAGATCGATGTTCCAAAATGGGTTTTTCATGGCCGTCAGCAAACTGATGCCGAAAAGGAGTACGATCCGCATGGCCATGGCCAAAACTAGACCGATATTAGTTGCTTTTTTCCGCTGGCCCTTTTCGAGTTTGCCGGCAGCGATAGAGATAAAGATAATATTATCTATACCTAAAACGATTTCAAGAAAAGTCAAGGTCAGCAGAGCTATCCAAGCATCTGGACTGGCGAAAATTTCAAACATAATATATTGGTTTATAGCTATTTAGTGTCAAAAGTCTTTGTAATTCCCAATTTATAGGGTTTTATTTGCTGTCAACAGTCAACTGTCAACTGTCAACTGTCAACTGTCAACTGTCAACCGTCAACCGTCAACCGTCAACCGTCAACTGCTCACTGCGAACTACCCATTTTAACGGCCGTTCCTCTCGATTTTCGAGAGTCCCCAACAATGTTGTACTCAAATGTATAAGAATTATCGGTGGTGGACAATATCTTGATATGAATTGATTTTTCTTCAGCCGCATTTTTTGGGTTGATCTTCTTGACAATGTATTCGCAATCATTTATCCAGCGTATGGATGATGTATCCGACTTTTGTTCGAAATAATCGATTTCAATCTCATCGTTTCTCACAAAGGTGGTTGTTTTCTCCTCGCCATTAATTTTGGAAGTAAAGGTAAACGCACCATTCTTAAAGGCGGCACAGTCCCTTTGAGGCTGATAGCAGGCAGATAGAAACAGTGACAACAAAAGAATACTGATTGAATTTCGCATAAGATTACAAAATAAGGAAATTCACAGGGATCTTAAAGCCGTTTTTCTAAATTCTTAAGAATTATCTTCGGTATAAGATTTAAAACTGCCGTCCGAATAAAAAACTATTATTTTTTCAATAGATTTTGGACTTTGGCTTTTCAATGGAATAGTTTTTTTTTGACCAGTATCTTCATTCGGAATAGGAGGGGTGGGCGATTTTTCAGCTGCATCGGCAGGGAAAGAACCTTTTCCGTTCAAAAGCCAATATAGATTTACTTGGGGAAACGTCTTTACCACCTTAAGAACAAATTCCAAACTAGGTTTGTTTCTTCCGGAAAGCAAATGGGAAATAGAAGACCGCTGTACTTGAATTTTATCGGCAAAGGCCGCAGCCGAAAGCCCGTAGTAATCGAACAGCCTCTCCAATCGCTTTGTAAAATCCGAAGTGTTTACCATTGTAAATTTTAATATTCAAAAATAAGAAAAGGAGATAAATTAGTTACTAAGAATAAACGAAAAACATCATTTTAATTGAGTTTTATAATTGAAATGAAATTAATTAAAATACTGATTATAAATAAGTTATTTTGAATTTAATTATCAATCATAAATTTTAATCCCTATAGATTACAAATGTGTACAATCAGGTCTAAATAAGATGTCAAAACTGTTTACAATGGTGAATTACATCATTTACAAATGTAATTTTAATTGATTGTATTTTTGACCGTTATAAATGAATTACATGACTTTATCCGCAACCGAATATCTATCTATTCAGGAAAAATCCATCTCTGGGCGTTATGTCACATATGGGCAGGTAGCTGATTATTTGGCCAAGATAGAGGCCGATTTTGACATCGATGATGCGGGCAAGTCCGTTCAAGGCAGAATGATAAAAGTGATTAAATTAGGTACTGGACCTAAAAGAATTATGATATGGTCGCAAATGCATGGTAATGAATCAACGACTACAAAGGCAGTTTTGGATCTTCTCAACTATCTCAAAACTAAAAATTCAGAGACCCAAGAAATACTTGAACGGTGTAGTATGGTGATTTTGCCGATGTTGAATCCTGATGGAGCGGAGGTTTATACACGTGTCAATGCCAACGGCATAGATTTAAATAGGGATGCGCAAGAGCGAACCCAGCCCGAAAGTCGAATATTGAGACAAGTATTCGAAGAATTCCGACCAGATTACTGTTTTAACCTTCACGATCAGCGTACGATTTACAATGTAGGTAAGACGAACAAACCGGCTACCATTTCATTTCTATCCCCTGCGTTCGACATCGAAAGAAATATATCGGTTTCACGAAAGAATAGTATGGCTTTGATTTATCAAATGAACAAAGTGCTTCAAGAGTTTATTCCGGGTCAGGTAGGGCGTTACGACGATGCTTTTAATCCCAATTGTGTCGGAGATACTTTTCAAATGCTCGAAACGCCTACGGTGCTTTTTGAGGCGGGACATTATCCTGGTGATTATCAAAGGGAAAAGACACGAAGCTACATCTTTACCGCATTGCTTACGGCATTGAAAACCTTGGCCGGTACCGTGCTCCATGAGTTTGAACACAGTCTGTATAATGAGATTCCTGAAAATGATAAGTTATTCTATGATGTTATCGTTCGGAATGTCCACGTTATAAATGCTAACCTCAAATCGGATGATTCCATCGGAATCCTATACAAGGAAAAATTAAAAGAAAATACCATTCGATTTCAACCAGAGGTGGCAAAAATCGCCAATCTCGATTCCCATTACGGACACGAAGAATATGACTGCAAGAACCCCAGAAGTTTGGAGGAGCTAAAAAAACAATCTTTCTGGGAACTAGTAAACTTCCGTGGGATAAGCCCGCGAGGCATTTAAAGGAAATAACACTTTGATTTAAAGACCTTGTTCGGCCTTAATGGTTATATGAAGGCGTGCAAGACTAATCATTCAAATCTGGATTATCGAGTAAATCCCTGATACTGAATTTATTGTTCTAAAATTAGCGAATCATTGCAGTTTCGTTAAAAAAATCATCCTTTTACTGAATTTAATTCCATAATTAGTTATTTTTGGCAAAAATAATCAGGTTATGGGTAAAGTTAAACTGGATGAAATCGATCACCAGATTTTGGACTTGTTAATAGATAATACACGTACTCCGTTTACCGACATTGCGAAAAAACTCTTAATTTCTGCGGGTACGGTTCATGTTCGGGTAAAAAAGATGGAAGATGCCGGAATTATTCAGGGTTCATCGCTTACACTCGATTACATAAAGTTAGGTTATGCCTTTATTGCATATGTCGGAATTTTTTTAGAAAAAACCCACCAGACCAAATTTGTCTTGGAGCGTCTCAATCAGATACCCAATGTTACGATTGCCCATATCACTACCGGCAAGTTCAATATCTTTTGTAAGATCAGGGCGCGGGATACGAACCATGCCAAGAACATTATTTTTAAGATTGATGATATCGAAGGGGTCAGCCGAACCGAGACCATGATTTCATTGGAGGAAAGCTTCAATGACAAGAAGCGCTTGATGCACACGATTTTCAACGAAATATGATAAGAAACGAATGAAACGAAATCCCGATCATATTGTATGGTTGGGATTTTTTGTTGAAATTATGTAATAAAAACATATGAGAACGTCAGAACTCCAGATTGCCGAGCCTTTTCCATTCTACAAAACATATATCGATGTGTTGGGAGATTGTGAATTGATGGATAAACTACAAAAACAAGTCAGTAATTTTCCAAAGTTCATCGAGAGTATTCCCGATTCAAAAATGGATTATGCCTATGCTGAAGGTAAATGGACAGTGGCAGAAGTATTATTGCACATCATCGATACCGAACGAATCTTTCAATATAGGGCCTTACGCTTTTGTAGAGGAGACAAAACCCCATTGCCGGGTTTCGATCAAGATGTTTTTATTTCAGGACTGAATACGAAAAGGTATTCCAAAGAGAATATTATCGAAGAATACAAGGTCGTTCGAAAATCTACCATTGCGTTATTTGCCAATCTAGATCGCAAGAGTCTGGAGCGTGTAGGAATCGCAAGCCAATTAAACTGGAGTGTGGCCGCTTTAGGTTTTGTAATCTGCGGGCATCAAAGGCACCACCGTAACATTATTCGTGAGCGTTATCTATGATTCAATCAAGGTCTAATTCCTCTTCAAGGTCGGACTCACTGCTCATATCGTACTCCATGCCATTAGAGTCAACTTCCTCCAGTATGGGATCCGTCTTAACTTCATCTTCGATTTCGAGCTCTTTTTCGATATTATCCTCAAAGTTGGAGATGAAATTCGCAAGACTTTTACTGATTTTGACTAGGTAAACGATATCGTTCGTCTTAAGCTCGACGGCCTCGACGATCTCACCTTGTAAATTTTTAAAAGCAATGATGTCCTCGTCGCCATACCCATCGGGGTAGGTTTCGATCAATAAAGCGGCAAGCTCATGGTCAAGCTTTTTGTAATCCACAATTTTACGTAGCATAGTAGGCTGTTTTTCTCGATTTCCGTCGAGTTGGTTCATGGTTCATTTGGGATACTCTAGTACAATGTTCTAGGTATAGAACGTTAACTGATACCCAATCTATACATTTTTTAGATCAGTTTTCGCAAAGAGTTGTCAAATGCGCTTTTTAGTATATGAAACTAGAATTCGGCGTAGTAAGCAAAAGCTTTTTCGAACAGATTATCAGGAACTCGAATGTCTATTTTGGGAATCCCGATAGCTTCCAACAGCACAAAATTGATATTACCGTGGGAGTTTTTCTTATCAAACTTAAGAAGGGATAGTATATTCGGAATATCATTTTTTTCAAAAGTCACCTTTCCGTAACGACTAATAAAGGCCTCTGAAATATCCGCCAAGGCTTCTGATGAAAGTCCCGTAAGTGTATGAGAAAGATAAGCTTCGAGCATCATCCCTATGGCAATGGCTTCACCATGCAAAAGTGTCGGGTGTTCTTCACTTTCTAAAAAATAAGATTCTATCGCATGCCCGAGAGTATGGCCAAAATTCAAAATTTTCCTAAGCCCTTGTTCGGTGGGATCCTCTAAAACAACCTTGTTTTTTATTTGGACGGAATCATAAATCAAAGTGTCCAAGTTAGTAAAGTCGTTGACTTTTTTTAATGCTTCCCAGTAGGTTTTATCCTGTATGAGGCCATGTTTGAGCATTTCGGCGAATCCGCTTTGTAGCTGTCTATCGTCCAGTGTTTTTAAATAATCGGGTATCACCAGTACCATTACCGGTTGGTTGATGACGCC
>CAYGPR010000064.1:0-22721 GCA_964351985.1 uncultured Maribacter sp. | reverse complement strand
AATTGCATAGTAACTTAAAATTTTTTTAATTTATTGATACATAATCAACTAAACTTTTAAAAAATGGAAGAGTACTTACCGTTAATTATTCAATTAATTTCTGGTGCCCTTGGGGGTAATGTAGCCGGAAAATTATTAAAGAACCTATCCCTCGGAACGTTAGGGAACTCGATTTCAGGAATTTTAGGCGGCGGCCTTGGAGGTTATCTTATTAACATGTTGACCGGAGCCGATGTAGATGCAACAGCAGTTGCCGACGCAGCTGGAGGAATGGATCTTTCAAGCATTCTCGGCAGCGTTGCCGGAGGTGGTGTCGGAGGCGGTGTCCTCATGGCGATAATTGGCGCCATAAAAAATGCAATGGGTAAAAGCTAAATTAACCAACTATTCACTAGAGAGAGGCCTTTTAGGCCTCTTTTTTTTATCTTTCCCAAAAGAATCCAGCAGATGTATAAAATATTTTTGCCCATATTGTTACTATTGACAACATGCCCAGATGACAAAGTGTACGAGGTCGGACAGATTAAAACCCCAAAAGGCGAGATTTTGGTCTGGTTGCACGATGAAACCCCAAATCATAAGAAGAGTTTTATACAATTGGCCAAAGATGGGTATTGGGATTCTTTGACCTTTAACCGTGTGATTCCTGATTTTGTAGCTCAGGGCGGATGCCCGGATACCCCTGAGGGTTTCAACGATCCCGAATATCTTGTTGAGCCGGAATTTAATGAAAAGCTCACCCATGAATATGGTGCCTTTGGGGCTGGGAGAGATGGAAACCCACAAAAACTTTCTGCCCGTTGCCAGTTCTATATCGTGCAGAACAAAGCGGGCGAACATCGACTTGATGGTGACTATACTGTTTTTGGCAAGGTCATAAAAGGGATGGACGTTGTGGATGCCATTGTCAATGTACCCAGAGATTCAATCGATCAGCCTCTGAGTCCGATTTCATTGGATGTAAATATTATATCCATGTCCGCAAAAGAATTAAAGGTTTTGAGGGTGTCAAAATGATTACCTTAAAGCTTTAATCTGAGATTTGGCACGCAGTTTTAACATCTTTTGAGCTTCCAGTACTTCTGCAACTAATTCTATCGATGGTTTTTTTTCTAGGTCTTTTGTCGTTTCCATCGCCTTAAGGTACCAGTCCTCCCAAGCTTTAAGAATCTTTATTTCATCTGCAGGTCTATTGCCATTTTCAATACTGTTTTTGCTGAGGTCGAATTCCTCTTTCATACGTTTTTGGGCAGATATCGAAATAGTATTCAACACTTCAATAGCAGTTTCGGTATCTGCATTTAATAAGGTGAACGCACTCACCAACGCTCCGGTACCGACATTCTTCAAAGTCACTTTCGATACTTTATCGATACGGTCATTATCGGTATGATAGAATTGGTCGGTAAAATGCCAAAGTAGCAATCCTGGAATATCGGCATCCAAAAAAGGCATGTGATCGCTACCTCCTTCAAAGGGGTTGGTATTTACCTCCCAATTTGCGAATTCGCCCTGCTTTTTAAATTTTTGGAGAATAAAATCGTTGAGATAATGCGGTTTCATATCTTCCAGCTTCATGACCTCCCCTCCCCATTCACTGTGTTTATCCTTGCCCCGGGTCCAAATAGCACTAGGATCCGGCATCTTTTCGATTAAGAAAGACCCTCCGGTAACGGCCGTATTCTCTCCGACCATGTCAAGACTTATGCCCCATTTGATGTTTTTTGCCCGTTCATTACCATCCGTAATATACCGATGGGTAGAAATTATTTCATCGCCCCATAAATAGGTAAGCGTACGGTCAATACCAATCTTTCCGTCATTTATCAAATTTGCGGTAAGCACTGCCATTTCGAGCTGTACGCCTACGCCCGAGGCATTATCATTTGCTCCCGGTTCTTGAATATGGGCACTGAAAACCATTCTTTCATGAGGAATTTTGCCTCCTTTCACGTCGGCCACAATTGTCAGTTCTTCTGATGGATAAATCTTGGCCTGAACGTTTATGTTAAGTGTTACTTTTCCTTTTGCCAATTCGGCCTTTAGCGTTTCTTTAGCTGCATAGGAAAGTGCAATGCCCCAAGCGTTGGTTTCTTTCTGATAGGGGAAACTTCTAAACTGAATCGAAGTAGTGTTTTTCTCGGGCTGGAGATAATCAGGATTGTTATAGGTAATAATACCTAGCGCACCTTCTTTTTCAATTACCTCTTCAAAGATGCCACGGGCCGAAAATTCCCCAAAAACGATTTTCCCTTTTAAATCAAGATTTTTGGTTTCTTCAGGATTTTCAATATAAACGACCTCTGCCGTAATTCCCTCCTCAGGCGTGGAAACCGAGTTGAGGTATATCATATTCCGGTTTGTGGAATGTTTCAAGAGTGACGTATCTTGACCTACTATGGTCATAGAGGCATCCACCGGTTCCCATGTCGGATGTTCCATTGCCCTTTTTTCGAGGCGGTAGGTCAATCGGTCAGTTTGTTTGGCGTTCTCTTCCAAAACATAGCCAGCTTTTTCCAATTCTTCGGCGATTCTATATACCGTATTGTTGAAACCGGTATTTCCGGCAACGCGCCAGTATTTTTCAACAAATGCAACGGTCTCATAGGCCAATTCTCCGGTATACAAAGGTCGAACCATATCAAAATACTCTTCGGTATTTTTAGTTTGGCCAATACTTAGGGCACAGTATAGCGACAGTAAGGAGAAAACCAATAATCTTCTGGTCATACTTGAATTTTAAAAGATATAATGGGTTATTCTTCCCATTTCCAGTCGTTACCGATAATCAATTTTTCCTTCAGGTCGTTCTTGATCATGAACTCTTTAGTGGTCTCGCTATCCATTTTGGTTGCCGGAAGTTTTTCCGCATTGGCCAATCCATAAAGCATCATGGTACCAAAACGTGACGTATTGGTGATATGTTCCTTATTGACGAGATTGAAATCGTCACAGTCCGAATGGTAACAGCCATAGATTGAACGATCCAGATTACTGTGAACCGATAGAATCGGAACCCCTTCGAGCATAAAAGGCTGATGGTCGCTATGCAGACCGGAGCGGTTTGAAAAGTTATTTTTATATATGGTGTCTTGTTGTTGAATGGCTGCGCCGAGGTCTTTGAAAAAAGCTTCATCATCCAATTGTCCTCCAGCGTTCATACCAATAGGGTTTCCTGACATGTCGAGGTTCATCATGTATTTTATGTTGTCTATAGTTCCATTTTTTATGGCTTCGCCAACCATGTGTTTTGAGCCCAGCAACCCTTGTTCTTCGCCCATGAACATAACGAACTTGACGGTCCTTTTCGGTTGAAGATTATTGGCCTTGAAAGCTCTGGCAATATCCAATACAGCGAAAGAGCCGATACCGTTGTCGATTGCTCCCGTGGCGAGATCCCAAGAATCTAAATGGCCGCCGACTATAATTTCTTCGTTCGGCAGCTCACTTCCTTTTAAGGTAGCGACCACATTTCTGGCCTTGATCATATCGCTTTTATTAGTCATTTCGATGTTGGCCGTGGCTTTTCCGGTTTTCAAAGATTCTTTTAAAGCCATACCCTCTTCCTTGCCGATACAGACCGCCGGAATCGGAATCAATTCTCCTGTTACCGAAGCGGTGCCAGTTAACAATACTCCATTATCGACTTGATTGATAATAATAATCCCAATGGCTCCGTATTTTATTGTCAAAGCGGTTTTTTCGCTACGGTGCAGGTTGCTCAGACCCTCTTCGCTACCTTCTAAAATACCAATGTAGACCAACGCAATTTTACCTTTTACCGCATCTGGATTCGCTTGGTAGTCGGCTTCCAGGCCATTGCCCATATCAACGATTTCCCCTTTGACCTTTGCCTCAACCGGGGAGTGACCCAAAGTCACTACTTTGACATCCTTATCATTTATTTTTAAGGAAACGTCGCCTCTGGCCCATGCTTCTACTTCGAAAGTCTGGTATTCCACATCCTCAAAACCATATTCCTTGAATTTATTATAGGTATATTCTTCTGCTTTCGCCCCATTTTCGGAACCTGTCAACCGGTGGCCGATGGTTTTTGTTGCTTCTTCCAGCGTACTATAGGCTTTTGAGTTTTGTTTGATTTCGGTATCGAGTCTCGCAAAAAGTTCGGCTTGGGTTTCTTCTTTTTTGGTTTCGGCACAAGAAAAAACGAATAGTAAGGCAATTAAAAATGGTGTAATTCTTTTCATGGTTTTATGCAATAGTTTATGATTTAATCTTTTTATCCAATTTGATCTGAAGCTCGCTATTTTTCAGCTGGGTATTCAACTTTTTTACTTCGACGGTTATAAATTTCTTGAACTTCGTATCGACCTCTTCCAAGCGTTCGTTGAAAATGGCATATACTTCTCGTTGTTGGTCGGTCGGTTTGAAATCAATTCCGTTTCCGGTAATATCACTGGCCAAAGCACTTAACCTTCCATAGAGTTTCATCGGTGATCGAAAGGCATCTTCCCGTGCTCCGGTCAGATGGATATCGTACAAACTACCCGCAATAGACTCGGCTAAAATACGCAGTTGCTCCGCTTTTTTGATATCTCCTTTATTTTTTAATTTGGGGATGATTTCCGTCAATTCCGCTCGAATGCCCTCGATATCATTGATCATGGTTACCGCTAGATTCATGGCATCACGAAGTTCCAATGAAAAGGCGACCTGTTGTTCGATATCTTCCATAGTGCCTTCTGAAGTCGGGTCTTTCAACACTTCGACCTCACGTATGTATTCATCTTTTCCAATAATCAATTTCACTTTGTAGCTATCAGGAACGACTTTCGGCCCGTACTGCCCGCGCATCAGATCTAGGTCCCAAGTGACCAAGGGCCGCCAGCCTTCACCGTTCAATTGTACCCAAGGCCTTCCCGGGGGGGTGGATTGTAATTTCGGCTTAAAAGTAGGTTCGTAACGTAGATTCCACATGACCCGATTGACGCCGGGTTCGTTTTTACCATCCAATGTTCGTATCAACTCATCCTCCAAAGTTAAAATCTGGATTTCGACTTTTTGGTCGGTACTGTCTTTCAGATAATAATTGATTTCGGCCCCGTAAGCGGGATTCCTTCCTGAATTTAAACTTCGGCCATCGGTCTTGATACTTTGAACATCTTGAAAACGATAGGCAGGTCGCAGGCTGAAAAGGTGCGCCTCTTTATCCTTGGCATCCAAATCAAATTCACGCAACGGGGAAATATTATCCAGAATATAATAGCCCCTGCCGTAGGTGCCTACAACTAGGTCATCAAATCGTTCTTGTATCTCTAACCAATACACTGGTGCTGGAGGAAGATTATTTCTTAACCGCATCCAGCTTTCGCCATCGTTAGTGCTCACATAAATTCCATTATCCACTCCGAGATATAACATTCCTTCTCGCTTGGGATCTTCTTTTATCACATGCGCAAAGCTGTGAACCGATCTTGGAACCGACCCACTAATCATTTTCCAAGATTGTCCATAATCTTCGGTCTTGTACACATAAGGGTCAAAATTACCCATTTGGTGAAGGTCGACCGTCATATAGACAGTTCCTTTTTTATAACGGGAAACTTCTATATTGGTGATGGTGCCCCACTTCGGTAGATCGGGAATGTTCTGGGTGACATTGGTCCAATTTGTGCCCCCGTCTTTTGTCAATTGCACTTGGCCGTCATTACTGCCTGTCCAAATGAGTCCGGGCTCTAGTTTTGATTCCACAATACTGAAAAGCACCGAGCCGTCAAAGGTCATTAGGTTATCTACTGCGATGCCGCCAGAGTTTTGTTGGTGTGTTTTATCGTTCAGGGTCAAATCAGGACTAATAACCTGCCAACTTTGACCGTTGTCATCGCTTTTGTGCACGAATTGACTACCTACATATACACGGTGTTTGGTATGGGGAGAAAAAGCTAAAGGAAAATTCCAATGCCAGCGGTATTTTAGTTTTCCGGGCTCCCATCCGTAGCCTGCTTCGGGCCAAACACGCACATCTTGGGCATGACCTGTTTTGGCATTGAAACGTTGTAGTCCGCCGGCATAACAACCTGACCATACGATGTCGTTATCAAAAGGATCGGGTTGGGCGAAACCACTTTCACACCCGCCTACATCGGTCCAAAGTCCGAGTGGAATATAGCCCTGTCTACTGTTACTTGGCCCTTTGTACGAATACCCATCTTGACGGTTTCCGTAAACATTATAGGGTATCTGGTCATCTACCGAAACATGGTACATTTGTGCAATGGGCAAGACGATGCGCTGAAAACTTTTGCCGTGGTTCAGGGTAATACTGGCACCGCCATCATGTGCGACCATCATGCGGTCGGCGTTGGTGGGATCCAACCAAATATCGTGATTGTCGCCACCGGCCCGATAGCCGCCTTCAATGGTCTTGCCTCCATCTTTTGAAGTGCTGAATTTTACATTCGCAAAATAGAGTTCGTTCGGGTCGCTTGGTGAAACGGCCATTCTGATGTAATATGGTGCGCGTTCCCCGATATCATGGTTACGGGTTTGAAGCGTCCATGAATTTCCGAAATCTTCGGAACGGTAAAGTGCCGGACTTTCGATTTCAAACAAAGCATAAACGATGTTTGGCTCAGAACGTGAAATAGCCACAGCTGTTTTCCCGACTGGATTATCTTTTCCTCCAGGAAGGCCATATTTTGATAAGGGTTCCCAAGTTTCGCCCCCATCGGTGGTGCGATAGACTCCACCACCCGGACCACCGCTGTTCAATCCCCAAGAATTGATGTGAATGGACCACATGCCCACCAAAAGCCGATCGGGATTTTTTGGGTCAATAGCCAATTCGGCGGCTCCGGTATTTTCATCTACAAAAAAAATGTGTTTCCAAGTCTTGCCACCATCTATGGTTTTATAGACTCCGCGTTCTTGTTGGGGTCCGTAGGTGTGTCCGAGCGAAGCCGCATACACAATATCCGGATTCGTTGGATGTACGATAATCCTGCCGATACGTCCTGTTTTTTTAAGGCCCATATTTTTCCAAGTCTTTCCGGCATCCTCAGATTTATAGATGCCATCGCCCATGGCGTGCGCAGGGCGGATGACAAACGTTTCGCCCGTACCCACCCAAACAATATCGGGATTGGTCGGTGTAATCGCTAAAGAACCAATGGAAGAAACATCTTGATCATCGAAAATAGGCTCCCAATCGAGTCCGCCATCGGTGGTTTTCCAAAGCCCTCCGGAAGCCGCTCCGATATAATTGGTCATAGGGTCACCGGGTACGCCTGCAATGGCAATGGTACGGTTTCCTTCGGGGCCAATAAAACGGAATTTTAGATTTTCGAAAACTGTGGGGTCGGTTTGGGAAGAAATTACGAACGGAATTAATAAAAGTAAGGCAACGAAACGAAGGTGGATTTTCATAGAGTCTCTTGTGGTTATTTGAATAGCCCTTAAATTTACAAAATTGTTCTGCGATTACAGACCAGATACTATTGGTAATTCTTACATTTAGGCAACAAATATAATAGCAATGAAATACGATTTGATTCCGAATTCCCTTTTTAAAAAGAACCGTAAAAAATTCATGGCCCAGATGAAGCTTAAAAGTCTTGCGGTCTTTAACTCAAACGATATTTATCCCATCAGTGCAGATAGCACGATGCCCTTTCAACAGCATCGCGATATTTATTATTTGTCGGGGGCCGATCAAGAAGAAACCATTTTGGTTCTTTTTCCTGAAGCGATGGAGGCCAAACACCATGAAGTTTTATTTGTTCGAGAGACCAACGACCATATCGCCGTTTGGGAAGGTGCAAAATTGACCAAAGAAAAAGCGACCGAAGTTTCGGGCATCGAGACCATTTATTGGCTTTCTGATTTTGACAAGATTTTTTTCGACTTGATGACCGAAGCTGAAACTATATATTTCAACACTAACGAACATTATCGACAGGCGGTGGTCACCCAGACTCGAGAAGACCGTTTTATTCAAGACTGCAAGCGGAAGTTTCCAGCACACCTGGTCGCGAAGAGCAACCCCATTTTACAACAGATTCGTGGGGTCAAGGAACCTGAGGAAATCGAATTGATGCAAACCGCCTGCAATATCACCGAAAAGGGATTCCGTAGGGTTCTTGAATTCGTAAAACCCGGCATTTGGGAATATGAAATCGAAGCAGAACTCTTGCATGAATTTATACGCAATCGCTCCAAAGGATTTGCCTACACGCCGATTATCGCATCGGGCAACAATGCCAACGTCTTGCATTATGTGGTGAATAATGAACAATGTAAAAACGGGGATTTAATCTTGATGGATGTTGCCGCGGAATACGCAAATTATTCAAGTGATTTGACACGGACCGTTCCCGTAAACGGAAAATTTACCAAACGCCAAAAGGAAGTCTACGAAGCTGTACTCCGCGTCAAAAAGGAAGCCACCAAAATGTTAGTGCCCGGAACTATTTGGATCGAATACCATAAAGAATGTGGAAAAATCATGACCTCAGAACTTTTAGGTCTGGGCTTGCTTGACAAAGCCGACATTCAAAACGAGGACAAAGACTGGCCCGCATATAAAAAGTACTTTATGCACGGCACCAGCCACCACATTGGGCTCGACACCCATGATTATGGGGAACTGAAAACACCGATGAAGGCCAATATGGTCTTTACAGTCGAACCGGGAATCTACATTCCAGCAGAAAAAATGGGTGTTCGTTTGGAAGATGACGTGGTCATTCAAGAAAAAGGGGAGCCTTTTAATTTGATGGGGAATATACCGATAGAGGTGGAGGAGATCGAAGGGTTGATGCAAGCTTAGGATTTTTGATTTGAAGTGTAATCGAAAAACTCTCTAGAATATATTATTTACGAATGAGCACAAAAAACAGGGTATTTATAGCCACCAGCATCGACGGATATATTGCCGATAAGAACGGAAAAATAGATTGGTTGGATGCTATTCCGGAAATTAACAACATTGATACTGGATATGAAAAATTCACTGCTGATATCGATGCTCTAGTAATGGGCAGAGTGACGTTCGAAACAGTCTGCGGGTTTGATATTGACTGGCCTTATCAAAAACCTGTTTTTGTCGTGAGTAGTAGCATGTCGGACATTCCGGATAAGTTAAAAGGTAAAGTAAATCTTGTAAAAGGAACATTGACCAACATCTTAAAACAGATTTACAAAGATGGCTATCATAACCTCTATATAGATGGAGGGGGTCTTATTCAAAGTTTTTTAAGAGAAGATTTAATTGATGAAATGGTAATTACTATTATTCCTATTTTATTAGGAGGAGGACATCCACTGTTTGGCGAACTTACGAATAGACTTGATTTTGAATGTAAAGAATCAAAGCTATATTTAAACGCTGTGGTTCAGAATCATTTTGTAAGACGCCGTGCTTAGACTATCGGATTTAAAAACAGGTTGTCAACGGCGAATCATGAGAATTAGTTCTTTTCTCTTTTTGGTTCTCAACTATTTGCTTCAAATTGCTCAAAAGCTACTTGACATTAGTAGGAATAGAAATATTTTTAATATTTTGGTTTGTATTTCAAACTATATTATATTTACAAAGTAGTTTGTATAAAATGATATTATGGAAAATACGAATCAATTGAATCCGAATGAAAGTCTGAAGATTATCTCTCAAGCGATTAATCAGACCAAAGAAAACATCAAAGAGCGGAGCTTCTATTTTTTATGGTGGGGCTGGATTATTGCAATTGCCGCTTTCAGCCACTATTTTTTGACTGCTTTTTCAACTACGGATAAAAGTTATATCCCATGGGTGATTCTTATTCCCGTGGGTTGGGCAGGTAGTATTTTTTACTCCATTAAGAGTGAGAAGACAAAAGCATACCAGACCTATTTTGAACTGTTTCTAAAGTATTTATGGATTGTGTTAGGGATATCCTTCATGATTTCCGTCTTTATTTCTCTTTCGTTGGAAGTACAGCCTGCCATTTTTGTGTCATTGTTGGCGGGTATTGGCACCTTGGTCTCTGGTTTGACCATGAAGTTCAAACCCTTGATTGTGGGCGGACTTCTTTTTTTCGTATTCGCCATTGGCTCCTTATTTGTAGACCAAACTACGGTACTTCTTATAAACGCAATTGCCATCGTTACGGGTTATTTAATTCCGGCCTATTTCCTTAAAAATTCTAAACAATGAAATATGATAGTTTAGATAATATATTGAATCAGCAAGTGCGGTTGGCCGTAGTGTCTATTTTAATAAACGTGAACAAGGCGGACTTTAATTTTTTGAGGGAACAAACCCAAACCACTCAAGGAAATTTAAGTCACCAATTAAAAAAGCTAAAGGAGGCGAAGTATATAAAAGTAGAGAAGACCTTTGAAAACAACTACCCGAAGACATTCTGTAGCCTGACTAAAAAAGGCAAAGAGGCTTTTGAGGGGTATGTAATGCAGATGAAACAATATTTGAACCTAAATGAATAATCATCCATAGAACTATTTGATATAACAATTAAATACTGAAAAGATGAAAAGAACAATTTTTGCATTATGGGCTGTGCTTGTGGGCCTAAGTATCTGTACGGCACAGAAAATAGAAATGGAAAAGTATTTCGGGGGCTATGAATTTTCACAAAATGGGGAATCGTTAAAAATGAAGGAATTGATGAAAGCTGTTGAAATCAACTCTACTTCGTTTGAATTGGTCAAAAAGGCACGGACAAACAAAACTTTGGCTTGGATGTTAGGTAATTCAGGAGGTGCCTTGGTAGGATTTTCAATAGGGCAAGCGCTAGGCGGCGGTAATGGAAGTTGGACTATTGCCGGTATCGGGGCCGGATTCATCGGTGTAGCCATTCCCATAGGAATATCCGGAAATAACAAGGCCAGGAAAGGAGTCGAATTGTACAATAGTTCTCTGGACACAACAACCCAATATTTCCAAAAGCCGACCTTTACATTTAAGGCTAGCGGCAATGGAATAGCTTTGGTGGTAAAGTTCTAGAGGTTTTTGGCAAATTGGTTTTGGTAATAGAATGAAATCATGCGAGGGAATCACTTCTTTTACGCAAGGTGGGTAGAAACAAAAAAGAAATACGAAGTACCCATGTTACCTTTGGTTACCGCGGTATTGGCCCTTGCTGCTAACAGTCTATCCGCCAATCGCAAACTCAAAATGGAGTAAGCTATAAAATAATATCACTTTTTCCCCTGCTCCTCCTCCTGTTTCTTAACCATCCCCTCAACATCACGCAACAACTGCTTGGCATCATACACAATCCCATCTTTAATGGTATACTTCACACCACCGACACGTTCGACCTTTCCGGTTTCGTCGTTCAATCTAGGAAAGCCAGTGCCGTACAGCACCTTTAGATTTTCAATCGGGTTTTCTTCGATGATGATGAGGTCGGCCAAAAGTCCTGGTCTTACGATTCCGAACTCGATGGGTTTTCCTTTGGGTTCGAAAATCGCTTCAGCGGCATGCAGGGTGGCACCGCGAATGACTTCCAAAGGATGGAAACCGGCTTCTTGGAGCAGTTCCATTTCTTCAATGACCCCAAAACCAAATAGATTGTAAATAAAGGAGGCGTCATCACTTACGGTCACTCTACCCCCGGCGTTTTTATAATCGTTTAAAAAAGACATCCAGACCCGGTAGAAATTCTTCCAAGCGACTTCTTCCCAAGTGGTCCAATTGTAAAAGTAAGATCCGTGGTCCAATCGATTGGGTTCATAGAAATCGTGTAGCGAAGGAAGCACGTAGGGTTCCATCCAATCGGCGTTGCGTGCCCTCATCACATCACGCCCAGCGAGGTAGGCCGTCATTGTCGGATCGAGAATAAAATCCTTTTCCAAAAAGAAATCGATGAGCTCGTTCCATTCATTGCTTCCTCTGGGATGGATTTTATCCCATTGATACGCAACTTGCGTAAAGCGGTCTTGTTCGTCGTTGTATTCGAGATTTCGCGGCCAGTGCTGAATATCCTCATCTTTGTATAATGATTCGAAAAGCCCATAGAAATGGGTAAGGTTATGCAAGCCCATTTCGGCGGCGTCACGAGCGTTTACACGACCTACCATCATTTGTGATAAATGGGCTACCGAACCCATTTTAAGTTTACGGGACTCATCGATGGCGGCCGCCATGATTTCGGGATCAAGATTGAAGATTTTAATGCCTTCGACCCCTTTTGAGTTGGCCCAAGCCACCCATTCCCGTGTTTTTTCTGGTGTAAGTAATGGGCCGCCTTTCCAGTCTTTGCCCGAACCGGGCACTTGAAAATTCACGATTCTGGGAGCGACGATTTTATTCTCTGCACTGCGCTTCTTTTCGTTTTCTACCCAATTTATTTCCCCTGCCGGTACCCCGCGAATGGTGGTAATGCCATGGCCCAACCAGAGTTTATAGGCATATTCCGCTTCCGGTGCTTTAGGGCCACCGTCCACATGACTGTGAATGTTAATAAATCCGGGAAGTACATAGGCACCGTTCGCGTCGATTTCCTTGGTGCCCTTGGCTGGGCGGTCTTCTTGTTTAATAGGTACGTGAGGCGTGCCCACTAAAACGACATCTTTGATTTTATTGCCTTCAATAACGATGTCAACAGGCCCGTACGTGGGTGCCCCGGTACCATCAATAAGGTTGGCCCCTCGAATGACCATTCTATCAAAAGGCCCTTCACCTTCATCGGATGCTCGATCCGGAGCTCCCTTTATTTGTGCGTTTATGAATAGGGGAAGAATTAAAAGGATACAGAGTATTTTCTTCATAGGGTTGGTTTTAGTGTATGGGATTACGTATTGTTTTATTGATTTAACTAAAGATAGTAAAAGGGAGATTATTTGTTTCAATCAGGAAATTTGCACTATGCATCAAACTCGTCGGAAGATTTAAATCATAAGTAAGGACACTTCCTTTTTCCGATACGAAAAACCTAATCCACAATTCTTTTCTTGCCAATTAGGTTTGTCAGCACAAATACAACGGCTGCCGGCAAAACCCAACCCAAACTAAATTTACTCAAAGGAATATAGGTTTGCAATCCGACAATCGAATTCCCCAACCCCACACTCCCCAAAAAATCAGGAATGCTAAAAAGTATAGTGGCAAAAATAACCCAGCGAAATACTTTTTCTGAGCCAAAGCGTTCGGGCACCACGTTTAATAAAATCAACACAATCGTGATTGGATAGATAAACATCAGCGCTGGAATGGCCACTGCTATGATATAATGTACATCGAATTGCCCCATGGCCACACCCAAAACACAGCCGATTATTGCCGTAATAAGATATGCCTGCTGTGAACCGCCAAAACGGTGTTTGATAAAATCGGCCGTTCCGGTCACGATACCCACGGCTGTGGTAAAACAGGCAAGACTGACCAAAATACTTAAAAAGAGATTTCCGGCATTGCCCAAGGTCTTGGTGCTGAGACCACTTAATAAAGCCGTTCTCGAAATTTCAGAATTAAATTCGTCGCTCATCAAGGCTCCGGTCAAGATAAGGCCAGCATAGATAAGGAAGAGTCCAAGGCCGGCGAGCCATCCAGCGCGGCGAATCAATTGTTTCTTTTCCTCAAACGAAGCCTTTTTGTTTTTGATGTTTATGGAAATAATGATTACCCCGCCGACGACCACCGCCCCAATGGCATCAAAAGTTTGGTAGCCTTCCAGAATACCATTCGTAAACGGACTTGTAAAGTCGGTTTCGCCAAATTGAAAGTCATACCAGACTAGTGTAATCCCTATAATGGCAAAAAGAATAAGAATGATGGCTGGGGTCAAGAGCTTTCCTATGATATCCAAAATCTTGGAACGGTTGATGACGAATATAAAGACCAGCGCAAAATAGATTAGGCTGGTCAAGATCGATGGGCTATCAAAAAAAGGCTGTATTCCTATTTCATGGGTTACCGATGCGGTGCGTGGAGAAGGCAGGCTTATTGAAATCGCATAGACGATATAACAATAAACGATACTAAAGGTCGGAGAGACCTTATTCGCAAAATCGAGCATGGTGCCTTGTAATCGAGCGTGTGCAAGAATTCCAAAAATAGGAATGAGCACTGCGGAAAGACAAAACCCCAAAGTGACGAGCCACCAGAGTCCGCCTGATTTGAAACCCAATAAGGGAGGAAGAATCAGATTGCCCGCCCCAAAGAAAAGTGAGAAAAGGGCAAAAGCCGTAACAAAGGTCTCTTTGGTTCTGTGCATGGTTGTTTAATCGGAGAAAGATAATGAATTCTTGATATGAGATATATTCTTTTAAAGCATAGCAATATTTATTTGGGAATCCATCGTTCAATGAACGGTAAAAAAGAACCCTTAATCGAAAAAAATACCGTTCATCGAAAATACGGCCTGAATAACAAAGTAAAGCCAATAAAAAACTGTATCGAGGCGTTCTCGTTTTCGAAGTGTTTCATGAACCACTTCAACGTACAAACTGAAATTATCCGAATGCACCTCACGGCCCCCAAATCCCGAAAGTGCAGCCTAAAACCTACATCATGAAGAAAGTATTTTGCAATATTTTTGGCCACCACTACGCGGTGTCAAAAAAAATTACCTCCCATATCAAAGAATATAAATGCATCCATTGTGGACGTGAAGTGACCACCGACGTCGGCGGCCATCTTTCGACCTTGACCCCTGAATTACAGGATATCAATAAAACCTTGGAGACCATATATCAAAAAAGACATAGGGCCGCCGAACAGGCCGCTTAACTATGCTCTGGCAATAGATTCCGATTATAAACAGTCATCGGTATTTAAAAGTTATTCCTGGAAATCGAGAAAGCACCTTACCTCAACTGTCGTATGCCCCACAATAGTTACCTTAGGACTGCCCTTGATTTTCGGGAATTTTTTATTTCGCGAACTTTGTCAAAGTTATTTAATCGACATTTTTTCTAAAGTGCCGGATGATGGCATCCGTCAATTTCCGAATGGCCCAGTCCGGCAAATCGTGTCCCATATTTTCAATCCACAGACTTTCTGAATTTGGGATTGTTTCTGCCAACTTTTTACCATGCACAATCGGTATAACCGGGTCTTTAACCCCATGGATAATCAAGGTGGGAAGCTCTAATTTTTTTAATTCCTCAATACGCGATTTCGATGCTAACATGGCTGCAAAGTGATGCCTTGCCGACATCAAATTAAAACCTTCCCTTTTCTTCAGATTATAGTAGGCAACCTCGGCCAAGGTCTCGACATCGATGTCGCCTGTGGCCTCGTCCATCAATATTCTTTTCTGAACAATCTGTCGTTTGATCTGTCCTTTTTTGCTTCCGAAAAAACCATGATTTAGTACTGCACTTATCATTTTGGGCAAAACTTCATCCGACATTGGCGGTAATTCGGGATCCATGACATCGCCCGAAGACATTATCGAAGTGAGGGTCTCCGTTCTTTCAGGGTGTTCCAAGGCAATAATTTGTGCGATCATGCCGCCCATCGAAACACCTACGATATTAGTCTTTTTAATATTCAGCGTATCTAATATGGCAATGGCGTCCCCCGCCATATCGGTCAAAGTATATGAATCTTTCTTTTTCCATGTTGAGCCATATTCTGATAATCCGGTACCTCGATGGTCATAGCGAATGACTTCATAGCCTGCCTCAGTAAAACTTGAAATAAAATCGGGAGGCCACGCCAACGCATCTTGTCCATTGCCCATAATCAACAGAACGGTTCCTTTTGCTTTAGAATCGGGATGAATTTGCTCATACCAAATCTTGTTTCCACCGTTCAAGGCAAAACCGGTTTCTCCAGTAACAACTTCTGGAGGCGGTTCATTCAATACTTCCTTAATCGTCTGTTTGCTTTTTTTCGATAGCTTAGGGATGGAGGCACAAGAATACACCAGACATCCTATGAAAACATACATAAAAAGGGTTCCTGATATTCTAAGTATTCCCCTCGACAATTTTATTGGTATCAAGCTTTTGTTTTTTTGACCTTTGATTGTTCCTCCGATAAAAATACACGATAAATCCGATTGCCAACAAAGTTCCGAATACCGATGGCAAAGTTTGGCTGTACGGATGGTAATCATCATAAATAGTGCCTGTTGCTGCTGCCAAAAGCGCCGTAAAAGCTGATATCATTTTGTAAATATGTTCATATAACCAAAGGTTTTTGTAGTTGTCTTTTGGAATTAAATAGCGCAGCAGGTCATACGCAATCACCAAAAACAGAGCACTCAAGGTTGCATAAATAATGGTCGGCGACCAAACCATGCCAATGCTTTTCATATAGTACAAAAAGTAAATACCCGACGAAGCGGATAATAGCGCAACCAAAATATCTTGACGGTTGACCTGATTGGTTTTGTTATGCAAGACCCTTATGCCTGAATAGGCATTATAACCACTTAAAATAGTGATGACCAACAAGAATTGGTTTACCTCAAAAATCAGGACTCCAAACAACCCTGTCACTACAACAATGGTCAGGAAACACAAAAATAGCATACCGCTTTTTCGGTGGGCCTTTCCTCCTTTTAGGGTTGAAAGTGCAGTTATTCCCAGCATTAGGGCAATCATTCCGGAAATGACATGAATACCGATATTGACTTTGTGTAAAAATTCTAGATGTTCCATAGGATTGGGTTTTGGACAAATCTCTACATAAGGAGAATTTCTCACGACCCAACCTATCGGTTGAAACCTATTCGAACTTATTTTTCTTGAATTCGGAGGGAGAGACCCCGGTATGTTTTTTGAAATAACGATTGAACGAAGATTTCGATTTGAAACCGCAATCAAAGGCTATGCCTAGTATCGACAGGTGATCAAAGTTTGGAGATAGCAGTCTTTTTTTGGCTTCTTCGATGCGATACAGGTTTACAAAATCGTAAAAGTTCATTTGAAAGTGTTGGTTGATGACCTGCGAAAGTTGTGCTTGAGAGATGTTACATTGTTCCGCAAGGGCAGGTAGGTTGAGATCTTCATTTAAAAAGGGCTTCTCGTTTTTCATATGCGCCGCCAATTGGTTCGCTAGACTTTCGATTTTTTCGGTGTCAAGCCCTGATTTGGCATAGACGGCCATCGGCGTATCTTTTCCTGGAGATTCTATCTCGTCGCTCCCCACATTCAGATTGGAGAAAATTGCAGTTTGCCGAAAGCCATAAAAACCAAAGGCGACCAGCATCAGACTTAATGCGATACCTACAAAGGCGAAAGCCTCTTTCATGGGGAAGAGTTGAAACTGCGTGGCTCCGAAAATTAAGAAAGAAGCCAAGATAAATAAGATAAAATAGGAATAGACCACGTAGCGCACCCAGTTCAAGCTTATTTTTTCATCGAAAGAGAACAGGTCCACAATGTTTTTGCGATGTCGGTGCAAAAGCAATAGGTCCCAAATACAATATACAAGTCCGGATACAGCAAGCGGTACGGCATAGTAAAGCATCCACTTTGGAGGATTTGGGGGAATCTGAATATAACCCTCCGATGCTATGAGGGTCATATCATTATATTCCTGAAGAAAAAATAAGATTCCAGCGAAAACAAAATAAACGCCAAGGTGTGCCATGATCGTCAACCATGAAACATGATGCCCTGTTAAAGATAAAATGTAAAGAAACAAAAGTGGCCCGCCCAGTAAGGGCAGCCCAAAACCTACAATCGCCCAGAAACTATAAAACTCAAAACGGTAAAGCGTAATTTCATAAAATAAGATCTGTAACAGGGTGATTAGAATCCAACAAAGAAAAAAGTAATCTTGGCGATTTTTGTCGCGCTTGAAGAGCAATAACAAAAACATCAAGATTCCGATGCCTAGACCGGCATTTAAAATGACCTCCATAAATCGGTTCGATTAACGCTATGACAAACTACGGATTTCCAGCGGAATCTTTACGGATTTATTCGGAGACATCGAAGGAATTCCACCCTTGCGCTGTCAACGGAATCTTTGTATTTGCCCTCGTGATCAAGTTGGCCCCTTCCGAAGCGTCTGTCATATGACCTATAACGGTCAAATTGGGATTCCCTTTGATTTTTTCAAAATCTTTCTGATCGATGGTAAAGAGTAGTTCGTAATCCTCGCCACCGTTCAGGGCGACCATAGTGCTATCCATCTTGAATTCCTCGCAGGCGGCAATAACAGTTGGGTCTAGTGGAATTTTATCCTCGAACAAATTGCAACCTACTTTGCTGTTCTTGCAGAGATGAAGAATTTCGGAAGAGAGTCCGTCACTGATATCGATCATGGCCGTTGGTTTGACTTCCAATTTTTCAAGAAGTTCAACAATATCTTTACGCGCCTCGGGTTTGAGCTGTCTTTCAATAATATAGGAATAGGGTTCCAGATCGGGCTGATTGTTCGGGTTGACCTTAAAGACCTCTTTTTCACGTTCCAGAACTTGCAATCCCATATAGGCCGCAGCAAGATCGCCTGTAACGACAAGCAGGTCGTTGGGTTTTGCACCATCACGATAGGTCAACTGTTCTTCCGACGCCTCTCCAATCGCGGTTATGCTAATCAACAATCCTTTTTGAGAAGAAGTCGTATCACCACCGATCAAATCTACCCCGTATGTTGTGGTCGCCAATTGTATTCCGGCATAGAGTTCTTCCAAAGCTTCCAAAGGAAAGCGATTCGAAGCGGCCATCGACACGGTAATTTGTCTGGCCGTTGCGTTCATTGCATATATGTCAGAAAGGTTGACCATGACCGCTTTGTACCCCAAATGCTTTAAAGGCATATAGCTGAGGTCGAAGTGAACCCCCTCAATAAGCATATCGGTGGTGACGATAGTTTTCTTCTTTTTGAAATCAAGAACTGCCGCATCATCGCCGATTCCTTTTACCGTTGACGCGTGTTGGTTTGAAAAAGATGCCGTAAGGTGTTCTATGAGACCGAACTCCCCTAATTTTTCCAATGATGTGCGTTCTTGGTCTTTATCTTCTAACATTTTGCAAAAGTAAGGAGTAAATACAATATTGGATATAAAAAAACTGGAGCTATTCGGCTCCAGTTTTACTATTTTGAAAATGGGTTTATAACTATCCCAAAGAATACCCGTCCCGATATGTACGTTTTACGTATTTATTGGCAGGCTCGAAGTTGGTAATCTTCATGTTCTCGGCATCCCATTGTAGACGTTTTCGTCCCCAGTATTGTTGGCCACCGCCCCAAAAACCTTTGTTTTCAGAACTTGGGTCTACTTCGAAATAAGATTTAAGCGCCAAGTTTCCAATAAGGATACTTTCTGTAAACGGCCCGGCATAATCGAATGAGGAGCTGGTTTCCGCATTGCCATATCCTGCCATACAAGCGTTTACCCATTGCACGTAATGCCCTTCTGGAACACGCGCAATCGTCTCCTCCACTTCAAATTGTTCGTTCAGGGTCAATGGAAGCAATCTTGGGTTGGCCCCGTAACAATCGGCCAATAATTTACCTTTTGTTCCTATGAAAAGAACGCCACCATCCCAGTTTCCTAGAGCCTCGTCGTCTCCTAATTCGTCTGGTCGTTCAGGGAGAAGTCCACCATCCATCCAACTAACTTTTATCGTTCCCTTGCCATCCGTTCTTGGGTAGCTCAAATGTATTTTGCTCGAGTTCGGGAAGCTCTTCGGATACTCCGTATATTGAAAATTACCGCTAAATGAATCCGATACACTGCATTCGACCGCACTGGGATACAAAATAGGAAGAATTCTGTACACAGGGTCCATAATATGACAAGCCATATCGCCCAACGCTCCTGTACCAAAATCAGACCAGCCTCTCCAGTCAAAAGGTAAATAGGCATCATTATAGTCGCGCATTTCTGCCGTACCCAACCACAGATCCCAATTCAATCCTTTAGGTACTTTATCTTTTTTTGTCGGGGTTTCCAAAGCCTGTGGCCAAATGGCACGGTTGGTCCAGCACTTGACAGTATGTACATCACCGATAATCCCGGTATCATAAATTTCCTTCATCTTACGCACTCCATCACCAGAACCTCCTTGGTTGCCCATTTGCGTGACCACCTTGAATTTTTTGGCCGCCTCGGTAAGCATTCTAGCTTCCCAAATATCGTGGGTCAAAGGTTTCTGTACATATACATGTTTGCCCATTGCCATTGCCTGGTAGGCGGCTACGGCATGATTATGGTCAGGAGTGGATACCGATACGGCATCGATATTGTCCTTTTCCTTTTCGAGCATTTTTCTAAAATCTTGGTAATAGCTCGCCTTGGGGAAATTTTTTCGTGATTCAACAGCCTGTCTATCGTCTACATCGCACATGGCCACTATCTTGGCATTGGGGCTTTCTGCAAAGGAAGCCATATCGCTTCTTCCCTTGCCCCCGGCACCTATTCCTGCGATATTCAATGTATCGCTAGGTGAAACGTAACCTTGGCCTCCTAGAACGTGTCTCGGTACTATCATAAATCCTGCCGCCGCCAGGCCTGAGTTCTTGACGAAAGTTCTTCGAGATTCGTTTTTTAATTCGGTCTTCTTTTTGGACATAGTGATCTGGAATTTTATGGTTTTAAAAAATGAAGTTCAATATAATCGATTTATTTGAATTGACAGAGCGGAGTTTCAATAATATTCGAAAAACCGAATAACCTCGATTGTTTATCTTTACATAGTAATACTAAGATAATCGCTATGAAAAAGTTTACGGTTTTATCCATACTCCTACTTTTTATTTTGGGCTGTTCCAAAAATGATGCGTACACAAAACCCGAAGCCGAAATGCAACCCGAAACGCAAGGAGGCGACCAGCAAACCTCAGTGTCTTTCATGCCTTGCGAAAATGGAAAGGCCGGAGAATACCCATGCAACGGGTACGACTTTTTGGGCCAAATAGATTTACGTACTTTTGATGCGCAAGCCGGAAACGATATATGGGGATGGACAGATTCAACAACCGGCAAAGAATATGCCTTGATGGGTCTTGACAACGGAACGGCCTTTATTGATATCTCCGATACTGAAAATCTTATCTATTTGGGAAAGTTACCTTCTGCGATCGGTTCAAGTACTTGGCGAGACGTCAAAGTTTATAAAGATCATGCCTTTGTAGTTTCCGAAGCCAACGACCACGGAATGCAGGTTTTTGACCTTACCAGGCTACGAAACGTTTCCAGCCCACCTCAATCTTTCACGCAGGATGCTCGATATACGGGTTTTGGCAATGCACATAACATCGTGATCAATGAGGAAACGGGGTTTGCATACCCCGTTGGAACGGCCCGTGATGACGCCTTTTTTGGGGGCGCTCACTTTATCGATGTCCAGGATCCAAAAAACCCAGTTGGTGTTGGTGGTTATGGGGTGAGTGGATATTCGCATGATGCCCAGGTGGTTACCTATAATGGCCCCGACACAGATTATTCGGGAAAAGAGATCTACATTGGATCGAACGAAACGAATGTGGTCATTGCCGATGTGACCGATAAGGACAATCCATTTCAGATTTCATCATTGACCTATGGTAACAGGGCCTATACCCACCAAGGCTGGTTTACCGAAGACCAGCGCTATTTTATTCTTGGGGATGAACTTGATGAAACTAATTTTGGATTCAACACCAGAACGTTGGTTTTTGATGTCAGTGACTTGGATAACCCTGTATTGCACATGGAATACACAGGCCCAAATTCGGCAATCGATCATAATGGGTATGTAAAAGGAAACGAATTTTTTCTTGCCAGTTATACTGCTGGTGTTCGGGTGCTGGATATTTCAGGAATAGGAGGTAAAACGATGACCGAAACAGGTTTTTTTGACACTTTTCCAAGCTCGAATACAGCTAGTTTTAGTGGGGTCTGGAGTGTCTATCCTTATTTTGAAAGTGGAAAGATTATCATCAGCGACATGAATCGCGGATTGTTTGTGGTCAAAAAATCGAACTGATGCGTAAACTGATTTGCCTTTTCTTGATTTTTGCTTTCTCCTGCAATACTGACGATAGTGAGGGAAGTGGTATTAAAGGCCAACAAGAAGCCGGTTTTTTGGGAGAAATCGATCAGGTTCAAATTTTTGGCGGATCGGGTGAAGACACCCCAAGGGCTATTATTGGCACCTCGGATGGTGGATATGCCGTTTTAGGATACACCAATAGCATCGATGGCGACCTTCAGGGCAAAAACCTTCCCGCCATGGACTATTGGCTGTTGAAGTTCGATAGAGAAGGAAATTTACAATGGAACAAGACCTATGGTGGAAGTGGAGAAGATTTGGGCCAAAGTTTGGTGCAGACCTTTGATGGCGGTTATGCCTTAACCGGCTATGCCCAAAGTGCCGACGGTGATGGTAGTAATAACAATGGCTTTCATGACAATTGGATTATAAAGTTGGATGCTTCCGGAGCAATAGAATGGGAACGGAGTTTCGGTTTTTCGGGGCACGACCATTCGTATGATATCCTCCAAACCGAAGATGGTGGTTTTTTCTTTGTAGGTTTTTTAGATATTACTTCGGCGCGGGCCGATGGCTACTCTGAAAAAGGTGGGTCGCTCACTCGACATGGGGTAGGAGAATTTTGGGGAACGAAAATAGATGCCCAAGGCAATATTGAATGGCGAAGATATTTTGGGGGCACTAACAACGATAGGGCACATGCCGTCGTAACTAGCGAGGATGGTGGATTTGTTATGGCCGGTTTTACGGAAAGCAACGATTTCGATATCAAGAACAGTAGGGGAAGCTATGATTTTTGGGTTTTGAAAGTCGACAATTCCGGGAATTTAGTTTGGGAACGGTCATTTGGCGGCTCGGGCATCGAGATTGCATACGAT
>CAYGPR010000063.1:0-22874 GCA_964351985.1 uncultured Maribacter sp. | reverse complement strand
GGTAAAATATGCTTTGGGCCAATACTTTGCAAAAAAAAACCGACAAATTAAATTTTGCCGGGTGTTTGTTAGAATCTTGAAATTTCTCGATCGTACCTAATAAACCTCTCTACCGGAAAAGTGAAAAGCACCTTCTATGGCAGCATTTTCATCACTGTCGGATCCATGTACGGCGTTTTCACCTATATCTTTTGCGAATAACTTGCGAATGGTACCTTCTGCCGCCTCCGCAGGGTTTGTGGCGCCGATCAGGGCACGAAAATCCTCCACCGCATTTTCTTTTTCAAGAATAGCCGATACGATGGGCCCGCGGGTCATAAATTGTACCAATTCACCAAAAAACGGACGCTCCTTGTGTATGGCATAGAATTCCTGTGCATCCCTCCTGCTGAGCTGGGTATATTTTAAGGCCACAATCTTAAAACCGGCCGAAGTTATTTTTTGTAGTATCGCACCGATATGGCCATTCTCAACGGCATCCGGCTTAATCATTGTAAAGGTTCTGTTCGTTCTTGTTGACATGCGTAAAAAATTTTGTGCAAAAGTACGGTTTATTCCAAAACCGACAATCATTAAAAGGACTGTTCTATGATTTGAAGCAATGTGCCGTTATTACCTATCATTTTGAATTGGACTTTTCTTCTTTTTAGATCAAACCCCAGCACCCCAAAACTCTCCGTAAAAACCACTTCCCCGACCCGATACGGATTCGGTTCGCCTGAATAATCGCGATAGGCATGGGTCAAACCACTACTGGTAAAATCGATAAGGGGATAATCTAGGCCTGAAATACTTTTTTTTGAAAACTCTGAAATATGGCGGTCTCCCGATAATATGATGACCCCATTTGCTCGGGAATCTGAAATGATTTTTTCAAGTTTATCCACCTCATGCGGAAAATTGCCCCAAGTTTCGAATCCATGTTTATTCGATAAAACCTGTATGCTACTTACAATAATATTGAAATCAGCCTTAGATCGGTTCAATTCTTTTTCCAGCCATTTCCATTGCTCCTCGCCCAAAATGGTTCCTTCTCCGTACACGTTAGGTTTGGTACGTTTTTCTGTTTCGGTATCGGTGGTGAGGGCAGTTCTAAAATATCGGGTGTCGAGCACCAACACTTTTATTTGTGCCGCATCGGTTTTGTAGTCATGCGAGGTGTAAATGCCTTCCTGGGTTCTTCTCGTACTATGTTGCGGTACTTCCAAAAAATCCAAAAATTCTTGCTGGCTTTCCTTTTTTGCGGCAAATTCCACGCCTCCGTCATTCAACCCATAATCGTGGTCGTCCCATGTACCTATAACGGAAACTTCTTCTTTCAAAGTCGCATACCCCATTATTTTATTTTGTTCTTGATACATGGCCCGAAGGGTTGCTATATCGTCGGTATCGGCATAAATATTGTCACCTCCCCAAATCCAAACATCGGGATTCGTTGCCAAAATATCGTCCCACAAAAAATTCTCTTTGTCGGTCTTGTTACAGGACCCGAAAGCAATGGTAAAATCGCTCGGTGCCGTCTGCAGAATTTCTTTTTTCGATACGGTTCCTGCAGATTTACAAGAAACCGCAAACATTAAAAGGGCCAGAAAACTATAGAGGTACCTCATCGTCTATTTTTTCGTTGAGCACAAAAATAGGTCATAAACATATTTAAATTGTATCTTTGCCCGCATGAATTTTGAGGAGATACAGACCGTCAAGCAATTGCTTTCGGTGCCGCAAAAAATTGTAATCGTGCCCCATAAAAACCCGGATGGGGATGCCATCGGGTCCACCCTTGCATTATGGCATTACCTCAACAATACCGGACAAGAGGCGACCATCATAGCACCCAACGATTATCCTAAGTTTTTAAAATGGATGCCCGGTAACGAGCATATCTTGAATTTTGAAAGGGAAAACAGTCAGGCGCGCGAAAAATTAGATGCCGCATCCCTTATTTTCACCCTTGACTTCAATCACTTGGGTCGTATCGGCCAAATGGAATCCTTTTTGGAGAAATCCTCGGCTACCTTTATCATGATAGATCATCATCAGTCCCCTTCGGATTATGCATTGATCACCTACTCTGACGTGACCATGAGCTCTACTTGCGAAATGGTCTACAATTTTATTGAGTTTTTAGGGGATGTGGATAAAATTACCTCAGAAATTGCCGATTGCCTCTATACAGGTATTATGACCGATACCGGTTCCTTTAAATTCGCATCTACCACCAGTAGAACACATATCGTCGTAGCCGACCTAATCGAAAAAGGAGCAAGGAACACGACCATTCATCATAAAATTTACGATACCAATTCTCCAAATCGTTTACATCTTTTAGGCTGCGCCCTTAAAAATATGGTCATTCTAGAAAACTATAGAACGGCCTACATCACCTTAAGTCAGGAAGAATTGGACGCGTATGGATATCAAAAAGGAGATACCGAAGGCTTCGTAAACTATGGATTGACTTTGGAAGGCATTATATTCGCCGTAATTTTCATCGAGAACAAAGAGGAAGCTATTATCAAAATATCGTTTCGGTCGGTGGGAGATTTTTCTGTTAATGAATTTGCGAGGGATCATTTCGATGGTGGAGGACATAACAATGCTGCTGGCGGTAGAAGCGAACTTTCCTTGCCCGAAACCACGGCACGTTTTGAATCTCTTCTAAATTCCTACAAAGATCAATTAACATCATGAGGTTATTCGCTATTTTAATTTTCACGGCAATTTTTATCGTAGGTTGTGGTGGTCCGGAACCAAGAAGACCGGTCAAGGTGAAATCGAGCACGTATTTTGGTGGCGATATCGAACGGAATAAAAAACTTTTAGAAGCCGAAGAAAAAATGATTCAAGAATACATCGCCAACGATTCGTTGCATTTGTACGAGCAAAGCGCAAGCGGCTCATGGTATTACTACCAGAAGAAAAACGAAAACTCGGACTATACAGCGCGACCCGATGACTTGGTGACGATGACCTATAATATTATGAATTTCGATAACGATACGATATACTCGCACGATGAGATAGGCGTTATACAGTACAAAGTTGACAAGCAAGAACTATTTCCCGGTCTGCGCAACAGTGTTAAGCTCCTTAAAGAAAATGAAACGGCCACTTTTTTATATCCTTCGTCCCTCGCATTTGGCTATCAAGGGGATAATGACCGTATAGGTGTGAATATACCTGTACGATCGACGATAACCGTTTTCAAAATTGAAGAACCACAAGATAATATTCAAAATTAAATTCCTAGTATAATGAAGAAAGCATATTTATTGATCATCACATTGACCATGGTTTTTTCGGCCTGCAAATCAAGTCAACATCCCGATTTAGGTGACGGACTTTTTGCGGATATCGAAACTAATAAAGGAGATATCATCTTGCGTTTGGAGTACGAGAAAACACCCGTAACCGTTGCCAATTTTGTTTCTTTGGCCGAAGGCACTAGCCCTTTCGTATCAGATAGTTTAAAAAAGAAAAAATACTTCGACGGACTCATTTTTCATAGGGTTATGAAAGATTTTATGATACAAGGTGGAGACCCGCTCGGGAAGGGCATGGGCGGACCGGGCTATAAGTTCAAGGACGAGATCCACGATTCACTCCGTCATAACAAACCTGGAATTATATCCATGGCAAATCCCGGACCGCCAAATACCAATGGAAGTCAATTTTTCATTCTTCATGGAGAAGCTCCGTGGCTCGATGGCAAACACACCGTATTCGGTGAAGTCGTCGAAGGTCTAGATGTTGTCGACTCCATAGCGAACGTAGAGGTTTCAAAAGATCAAGCCACGTTAAATCGCCCCCTGGAAGATATCGTTATGAAGACGGTTGAAATTATACGCAATGGCAAAGCGGCCAAAAAGTTCGATGCACCTAAAGTAATGAGCGATTACTTCGCGGAGGAGCAGGCCCTGCTTGCCGAGAAAGAAAAAATGTCGGCAGAATTCGTGGCTGAATTAAATGCACAAAGAGAAAAAGCGGAAGAACTGCCTTCAGGGCTAAAAGTGCTTCGAATTAATGAAGGCACAGGTGAAAAACCCAAGATCGGGCAGCAAGTGAATGTAATCTATGCCGGTTACTTGGCCGATGGTACGCTATTCGATAGTAATGATGAAGAGATCGCTAAAAAATATGGCAGGTTCAACGAACAAAATAAGCTACAAGGTGGTTACGAAGCCACTCCTATGGAATATTCGCCCGAATCTCGATTGGTTGCTGGTTTTAGGGAAGCATTGCTGGCCATGAAGGTAGGCGACAAATTACGTGTATTCTTGCCGCCACATTTAGGCTGGGGCTCTCAAGGAGCTGGGCCTATTCCTCCAAATTCAGAGACCATTTTTGATCTTGAGATTAAAGGGATAGCGCAATAGTAAAGCAACAAAGAAAATTAATAAATGCCTTGGCAAACAAAAAGCCAGGGCATTTACTTTTTGGGTATATCTTCCAAAATCTTCGTAACATATTTCCAGAATTTCTGAACCGAGGAAACACTTACACGTTCATCAGGCGAATGGGCTCCTTTTATGGTCGGACCAAAGCTGATCATATCCATTTCAGGATAGTTTTGGCCCAGTATTCCACATTCCAGTCCGGCATGGCAAGCGACCACTTTGGGTTTCTCACCGAACAGATTTTCATATTTGGATTTCAAAACTTCAAGGATTTCCGAATTCGGATTTGGTTTCCAACCGGGGTAATTACCCCCGAAAAAAACCTCTAATCCAGCCAATTCAAAAGCGGACTTCAAGGCCTTGGCCAAATCGAGTTTTGCCGAATCAACCGAAGAACGGGTCAAGCATCCTATTTTTATTTTTCCATCCTTGACCAATATCCGAGCGATATTGTTTGAAGTTTCCACCAAATCAGGAATCGAAGCACTCATGGTATACACTCCATTATGGGCCGCGTAGAGCGCTTTTAGGAATTTCTCTTGAGATTCTAGGTCCATAACCTTTTTAGGAAGGGACGCTTTCTCATATCGAATGGCAAGGCCAGGCTCCATAATTGTCAGTTCGTTCTTAATTGTGGTTGCGAGCTTTGCAATAGCATTTTCAAATTCAACAGTCTGTGACTTATCTACCGCAATAAGGGCAACACTCTCACGAGGAATCGCATTGCGAAGTCCACCTCCATCAATCTCGCCAATTCGAACACTGAAATCAGTAGAACTTAGAAACAATAAGCGATTCATAATCTTATTGGCATTACCCAAGCCTTTATGTATTTCAATGCCGCTATGACCGCCTTGGAGTCCATTTACAGAAATCTTATAACCTATTTCGTCATTCGATACGCCATTCTCATTGTAGTCTCGCTCGGCGGTTACATCAATACCTCCGGCACAACCGATATCGATTTCATCATCTTCTTCGGTATCAAGGTTTAAAAGTATTTCACCTTTCAAAATACCTCCTTTTAATCCCATAGCCCCGGTCATGCCTGTTTCTTCGTCGATAGTGAACAAGGCTTCCAAATCAGGGTGGGGTATATCCGTACTTTCTAACAGCGCCATAATCGTAGCGACCCCGATACCGTTGTCGGCTCCAAGTGTTGTTCCTTTTGCCTTGACCCAATCCCCATCGACATACATTGCAATACCTTGGGTATCAAAATCAAAATCTGTATCGGCATTCTTTTGGTGCACCATATCAAGATGCGATTGCAATACGACTGGTTTACGGTTCCCCAAACCATGGGTCGCCGGTTTTCGAATGATTACATTGCCCACCTCGTCATGAAAAGTCTCCAAATTCAGTGATTTCCCAAAATCCATCATAAACGCTATCACACGTTCTTCTTTCTTCGAAGGACGGGGAACAGCATTCAAATCTGAAAAATTCTTCCAAAGTGGTTTGGGCTCTAAGTCGTTTAGCGTTTTGCTCATGGCGAATTTGTTATTGATCAAAAATACGTTAGAAAATAACATTATGTCATATAGGTCTCATTTTGATTATTTTTGGGCCCATGACGTCAAAACTGAAATTGGGCATTGCGATTTCCTTGATTCCCCAGATTATACTGGTCAAGTGGTTGGCCCATTTTCCGCATCTCGTCGAGAAGTACTATAGTACAGGTATTTATCCCGTGATTTCGAGGTTTTTCCGGTTGTTGTTCGGGTGGATTCCATTTTCATTCGGTGATGTCCTTTATTTCCTTTTGGGATTTGTTGCCATTCGGTACGTTTACGTAAACCGAAAAAGAATCCGAGCATTTCCATTGAAATTTGTTCTAAACATTGCTGTGGTACTCTCCGTGGCCTATTTTACCTTTCACTTGATGTGGGGCATGAATTATTACCGTCTACCTATTGCCGACCAATTCGACCTGCCGAAAACGCATACCAAAGAACAATTGACCTCCTTTATCGAGAAGTTGACGACAAAAACGAATCAAGTCCACTTAAGTATTACATCGGACAGTACAAAAGCCGTCGAACTTCCTTTTACCAAGAGAGAAATATTTGAAAAAACGATCCATAGCTACGGTGATTTAGGAAACAAAATTCCATTTTTAAAATACCGATCCCCAAGCCTTAAAAAATCAATTTTCAGTCTGGCCCTAACCTATATGGGGTATGGAGGGTATTTAAATCCGTTTACGAACGAGGCCCAGGTAAACGGTAAATTACCTGCATATCGGTTTCCCGTGGTGGCAGGTCATGAAGTCGGACATCAATTGGGCTATTCCGCAGAAAACGAAACGAATTTTATTGGGTACCTAGCTACGGTGAACAATGAGGATATGTTTTTCAAATATGCAGCGTATTCCTACGCTTTGGCTTATGCCTTGGGAGAATTACAGCGGGTCGATATGCCCTTGTTCAACGCGGCGTACGCCAAACTAAATGAAGGCGTTCGTAAAAATTATAAGGAGATGAACGATTTTTGGCTGTCTTACGAAAATCCTATGGAGCCTGTTTTTAAATCCGCATTCAACACTTTTCTAAAGGCCAACAATCAAAGTGAAGGTATTCTGAGCTATAATTCGGTGGTATCGCTTTTGGTCAACTATTATGAGAAGCATCCTTTATAAGAATAGGGTTCATACTCCTAGGATTCATAAATCCAAAAAACTTAAAAATACGATCGATAATCCGTTCACTTCCCTTATTTTTAGAACGGCTAAACAAATACAGACTTTTATGAAAAAACGATTACTCACGCTAACCCTGTTGGCGTGCACCGCAATTTTGTCCGCTCAAGATTACTTTCCTGAGAACGACGGTGTAAAATCAAAGAACAATAACTACACGGCCTTTACCAATGGAAAAATCTACGTGACGCCCACGCAGATTATCGATGGGGGCACCTTACTGATTCAAAACGGAAAAGTGAAGCAAGTGGGTAAAACGGTCGCCTTACCAAAAAATTCAGTGGTGGTCGATTTAAAAGGAAAATCGATCTATCCTTCCTTTATTGATGCCTACTCCAAATTCGGAGTGGAGCAACCAAAACGAAAGCCCGGAGGTGGCAGAGCTTCGCAATACGATCCCGAACGCGAAGGTTTTTATTGGAACGACCACATCATGCCCGAAAATTCGGCCATTGACAAATTTAAATACGTTGATAAGGATGCGAAAGAGCTTCGTGATGCCGGATTCGGAGTGGTCAATTCCCATATACACGATGGTATCGTTCGTGGAACCGGGGTGCTCGTTGCCTTGAACGGGGCAGGCGGAGATGCCAACCGAATTCTTGATGATACGTCCGCACAATATCTTTCCTTCGACAAAAGTGTTATCAAGAAACAATCGTACCCTACGTCTTTGATGGGTGCGATGGCTTTGTTACGTCAAATGTATTCCGATGCCAAATGGTACGCTGCAGGCAATGCAGATACCAAAGACCGCTCACTGGAAGCCTTGAACGCCAATATGGGTCTTGTGCAGATTTTCGAAGCAAAAGACAAAGGCAATGCCTTACGCGCGGATAAAATCGGGGATGCCAACGGAATTCAGTATGCGATTCTGGGTGGCGGCGATGAATATGAAAGCATTGCCGAAATCAAGGGTACGAACGCAAAATTCATTCTCCCTATCAATTTTCCCGAGGCCTATGATGTATCGAACCCATTTCAGGCAGACTACGTGACCTTGGCCGATATGCGCCACTGGAACCAGGCCCCAACGAATCCAAAAGCCTTGGCCGATGCGGGAGTTCCCTTTTCACTTACCCTGTACGATTTGAAATCACCTTCAAAATTCAAGGATAATCTAATGAAGGCCATCGAATACGGACTACCCAAAACAAAAGCGTTGGAAGCCTTGACCACCGTACCGGCCGCCATTCTTGGAAAATCGGGTAGCATAGGTTCTTTGGAAGTGGGTCGCCAAGCGAATTTTTTGATTACCTCGGGCGATATTTTCGAAAAGAGTACAACACTTTACGAGAATTGGGTACAAGGCAATAAAAATGTCATCAATGATAAGGACCAAAAAGATATTCGCGGTAATTATGATTTGTCCGCGGGTGGAACGACCTATAAACTTGCCATTACAGGTGAGTCCAGTAAACCCAAAGTTGAAATCAAACAAGACACCACCAAATTGACCTCTAAGATTAACTACAGTGGTGACTGGTTAGAGCTTTCATTTGCGACCGATAAAGGCGAAAAAAACTATCGCATGACGGGCTTGGTCACTGCCGATGATAATTTGAGTGGAAAACTGGTGCTTCCCGACGGAAATGAATCTTCTTTTAGCGCTACGAAAACCAGTGCTTTTGAGGGTAAGAAAAAAGATGGTGACAAAGCATCATTCAAACCTGAAATGGTTGGCCTTACCTATCCGAATGTCGGTTTTGGATTTTCCGAAAAACCAAAATCGGAAAACATCCTCTTTAAAAATGCAACGGTATGGACAAGCGAAGAGGCTGGCATTCTCGAAAACACCGATGTATTGATCAAGGATGGAAAAATCTCCAAAATTGGAAAAGACCTTAAAGGCGGTAATGCCAAGGTAGTCGATGCGTCAGGAAAACACTTGACCGCGGGAATCATCGATGAGCACACCCACATCGCGGCCCTTGCCATTAACGAAGCAGGGCACAATTCGACCGCCGAAGTGAAAATGGAAGATGTGGTCGACAATGAAGATATCGATATTTACCGTCAATTGGCAGGTGGCGTTACCTCGGCACAATTGCTGCATGGCTCGGCCAACCCGATCGGTGGGCGTTCCGCTATCTTTAAGTTAAAGTGGAGCGCATCGGCAGACGAGATGATCTATGACAACTCCCCGAAATTCATCAAGTTCGCTTTGGGTGAAAATGTAAAGCAATCGAATTGGGAGAGTTATTCGCGATTTCCGCAAACCCGTATGGGTGTGGAGCAGGTATTTATGAACTACTTTCAACGCGGTAAGGAATATGATGCCTTGAAGAAAAGCGGCCAGCCCTATCGTTACGACGAAGAAATGGAAGTGATTGCCGAAATACTCAATGGCGAGCGCTTTATCAGTTGTCATTCTTATGTTCAGAGCGAAATCAATATGATGATGAAAGTTGCGGAACATTTTGGTTTTCGGGTCAATACGTTTACGCATATTCTGGAAGGTTACAAAGTAGCCGATAAAATGAAGGAACATGGCGTAGGTGCAGGGACCTTTAGTGACTGGTGGGCCTATAAATACGAGGTCAACGATGCCATTCCGTACAATGCCGCTATTATGAACAAAGTAGGCGTTACCGTTGCGATAAACAGTGATGATGGCGAAATGGCGAGACGCTTGAACCAAGAAGCCGGTAAAACGGTCAAGTACGGAGACGTGAGCGAATTGGATGCCTGGAAAATGGTTACCATCAATCCCGCGAAATTATTACATATCGATAATCGTGTCGGAAGTATCAAAGAAGGTAAGGATGCCGATTTGGTATTGTGGTCGGACCATCCACTTTCGGTGTACGCCAAAGCAGAAAAAACCCTAATCGAAGGCGCTACCTATTTCGATATCGAAAAAGACAAGCAACTTCGGGAAGCCGTTCAAAAAGAACGTAACCAACTCATCAATATGATGTTGCAGGAAAAAGCAGGAGGCGGTAAAACGCAAGGGCCGAAAATGAGCAAGAAAGAGCGAATGACTTGTGAAACGCTTTAGATCAGTTGACAGTTGTGGTAAGCAGCAGGCAGGCCAAATCAAGCTTATACTGTCATACAGATCCTGTCGAAGCACTTTCTAAAAAAGGTTTTAAGTTTAAATGTTAAGTTGTAAATATCAGTATCATGCATAAAATAAAAAATATACTAACCGCCCTCCTACTCACTTTTGGAGTAGCGAGCTGGGCACAACAAACGCCGGCACCAAAACAAAGCGAAGCAATCAGTATTACAGGAGCAACCGCTCACGTAGGCGACGGTACGGTGGTCGAAAACTGTACCATCGTTTTTGAGGATGGAAAAATAACCGCCATAGGTTCTGATGCGACCGCAACAGGAACTGCCATCGATGCCACAGGTAAACATGTCTACCCTGGTTTTATTGCTCCTGCTAAGGAATTAGGACTTATTGAAGTCAACGCCGTGCGTGCGAGTAACGATGCCGATGAAATCGGTGAAATCATTCCTCATGTACGAAGCTTGATTGCCTACAATGCAGAATCGAAAGTGGTGGAAAGCATGCGCCCCAATGGGGTTTTGATGGGGCAGATTACGCCCAAAGGCGGACGCATTTCCGGAACCTCTTCCATCGTACAGTTCGATGCTTGGAATTGGGAAGATGCTGCCGTAAAAGTCGACGATGGCATTCATTTGAACTGGCCACGTAGTTTTAGAAGAGGTCGTTGGTGGATGGGCGAACCCCGTGGATTGCAGCCTAACAAAGATTACCAAGAACAAGTGAATGAAGTCGAGACCTTTATGCTAAACGCTACGGCTTACGGAAAAGGAACCGCGAAAGCATTGAACCCGGCCTTTGCCGCTATGCAAGGTGTTTTTAATGCCGACCAACGGCTATACGTTTACGCTGATGGTGAAAAAGAGATTATCGACGGCATCACGTTGGCCAAAAACTCCGGTGCAAAACATGTGGTTCTGGTCGGTGGGTATCATGCCTATAAAGTGACCGATTTTCTTAAGGAAAACAACATTCCTGTTTTGGTGCAGTATACGCACAACCTGCCGAGTTTGAATGATGACGATTATGATTTGCCGTACAAACTCCCCAAACTATTAATGGATGCCGGCCTTTTGGTCGCCCTGCAAAATGGGGATGCCTCCAACTTCCAAACCAGAAACCTGCCTTTTTATGCCGGTCAGGTCGTGGGTCAGGGCATGGACAAAGAAAAAGCGCTACAATTGCTAACCGGAAATACGGCAAAGATTTTGGGCATTGACGAAACCCATGGCACCTTGGCCGTGGGAAAAAGTGCAACTCTCTTTATTTCAGAAGGAGATGCCCTTGACATGCGCGGCAATCAACTGACCCACGCTTTTATAGATGGCCGTACTATTTCCTTGGAAACGCATCAGACCGAACTTTGGAAAAGGTATTCGGGTAAGTATGAGGGGGAATAACAAGAGAAATATCCTATGAGGAAAATCTTCTTACTTGTCATAACGGCTGTTGCATTAATCACTCCTTGTCATGCCCAAAAAGCGCAAAACCCATCTTTTGAGGAAATAATTTCATTGCGGTCGGTTTCAGATGCCACCATCTCACCTGATGGTAACCACATCGTATTTGAACAACAGACGGTAGACTGGAAAGAAAATAAATATGTCACTGAATTGTGGATTTCAAAAAACGGAGGGAAACCCTTCCAACTGACCCATAATCCAGAAAACGGTAGTTCGAATCCGAAATGGTCACCCGATGGAAAATGGATCAGTTTTTTATCAAAGCGAGGGAAAAACAGTCAAATTCATGTGATTCGGGTCGATGGTGGAGAGGCCCTACAGGTTACCCATACCGAGAAGGACATCTCACAATACGAATGGGCACCCGATGGTAAAAAAATTGCCTTTTTACAATCAGAGGATAAATCGAAAGAAGAAGAAAAAAGAGCGGATATGTATGGTGGTTTTGCCGTGGAAGACGCTGAGTATAGTATGAATCAGCTATACATTGCCAATTTTAGGCCCGATAGTCTTAGGTACAATCCGTTGCCCATGGAGATAAAAGATACAGTACGAACCAAAAATTTGGAAGCGAAACCAGTGTTAGATAGTGTGTCATTTTCTATCAACACCTTCAAATGGTCGCCCGATGGACAAAAAATAGCCTTGGAGCATCAACCCGATCCCTTGCGAAATACTTTTTTTAAGGCGGATATTTCCATTTATGATATTCCGACCAAGAAACTGACCCCTTTGGTCGCTAATTTGAGTTATGACGGATTGGTATCTTGGTCACCCGACGGCAAATCGATTCTATATGGCTCTAGCCTCAACGATAGTATTTCCAATTACTATAAAAATGGAAAAATCTTTCGCATTAATGTAAACGGAACGGAAAATCAACAACTGGCGGCAGATTTCGATGAAGACCTTTTTGCCCTAGAATGGAACCCGAACGGAATTTTCGCGTTATCGTGGCAAAAAACAAAAAGGCCGTTGATTTATATCGACCCAAAGAACGGGAAGACCAAAATTTTAGAAAAAGGGCCTGAACGGATCTATGGATACTCTTTTTCCAAAGACGGTAAAAAAATTGCCTTTGCGGGAGTCAATGACAGTGATTTGACCGAAATCTACCAAGCTACCTATCCTATTAAGGAAATCAATAAAATAACTGCTTCGACAAATCAAATCCGAAATTGGTCTGTTGCACAAAGTGAAGTCATTTCTTGGAAAAGTAAAGATGGAACCATAATTGAAGGAGTACTGCACAAACCTCAAGATTACGATCCGAGCAAAAAGTACCCGCTATTGGTCGTTATTCACGGTGGACCTACCGGGGTATCAACACCCAGTGCCGTTCCTTCTTACGTTTACCCAATGGTGCAATGGCTCAACAAAGGAGCTTTGGTCTTACGGCCAAATTATAGAGGTTCTGCGGGTTATGGCGAAGAATTCCGATCGCTGAATGTGAAAAATCTTGGCGTCGGCGATGCCTGGGATGTGCTATCAGGTGTAGAGCATTTAGAAGACCAGGGATTGATCGATGGAACTAAGGTCGGCTCGATGGGTTGGAGCCAAGGAGGTTATATTTCCGCATTTCTGACTACGAATTCAAATAAATTCAAAGCAATTTCAGTCGGTGCAGGCATTTCAAATTGGATGACCTACTACGTCAATACGGATATCCATCCCTTCACGCGTCAATATTTACTGGCCACCCCATGGTCGGATAAAGAAGTTTATGAAAAGACCTCACCCATGACCAACATCAATAATGCCGTGACCCCTACCCTGATACAACATGGCGAATTCGATAGACGGGTGCCCCCGGCGAATGCCTATGAGCTTTTTCAGGGACTTCAAGATATGGGTGTTGAAACGAAATTAATCATCTACAAAGGTTTCGGTCACGGAATCAATAAACCGAAAGAACGACTTGCGGCGACTTGGCACAACTGGCAGTGGTTCGGGAAATACATTTGGGGCGAAGAAATCGAAGTGCCGATGGAATAAGACGTGCCTAATCCAAATACTATATTGGCACAAATTTAGTTTCAGCGGAGTCGAAATGATTTAAACACAACCGAATGTTACGTTCAAGCCATCTCTAACCCCACCGCATAAAAGAAAGAAAAAATCACACTGTGTCACACTGAGCTTGTCGAAGTGCCGTCGAAAAGAGCTATCACACTGAACTTGTTGAAGTGCTGTCGAAGTGCTGTTCAAGTATTTTCGGAAGCTGGTAATACACTAACAAGACTATAAATCCTCTCTTATTTAACCAATACTTTTTTGACTTCTTCCATTTCATCGTTTTTAATATAAACGAAATAGATACCTCTAGAAAGATTAGCTACATTCAATTCGGTCTCGTAAGTTCCAGCTTCCAAGTTGTTCGCATATACCAGATTACCTCTTCCGTTGTAAACCTTGATTGAAGTTTCCGAGTCTTGAATAGCTTTCCATACGAGAGCAATAAACTCGGTATGGCCTGAATTTTGAAAAACTACGACCTTACCTTCGATTTCTATTTCGGTGACCGATTCGGGATTGATTCCCTTTTCCAAATAATCCGGCACACCGCTTTCATTGATGTCATCGTCTTGTGGGTCACCGTTTTTATTATAATCTTCTTCTAAGGTCAAAAATCCATCACCATCATCATCATCGTCCAGATGATTCGGAATACGATCTGCATCAGTATCCAAAAACAGACTTGAGTTTTTTCTGCGGATGACATTTTTATCGCCGTTCGACCTATCGATTTCATCAAAGGTAGGTACCCCGTCGTCGTCGTCGTCAGCATCTTTATAATTTGGCGTACCATCTCCGTCGGTATCATCGTCCTCGTAATTGCCATTGCCGTTGACGTCCTCATCTCGATCTACGACTCCATCGTTTTCCGAATCGGTAAAATCGATCTGTACGGTTACCGTGGCGGAACACGAATTTTTATCCTGTACTATAAAAGTATACGCTCCTTCGGTCAATCCTGAAATTATGGGACCATCAAGGTCGTTCGCTTCACCATCTATTTGGTAGGTATACGGCGCAACACCGCCTGTGACGGTTAAATTAACGGTTGCCTCTTTGTTCACATTATCGTAGGAAATTTGGGATTTAACGGTCATGCCAATGGGTTCGGCCACCTCGAAATCGGTGGTTTTCGTATAACCCGAGGCATCGAATACCGTTATAAAATGAGTACCAGGAGAAACATTAAAAAATGTACTATCGATACGAGCATCCGCTGGATCTGTGGAGTCAATGGCATACAAGAAGTAAGCGACCCCAGATCCTCCCGAAGCCGAAACCACGACCTGAGTATCAATCGATACTCCGCATACAATAGTCCCAACATCCAAAGAAACCACTAGTTCCTCCGGTTGTGTGATGGTCCGTATTGCATTTGACTCACATCCATTGGCATCACGGACGGTAATTATATAGTCTCCCGCCTCCAAACCGGTAATTGATTGTCCGTTAAAGGGCACATAAGCACCTGAGCCTATCGAAAAGGTGTAAGGAGCTGTTCCGCCGGTCACCTCAAATGAAATGCTTCCGTCATTGGCTCCGTAGTAGGTGTTATTTTGTACGTTGAAATTATCGATTACAAGTATGGCGGCATCCTGTACTTCTATGGATGACGATAGCGCAACACAACTTCCGGTATCTATGGCCTCTACTTGATAGCTACCATAGCTTAGGTCGGTAAAAGTGTTGCTGGTCTGATAACCACTTACGACATTGGCCTGCATATCCATCAATCTAAACTGATAACTGCCTGTGCCTCCTGTGGCTGTGACTATGACGCTCCCATCTAAATCACCGGCGCAGGAAATATTCGTGGCGGATAACGACAAGTTCAAAGGTTCAATCGGATATATGGTAATGGTATTCCCCACGGTATATCCATTTACATCACGCACCGTACTTTGATAGGTACCTGGAGCGGATGCTGGAAAGACCGCTACGTTACCGTTCATTTGTACATAAACAGTACCATTCATGCTATATTCGTAAGGTGCAACACCGCCAACAACTTCTAGTTGTATTTCCGCATTATCGATACAGGTCAGGGCTTTGGTCAGGGTCATCGTAGATTGCAATTGAGGTGGTTCCGATACGGTTACGACGTTGTTCATAAAACACCCATTTGAATCTTGGGCTATAACTTCATAATCACCCGCCAATAAGCCGCTGAAGGTATTGCTTGTAAAAAAGGAGCTTAAGTTTGGCGAGATGGCATACTGATAAGCACCGGTACCCCCAGAAACATTTATGGTTATACTACCATCTTGGGCCTGATAGCCCGTAAGATCTTGAGCGCTTACCGTCGTCAGTAAAGGGGTTGGCTCATCAATGGTAAAAGGAACACTGGAAAAACAACCAGTGGGATCTTTTACAAAAACCGTATAAAATCCAGGTGCCAGATTAGCAAAAGCATCACTGTTTTGATAAGGTATCAAAATAGCACCATTTCCGTCTTGCAACTCGTATTGGTAGCCACCTGTACCCCCAGAGGCCTGAACACTAATATGACCGTCTTGGGAACCAAAGCAATTCACATCACTTTTTGTAGTGTTAATATAAATATCTTCCGTCGAAATCAGGCTGACTCCGTTTGTGTTTGCAATGATACCATTCGCATCCATTACCGTAGCGGAATACGAGCCTACGCCCAGATTCGAAAACGTATTGGACGCGACGTACGCCCCACCATTGAGGCTATACTGGTATGGCGCTACCCCTCCGGAAGCATTGATGGTCACCTGACCCGTATCGGCACAGGAGGCAACCGCTTGTGTCTGGATCAACTGCCCTGTTAACAGCGCCGGTTCTGTCAACACCACTTGCGTAGAATAATATTCACAGGTACCCGAACCATCTAGCGTTCGAATCTGATAGGTACCCGCTATTAAACCCGAAAATACCGTGCTGTTTTGAAGTCCACCGAGCGGATTTCCGTTACCATCTTGCAATTGATGAATATAGGGTGCCGAATTGCCCGTGAACGTTATTTCAATCTCTCCATCACTCGCCCCATTACCACTGATATTTTGGATAACCGAAACTACATCGGAATACGTGGTTTGATTCGCTTTGGCGTAAAACGTTTCACTAGGTGCGCTGGCATAGGTTAAGAGCACGCGATATTCACCATCGCTATCGAGCGTGAACGATGTACTGGTCGAGACCGTGTTCCAATTGCAACCACCATTCAGGTTCGGACAGTCTTGCCCCGCTGGAGGGCACGAGTTGTCATTCAACTTTTGCCATTGTATGGATAGCACCGAAGGGTCGGTGACCTGAGCAATACGGGAATCGCCAAGACCACAAAGATGGAATTCCGATAATTGACTGCCATCGTTCGGGCATGAAACGATGTTGTCGGCCGAAGCCAAAAACGGATTCGTACTAAAAGAAGCAAAGGAAAAATTTAAAAAAACAAGGAAAAATACAAAGGCTAGTGAACGTACTTTTGTTGCCATATGCGGTTGGTTTACGTAGGTTATAGTTAAGAAATGGTCGTTTATTAATATTTACACGAACGATCAATCTTTACGATTATTGAAAAAGTGACTGGAAATTAGATGAATAGCACAAAATTGTCGTATTTCATGGTGTTTACTAGCTATTCTTGACCAAGGGCCATAAGGTCGAAATTCGTAGTTTTTCAAAACCATAGTACGCCGCTACACCAGTCTCACAGGTTTTTGTATTTTAGAGGCAAATGTTACAGCAATAACGCATTCAACACATAACTTATCTGCTGATGAAATCTGGCTCTTCCAAAACCATATACTATTTTACGATGCTGACTTTGGTACTATGCTTTTCGTGTACCCCAGAAGAGGATGCCTGTTTTGAAACGGTCTGCTACGGACCCGATGGTACGGACTGTGTCGAAGAACCAAAATTAGATGTCTCGGGTTGTTTTGCCCCTGCCCCTGCACCCGGGTTTTAAACGCACTAGTGGTAAAATGCAGGTAAAACAAGTACCATCAAAGGGCAACAATCCAACAACCCCGTAATCCAACATTCCATTAGTCCAACAATCGATACTGTCACTTCGAGCGCCCGCCTTCCGAAGTCTCGTACTAAGGGCAGGCAGTCGAGAACCTAGGAACACGAAATCTCTCCCGCGTACGCTAGTCCGTAACTGGTGGACTACTTTGCAAACTATCGATTGAAAAAGGTACAACTGATAAACGCCAGGTTTTCGACCGACAGTCAATTGATTTCGCTATCTTTCCATATATCACCGAACTTCACTAGCGCGTCGCCGTGCGCCATTAAAAAAACATAAAATGAAACAATCCATAATTAGCCGTTTGCTGCTACTGTTTTTAGTGGCGCCCATAAGTATCCTTCAAGCCCAAATTCAAAAGGGAGCGCTCGTTACAGGCAAAGTAACGTCATCAGAAATTACGCCCGCAGAAAAACATCGTTACACGATACCGTTAGAAAAAGATCAATTTGTATTTTTTAAGCTCATGCAAAAAGGCGTGGATATGAAAATCACCACCTATGATCCCAAGGGTGAAAAAATGGAGGACTTTGATAGCCCAAATGGAAAACATGGTCCTGAACTCTTTACGTTGATCTCGAGTACCCAAGGTGCCTATATCGTTGAAGTATCCCCTTTTGATGAAAAGGAGCCAACAGGCCTATATGACCTGACCGTTGAAATAGTGAGACCCAAAGCGACCTTACCGAACGAACAGGTGGATGAAGTTTTTGCGCCTTGGGACAATACGGATACCCCTGGGGCCGCAGTTGCCATCGTGAAAGATGGCGCTATACTATACAAAAAAGGCTATGGTCTGTCCAATTTGGAATATGACATCCCCATAACCCCCGCTTCCATATTTCATATTGCATCCATTTCAAAACAGTTTACGGTGTTCTCCATTTTGTTATTGGAAAAACAAGGGAAACTAAGTCTAGACGATGATATCCGAACCTATATTCCTGAAGTCCCTGATTTTGGCAAAACCATTACCTTACGGCACTTAGCTTCCCATACCAGCGGTTTACGGGATCAATGGAATTTATTGTCCATGGCCGGTTGGCGTATGGATGATGTGATTACGAAAGAGCACATTTTAAAACTGGTCAGTAAGCAAAAAGAATTGAATTTTAATCCGGGCGATGAATACGCGTATTGCAATACCGGGTTTACCCTTTTGGCGGAAGTAGTGGCTCGGGTATCCGATATGTCTTTTGCTGAATTTACCGATGCGAAAATTTTCGAACCGTTGCAAATGAGTAACACCCTTTTTTATGATGATCATGAAAAAATTGTCAGAAATAGAACGTACTCGTATTATTCAGACAGTACGGGCTATAAAAAAAGCGTATTGAGCTTTGCCAATGCGGGCGCTACCAGCCTTTTTACCACCGTTGAAGATTTGAGCCTATGGGCGCTGAATTTTTCCAATCCTAAAGTTGGAGATTCGACAATCATAAATAAAATGAACACGCCTGCAGTACTAAATGACGGAAAAACATTCGGTGGGGCACTGGGTCAATTTGTCGGCACCTACAAAGGGTTGAACGAAATACAGCATGGAGGTGCCGATGCAGGATACCGTTCGTATTTAACCCGTTTTCCAGATGATGATCTCTCTGTAGCTGTCTTTAGTAATTCGGCAGAATTTAATTCAGGCACCATCGCCCACAAGGTAGCAGACATTTATCTCAAGGATAAAATCAAACAGGAAGCGAAAGTCGTACCGAAAGAAAAAACTACAGAAACGATTGCTATCCATCCCAGCATTTTAAGTACCTACGTCGGAGAATTTGAACTGCAACCTGGTTTTACCGTAACGATAACAGAAAGCAATGGTGCATTATCGGCCAAAGCCACAGGCCAAAATGTGGTTTCCCTGATTCCTTTGTCCGCTACCGAATTTGAAGTTGAGGGTGTGGAAGCCAAAGTTGAATTTATACCCAATGGAGGTGAAAACATTAAATTGTTAAAGCTGCTTCAAGGCGGCCAGATAATGGAGGCGCCAAGAATGAACCCATTTGATAAGACGGCTGTTAAACTAGATGATTTCGTTGGTAATTTTTATAGCGAAGAACTATCGACTACCTACAGTTTTACAGTTGATGAAGACAAATTACTGGCAAAACATAGTAGATTAAGTGATTTTCACTTAGATTCAATTAAAGAAGATGTTTTTTCAAGTGACGCATGGTTTTTTGGACAAGTGGATTTTATACGAGATCCGAATGCCGAAGTCTCAGGATTTAAAGTTTCAAATGGTCGGGTTCGAAATCTATATTTTAAAAAGATGTAATGGCGTATTGCCCCCGCTATCACTCATCTCCTCCTTTAACACTGAAGAGATTGTGTTTGACCAGAGTGACCCGTGGTGCACTAAATAAGAAAAGACGGGTGGGAATGGTTTTTAGAAGTCGATGATTCCCCTGTGTGGAATGACTACGGTCGGCTGTTAAGCTAAAAAAATAAGTCTTTGCCTTAGGCACTCCCCTCTCCGAAATTCAAATTCTATGTAGGCAACGTTTATAGGTAAAATTGCGTCTGATATATTAACAGACCGAATTTTTCATCAATCAACAATCCTATGAACGTATCAATCACTAGTTACCCATCGAAATCAAAAGTGCTCAAACAATCCGTAAACCTCTGGTTTATCGTCGTGGTAATCGGGCAACTCTTATTTGCATTGTATATTCTTGGGCTGTACGGGGTACAGGGTCTCGCCGGGAATTTTGAACGTTGGAACGCCCAGACGACCCACGGATACGTGCCAAAAGATTTGATGGGTAATATCATTTTCGGAATTCATGTAGCAATGGCCGCAGTCATCACCCTTGGCGGACCACTTCAGCTGATTAGAAAAGTACGTAATAAGTTTCCGCGATTTCATCGTATAAATGGACGTATTTATATTTTTTCTGCTTTTTTAGTAAGTATTGCAGGCCTTTATTTATCATGGGTAAGAGGTAGCGTCGGAGGGATTGTCGGCTCCGTCTTCATAACTATTAACGCCGTCTTTATTCTTGTATGTGCTTTTTACACGGTACGATTGGCAATCGCCAGAAAACTAGACGCACATCGTAAATGGGCGATACGGCTTTTTCTTGCGATGAGCGGCGTTTGGTTTTTTCGGGTTTTTTTGATGTTATGGCTGACCATTTTCCAAGGCCCCGTGGGTTTTGATATGGACAGCTTTCAAGGTCCCGCATTGAATATGATTTCCACGTTTAGCTATATCTTGCCCGTACTGTTTGCAGAATTCTATTTTAGGGCGAAGGAAAGCAAGAATAATACAGGGCGTTGGGCGCTATCTGTTTTTATGTGGTTTTTGACCGCTAGCATCGCGGTAGGTACCTTTTCGGCTACCATGGGAATGTGGCTACCAAGTATATAGTATGCAATTACACCTTAATGTACTGCGCCGGATTCTTCTCAAAACTAACCTTACACCCATCACAGCAGAAATATACCTTCTCACCTTGATACTCGACTACATGCTTCGGATTCTTTTTGGAGACCGGAACTTGACAAACGGGGTTAATATAGTATTCTTCGGCAAATGTTGCCGCTGCTGGCATCGAAGCTACTTTTTCCGATGTCGTATCCGGTTGGTGCACGGGCATTTTCTCCGATACATTGCCTTTTCTAAAATGGTCAATAACCTCGGCCAAAATACTGATAGCGACTTCGCTGGCCAACTTGGCATTGATATCCAACCCAACGGGACTTCGTAACTGGCGAATGCGTTCTTCGGAGATACCCTCATTTTTCAAATAGGTTTTGATATCCTCGGCCTTCTTTTTACTGGCCACAAAACCAACATATTTTACGGATGTTTCCAAAGCCTTTTTCACGGAGAGGTCGTCATCTTCGCCTTGGGTAGTTACGATGATATAGGTATTCGTTACACTTTTAAGGACGGAAAAATCAACGGTCTCGGACACATGGTTCGCCGTGGGAAACATTTGCACATCGGCATCGCTTGCCATAACGGCAACCTTATAATCGGCGGCAGAAGCCATCTGCACCAATTTACGGGCAATGTTCGACTTGCCGACCACAATAAGCTCTGGTTGAGGAATAACAGGTTCTATCATAACTTCTAACGTACCTTTACTTTGACAACTCATAACGTATTCTTTATAATTTGCAGTTTCGCGCGTTCCGCCTTCCGGGGAAATGCGTACTCTTCGATAACGTTTCGATTTGATGACATCGAGGGCCTCTTTAATAACAATGCCGCGCACACAGCCGCCACCGACCCATCCGATGAGTTCGCCTGTCGCCAAAATTAGCGCCTTGTCCCCTACCTTGCCCGAACTTGGGGCAATACGGTCGATGACCTGTGCAATGGCAAAATCTTCACCTTTAGCCAAGTGTTTTTCAATCTGTATCGCGAGTTCGTTAAACATCCATCAATAATTTTTCTAATTTCAATAAGCTATCCAAGTTGTGAGCCGATTCGAAGGCATCTAAATGTGGCATTACATTGACCATTCCTTTTTGAATGGGTTGATAGCCTTCCATTCCCTTTAACGGATTGAGCCATACCAAGGTTTTACATTTTCTACGGATGGTGCGTACCGCATCTCGGAGCACCGTTACATTTCCGGTTTCGAGTCCGTCACTCAAGATGACCACAATATGTTTTTGGCTCAAAAACTTATGGCCGTAGACCGAAAGGAATTCCGACAACGATTCTCCAATTTTTGTCCCGCTCGACCACGAATGTACATTTTTACCGATTTGATCTAAAACCTGCTGTTCATTGTTCGCTCGCAACATCGGTGTCACATGGGTCAACTGCGTACTAAAGGTAAAAAACTCCAAGCTCTTAAAATACTTCTTTAACACCATCACATACCGGAGCAAATAATAACTGTAGGTATCCATTGAACCACTGACATCCAACAGAAAAACCACCTTGCGTTTTTCTTTACGTTTCCTGCGATATGCGAGATCCAACATCATTCCTCCTTTGGAAACGCCATGGCGAATCGTATTTCGAATATCGATACTACCCCTATTTGCATTTTCGAGTCGCCTTTTAAAACGAATACTCATCTGGTGGAACAGTTCTTCGGCAAGTTCTTCCAATTTTTCCTTATCGGCAACATTGACTTTCGAGAAGTCCGTCATTCGCAAGCGGATGCTTTCATTGGCGCCGACAGTTTGCTTAGCTTCCTGTTCTTTAACTTCTTTTTTGGGGACTTTAAATTCCGTTCCCAAAAAAATAATCGTAGCTGTATCTTTTTCTTTTTTAAGGATTTTGACTTGTTTTTGACGCTGCTCTAATTTTTCC
>CAYGPR010000062.1:9151-22931 GCA_964351985.1 uncultured Maribacter sp. | reverse complement strand
AAGCTTTAGCTTCGTGCGTAGACGGAAACGAAAAGTTTCCTTGCCTCCGCACTACGCTTAGCCCAACCGTTATGTAGTATACGAGACATCATACCTTAAAACTTGAGATTGTATGGTACAAAATGAAATTCATACCCATTAAAAAAATACATTCATCTTATGTTTAAAAACTTAAAAGTTGTAGAGTTGGCAAGCGTCTTGTCCGGCCCCTTAACGGGAACTTTCTTCGCGGAGTTAGGTGCAACTGTTATTAAAATAGAGAACAAACGTACCCATGGAGATGTCACAAGGGCATGGAAACTACCAACTGAATCTAAAGAAAATCCCATTTCTTCATATTATAGTGCGGCAAATTATGGGAAAGAAAGTCTTTTGCTTGATTTGACAGATGACTCGGATTATGATCTTGTAATTCGTCATGTACAGCATGCCGATATTGTTATAGCCAACTTTAAACCGGCAACAGCTCGAAAACTAAAATTGACGTATGACGACTTAAAACAACACAATCAATCGCTCATTTATGCAGAACTTACTGGTTTTGGTAGCAACGATTCTAGATCGGCATTTGATGTAGTATTACAAGCTGAAACCGGTTTTATGTTCATGAACGGTGAACCCAATGGAAATCCTGTAAAGATGCCAGTGGCATTAATCGATGTGCTTGCCGCTCATCATCTAAAAGAAGCAATTCTTGTTGCACTCATACACAAATTAACTACCGGAGAAGGAAAACACATTACCATTTCACTTTTTGAGAGTGCTATGGCGTCTTTAGTAAATCAAGCTACGAATTGGTTAATGGAAGGTCATATACCACAACGTTTGGGTACTCAGCACCCCAACATAGCACCTTATGGCGATATGTTTACTACCAAGGACGGTAAGTTGCTCGTTTTGGCAATCGGCTCAGATCAGCAATTTGAAAACTTATGTTCACTTTTAAGCATAGACAATAAGGGGTATGAAACCAATTTACAACGCTTGTCCGATAGAGATGCGTTGAACAGAAAAATCGGTGAACGGATAGGCCAAAAAACTTTAGGTTACTGGGCGTCTAAATTTGACAAAATCCCTTTCGGAGTTGTAAAGAACTTACAAGAGGTATTTCAAGATGAAAAAGCAAAGAAACTGATACTTAGCGAGACAATTGAAGGTGTAGAAACCGTGAGAGTGAAAACTGCACTTGTTTAGTTCATTTTTGTAGTTTTAAAAAGTGTGAATTAAAAAAAACAACCCCGCTAGCACTCGTCTTTGACGAGTGACCTACAACGGTAGTTAAATCAATATAAATGCTGTTTCCTCGCCTTTTTATTTCTACTGCTTCTGAAATTTCTGCTTTTTCTGGTCAAGTAAGCGACTAAAACAATACCTGCGGCAACAAGAGCAATGGCAATAGTGATATCGTAAACCTCATTTGGTAAGTCCATATTCCTAAGATACGAAAAATTTTAATTACTTGTGGGGTTTCCTAACACTGGCACTAACCCGCTACGTCCGTTGGCAACTAATAGCCTCCAAAAACTGCTAAACGAAGCCAACTGATTTGATGGCCGCCACTGCACAAAAACGAAAAAGTCAAGTGCCTGGTACACCCATCAAAACCAAGCGCAACACATTCCCCATTTTTTTCTACCTTTAAGAGTTCCGAAATAATTCAACTAAACTTTTGAAAATGAAAAAAGACAAACCAAAGGGAGTTTCCAACTCACGAAGATCGTTCCTTAAAAAAGGGGCCATCGCCTCATCTATCTTTATTGTGCCCAGACATGTAATGGGTGGGGTTGGCTATTTGGCTCCAAGTGACCGTTTAAATTTGGCCGCCATAGGATCCGGAGGTAAAGGTGCCAGTGATATTTTGAATGCTTCGGTCAAAGGAAGGGAAAAAGTGGTCGCACTCTGCGATGTCGATTTTTCAGGTTCTGCCAAACGTTCGGTGGAGAATTTTCCAAAGGCAAAATTATATGCCGATTTCCGCGAGATGCTCGATAAAGAAAAAGGCATCGATGCGGTTACGATTTCGACTCCGGATCATGTACACGGCCCTGCGGCAAAATATGCCATGGAACGGGGCAAGCATGTGTATGTTCAAAAACCCATGACCCATAATATTCGTGAGGCACGTATGCTCACCCAAATGGCCCGGGACCAAAAAATTGTGAGTCAAATGGGCAACCAAGGTGGATCGAATCCCCTTTTGAACATGGTGCAGCAATGGATCGACGATGATAAAATCGGTGCGATCGATAAAGTCCAGGTTTGGACGAACCGTCCCGTCTGGCCCCAAGGTGGTGCGATGCCCCCACCGGATCCTTCCCAAAAACCCGAAGCCCTTGATTGGAACCTGTGGTTAGGCCCAGCGACGGAAAAACCCTATACCCCGAACCTGCACCCTTTTAGTTGGAGAGGTTGGTGGGATTATGGTACGGGTGCCCTCGGAGATGTTGGATGCCATTTGATCGATATTCCTTTTAGAACATTAGGGCTTAAATATCCTACCGATGCGGAATGCAGTGTCGGTGCCGTGTATTCAGGTATGTGGACCGCCGACTACCACCCAGAAGGATGCCCGGCTTCCTCATTTATTACGTTGCATTTTGATGCTACGGAAAAAAGTAAATCGCCCATTGAAATGACCTGGAGCGATGGGGGAATACGTCCCGCCCATCCTGATATTATTCCTGCGGATAATGATATTGGAGGAAATAACAGTGCGAACGGCGTATTGATCATTGGGGAAAAAGGTATCATTTCAACGAACATTAATGACAGTTCTCCCTTAATGCCAAAACTTTACTTGAACGACGGAACCACTGAATTCGGCCCAGAGGTGGAGCCGAACGAAGAACCTGAATATGGCCATCAACGCTTATGGGTCGATGCCTGTAAAGCCGGTTTCGATAGTCCGGAACATCAGGGGCTGACCTCTTCCTTCGATTATGCCGGACCTATGACCGAAACAGTGTTAATGGGTAATTTGGCCATTCGTAGTTATATGTTGCAAAGAGAAAACAGCGAAGGCAAAATGGAATTTTTTGCACGTAAAAAGTTGTTGTGGGACGGTGAAAACATGCGAATCACCAATCTCGAGGAGGCCAATCAGTTCGTAGGTCGTAGCTATCGCGAAGGTTTCGAAGTTTAGTCTCAATGTACTGAACCAATAACCCCATCGTACATATTTATTGGACGATGGGGTAACTATTTCTATATATCGTAAATCAAATGTACAGGAGATTTATTCACACCCCTCTTTTCTATGGGTATCCACCAGGTAAATCATCTTCCAACCGCTGCCATCGTTCATCAATTGAAACGAATTGACTCCACAATGGCTCATCTTACCATCGATCCAAAATTCATATTCCGTCCAGGCGTTGGCCATTGGTCCATCGATTTGGATGCTGTATGATTTTATTTTTTCCTGAAAATTGCGGTCCTTGGGTATGCCGACAATATTTCTTAAAAACTGATGATAATCGTCGGTTCGTAATACGGTATTTCCATCCTTATCGGGTCCAATTCGTTGCATTACCAAAGTAGGTGCCATTACGGTAAGCATTTTTAGGGAGTCTTGGGCATGAAAGCCTTCGAAGAAATCCTCGACAGCTTTTTGCACGGCAGCTTTTTCTTCCGTTTGTGCACGGACTTGTAAAGAACCAAGGACGAGAAGTAATATAATTATTTTTTTCATTTTATCTCTTTTGTCAAAAATAACAAAAGATTCTTGCCGCCATCGCATTTAGCTCAAAATGATAAGTCGCGTCCTGTAATTTACACGTCAGGAGGAATCTCAACAATTTCCTTACATTTAACCCACCAAAAGAAAACCAAATGTCAACGGCTAAAAAAGAGTACAAACGTGTAACGGTAAAGTCCTTGGTGGACATGAAAAAAAACGGAGAGAAAATCTCCATGCTTACGGCTTACGATTATTCTATGGCTAAAATCGTGGATGCCGCCAACGTCGATGTTATTTTGGTAGGAGATTCCGCCAGTAATGTTATGGCAGGCCATGAAACGACCTTGCCAATAACCTTGGATCAGATGATCTATCATGCCTCATCGGTCATCAGGGCCGTGCAACGCGCTTTGGTGGTGGTCGACATCCCTTTCGGAAGTTATCAAAGCGACCCGAAAGAAGCCCTGCGCTCCGCAATTCGTATTATGAAAGAAAGTGGTGCCCATGCCGTAAAATTGGAAGGAGGTATCGAAATTAAGGAATCGGTCAAACGGATCTTGAATGCCGGGATTCCCGTTATGGGACATTTGGGACTTACGCCACAATCCATCTATAAATTCGGCACGTACACCGTTCGTGCCAAAGAGGAGGATGAAGCTGAGAAATTGATGAGCGATGCAAAGCTGCTAGAAAAACTAGGCTGTTTTGGTATCGTGTTGGAAAAAATTCCTGCGGAATTGACCAAAAAAGTATCGGAAGCGATCAGCATTCCTACGATAGGAATAGGAGGAGGAAAACATGCAGACGGACAGGTCTTGGTCATACATGACCTTCTGGGAATGACCCACGAGTTTAATCCCCGGTTTTTGAGACGTTATATGAATTTATACGAAGAAATGGGTGATGCTATTTCAAACTATGTAAAGGATGTAAAGAGCAGAGATTTTCCAAGTGACGAAGAACAGTATTAAAAATAGAAATTCAAATACTCAAATTCCAAAATCCGAAATTGGTTAATTACACTATTTTGAACATCGTGAAATTTGCAATTTGGTGATTGAGATTTGGAATTTTCGGATTCTAACAAACTGAAAATGGCAAAAAAATTGGGCGTAATTCTCTTAGTATTCTTAAATATTGGCTGCGATCAAATTTCAAAGGATATCGTCCGAAAAAACGTTTCCCCAAATGATTATATTCAAGTGGTCAATGACAATTTCATTCTGACCAACGTAGAGAACACCGGTGCCATGTTGGGCTTTGGGCAAAACCTCTCCCCTATTTTGAAGATTATTTTTTTACAGGCACTTCCAGTGCTCGTGCTCATGATTTTGTTGTTCCGGATTTTACAAAAAACGGACCTCAACAGATGGTTGATCATTGCTTTCGCCTTCGTTATCGGTGGCGGCATCGGCAACCTGATTGATCGTATCGCCTACGGGTCGGTAACTGATTTCTTTCAGATCAAACTTGGGTTTTTAAAAACAGGTATTTTCAATATGGCAGATGTTTCGGTAACTACGGGAGTACTGTTGATCCTATTTCTTTCTTTTCGGGATAAAAAATTGACACTATAGTGGGTTCAAAGATGCTATCGACCCCAAAAAACCTTCTTGTACTATACGAGGACAATCATCTTATCGTAATCAACAAGCGCCCCGGAGATATTGTACAAGGTGATAAAACCGGAGATATGCCCCTTAGCGAAGTCGTCAAAAGCTATATCAAGGAAAAAGATAAAAAGCCTGGGAATGTTTATTTAGGAGTTGCCCACCGATTAGATCGACCCACCTCGGGTATCGTGGTTTTTGCAAAAACATCAAAAGCGTTGCCAAGATTGAATAAGCTCTTTGCGGAAAAGGAAGCTAAAAAAACTTATTGGGCCGTAGTCAAGAATATTCCAGAAAAACCATCGGGTACCCTAATGCATTGGCTCAAGCGCAACAGCAAACAGAATAAATCGTACGCCCATAGAAAAGAAGTTCCCGCTAGTAAAAAAGCCATCCTAGACTATCAAATAATCAAGAAACTGGATAATTACATCCTTTTGGAAATTGACCTACAAACTGGACGGCACCATCAAATACGCGCACAGTTGACCGCTATCGGAAGTCCCATCAAAGGAGACCTCAAATACGGATTCGATCGTAGCAATCCCGATGGCAGCATCCATCTTCATGCGCGAAGGCTTTCATTTATCCATCCTGTTAAAAAAGAAATGGTGGAATTTATTGCGCCTCCTCCTAAAGATCCAGTTTGGAACGCTTGTTGCTAGAATCAGTATATTTAGAAACACTATAAACACTTGAACTATGATCAAAAGAACACTAATTTTAGTTGGATTGATGCTCTTCGCTTCCTGCGGCAGTTACAACTCAATCGACAGTTTTTATGAAGCGCACAAGAACGATGACCAAGTCACAGCGGTTCGTGTACCCCAGTTTATGCTATCACTATTAAGTAATGTTTCACCTGAGATGCAATCGTTGATAGGTAATACCCGAGACTTGAGATATATGCAGTTCCCCAGTGCCACCCCTGCCCGTACCGAGTTTTTGAACAAGCAGATGAACGGCATAACGGGCAGCTCCTTTATCGAGGTGTACCGAAAAAACGATGATTTAAAACGGAATATCGTTTCGATACGTGAAAAACGGGATGCTGTAAAAGAAATACTGATTTATAACAACAATGCGGCCCGAGGCTCTTTTCTTTATTTCAACGGAAATTTTGACCCCGTCAAAGTACGTGAAATGGCTAAAAGCGAAGAATTCCAAAAATTAGGCGATGGACTCATAAACCAATACAATATGGGAACTCCGGGAATTCAAAAAGAAGACTCAGAAAAGGAGAATTAGCCGACTCGAAGTCTTGAAAGTACAGTTACGCTAAGCTGTCACACTGAACCAGTTGAAGTAGTTGAGCGTAGTGATTTTGAAACAATTGATTTTATTATTTTCCAGAGCGCATACTTTCTATCAATACGGAAGTCAATATTAAAACGCCGCCCAAAATTGTAGTCCAAGAAGGTATTTCGGATAAGAACAAAGCTCCGATGACAATTCCATACACAGGCTGAACACTGCTTATGATACTGGCCGTTGTGATAGAGAAGTGCCTGAAACTCCTCAAAAACAGCGTGTGACCGATGGCCGTGGTCAATAATGCCAAGGCCAATAATCCTTTCCATTGTGACAGTACCATCTCAAAATCGGCCCAAAAAAGAGCAGGGAGCAAAAGTACTCCGATAATGCCGACTTGGTAGGTCATTAAAACCGAGCCGTTATAATCACTTACTTTGGTCTTTAACAGAATATTCCGCAAGGCATAGAACAGGGCCGAAAGTACGCCCATTAAAACGGCAAGGGTATAGGAGTTCTCCATGTCAAAATCAGGAACCAGAAAATAGATTCCGAACAAGACCAGGAGTCCTAAAAACAAATGAATTCTTTGCAATCGTGTCTTTAAGATCATGGGTTCTAAAAAGGATGTAATAATGGGATAGGTAAACAAAGACAACATCCCGATGGCCACATTTGATAAACGTAGGGAATAAAAGTAAAAAATCCAGTGAAGGCTCATCAACAGTCCCGTTAAAAAAATATGGAGACGATCCGCACTATCGATATGAAAGGAGAACCCTTTCCATCGACAATAGCCCCAAAGCAAGATAAATGCCAAAAGGGCACGAGCCCCAATAGTAATCGGCACGGGTAAATCGACATATCGCCCCAGTGCACCCGAAGTACTTATAAAAAGCATTGCCAGATTGAGTTCCAGCAAATGTGTCAGGTGATTACTTTGCTTCCTCAATATTAACGGGTAAGTGCCAAGGATTTTTCACGAATAATCTGGGCGACGGGTTTGTTCTCTAGATGGCTCTCGAGCCAAGAAATGATGTCAAGGTACAGAAACGCCCTTTTCTCATAGGGATGATCTTCATACTTTTTAAGCTCGGTATGCAGTTTTTTGAACTCGTCTTGAAGTTCATGTGGGTAGATATTTCCAAGGTTCCTCAAGAACTTGATCATTTCGCGTTGAACGGCATGCAAATCGTTCATTTTGAGCAGGAACTTATAGGTGCTCTTTAACTGAACTTCTAAATGATAGTCCATACCAGCCTCGTAATGCGCCACCAAGCTCAGTACCCTGGCAAAACACATAAGGTCTTCGCGCATTTTCAGGTTCTTGTTGTTGATGATTTTTTTCAGGTAAACGATACAGTTCTTATTATCTCCATGACCAAAATACAGGCACGCGATTTTATAATAAAGCACCATGATGTGGTGGGCATCGATTCGATCCTTGTGTTTATTGATTCCGTATTCGACAATGCGAACAAGATAAAGCCCTTTGGCGAACGTGCCCTCCAAGAAATGCTGATTCAGACGATTGGCATTGATATAAAGAAAACTCAAGGAAGCAATATTATCATTTTTAGGAAAGTCTTTACTTTCAACTACCGTTTCCAAATTTTCAAGTGTTTCTTTAAATTGAGATGCATAACGTACGTAAAATAAAGATTCTAACAAATAGTGATTTCCTTTTAAAAAGAACACTGGATTCAGTTGGATCATTTCTTTGTGTTCGTAGAACAAATCGACCCACTTACTCGAATATCTATAGCACGACAGGAAATCCTGAATTAAAAAACTGTACCATAAATGGGCTTTGTAGAGCCATAGTTTTTCACGAAAACCTAAATCCTCTATCTTGTATTTTGGAAGGTGTTTTTCGAAATATTTAGTGACTTTTTGATAGTCTTTATCGTTTTGTACATAACCTATTTTCAGCATCATTCCGTATAGTTGCAACGAAAGATTCGAAAGTTTACTCGTCATTACATTCTGAGCGGATAGTTCTTTGGCCTGCACGGCCAATTCGTCCGCTCGATCAGGAATACTTCTAGTTATGTATTGCGTTTCAATAATCTTTTCGAGTTCCACAATTTCGTATGCCACATTTTTTTCCTCGTTCTCAATGGCTATTGATTTGGCCTTATCCAAAATCTTTAGACTCTGTTTGTACAATCCCTTTTGATAAAGTATTGTTGCAAAATCCAACTGTTCGCGGATCTGAACTCGAATATTTTGGTTTACAGGATTTAAACGTAAGCTCACCAAGATTTGTTTGTAAAGGTGCGCCTTAAGGTTCGATAGTTGAGCTTTCTTTACGATTCCGCTGCCCAAAATCACTTTTTCGTCATACTGCTTGATCTTGTCCATAAGGTTGAAAAGTGCTAAAAATTTTGCATCGGTATTTACGCCCAAACGCCCGACATACAGTTTAAACTGTCTTTTTTCAGACTTTGAAAGTGACTTTACCAGCACGAACAAGGCATCTTTATGCGCATTTGTCATCGTAAAAAATAGAGTTTAAGTAGTTGTTATTCAGTAGGTTAATTCGCTCAAAAAGTACATCGACGTTGTAAATGAATGACCTATTTTTGTATTGTTCACCTTAGTGGAACTATCTTCGTAAAGACGAGTTAAAACTACGTAAATATAATGAGCAAAGATATAGTACAAATTTTTGACACCACCCTTCGAGATGGAGAGCAAGTACCGGGCTGTAAGTTGGATACGGCACAGAAACTGGTCATTGCACAACGTTTGGATGAATTAGGGGTCGATATCATAGAAGCCGGTTTCCCGATTTCAAGTCCCGGAGATTTTACATCCGTGGACGAAATTTCGAAAATAGTGAAAAACGCTACGGTCTGTGGACTTACCCGAGCCGTGAAAAAAGATATCGAAGTAGCCGCCGAAGCATTAAAAAATGCAAAAAAACCAAGAATACATACCGGTATCGGAACTTCAGACTCGCATATCAAATATAAATTCAATTCAAATCGAGAGGCGATTATCGAACGTGCCGTAGAGGCGGTTAGCTATGCCAAAAAATTTGTCGAAGATGTAGAGTTTTATGCAGAGGACGCAGGCCGAACGGACAACGAATTCTTGGCACGGGTCTGCGAAGCGGTTATCAAGGCCGGTGCTACAGTACTGAATATTCCAGATACGACAGGATATTGTCTACCGGAAGAATATGGCGCCAAAATGAAGTACCTGAAGGAAAATGTAACCGGAATACACAAGGCGATCTTATCATGTCACTGCCATAACGATTTAGGCTTGGCCACGGCAAATTCCATTGCCGGTGTTGTAAACGGTGCAAGACAAATTGAATGTACTATAAACGGTCTTGGGGAACGGGCCGGAAACACTTCTTTAGAAGAAGTGGTCATGATATTACGACAACATCCCGATTTAGGGTTGGACACAAACGTGAACAGTCGTTTGCTGTACGATACAAGCCAAATGGTATCGCAAAAAATGGGTGTTATGGTACAGCCCAATAAAGCTATAGTGGGGGCCAATGCTTTTGCCCATAGTTCGGGCATACACCAAGACGGTGTCATCAAAAATCGAGAGACCTATGAAATAATCGATCCTGCCGAAGTAGGCGTGACGGAATCCTCGATCGTTTTGACCGCACGTAGCGGAAGGGCCGCATTGGCGTACAGGGCCAAAAAAGTGGGTTATGAACTGACAAAAGTGCAGTTGGACGTAGTTTATCAAGAATTCTTGGACTACGCCGATCGCAAAAAAGAGGTTATGGACGAGGATATCCACGAAATTATTGAGTCCGGTAAAATCAATATCGAAAGTCTTACCTAATGCATCTGAAAATTGCCCTTCTGGGCGGGGATGGAATTGGTCCCGAGGTTTTGGAACAAGCGGTTAAGAGCCTTAGGTCCGTTGGTGAGACCTATGGGCATACTTTCACTTTTACAAAAGCTTCCGTAGGGGCCGATGCGATGAAGACCGATGGAAATCCACTACCCGAGAAGACGATAAAAATCTGTAGGGATTCCGACGCTATTTTATTCGGAGCCATTGGAGCCCTAGAATATGATAACGACCCTAATGCCCGAGTAAGGCCCGAACAGGGTTTATTGAAATTGAGAAAGGAATTGGGCCTCTTCGCCAATATTCGTCCCGTAAAAGTATTCCATCATTTTATTCCGGGTTCTCCTTTGAAGGAAAGTGTAATCAAAGGAACCGATTTTGTAATTTTCCGTGAATTGACCAGTGGCATATATTTCAGCGACAAACGCTTGAGTGAAGATGGTAGTCATGCCACCGATCTGTGCGAATATTCCGAAAAAGAAATTAGCCGTATTTCCCATTTGGCCTTTAAGGCGGCCAAAAAACGAAAAAAGAAGCTTACCCTTGTTGACAAGGCCAACGTACTGGAGACCTCCAGATTATGGCGCCGAACGGTCATGAACATTGGCAAAAGTTATCCCGAAGTGGAATTGGACTGTCTTTATATCGATAAAGCTACTACACAGATGGTGTTGAACCCCAGTCAGTTCGATGTTATTTTAACGGATAATATGTTCGGGGATATATTGAACGATCAGGCAAGTGCCCTTTTAGGATCAACTGGGGTATTACCGTCCGCTTCCATTGGAACAGATAATGCGATGTTCGAGCCGGTACATGGATCCTACCCGCAAGGAAAAGGTAAAAATATTGCCAACCCGGTAGCCTCTATTCTAAGTGTGGCCCTGTTGCTTCAACATTTTGGTCTTGAAGAGGAATCAAATGCCGTGGTGTCGGCCGTATTGCTTTCATTCAATAAAAAAGTGGTGACTTCCGATATTTTGGGAAGCAGTAAGTATGGCACTAATTATGTCGGGGATTATATTGCTGATAACATTGTCGATTCTGACGATATTCTGACGATGAACGATGAAAATATTTGGTTGGGGAAATCAACGATTATCTAAAATTTCGAAGAATCATTCCGATAAAAGTAGTTTCACGAATTCGTCAAATTCAGCTTTGAATTCCGCATATTTCTCCCCCGTGGCCGGACCGTTAAATCCCGTATGTATTTTTCGAACTTCGCCTTTTTTATCAATAAATATTGTGGTGGGATAAGAAAGCACATGGTTCAGCATTGGTAATTTTTCTTGGGCTTTATCTTTGTCCGATGTACCATATTGCGCCAATAGAATCGGGTACCCCACCCCTATTCTATCACTCAGTCGTTCTATACTTTTAAAAGCGCCTTCGGGCGTTTTTGCATATTCAAAAGCCAGAGAGACAACTTCTATATCTTTATTTGGATTCTCTTTAAGATAATTCACAAAAAACTTGGTCTCGTCGAGACAATTGGGGCACCACGTTCCCATAATCTGAACAAGAACGACCTTGTTCTTAAATCTATCGTTATCGAGTGAAACAGTTCTACCAGAAGCATCGGGAAACGAAAAGGTAAACTTGTTATAGCCTTCTTTCAAAAAAGTCAAGGAATCTTCACTGGGTAGTTCGAAATTCTCATTTCGTTTTGCCACAAAAGGTTCTTTTGAATGATTACCCGAATAAAAAATACCGTTCATGGTACTATCCAATACTTGTGCGGTAAACAAAAAGGCATGGGCCCCATCGAAAGCGGAGATTTTTAACGAATCCCCGTCCATGACACCTTCCAAATAGCGATAATCACCTGTAGTGGTCCTAAACGTTCCGGTTACCTTGCTTCCCGATTGGGTAAAAATACCTTTAGCCATATAGGCATCAGCCGTGCCCCCGTTGAACTCTGCCTCCCAAATCCCAGAAACATTGGAAGTCACTTTATTTTTGACCCTAAAACGCTCCGCTTCACCATAAGTGGCCGTAAACGGAACGATTCGGTCAAGACTTTCCTTGATGAATTTTCCCTCGATCTTGCTCTTGCTAAACGTTCCCGCAAGATAGCCTTCGAAAACAGGGGTCCGGATGGTTATAGAATCCCCGTCGATCTGCACTTCATCAACCGAAATCACCTCCTCTGCATTATAGATTTCCATGGAGAATCGTTCTGCAGTATTTTTTGTCAGTTTAAAGTTAAATGGCAGTATTTCACCATCCATAACCATAAGTTCAGCTACCCAAATACCCTCAGAGGGCAATACTTTTATTCGTTCTTCGCAAGAAAATAGAAAAAGTGAAAGTGCGAATAGGGATAATTTCTTCATTGGTGGTCTTTTGATAGGTTTTGTCGAATTAAGAGTTCGAAATTTACAATAAAAAATATCAGGCCTATCCCTATTAATGTCTTCTGGCATTGTTTTATCTTTACGGCCTTTAAAACCTGACCATGCACATTTCATACAATTGGCTAAAACAGTTTTTAAAACTGGATTGGGAGGCCGAAAGAACAGCGGAACTTTTAACCGATCTCGGTTTGGAAGTTGAGGGAGTAACCCCTTTCGAGTCGGTAAAGGGAGGATTAAGGGGAGTTGTTGTCGGTGAAGTTTTGACCTGTGAGAAACACCCCAATGCGGATCGTTTGAAACTGACCACGGTAGATATCGGAAACAAAGAGGTCGTACAAATTGTATGTGGGGCACCGAACGTGGCCAAAGGACAGAAAGTTCCTGTTGCAACTATCGGTACCGTATTATATACTGCCGAAGGTGAACCGTTTACCATCAAAAAAGGAAAAATTCGAGGCGAAGAAAGTCATGGCATGATCTGTGCCGAAGACGAATTAGGTTTGGGTGATAACCATGATGGCATCATGATATTGAGCGATGCCCTCAAACCTGGCACCCCGTGTGCCGAAGTTTTCGAAATCGAAAACGACGAGGTTTTCGAAATTGGCCTGACCCCCAACAGATCGGATGCCATGAGCCATTTCGGCGTCGCACGCGACCTTAAGGCCGGACTTCAGCAAAAGGAAATTTTCAAGGAGCTGATCACACCGCCGACCAGTCATTTCAATGTGGCCAACCGTTCATTAAAAATCGATGTTCAGGTTGAGAACAATACACTTGCACCTCGTTATTGCGGGGTGACACTGAGCAAATTAATCGTTCAACCTTCACCACATTGGTTACAGAATCGGTTAAGGGCCATCGGCATAGCTCCAAAAAATAATTTGGTCGATGCAACGAATTATGTCCTGCATGAGCTAGGGCAACCGCTACACGCTTTTGATGCAGATCGCATTCACGGGAAAAAAATAATCGTGAAAACTATGCCCAGTGGCACCAAGTTCATGACCCTCGATGGAGAGGAAAGAGAACTTCATGAAGACGACTTG
>CAYGPR010000062.1:0-9141 GCA_964351985.1 uncultured Maribacter sp. | reverse complement strand
TTGATGATATGCGATGCCGAAAAACCCATGTGCATTGCCGGTGTTTTCGGCGGTATCTATTCCGGAGTAACCGAAGATACTACCTCAATTTTTCTGGAAAGCGCTTATTTTGACCCCATCTCGATCCGCAAATCGGCCAAACGACATGGCTTGAACACCGATGCTTCTTTTCGTTTCGAACGCGGCATCGATATCGAGAATGTTGAATACAGTCTTAAAAGGGCCGCATTGTTGATTAAAGAGATTGCCGGGGGCGATATTACTTCCGATATCGTAGACCTCTATCCGAAAAAACAAAAAGACATAGAAGTTTTCTTGGGCTTCGATAAAATATATGGATTGGTAGGCCAAGAGATTCCCAAAGACATGATCAAGCGGATACTGGCCTCTCTTGAAATAAAAGTAAAAAATGTAACAGAATCTGGTATGGGACTGGTCGTACCCTCGTATCGAGTAGATGTAAAGCGACCTGTGGACGTTATCGAGGAAATATTACGGGTCTATGGATATAACAACCTTGCCTTTAAAACAAAATTGAACGCATCAATTGCATCGGTATCAAAGTTTGAGGATTACAAGGTGCAAAATGTTATCGGCGACCTTTTAGCCTCCAGAGGATTTTATGAAATTTTGACCAATAGCCTGACATCGCCCGATTATTCGACGCTTACAACTAACAACGCAGCGAATGAAACAGTGGCCATGTTGAACCCTCTGAGTGCAGATTTATCGGTTATGAGGCAGACGATGCTTTTTACCGGGTTGGAGGCAATTGCGTACAACAGCAATCGCAAAAACCAAGACTTAAAGTTTTTCGAATTCGGTAATACCTATCATCACATAGATGGAAAACGGGAAGAACACAAGCACTTGGCGCTATATATTACAGGCAAACAGCATCGTGAAAGTTGGAAAAAAGGTGAGGAAAAAACAGATTTCTTCTTTTTAAAAGCTATCGTAGAGAACGTATTGATCCGTCTGGGTATTTCGAATACGACTTCCGAGCCCCTTGAAGATGCCACTTATTCAGAAGGTCTCTTGCTGAACATGAACAAAAATCAGTTGGTACGTTTTGGTGTTATCAAAAAAACTATGGTCAAGCATTTTGATATTAAGGCAGAAGTGTTCTACGCCGAATTTGATTGGAATAATGTTTTGAAGGTAGCTAAAAACAACGCGATTGTCGTGAAGGATATTCCAAAATATCCTGAAGTAAAACGGGATTTGGCTCTTTTATTGGATCATAAAACGTCGTTCAAGGCTGTTCATGACCTAGCTTTTCAAACTGAAAAAAGACTTTTGCAGCACATTACTTTGTTCGATGTCTATACGGGAAAAAACCTTCCTGAAGGAAAAAAATCGTATGCGGTCGCATTCTATTTACAAGATAAGAACGCTACGTTGACCGATTCTCAAATCGATAAAATCATGAAGAAACTCCAGGATAAATTTGAAACGGAGTTGGGTGCTACTATCAGATAAAACGTTAAATTTTTTCAGGTAGGATTACACTATCGATTTCGTGAACGACCCCATTGCATTGGTCGGCATCTGCCATGGTAATTCTGGCCGTATTTCCCTGAACATCGGTCAAGACTATATCAATGCCGCTCATCGTCGCTACGATGTCATCACCTTGTACGGTGGTAAAAGTGGCTGTACCGTTCCCCCTGCACATCGCTTTTAATATTTTTGAAGCTGAAAGCTTACCTGCAACAATATGATAGGTGACCAGTTGATGCAATTTCTTCTTATTCTCGGGCTTCAAAAGTTTAGCGATAGCATTTTCGGATAATTTTCCGAAAGCCAAATCGGAAGGTGCAAAAATAGTATATGGACCTTCATAATCAAGCAAATCTTCAAGGTCTGTCGCCCGTATGGCAGCAAGAAGCGTATTGTAATTTTCAGAGTTTTCCGTATTTGCAATAATCGACTTCTCGGGGTCAGAAAGTACCTTGTTGAAACTGGTAGTTCGGGTCTGGGCAAATGTCAAAAAAGAGAATAAAAAGAAATATAAGGCAATGGGGGATGCGGGGCGATGCATAAGTTCTCGTATTTGGGTGATTCAAAAAGCAAAAGGATCGACGAACAGTAAGAGTTCTTCGGCAAGATACAGAATTTAAGCGGTGAGTCTTGTTAAGACATTATGTCGTTCGTAGAAATTAACAAATAATTAACAAGTATAGTTTTAGTTTGAAAAAGTGGTCGTTGTTTAAATCATTAACTTTGAAATGCTAAAGAAAAAGAAATGAAATTAAAAAAAACGAACATCAAAGAGCGCCTTATCAAGGTTAGGGATGGTGACAAAGCTCATCAAGACGAACTTCTCAATTACATTCAAAAAATTTTACAGGAAACCACCGATCAACGAGAACGGATCGAGAAAAATGTTTCGGGCAACAAATCAACACAAATAAATCGTTTCGATTTTGACAGTTTAGAGACCGAAAAAATCTTTCATATAAATCAAATCAGACAAATATGTATTGATTATCGATTGCGTTTTTTGGATTCAAAATATTTTAAAGGTGATATTCCGGCCGAAGCCATTTCAAAAATCAATGCCCTCGAAAAGTTACATGATACTGAGGTGAAAGGCTTCAAGATCATAGCCCCCTCAAAATTGTTTAAACTCAACGATAAGGACGATCCCTTACTTTTCGCTCCAATGGGCAATGATTATTATTATCTTGTTCACAAATGGGGCAATGACCTACATCCATTGAGAAAACTATTGATGTGGCCTTTTAAAAGTATTGTCAACCTGACACTTTTGGTTGTGCTTATCAGTTACTTGACTACCTTATTGGTACCAGACGGTCTTTTTTCTAAAAATAGTTCGACCAGCGAATTCTGGATTATTTTCTTCTTTATGTTCAAATGCATCGCCTCAGTGGTCATTTTCTACGGATTCGCCCTAGGCAAGAACTTTAGTCCGCAAATCTGGCGTAGCAAGTATTTTAATGCATAGCATATAATTAACTCAAGACGCTTTCAATAAAAGAAGCATCCCGACCAATGTCGGGATGCTTCTTTATAATAGTACTTCTCCATTCTATTTAACGTAAATGTCGTAAGGTATACCATCTACATCGACATTGTCGATAAAGGCAGGTTCAGGTACTGGTTTTACCCGAAGCAAACCTCCTTTGGTGGTACTTCCTGCTTTTCGGTAACCAATAAGCATATAACCGTTCTTTTCATCGAAACCGACCATGGTGGTATCATCGATTTCAAATTCGAAATCGATTTGGTCTTCGGTCAAAAAGTTTTCATAGATATATAAAAAAGCGGTGTTCGACGCGAAATCATAAATTGCAGGAACGTTGGCATGTTCACTTTCACCTGTAGGCGGTCTTTCGTAGTAAAGCTTTCCGTTAGCATCGAACTGCTCGGTGCTTGAATCCGCGAACTTAGGCTCTAGACCGCTTTGATAGTTAATATAGGTTTCACCGAAAGTTACAGGGTCCATTATAGTGTGTAAGGTGTCATAACTAATTACAAGTTTTGCATCCTTATTTACAAAAATCTTTCGAACATCGAACCCTAGATTCATTTCATTGATAAGACCGTTACTAGCGAGGTCCATGACAGTTAAACCATGCTCACCCGTTACCTCTTCGTCAAAATTCAAGATAAAAAGCCTGTTATTGGTAACGGCCAATTCAACAGGATCCTTGCTTAAAGATACATCCGTTACCAAGGTGCCACTGGCATCAAGTACTCGGACAAAATGATCGGTCGTACTACCTTCATCAACGGAATAGGCTATGAAAAATCCTGTGTCGGAATGCAAAACAGCTTTTGCGGTCAGATCACAACTTCCCAAGTCTGAGAAGACCTCAAATTTGTTAGAAGAATGATCGTTAAAATCATATTTGATAATTTCCCCACCACAAGTGGTAGTCGCCTGATACATAGTAAGAACCGTCCCTTGCTTAAAGGTCGGCCGAGGCATTACCATTTCTTCAAAAGGGCTTTCGCCAGGATTAATGGTAAGTGTCTCAGAGGTCGCATTCAACGGCTGTGCCTTCAACAATCCGATGGAATTCACAAGCAGTGTATAATCGGCTTTCGATCCAGTTTCTTTGGGTGTTTCTCCACCATTTTCAGATTTGCTGCATCCGACGATAAGGCACACCAAAGCGAGGTACATAATTTTGTAGGTTTTCATAATGTAAGAATTTGGGTTCTACTTACTTCAAACAGGAACAGCGTACATCTTCTCTCGTTGCTCCCTTAATGTCTTGTCAGACATGTATTCATCGAACGTTAAATACCTGTCAATATTGCCTTTAGGGGTCAATTCTATGATGCGATCGGCAACCGTTTGGGCAAACTCGTGATCATGGGTCGTGAAAAGTACGGTTCCCTTGAAATTTTTGAGCGAATTATTGAAAGCGGTGATGCTTTCCAGATCTAAGTGGTTCGTAGGTTCATCGAGCATCAGAACATTCGCGCGAAGCATCATCATTCGACTCAACATGCAACGTACTTTTTCTCCACCAGAGAGCACGGTACATTTTTTTAAGGCCTCATCACCACTGAAAAGCATTTTGCCTAAAAATCCTCGAACATAAACCTCTTCTCGCTCTTCTTCGGTCTTTGCCCACTGACGAAGCCAGTCGACCAAATTAATGTTTTCAGTAAAATAGTCTGAATTGTCCGCTGGCAGATACGATTGGTTGGTCGTTATTCCCCATTGAAATGAGCCATTATCGGCCTTCTTCTTATTGTTCAATATTTCATAAAATGCGGTGGTCGCCCTTGAATCCCTTGAAATGACGGCAACTTTATCGCCCTTTGTCAAATTAATATTCACATTTTGAAATAAAATATCACCATCATCCGACGAGGCGGCAAGTCCGTCAACATTTAAAATCTGATCACCTGCTTCTCGTTCCCTATCGAATATAATTGCAGGATATCTTCGGCTTGAAGGCTTAATGTCTGCAATATTAAGTTTAGACAACATTTTCTTACGCGATGTAGCTTGTTTGCTCTTTGCTACGTTGGCACTAAATCGCATGATAAATTCTTGAAGTTCCTTTGCCTTTTCTTCTGCTTTTTTATTTTGCTGTGCCCGCTGTCTTGCGGCCAACTGGCTACTCTCGTACCAGAACGTATAATTACCCGAATACAGGTTCATCTTGCCAAAATCGATATCGGCGATATGGGTACAGACCGAATCCAAGAAATGCCGGTCGTGCGATACTACGATAACGGTATTCTCATAATCGGCCAAAAAATTCTCGAGCCAACTAATGGTCTCATAATCCAAGTCATTGGTAGGTTCATCCATAATCAAAACATCCGGATTCCCGAACAGGGCCTGGGCCAGCAAGACCCTTACTTTTAATTTAGAATCCATATCGGCCATAAGGGTGTAGTGTAATTCTTCGGCAATACCCAAGTTGGACAATAATGCCGCTGCATCACTATCTGCGTTCCAACCGTTCATTTCTTCGAACTGCACCTGAAGTTCGCCTATTCTATCTGCATTCTCATCGCTGTAGTCCGCATAGAGCTCATCAATCTCCTTTTTGATAGAGAACAAAGGTTGATTGCCCATAACCACGGTTTCCAGTACCGTAAATTCATCATAGGCATTGTGGTTCTGTTCCAAAATCGACATACGCTTACCAGGTTCAAGGTGTACGTGGCCCGACGTCGGGTCTTGTTGGCCCGATAAGATTTTCAAGAATGTGGATTTGCCAGCTCCGTTCGCACCGATTACCCCATAACAGTTACCTTGTGTAAAAGCGACGTTGACCTCATCGAACAGGACTCTTTTTCCGAATTGAACGGATAAATTTGAAACGGATAACATATCGGGTACTTTTTAAATTTCGTGCAAAAATATATAATTTGTATCCGAATCTCTAGTGAATGTCAATAATCTTTACCATGCTGAAAACGGTTAACAAGTATTAACGCAACTGCCTTATTTTTAACGCACTATTAACAGCATGGGCTATATGGGTTTCTTAATTTTGGTCGTTACATAGTAGATATTCATCTATGACTAAAAAATTACTCTATCTATTTCTTTTCGTACTAGTAAGTTGTAGTAAAGGAGAAAAAAAATCCCCCAATGTTTTTTTTGCTGGCGAGATTGTAAATCCAACTAACAACTATGTAGTGCTTCATCAGGGCGATTTGGTAATCGATTCCGCTAAACTGGACGACAATAACCGATTTACCTTCCGACTGGACTCCATTGAAGATGGCCTTTATCATTTTAACCATGCTCCCGAACTCCAATATGTTTATTTGGAAAAAGGAGATAGTCTTATGCTTCGCCTCAACACCGTCGACTTCGATGAATCACTTATCTATACCGGTTCTGGGGAGGAAATCAACAATTTTTTAATCGACCTTTTTTTGGCGAACGAGGAAGAAGAGTTCGATGTTCATTCTACATACTACCCGATGGAGCCCGGTGATTTTTCAAAAAGGATGGATTCGCTACGTAGTTTGAAATTAAATGATTTAAAAGAGCTGACTTCAGAAGTTGATCTATCGAAAAATGCACAAGAAATCGGTGAAGCAGCAATCAATTATACCTACTTTAACTATAAAGAACGATACCCCTACGAACACAGGGGACGTACTAGTGAGCTGGTTATGCACGATCTTCCAGATGATTTCTACGACTACCGCAAAGAAGTGAGTTATGACAATAAAAAACTAAACTATTTGAGGCCCTATTATTATTTCATGCAATCACATGTTGAAAACCTGACCTTTATGGGTTGCTCCCATGATTGTGCCGGTAAAGACAAGATTGTAAAGAACCAACTACATTATAACAAGCATAAATTGAAGCTCATAGACAGTGTGGTCATAGAAAAAGAGCTAAAGGACAACCTTTTTAGAAACGTAGCTTTATACTATCTTTTAAAAGGACACGACAAAGAAGAGAACAACGCCCAATTTATCGAAGAGTTTAAAAAATTATCACACAATAACAGGCATTCCGAAGAAATCGACAATTTGTACAAGGGCATACTGAACATTCAGCCCAATAAAGACATTCCTGATGTTCATGTTACGGACAATCAAGGTAATCTTCTTTCGATAAAAGAAATAGCCGGAAAGAAAAACACGGTTTTCTATTTTTGGTCGGCCGATGACAAAAAGCATTTTAATGCTATAACCCAGCGTGCCCTAGAGGTTTCTAAGAAAAAACCGGAATATTCGTTTGTTGGAATCAATATTATGACCGATGAGTCCACTTGGAAAGAGATGGTTAAAAACAAAGGTCTCGATGCATCGAAACAGTTTCGGGCGAAAGATTTCAAGAAACTACATGAGGCACTGATCGTATATCCGATGAATAAATGCATTATTGCCAAAGATGCTAAAATAGTAGATGCCTTTTCAGATATGTATGCCTCATTCCAATAAAAAAACCGCTCGTTCAAAGAGCGGTCTTTTGTAGTATTTTGTACCAAAAACCTAATTTCCCTTTTTGTAATCCGCCAAAAACTTTTCCAGACCTATATCGGTCAAAGGGTGCTTCAATAATCCTTCTATAGAAGATAATGGTCCGGTCATAACATCTGCCCCTAATTTTGCGCAGTCTATAACGTGCATGGTGTGCCGCACGGAAGCTGCTAAAATCTGCGTCTCAAAGGCGTAATTATCGTAAATATGACGGATTTCGGCGATCAGGTTCAGGCCATCCGTCGAGATATCGTCTAAACGGCCGATAAAAGGCGATACATAGGTTGCACCTGCCTTTGCGGCGAGTAGCGCCTGACCGGGTGAAAAGACCAAGGTACAATTAGTACGTATGCCCTTATCGCTAAAATATTTCAGAGCCTTCACGCCATCTTTTGTCATCGGTACCTTGACCACGATTTGATCGTGAAGTTCGGCCAGTTCTTCCCCTTCTTTTATCATTCCCTCCAATTCTGTCGCAATGACCTCGGCCGAAACATCGCCATCTACGATATTACAAATATCGACATAGTGCTTCAGAATGTTGTTTCTACCCGTGATGCCCTCTTTCGCCATTAAACTTGGGTTGGTCGTCACACCGTCTAAAACCCCTAATGCCTGTGCTTCACGTATTTGATCTAAATTTGCTGTATCAATAAAAAACTTCATATTTTCTTTACTTTATTTAAATTAAAAGAACTTCTACATTTATGTTTTGAAGTTCACAAATTACAATTTATAATGGTTCAACAAGAGTTTCTCGTATACTTTGTCCGGTAGTATTTTCTTCAAGCGCAGCGAAAATTTTTGCATGAAGGCCCCTACCTTGTAATGCACCTTCGGGCGATCTGTTTTTATAATCGTCAGCACCTTTTCGGCAACGGCCTTGGGGTTACCCGCACTGTCGACATCATCATTGATCATTTTGAGCGTTCGAGCGTAAACCGCTCCGTAGGGTGAATTTTGTTTAATGGGGGCATGATATCTCCCCGATGCTATATTTGTGGCAAAATCGCCTGGAGCCAAGGTAGTCATTTCGATTCCAAAGGTCTTTATTTCCATCCGAATGGCTTCTGTGGCCAGTGCCAAAGCACCTTTCGATGCAGAATAAATTCCCCGAAAAGGCAATCCCATATAACCGGCTATAGATGTAATGTTGATGATTAGTCCCGATTTTTGTTCCCGCATTTGTGGAAGAACCGCCTTGATCATATGGATCGGTCCATGAAAATTGGTATCAAAGGATTTTAGGATTTCCTCATGTGGCGTTTCTTCAATAGGGCCTGTAATACCGATGCCCGCATTGTTTATTAATACGTCAAGCCTTCCTTCTTTTGAGATTATTTTTGCGACTGCACCTTCAATAGAAATTGGATTTCTTACATCGAGCTCAAGTAATTCAAAAGTCTTGAAATCGGGGTGTTTTTGCAAATTCCGGGTCGTGCCGTATACAGAAAATCCTTTAGACGTAAGATGAATTCCGATAGCTTTTCCGATGCCTGATGAACCTCCTGTAATGAGTACGATTTTACGCTCCATAACGGCTACAAAATAACGAATAAAAGATGGGGTTAGGAAAAGTGGATGGCAAATTTAGGGCACAAAAAAAGGCAAGCTACCTACATCGCACCGCTACGACCGTATACCCTTGCTGCGTTCCCGCCCTGGGGGATTCTACAGGAGCTGGTCGTGTAG
>CAYGPR010000061.1:0-23061 GCA_964351985.1 uncultured Maribacter sp. | reverse complement strand
TTTTAAGTTTAAGTGTTTATTAGCTGCAAATGTAAGTTGTTAAATATTATTAACAAAAACAATCTTATATTTTTTTTAACGTATTACATAGAACAAATAGGCCGTTTAAACGATTTTTAGCTCTTTTCCCACCTCGATAAATGCGTTGATGGCCTTGTCTAAATGTTTGGTTTTGTGGGCCGCGGATAGTTGCACCCGTATTCGCGCCTTGTCTTTGGGTACTACTGGGTAAAAGAATCCGATAACGTAGATTCCTTTTTCCAAAAGCCGATCGGCCATTTTTTGCGATAACTTGGCATCATACAACATAACGGGTACAATGGCCGAATCTCCATCTATGATATCGAAACCAGCTTCTTTCATTCCTTTTTTGAAATATTCCGTATTCTTTTGAAGCCGGTCGCGAAGTGAGGTGTCCGTTTTTAACATGTCAAATACCTTGATCGAGGCACCTACGATTGCAGGGGCCAAGGAATTTGAGAATAAATAAGGTCTAGATCTTTGCCGGAGAATCTCTATAATCTCTTTCTTTCCAGTGGTATAACCGCCCATGGCGCCCCCAAGGGCCTTCCCCAAGGTGCCGGTAATAATATCGATGCGACCCATGACGCCTTTTTCTTCCAATGTTCCTCTACCGGTTTTCCCAATAAAACCTGTGGCATGGCATTCATCGATCATGACAAGGGCATCGTATTTATCGGCCAACTCGCAGATAGCATCCAGTGGGGCGACAAGTCCATCCATAGAGAATACACCATCGGTCACGATAATCTTAAAGCGTGCTCCATCTGCATTTGCTTGCTGAAGCTGTTTTTCAAGATCGGCCATATCACTGTTTACATAACGATATCTTTTGGCCTTGCATAAGCGGACCCCGTCTATAATGGATGCGTGGTTCAACGAATCTGAAATGATCGCGTCTTCGGCCGAAAACAAAGGTTCAAAAACCCCACCGTTAGCGTCGAATGCAGCGGCATACAATATGGTATCTTCAGTACCATAAAAATCGGCAATTTTTTGTTCCAGTTCTTTATGTATGTCTTGAGTGCCACATATGAAACGTACCGAAGACATGCCAAAGCCATGGGTATCCATGGTGTCTTTGGCCGCCTGGATAACTTCAGGGTGAGACGATAGCCCCAAGTAATTATTGGCACAGAAATTAATGACCTCTTCGCCGGTCGAAATTTTAATGACCGCATCTTGCGGAGAGGTAATAATACGTTCCGATTTGTAAAGTCCGTCATTTTTTATGGCGGTCAGTTCGTTTTGTAAATGTTCTTTGATTTTACCGTACATAATGTTCTTTTTCTAAATGAATTCTGGGGTTATGGTTTCATTAATATATACAATGATTTTGTTTTCTACAACATATCCCATTTCGGTCAACGTGTCAGAATACGAGTATAGTTGTTCATGGTATTTAGGATTTTTCTTTCCTGTTTTATAATCGATCAGGGTTGCTGACCTTCCTTTCAAAATAATTCTGTCGGGCCGTAATAAAGTGCCTTCCTTCGTTAATATGCCCCGCTCGTTCAACACTTCATTCTCTTTGTCATAATACTCTGCAAGCACAGGATGTTTGACAACTTCATTGATCTTGGTCATGACATATTCTATCTCGTCGGTGGCGACATCTCCATTTTTTTTCAAGGCCATAATGGCCTCGGGCACATCTTCAAAACTTTCCAGTAAGCCTAAGATATAATGAATTAAATTACCTCGTATTCGTGCACTTTCCGCCGCCGTATCCCAAAAAGTTTCAGATTTGGCCAAAATTCTAAAGCTGGGCCGCTCTTTGTAGGAATACCTATAGTTGATATGTTCTTGTGAGCTAATCGGACCAACTCCGTCGAAATCGACCAAAGAACCAAAGGAATATGAATTTTTATCTTTCTGCCATAGCCCAATTTCCTTTAGGTAATGAATGAAAAGGCCAGAATAATAATCCAGTTTTGGTTCGCCATTTTTTAATACATCTTTTTCGGTTATGATATAAAGCCCTTGTATGGCTCTGGTAAGCGCCACATATAGTACATTGTAGGCGTCGAGTTCAAGCCGATGTTGCTCATCATCATAAATTTCTGCCGCCTCGGGCCCATAATTCGACACTTCCTTTTTTTTATTTAATAAGACCTCATCGAACCCCCAAAAGGATTCGGAATTGACGGGCAACCATAATTTCGGATTTATCTCTTTGTAAATGTGGGTATTTGCGTACGGAAAAATGACGATCCGAAATTCGAGTCCTTTGGCCTTATGTATTGACATAATACGAACGGCATCCACATTTTCAGGGGCTACAATACCCAAACGGTCTTTTTTCTTCTCCCAATAGGATAAAAATGTAGGTGCCCCAGCACCTTCTTTTTGCTCTACTTCAAAAACGGTATCCATGAAAAATGAAAGGTAGGCATCTGAATGGCTTGCCAATTTAAAAAGCCGAATGGCATATTCCAACCCATCGTAGACCGAATTCTTTTTAAATTTTTGAAGGTCAAATTGATATTCTCTCAGTAAAAACTTTGAACCTTCCCTAAGGTTCTTTTGAATGAATTCATGTTTTTGTTTTTCGGTGGGTGACAAATAGGTCAATAGGTTGTAGCTTCTTTCGAGATCATCGGGCTGTATGCTGAAATTGAGTAAATCGATTAGAAATCGAACTTCAGGGCTGCTCTGGATCAACAAGGAGTCAGACGATATTACCCCAACACCCTTTTGGGTTAAAAAATCGGCCAACAAAATACCATGTTTGTTATCTCGTACTAGAATCGTAATATCCTCGAGTCGATATTGTTTCTTACGTACCGTTTCTATTGTTTTTAACACCTCGATACAATAAAGATCGTCCTTTAACTTTTCTTCATCTGGAGATATAAATGTAATCTCGACGATACCGCCTTTTTTTGCAGTATGTTCCTGTTTATTGCCTTCAATAAACAAGGTCTTATAAATTTCATTGTTCAAAAACGGACTGGTATGTGAAAAGAAATCGTTATTGAATGTTACTATTTCACTATAGCTCCGATAATTTTTCGGCAACGGAGCGATGGACGGCTGCACAACAAAAGGGTTAGTGGCCGAATTGACCAAGTTCAGAAATTGCTCCGCCTTGCCGCCGCGCCATCGGTAAATGGCTTGTTTGGCGTCCCCTACCAAAAATAGAGTCCCTCTTTTTCCGTTTACATCCTCGCTTTCCAAAGCGTTGCTTACCAAAGGCATCAGATTGTTCCATTGCATGCCCGAGGTATCTTGAAATTCGTCAATAAAATAATGCCGATATTTTTCACCGAGCCGTTCATAGATAAAAGGGGCCGGCTGATCTTTGATTTCTTTGGAAATTAGGGTATTGAACTCTGATATCGAAAGTTGGTCACGTTCCGATTGAATGGCTTTTACCTCTTGTTGTATGGCGTTCAAAACCGTTAACGGAACCAAGTTGCTATAGACATTGTTTAAAAACGAAAACTCTCTATGATCTGTTTTTATTTTATTAAAAAGGATGATAAGTTCTGGATGGAGTTCATCAAGAACAGATTTAGTACCCTCGCCACATGATTTGTTGTACAGGGGTTTTATCTCGAAATTTTGCTTCCAAGCAGCGTTAAAGTCGATGTTGATTTCACCGGCTTGTATCTTTACCATAAACTTCGGGAAATAACTGGCAGTAAAATCACTGAAATCCAATCCGTTTTCTTCAATGAGCTTAAGGGATTTGGACGCATTGGATATCAGCCCTTGCACCGCCGTATCGATACGTGAGCTAATATGGCGTCTTAATCCCAAAAAATCATCGAGACCCTTAACTTCCAATTTTTTAATATGGGGCACATGGTTCTCATTGAAGAGTAATTTTCCGATTTGGTTGAGGTCATAGGCTACATCCCAGCTTTTGCTATCATCGATTTTTTCGAGTGCAAAGTCAATTAATATTTTGGTCAATTTTTCATCTGAGCCAGCCTTGTCTATCAAACTTGATACGGCTTCATCCAGTAACAGGTCGGTGTCAAGTACAACTTCAAAATTTTGAGGAAGCTTTAAGTCTCGGGCAAAAGTTCGAATGAGTCGATGGGTGAACTTATCAATTGTCGAGACATCAAAGAAAGCATAGTTGTGAAGTATGCTTTTTAAGGTCTGACCAGCCCTTTGTTTTAAAATTGAAGCATCGATTTGAAGTTCGGTACAAATTTCGTCGAACATAGATTGCGATTCTTTTGGAACAGAAGTCCGGCTAAAGTTGTATAGACTGTTCAAAATACGGTACTTCATCTCACTGACCGCCTTGTTGGTAAAAGTAATGGCCAAAATCTGGCGGTACCCTGTTCGCGATGAAAGGGCTATTTTTAGATACTCCTTCGCCAAGGTATAGGTCTTGCCAGACCCGGCGGATGCACTGTAGATTTTAAAGGGTGCGTCTTGCACGTGCTTTTTCCCGCAAATTACGGATTCTATCAGAGTTCTTAACAAATAATTAGTGCATTATCTTTGTTAAAATCCTTAAATTTGAAGAACATATTTATTAATCTAAAAACACTATAAAAATGGCTTTTGAACTACCTAAATTACCCTATGCCTATGATGCACTGGAACCACATATCGATGCCCGGACAATGGAAATTCACCATACCAAACACCATAACGGCTATACGACAAAATTGAACGCAGCTATCGAAGGCACTGATCTTGAAGGAAAGTCCATCGAAGATATATTAAAGAACCTCGACATGTCGAACGGTGCTGTTCGTAATAATGGGGGCGGGTTCTATAACCATAAACTATTTTGGGAAGTAATGTCTCCCGATGGGGGCGGAACTCCTTCAGGTGAGTTGGCCGATGCCATCAACAATACTTTTGGGTCTTTCGAAACGTTTAAGGAGAAATTCAGTGCAGCGGCCGGATCGAGATTTGGATCGGGCTGGGCATGGTTATGTGTCCACTCCGGGGGTAAGGTTGAAATTTGTTCTACGCCCAACCAAGACAATTCGCTCATGCCGAATACAGGATGTGGCGGTCACCCAATTTTAGGATTGGATGTTTGGGAGCATGCCTACTATCTGAACTATCAGAACAGACGCCCTGATTATGTGAGCGCATTTTTCAATGTTATCAATTGGGATAAGGTTGCCGAGCTCTACGCGGCCGGTAAGTAAGCAAATAAACGTTCTATTGAAAAACCTCCCTCGTAAAAGAGGGAGGTTTTTTTATGGTTTCTTAAAATAGAAAAGGGCGGAGAAGTCTCCACCCTTTTCGTCCCAAATCTTACCATAAACTTAACCTACTTATGCTATGGCAATACTAAATTACTGGTATTGTGGGAAATAAAAAAGGAATTTTAAGAAATTTTAATAGTGTTTGGCTCTAAAAAAGAAGCCTTAAAAGAGCAAGAAGTGGGGTTAACCTTGTTAAATGCTTGGGTTTCACGCAAATAAAAAGGCGGAGCATTGCTCCGCCTTTTTCCCCAAATCTTACCATGAACTTAACCTACTTATGCTATGGTCCTCCAAAAATAGACCTTCGCATGGCGATGCGAAAATGTTTTAGATGAAAATCCATATATAAGGTTAAAGTGCGTTTTCAAGGTTATTGTCTTATAAAGACTACGGAAAAATGATACAATGACTAGCGAATAAAACACAACTAGTGTTGAGAATATCAGCTATAAATCTCTACCGAGTATTTTGTGAGCCCCTCTTTTGAGTGTAAAACGAGATGAATATAGTCGAAGGTTGTTTTTGATAGGTTTCTATGATCGGAGATTATGATGCAATGATATTCAACAAAATCCCATAGTAAGTGTTTGTGGTGATTGGCTTAAATAAAAAGGCGGAGCAATGCTCCGCCTTTTCCCCAAATCTTACCATGAACTTAACCTACTTATGCTATGGTTCTCCAAATATACTGCGAGCTTATCCGCTGGTAAAACATCTTTGTTAAAAGGCCCATAAATAGGGTAAAGTGTTTCAATGAATGAAATGTAAAGGAAGAGATGTATAGGATTGCTACTTTGATTGATAAAGAGACCCTGCCTTTCGGAAGGGTTGCCCATGGGCCATTTCCAAAATGGGCCGTGGGTAAATAAAAAAGGTGGAGAAGTCTCCACCTTTTTTGCCCCAAATCTTACCATGAACTTAACCTACTTATGCTATGGCAGGTCTAAAATAGGCGGGTGGATCGCCAAAGTGACTATAATACCGACGAAAAACGATATTTATCGACGAACTACATAAAATGATGCATTTCATCGATATTTAATTTCAGTAAGCTCTTTCGTTTTTGCCCTCAAAAAAGTTAATGAATGCCTTATTTACAACTCTATTTCCACCAGGGGTCGGGTAATCACCCGTAAAATACCAGTCGCCAAGATTTTTTGGGCAGGCCAGATGCAGATTTTCAACAGTTTGATAGATGATCTGAACTTCGGCTTTAATATCATCGGGACTCAAGAGCTCGCCAATTTTTAGGGAAATCTCTTCGGGAGTAAAAGGCGCATAGAACTCCTTGACATAGTTGATAACATCTTGATCCTTTGTATTGACCTGTTGCAAACACTTTTCATATATGTCATCCACCAAATTCATGGTCAGGCGTTCTTGGTGCAATGCCAATGCCGCTTTAAATGCGATAAAGTCCTCAAGCTTTGCCATGTCGATACCATAGCAGTCAGGATACCGAATTTGAGGCGCGGAAGAAACCACGATTATCTTGTTTGGAGAAAGTCTATCCAGAATTTTTAAAATACTTTTTTTCAAGGTGGTTCCCCTAACTATACTATCGTCAATAATGACAAGATTATCACCTTTTTCAACAGATCCGTAAGATATGTCATAAACATGAGCGACCAAATCATCTCTACTACTGTCTTGGGTAATAAAGGTCCGTAGTTTTGCATCTTTGATGGCCACCTTTTCTATTCTCGGTCGAATTTCTAAAATCTCATGAAGTTCTTTGCTGGTAATCTTTGCCCCTATAGCAAGAATTTGCTCTTCTTTCTTTTTGTTCAAATAGTTTTGGGCCTCTTTGACCATACCGTAGAATGAAGTCTCGGCCGTATTCGGAATATAGGAAAAGACCGTGTTCTTGATATCGTGATCTATGGATTCCAATATTTGAGGGAATATCAACTTACCCAATTCTTTTCGTTCTTGATAGATTTCTTGGTCACTTCCCCTAGAAAAATAAATACGCTCGAAAGAACAGGCTTTTCGTTCTCTGGGTTCTAGTATCTCATCAAAGGATACGCGACCGTTCTTTTTGATAATAATGGCATGGCCAGGATCTAGTTCTTTAACATCCTCGTATTGCACATTGAATACCGTTTGAATAGCAGGTCTTTCGGAAGCCACTACGACCACTTCATCATCTTTGTAATAATATGCGGGTCTGATACCTGAAGGATCCCGAAGTACAAAAGCATCGCCATGGCCTAACAGACCTGCCATCGTATAGCCTCCATCAAAATTTTTGGCGGCCCTCCTCAATATTTTTGAAACTTTGATGCGTTCTGCAATCAAGGGGGATGCCTCCTGTTTGGTATACCCTTCTTTTTTAATCTTTTTGTAGAGTTTGGCAACGGCATCGTCTAGAAAATGGCCAATTTTTTCCATGACGGTCACGGTATCGACCATATCTTTAGGGTGTTGACCCAGTTGTATCAGGTTGTCGAATAGCTCATGAACATTGGTCATGTTGAAGTTTCCGGCCACGATAAGGTTCCGGTGCATCCAATTGTTCTGACGAAGAAACGGGTGTACGCTCTCCATGCTGTTTTTGCCGAAGGTGCCGTATCGCACATGACCCAATAAAACCTCGCCTATATAAGGAATGTGTTTTTTCTGAAGGGCAACATCGTTCACATATTCAGGATGTTCTTTCAAAGTGTTGTTGATCCGGTCATTGATCTGTGCGAAAATATCTTGAATAGGCTGCTGTTCTATGGAGCGTACTCTGCTCATAAAACGTTCCCCGGGAGCCATGTCCAATTTAATGCTGGCGAAACCCGCACCGTCTTGGCCGCGGTTGTGTTGCTTCTCCATCATAAGGTACATCTTGTTGACACCATAAAAAGCTGTACCATACTTTTTCTTATAGTATTCCAAGGGTTTTAACAATCGTATTACCGATATACCGCATTCATGTTTAATGGCATCACTCATTATATAAAGCTATTAAAAAAGCCCTGAAATTCAGGGCATATTTAACTTATTTTAATTCAATATCGAATTGGGTCAGGGTCTTGAACTGGTGCAACCTTTTATTGACCTCGGCCCTTTCTAAATTTTGCATGCGTTCGGTTCCAAATCGTTCCACACTAAAGGAGGCCAGATTTGAACCGTGAATGACCGCGTTTTTCAAACCATTGAATGTCGTATTTCCGGTTGCAGCAATATAGCCTGCGAAACCTCCGGCGAAGGTATCTCCTGCCCCGGTTGGATCAAAAACTTCTTCCAGCGGTAACGCCGGGGCAAAAAATACATTGTCTTTGTGGAACAACAACGCGCCATGTTCTCCCTTTTTGATGACCACGAATTTTGGCCCCATAGTCTGTATTTTTTCAGCTGCTTTGACCAAAGAATATTCACCTGTAAGTTGGCGCGCCTCCTCATCATTGATGGTTATAACGTCAATATGTTTTATTGTCTCGGTCAATTCAGGTAGTGCATTGTCCATCCAAAAGTTCATCGTATCTAGTATGATGAGTTTTGGTCGCTTTTCCATTTGATTAATTACACTCAACTGAACACTTGGGTGCAGATTGCCCAACATGACCACATCTGCATCTGTAAAGGCGTCCGGCACCACAGGGTTGAAATCGGCCAACGTATTCAATTCGGTCACCAAGGTATCCCTAGCATTGAGGTCGTTATGATATTTCCCTTTCCAATAGAAGGTTTTGCCTCCCTTTACGATTTCAAGTCCGGTCAAGTCGATGTCTTTACTAGCAAGAAGTTCGAGATGTTCTTGATCCATGTCATCGCCTACGATGGAGACGATTGCTGAATCCACATCGAACTGTGAAGCGGCCAAACCGATAAAAGTTGCGGCGCCGCCCAATATTTTATCCGTTTTGCCGAACGGTGTTTCGATTTCATCAAAGGCAACTGTACCTACGATTACCAATTTTCCCATGGAACGCGTTTAAATTTGGTGCAAATATAAGGCATTGCCTTGCGAATAACGACGGGTATGAAAATCAAGTTATCAAAAATTGTTCAAAGGAATATTTCGCCGTTGAAGTACAACGAAAAGATCTTACTTCCGCCCAAAATCGGCAGGAATCTCTCCCCAAGCCTTTGTTTCCCATTTTACGATAGGTGTATTGTACGAATTGGTCTTCAGCCATTCAATGGCGCGACGGATCAAATCAAATAGGGCCTTGTTCTTTGAGGTTTCCTTCAATTTGGTGTTGCAATTCTTTTTGCGCACCCAGCTCATGGCAGTGCGCGAGTCGGTATATATAATGCGGTCGCTTTTTTTCTGTTTCAGAAATGCAAGCCCATGTACAATGGCCAAAAATTCGCCGATGTTGTTCGTTCCCTCAGGAAAAGGACCTTGACGGAACAATTTTTTACCTGTCTTGGTATCGACCCCTTGGTATTCCATGACACCTGGGTTTCCGCTCGAAGCGGCATCTACCGAAATGGAGTGGTAATTGGGGGAGCCGTATTTCAAAAGTTCTTCTGGGGTCAAAGAAGATTCCCCTTTTTTCTTCCCTTTATAGTCTTCATAATTGCCATTGAAGGCTTTTTTTGCGGCTTCAAAAGTAGAAAATGATTTGTATTGGGCCCCTTTATAACCCGAAATTGCGGCCTTGCAATTATCCCAGGTGGTATAGATGCCAGGTCTTTTCCCCTTCCAGACGGTATAGAACTTTTCTTTTTTAGACATTATACACCTAAGAGTTTTGCTATAGTCTTGGGGAAATGTTCATATTCGAGTGCATGAACTTTCTCGGCTATCTTTTCAGTGGTATCGTTGGATTTGATGGCAACTTTTTCTTGTACTATGATGGCCCCTTCATCATAATTCTCGTTTACGTAATGAATAGTGATTCCGGTTTCTGTATCGCCACTATCTTTTACAGCTTGGTGCACATGGCTACCGTACATGCCTTTTCCTCCATACTTTGGCAAAAGTGCAGGGTGTATGTTAATGATCTTATCCGGAAATGAACGAATGATGTTCTCAGGCATTTTCCAGAGAAATCCGGCCAAAACGATTAAATCCGGATTCAAGGTTTTTAGTATATCGAGCATACAATCAGTCTTGAAAAAGGCGTTCCTATTGAAATACAGTCCATTGATATTCAAATTGTTGCATCTGTCCAAGACTTTGGCATCCCTTTTGTTAGTCAAGACAGCGGCTATAGTAACGTTCGGCTCGTTATGAAAGTAGAGTACTATGTTTTCAACATTAGATCCAGAACCAGAGGCAAAAAGTACAAGTCGTTTGGTTTTCAAAAAGAGTGGGTTTAATTAAAAAATTTAGTGAGTAGTTTCAGAGCCTCGTGAAGAAAAAAGAATATAGAAAACAGAACATAGAAAGCACACCTTTAATATTTACCAGTCTATTTTCTAATGTCTTTGTTCTCTTTTTTTTACCTTACCGAAGAAGAATTATTTGGGGGCTAAAATACCATGTTTGTGTTTAAATTTCTTAAATTGACCGACATTTTAACGACAAATGGTGTTATTCAACCAAAGTTTTTTATTTTTGCCAACAATTTAAATTTTTAAAACCAATATTATTATGTCAGACATTGCATCAAGAGTTAAAGCTATCATTGTTGATAAATTAGGAGTTGATGAGAACGAAGTGGTATCAGAAGCTAGCTTTACCAACGACTTAGGGGCAGATTCATTGGATACTGTTGAGTTGATCATGGAATTCGAGAAAGAATTTGATATTCAAATCCCTGACGATCAAGCTGAGAACATCGCAACGGTTGGCCAGGCCATAAGTTATATAGAAGAAGCGAAGTAATTTTTATGCTTTTTTGAACGCGTTTCAAAATTATCCATGTGGTAACCGTACTGCATGGATAATTTTTTTTAATTTACCTTTGACATATAAGACCTAAAAAAAGCTCAATGCAGTTAAAACGAGTTGTGGTTACCGGGTTGGGCGCACTGACGCCCATAGGTAACAATATTCAGGAATATTGGGATGGTTTGGTGAACGGAAAGAGTGGCTGTGCACCGGTTACGTATTACGACACCGAAAAATTCAAGGTGAAATTCGCTTGTGAGCTCAAGAACTACAATCCTGAGGATTATTTTGACCGTAAAGAAGCACGTAAGTTAGATCGCTTCGCACAATACGCGCTCATTTCTTCAGATGAGGCAATACTAGATTCTAAATTAAATCTAGACGAAATCGACAAGTTCAGGGTCGGTGTTATTTGGGGAGCTGGAATCGGTGGACTGGAAACTTTTCAAAATGAGGTTATGAATTTTGCCGAAGGTGACGGAACCCCACGTTTCAATCCTTTCTTCATTCCTAAAATGATCGCGGATATCGCTCCAGGAAATATTTCTATCAAACATGGCTTCATGGGGCCGAACTATACTACGGTTTCGGCTTGTGCCTCTTCGGCAAATGCCATGATCGATGCCCTAAACTATATACGATTGGGCTATTGTGATGTTATTGTTACGGGTGGAAGTGAAGCTGCGGTTACCATTGCCGGAATGGGCGGTTTCGGCGCGATGCACGCCCTTTCGACTCGAAATGAGAGTCCCGAAACAGCGTCAAGACCTTTCGATGCTACCCGAGATGGATTTGTTCTAGGCGAAGGTGCAGGGGCCTTGATACTAGAAGAATACGAGCATGCCAAAGCTAGGGGTGCAAAAATCTATGCCGAAGTTGTCGGTGGAGGCCTATCGAGTGATGCCTATCACATGACGGCCCCGCACCCTGAAGGAATAGGTGTGGTACGTGTGATGCAGAATTGTTTGGATGATGCAGGGCTAAAACCAGAAGATGTAGACGCCATAAACACGCACGGTACTTCTACTCCATTAGGTGATGTTGCCGAATTGAAAGCTATCTCCGAGGTTTTTGGAGAACATGCGCCGAACATAAATATCAATTCTACAAAATCAATGACAGGTCACCTTTTGGGTGCCGCGGGTGCCATTGAAGCCATTGCGTCGATATTGGCCATGGAGCATGGTATTGTTCCGCCTACTATAAATCACACTACGGTCGATGAAAATATTGACCCTAAATTGAACCTGACGCTCAACAAACCCCAGAAAAGGGTAGTTAATGTCGCCTTGAGCAATACCTTTGGTTTCGGCGGCCACAATGCCTGCGTGGTTTTCAAGAAAATCAGTTAATTGAAAAATGAGTTTCCCATCTAATTTATTTAATTCCCATGCCAAAGAGGATGGGGATTTTTTTTTGGGGATGACTAAAATACTGGGGTTCAAGCCAAAAAAACTAAAAATCTACAAAAAGGCTTTTCTACACCGTTCGGCCAATAAAAAGGATAGGGACGGAAACCCCATGAACTACGAACGCCTTGAGTTTTTAGGAGATTCGATGTTGGGTACGATCATATCAAGACATATTTATGACGTTGTACCGCTAGGTGACGAGGGATACCTTACCAAAATGAGATCAAAGATCGTAAGTAGGGAACATCTTAATGAATTGGGCAAAGACCTGAATCTGATCAAGTTCGTCGAGAGCCGCATTCCTAAGTCACACTTCGGGGAAAATATTCACGGCAATGTATTCGAGGCCTTGGTTGGGGCGATTTACCTAGATCGTGGGTATAAGTATTGCGAAAAGTTTATCAATGAGCGCGTGATAGAACCCTATGTGGACATTGAACAATTAGAGGGAAAGGTAATCAGCTATAAAAGTTTGGTCATCGAGTGGTGTCAAAAACAAAAAAAGACCTTTGACTTTAATGTTTATGAGGATACAGGCAATGATGCTCTAAAACATTTTGCCGTAAAGCTTTCCATAGATGGAACTGTAATTGCCAAAGCCCGCGCTACTTCAAAGAAAAAAGCGGAGGAACGGGCATCAAAACGTGCCTTTTTCGCACTTCAGGACAAGATGGACAAATAGAATCATTGAAATTGATTTACGAAAACGTTATCATTATCTGATTTTAAGTAAAACCAATGGCTGAACTAGGCTTTATTCGTTATTAATCCTATCTTTACATTTACGTTTTTGCAGATTTATGGCAGCAATACACAGGATTACCGAGGACCTTTATGAAGATTCTTTTGCCATTATCGCCGTTCATAGCAGCCTTGAAGACCATGCCTTGGTATATGCCTTAAATCAGGGTTTGAAGGCTAGGTTCAGCCGGTGTTCGAGAGATATGGAATTATCGCCGTTCTCTACCTTCCCTATTTTTGAGTGGAGAGATGCTGTAAACGATAGCTATTGGACGTTGATTACCAACGGTAGTATTAAAAAAATGCATGTTGCCGGTGAAGATCTTTTCGTTGATGAGCCTTCATACAGTAGACATTATGTTTTACCTGAATACAAAGAGGTCGATTATCTATTGAAAATCGAGCAAGATGAATTGGACCACATCCATAAAATTGTGAAGAAGCTATTGGAAATGCCCAAAGTATTGACCGCGTACAGAATACACGTAGAAAAACTAAAATCAAAGAACCACCTAATATTTTAATGAATGCCGACAAAGAAGAAAACCAAAATAGTGGCTACCCTAGGCCCCGCCACGAGTAAGAAAAATGTGCTGAAGAATATGATAGAGGCTGGTGTTGACGTCTTTCGGATCAATTTTTCCCATGCCAATTATGAAGATGTTGCCGAAAGGATCAAAATGATCCGTGAGCTAAATGAAGAAATGGAGACCAATGTTTCCATTTTAGCTGATCTTCAAGGCCCGAAACTAAGAGTCGGTGTTATGGCGGGCGAAGTTGTCGTGTCTCCCGATGACGAGATAACCTTCGTTACCGGAAAACCCTTCGAAGGTACTGCCGAAAAAGTCTACATGAACTATACCGCTTTTCCAAAAGATGTGAAACCTGGCGAACGCATTCTACTTGACGACGGTAAATTAATGTTCGAAGTGGTCACTACCAATGGCGAGAACGAAGTCAAGGCGAAAGTGATTCAAGGTGGGCCTTTAAAGTCAAAAAAAGGGGTGAACCTACCCAATACGAATATTTCGTTACCGGCACTTACGGAAAAGGATATCAAAGATGCCATTTTTGCGGTTTCACAAGACGTGGATTGGATTGCACTTTCCTTTGTGCGTTTCAGTCAAGATCTTATCGATCTACAGAATATCATCAAAGAACATTCTGAACATAAGATTCCGATCATAGCAAAAATTGAAAAACCCGAAGCCGTAGAAAACATTGATAAGATCGTTGCCTATTGCGACGGACTCATGGTCGCCCGTGGCGATTTGGGCGTTGAGGTTCCGGCCCAAGAAGTTCCATTGATCCAAAAGCAATTGGTATTACGTGCTAAAAAAGCACGTATTCCAGTTATTATTGCTACCCAGATGATGGAGACCATGATTACTAGCTTGACCCCGACAAGGGCAGAAGTGAACGATGTGGCCAACTCTGTAATGGACGGTGCGGATGCCGTAATGCTTTCCGGGGAGACTTCAGTAGGTAATTACCCTGTTCAGGTCATTGAAAAAATGTCTAGTATTTTAAAAAGTGTCGAGGGCTCCGAGTTGATTCAGGTTCCACATGATCCACCGCACATTCGAACGAAAAGATACATTACTAAATCTATTTGTTATCATGCAGCATTTATGGCCAATGAAATTAAAGCGAAAGCGATTTCTACTTTGACCAATAGCGGGTATACGGCATTTCAAATTTCGGCCTGGCGACCTAGTGCACATATTTTGGTATTTACCTCGAATAGAAGAATTTTGACCCAATTGAATTTATTATGGGGAGTAAAGGCTTTCTATTATGATAAATATGTTTCCACGGACGAAACTATCGAAGATGTTAACGCTATCGCCTGTAAAAAGGGATTCCTCGATGTGGGTGATATGTTGATCAGCCTTGCGGCGATGCCAATAAAGGACAAAGGAATGGTTAACACCTTAAGGGTTACCGAAATTGAGACTTGTAGTTTTTAACCCGAACTTTTTATAGAATTCCAGATCAATCCTGATATTGAACAATCAGGATTTTTTTTTGCGAATTTTTAATTCTTTTTTAAGAGTCAAGGCATACGGTATGATCGATATGATCGTTAGCTTAGCACCCTAAAATAAAAGGTCTTGATCATAGATTTCATTATAGCCGTTCTTTGGAGCTTATCGCCTTTTGGCGAAGCAAAAGTGGGCATTCCGTACGGTATGCTCAAGGGGCTGAATATCTATTGGGTATTTGTTTTCTGCTTTTTGGCCAATGTGCTGGTTTTTCCGATGATGATGTTCTTTCTTGAGAAAATCAACCACTATTTCACGAAATGGCGTTTTTACAAAAAATCGGCCCTTTTTGTGGCACGTCGGGCAAAGACCGGTTCAGGGGATAAAATAAAAAAATTCGGGTTTCTAGGGCTCATGATATTCGTAATGATTCCATTGCCGGGTACTGGCGTTTATGCGGGAAGCATAGCGGCCTATCTCTTTAAAATTGAGAAGCAAAAAGCTTTTTGGGCCAATACCATTGGAATTTTTATTTCGTCGGTTATAATTTGGTCTGCCACTTTGGCTTCTATGAAAGCTATGTAGTTTTGATTTACATTTATCTGTAAACTATATCAACAGTAGAATCTAAAAATCAAATAGCCCTGTAAACCGGCCGGTTTGCGGGAATTTTTATGTCGGTTAAATACGTAAAATACAAATTTTTCGTTTACCATCATAGGCCCACCGACATGAAAACCCCTTCAAATATCAGAACAATTCTCGTTTTGGCTTTTCTTGCTTTTACGATAGTAAACACAAAGGCACAAGTTGTAGATAAATCTATCAATGGTATACAAACTGGAGTATTGGGCATATGGTGGTATAATGAATCGAAATTGGCTAAAAATTGGGCGTTTCGGACTGAAATTGGTTATGAAGCTCCGGCATATGAAAGAGTTCAATATAGGTCGGAAGTTACGGGTAAGTATAATTATTTTTATCCGGTTTTTCAACCAGTAGTCTCATTAGAGCCCCGTTTGTACTATAACTCCGGAAAAAGGCAAGGCAATAGCAATAATACCTTTCACAACAGCGGTAATTACGTTTCATTCCCATTTAAATATTACCCTAAAATTTTAGCATATTCGCCTAAAGGCAATAGCGATAAACCTCTAACCTTCGATGCAATAGAGCCCAATGGAGGGATTTTTCTTATTCCCACATGGGGTATACGCCGTAATATCAGTTACCGTTGGAATTTTGAACTTGGAGCTGGTTTTGGTGTTGACCTAATAGAAGCGTTCGGTTTGGGTACAAGAACGTTTAAAGAAATTGAGCGTGTGGGCCCCGACCTCATTTACAATATTCATTTACGTATTGGCTATAAATATGGCATGAAAGAATGAAAAATAGATCAAGTGCTTTGTTGGTTTTGCGTGTTTTTTTGTAGGCTTTTTTTAAATCAATGAGCGAGCATGCCCCAAAATTACTCCTGTACCACAATGGTCCTTTTGGTAACAGAAAAAGCACCAAAATATCCCAACGCGCCATTTTGCATATTTGAAATAGGATTTGATGGCGCTATACCGCCACCATAGATTACATCGACCAAACTACGGTAGTAATCAAAGGTAGCACAGTCCAATTGTTGCAGGGTAACATCCAAAGTATCGCCTACTTTCAAGGTATGCGGAAATTCATAGTCTTGAAGGTTTCCGTCCGTGAATTTATCGTTCGCCAACCAGAAATTAATGTCCTCATCGCTTTCCTCTATCTCCCCATCTTCATTTTCGAATGTAAAAATGTACACTTCCCCGTTGACCAAAACTTGAAGTCGGTAATAATTATTGATATCGGGTGGGTCACTAAAATATGCGGTGGCATAGTACCCCTCGTTATAAAAAATCGATTCTTCAAAAAAATCCACTGTAATGGTATCCAATGCAATCCGGTTTTCGGGCATTCTGCTGGTTGCGGTATAGCTGACACCATCCAGAAGCACCTCCAAATCGTAAGTAGCTCCACGTTCTCCCTGCAAGGTCGATGTTTCATAAATACCGGGGCTTGTTTCAATAAGGAGTTCTTCATTCCCCAGATTATCAGAGATTTTTACCTGTGCATTTTCTTGGGGCGGAAACGAATTGAGGTCGTAAAAATCGACAGTCTTACTTATCTGTATTTTGTATGGCCCTTCTTCATCGGTCACAAAACCTTCGATGACCACTTGCGGTGCCGTGGTATTCAAATCAAGCTCGATCACTTCCTCACAAGAAGAAAGACCAACGATGCAAGCAAACAGTATATATTTAAAAACCTCCCCCATCTTATTTAAACTTAAAATTCCAAGAAGCCGCTGGGTAAAAGCTGAAAAGCGATAGTTTAACGGCTTCCGTTCTAGTTGGGTCATTTTCAGCCTCCTGAAAATTAATCTGAAACGCATTTTTCCTTCCATAGGCATTATAAAGGGAGTAGGTTGCACTGATCTCCCAACGCTTGGTCTTCTTAATTAAATAGGTAGCCCCTATATCTAATCGATGAAAGGCAGGAAATCGATCAGCATTTCGGGTGCTGTATAAATTGATGATCTCATCGTCTATTTCATATTTGCCGACGGGGTAAGTAATCGCATTGCCGGTGCGGTAAACGAAAGTGCCGGAAAATGTCCATTTCGGGTTCAATTTATAAATGCCCACAAGCGAAAGATCATGGGTCCGGTCCCAGGTCGCGGGATATGGACTGCCGTTATCGATACCGTCAAATTTTCGCTCTGTTTTTGACCAAGTATAGCTTAGCCAACCCGTTAGCTTACCAATATTTTTCTTGATATAGAATTCAGCACCGTATGACCAACCTCTGCCGAACAATAGTTGCGATTCCACATTTTCATTAAAAACCAACTCGGCACCGGTACGGTAATCCACTTGGTTCTGCATATCCTTATAATATATTTCAGCGGAAGCCTCAAATGTATCTTCCTTAAAATTCCGGTAATATCCAAGTGCATATTGATCGGCGATTTGCGGTTTTACATTGTTGCTACTAGGAATCCACAGGTCTATTGGCGTACCACTTGTGGAATTGGAAACCAAATGAAGGTACTGGCGGTTGCGGCCATAGGAAGCTTTCATTGAGCTTTCATCGGAAAGCAAATAGGTCAAACCAATCCTAGGCTCTAGTCCTCCATAAGTCTTGACCAGTTCGCCATCATCGAAGGTTTCAGTAGTGGCGACATCGCCGTCGGCATCATAAGTAAAGATATCTCCGGGGCCTACTTGGCCGAACCACGAATAACGTAGTCCGAAGTTCGCGCTCAATTTTTCCGTGATTTCCTTTTCATCCGAAATATAGGCGGCCGCTTCCCAAGCATATTTTTCCTGAAGTACCGTTGCGTTGACAATGGAGTTTGCATCCGGACTTATCTCCCCAGGGATAAACGTATGGTAAATACCGTTCCAACCGAATTTTAAGGTATTCGATGGGTTTATGTAATATTTAAAATCTTGTTTCAGACTGATATCCTTGATTGCGGAAGTGATATTAAACCCATTGTTCTCGCCCTCATCTCCGCCGATTTCCACATTGTAATTGTAATCGCTGAAAAGTGCCGTGGTATTCAAGAACAAACGATCGTTAAAGAGATGGTTCCAACGCGCGGTTGCCGTTGTATTTCCCCAATCGAAGCCAAAATCGTCGCCAAAACCAAACTTGTCCCTTCCAAAATAACCTGACACGAAAACCCTGTCTTTTTTACCCAATTGATAGTTGGCCTTGGCATTTAAGTCATAAAAATATAGCACGGTATTTCTAACATCTTCATCGTTAGAAAGTTTCAGGAATAAGTCGAAATAAGTTCTTCGGCCCGAGACGATGAAAGAACCCTTGTCCTTAACGATTGGGGCTTCAAGGGTCAACCGCGAAGCGATGGAACCGATCCCTCCAGAAGCAGTAAATTTTTTATTGTTACCGTTGTTCATTTGAATATCAAGAACGGAAGAGGCCCTGCCACCATATTCAGCAGGAATATGCCCTTTATAAATGGTCAGATCTTTTATGGCATCTGAATTGAATACCGAGAAAAAACCCAATAAATGCGAAGCATTGTAAACGGGAGCTTCATCCAACAAAATGAGGTTTTGATCTGCACTACCACCGCGTACAAAGAAACCACCACCTACTTCGTTGGCTTTTATGCCGGGTAATAATTGTATGGTCTTTAGCACGTCTTTTTCTCCAAAAAGAATTGGTATCAACGCAATTTCTTTCATGTCCATCTCATTGACGCCCATCTGTGTAGATTTTAAGTTTACATCTTTTCGTTTAGAGGTCACTATTACCTCATCTAAGGATGTGGATTCAGGCACCAACTCTTCATTTAAACGTATACTTTCGGTAAGGTATAGCTCTTTTATATTAGTTGTATACCCTACGTAGCTTATATTCAGCGTATAATCGCCTTGTGGTATGGTAATGGAATAAAAACCATACTCATTGGTAGTGCCACCTTTGTTCAGTTCAGAAATCCAAACGCTCGCACCAATCAATTCCTCGCCATTTGAGGCATCTGTGACGGTACCACTAATGGTATAATTTTCTTGGGCTTTCGCTACATTTGAGAGAATTGAAAAGAAAATGAGAGTAATGAAATACCACTTTTTATAATCAGGAACAACAATGACAAAGCAGTATGGAATTTTCATAAAGGTACGGCCAGGCCGTAAGTATAGTTGGTTCTAAAAATGGGAACGCGAAAGCGCGCCTTTTAGTATTTTGATCCTTAATATTCTCCTTTAAAAATCAAACCGCAACTGTACCAAGACCGATTCTTCTTTAGTTTCGGTTTTCTTTTTGTCCTCCGTATTGAGGTTCGCCAATGAGATTCCGAGTAGTCGTACAGAATTTTGCAATTCTTCTTGATAGAGCAATTCTTTTGCAGTTTCGAGTATAAGTGCCTTATCGGCAATAAAATAGGGTAGTGTTTTACTTCGGGTATTCAACGTGAAATCGCTGTATTTTATTTTTAAGGTTATAGTCTTCCCCGCGATTTTAGATTTGGTCAGGCGCCGCTCCAATTCTTCGGCAATATGTTCCAAACGTTCCAACATAAAAATCTCACTACTTAGGTTTTCGCTAAAGGTACGTTCGGCACCGACCGATTTGGGAATGCGATGTGGTTTTACGGCGCTGTTGTGAATGCCGCGCACCACATGATAATAATACGGGCCGCTCTTCCCAAATTTCTCCGCCAAAAATTCTTCGGACTTTTCTTTGAGATCCTTGCCGGTAAAAATTCCGAGTTTGTACATTTTTTCGGCGGTCACTTTGCCTACCCCGTAGAATTTCCGGATTTCCAAATCTTCCAGAAATTGCAAAACCTCTTCGGGGTTTACGGTCTTCTGTCCGTTGGGTTTATTGATGTCGCTGGCGACCTTGGCTATGAATTTATTGATTGAGATTCCTGCCGAAGCGGCCAATCCGACCTCGTAAAAAATACGTTGTCGTATTTCCTTTGCGATTAAAGTAGCCGACGGATTTCCTTTTTTATTGACCGTGACATCGAGGTAGGCTTCGTCCAAAGAAAGTGGTTCGACAAGATCGGTATAATCGTGAAAAATGGAGCGAATCTTTTTCGAAATTTCCTTATACCGGTCGAAACGGGCCTTCACAAAAATCAAATCCGGACAATTTCTTTGGGCAATTACACTACTCATGGCACTGCGTACCCCGAATTTTCTCGCCTCATAACTGGCCGCGGCCACTACGCCCCTTTTAGAACTTCCGCCTACGGCAATGGGTTTTCCCTTTAGCTCAGGATTGTCCATTTGCTCTACGGAAGCATAAAACGCATCCATATCGACGTGGATAATTTTTCGTAAAGGCAAATCATTTGACATGCTATAAAATTAAGTTATATTTAGTTGTATGAAGGCAGAAGGAAAGTCAGCGATACTATTAGGAGCGACAGGGCTCTCGGGTGGAAAACTGCTCGAGCTTTTATTGAAAGATGAACGCTATGCCGAGATAAAATTGTTCTCAAGAAGTTCGGTAGGGATATCCCATCCTAAAATCGAGGAGCATATAGGCGATATGTTAAGTTTAGAGCAATTCAAGAATAGTTTTAATGGTGATGAGGTATTCTGCTCTATCGGCACGACAAAATCGAAAACCCCTGATAAAGAATTCTATAAAAAAATAGATTACGGTATTCCTAAAAATGCCGCTCAGATAGCAAACGAAAATGAAATTTCGACTTTTATCGTAATTTCCGCGCTTGGCGCCAATGCCAAAAGTCCGTTATTTTATAATAGGATAAAAGGACAAATGGAAGAGGCCATATTGGAGTCAAAAATACCGAAAATTCATATTTTGCAACCTTCTCTGATAGGAGGAAAACGTGAAGAGATGCGAACAGGCGAGTGGATCTTCAAACAGTTGATGAAAGTAGCCAATTTGGTGTTGGTGGGGCCTTTGGAGAAATATCGGTCCATTCATCCGGAAACCATAGCTAAAGCTATGGTTTGGTTGGCCAACAACGAGTATACGGATTTACGTATTCCTTCAGACGAAATCAAAAACCTTGTACGTCGTGATTGAAATTGAACGCAAATTTTTGGTAACCTCGAACGGTTATCGCAAAGAAGCCATAGCCAAAGAGCGAATCGTTCAAGGTTTTCTTAACACCCATAAAGAAAGAACGGTCAGAGTACGTATTTCAGGAGGTTTCGGGTACTTGACGATAAAAGGAAAGTCGAATGTTTCAGGAACATCACGTTTTGAATGGGAAACGGAAATTTCGGTGGAAGACGCAGAGAACCTTCTTGAACTATGCGAAGAAGGAATTATTGAAAAAACCAGGTTCAAAATTCCTCTTGGAAACCATATTCTAGAAGTGGATGAATTTCATGGAGACAACCATGGACTGATTATTGCCGAAGTCGAATTAACAGATGAAAAAGAAATTTTCGAAAGACCAGATTGGTTGGAAAAAGAGGTTACCGGAGATGTCAAATATTATAATTCACAATTAAGTAAACAACCCTATAAAATCTGGAAAAAATGAAATCAATCATTTGTTTGATGCTATGTCTGGCCGTAGTATCCTGTAAAGATGAGGTCAAAGACAAGGAAGAAAATACCTTTGTTCTAAAGGAAGAAACGGAAAAGGTAAAAACTGCAAAAGAACGTAAGGAAGAATTCACGGCAAAAGGTTTCGAGATTTTCGATTATATCGATGAGGAAACCAAGGATACCGTATTGATGCAAAAGTACTTTATCGCATTTTTAAAAAGCGGCCCCAATCGCTCTCAAAACAATAAGGAAGCTGATAGTTTACAAGCGTTGCACATGGCGCATTTAGGTAGAATGTATGAAGAAGGCCATGCCGATATCTCCGGCCCTTTTGGGGATGATGGTGATATTAGAGGTATCACGATTTATAACACTCAGACTTTTGAAATGGCCGACAGTCTTGCCAAAATGGATCCGATGGTAAAAACTGGTCGTTTGGTAATTGAAATGCATCCGTGGTGGGCGGCAAAGGGTTTTTCTTTGAGATAAGATTTTTTTATGAGGCCATAATACCTTCCTTATCGATTAAGGGAAGGTGCACAAGATTTTGCTCTATCACCGTGTTTTTCGTAAACATAAAACGCTTTTCGTACAATTTACCTTCGGCAAAAAAAGTGAGGAAGAACTCATTGTTTAGCGCCAGCACATCTTCTTGCAATAATTCAATCTTTTCATACGATTTTGCGGCTATCGTTCCAATTCCGTGACGCATGGTAGATGTTTTTCTCTCTTCGTCGAAACCTTTTGAAACGACCAGGACCATATCGATTTGGTCTGGTCTGTTGTTTAGCACATAGGCATTCCAGTCTTTGGAGAGAAAATCTTCGTTCCACTCCTTTACGATAGCGATATGGACCTCTTTGGCAATGGGTATTTCGATATCTTTTTTC
>CAYGPR010000060.1:780-23252 GCA_964351985.1 uncultured Maribacter sp. | reverse complement strand
CCCTAAGCCAAGGAATAAAAAATATCGAGAACCGTCCGCCATCTGGCTGACGGTTTTTTATTTTTGCAGTATGCGGAAACTCTTGGCTTATCCACTTACGGTTACCTATTTGATTTTTTTCGGGTTGTGCTTGGCAGTGTTCCATCCCATTCAATGGGTATGCTTTAATATTTTTGGATATTCAGCCCACGGAAAAAGTGTGGCGCTCTTGAACCTCTGCTTGATGCGCTGCACACATGCACTCGGCACGACATATACTTTTGATAACCCGCATGACATTCCAACAAATCGGCCGCTGATCATTGTTCCCAACCATCAGAGTATGCACGATATTCCACCGATTATCTGGTATATGCGAAAACATCATCCGAAATTCGTGAGTAAGATCGAATTGGGAAAAGGCATTCCCAGTGTTTCTTACAATCTTAGACATGGCGGTTCGGCATTGATCGATAGGAAGGATAGCAAACAGGCCCTGGCGCAAATCTCAAAACTGGGAAAGTATATCGAACAAAATAACCGAAGTGCTGTTATTTTTCCAGAGGGCACCCGAAGTCGCACCGGGCGTCCGAAAAAATTTCAACCAACCGGATTCAAAATGTTAATGAAAAATGCTCCCTCGGCACTTGTCGTTCCCATGAGTATCAACAATTCATGGGAAATGTTGAAGTATGGAAAATTCCCCTACGGAATCGGAAACCATTTAACTTTCGAAGTACATCGCCCTATCGAAATATCGGGAAACCTAGATGATATGGTCGCACGTACGGAAGCTTTAGTAAATTCAGGGATTAAAATCGAACCATGACCGATACACAAATCGTCGAAGAGACCATAACTTTTGTCAAAGAAACACTGCAAGGGGCAGAAGGCGGACATGACTGGTTTCACATTCAAAGGGTCTTCAGAAATTCGTTACTTATCGCAAAAGATGAAGACGTTCATATCTTGACCGTCAGCCTTGCTGCGCTGTTACATGACATCGCAGATGCGAAATTTAATGGAGGAGATGAAACCGTAGGGCCAAAATTGGCACGACAATTTCTAAGTTCACTTCCAGTAGATAAAAAAGTAGTGCAACATGTCGTGAAGATTATCGAGAACATATCCTTTAAAAACAGTTTTGAAAAAAATCAAAAATCAAAATTCAGTTCTTTAGCATTACAGGTCGTTCAAGATGCCGACCGTCTCGATGCCATTGGAGCAATAGGAATTGCCAGGGCCTTTAATTTTGGTGGATTCAAAAATCGGGAAATCCATAATCCTAATATTCCCCCAAAACTAAATCTGACCAAAGCGGAATACAAAAAGTCGAATGCTCCGACCATTAACCATTTCTATGAAAAGCTTTTATTGCTAAAAGACAAAATGAACACCGAAACCGGTAAAAAACTGGCAGAGGAACGACATCAATTCATGCTAGATTATTTGGAGCAATTTTATAAGGAGTGGAATGCACAAGAGTAAGAAGAATGAATTAGAAGACGCCATCAAAATAAGCGCATTTGCCCATCTTTATACTGTTCATGCAATTCAGTATTCAATTTAGGAAAAGATTTATTCTTAAAATAGGTGTGTCTTGCCAAACGAACAAGGTCATGGATTTGAGTGGCTATCTTGCCCTCGCCCCGACTTCTGATACCGAATCGGCTATCATTTAAACTTCCGCCATGGCAGGCCTCGATTTGGCGCAATACCTTATCGGCCCTATCGGGCATGGTTTTTTTTATCCAATCGGTAAATATTCCTCCGATGGCGCCGTTGAGACGTACTACCGTAAAAGCGAAAGAAGAGGCCCCATGTTCAGAAACGGCCTTGGCCAAGTTCATAATTTCATGGCTATTTATACCCGGAATGATAGGGGCCAACATCGCATTTACGGGAATTTTGTACTCAGAAAGTATTTTAATCGTTTGCAACCGTCTCTTTATGGTCGCAGTTCTGGGTTCCAAAATGCGCCTTGTTTCCTCAGATAAAGAAGTCACCGAAACATTGACGCCAACCAAACCATCTTTAGCCAATTCTTTCAGGATATCGAGATCTCGTAAAATCAGGGCATTTTTGGTAATCATTCCTACGGGATGCTTGTATTTCAAAAATACTTTCAGACAGTCCCTCGTAATCTTGAATTTCTTCTCGGCAGGTTGGTAGCAATCTGTATTTCCGGAAAGTACTATGGTGCAGGCCTTCCAGTTTTTGCTTTTTAATTTTTGTTCTAACAGTTTCGGAGCGTCTTTTTTAATCAGGATTTTACGTTCAAAGTCCAATCCGGCACTATAGCCCCAAAATTCATGGGTGTTTCTGGCATAGCAATAGATGCACCCATGTTCGCAACCCTGATATGGATTCATGGAATACATCATCCCCACATCAGGACTCTTCACCTTGTTTACAATGGTCTTGGGGTAAATAGGAATGTATTGTGTTCTGTTGTTATCGGCTTCCTCCCCATCGACACGACAGAATTCTAAAAAATCATCCCGGGTCTCGTAGATATGCTCCAAAAAACGATTAGGCGTGTTCTGCTGAGCTCCTCTTCCTTTACGAAATTCTTGTTTTTTCAATTAATGGATTTATTCCAAATTTATGTAATATTTCCATAATTCAATATATTCTTTATGTTAAAGAAAAGACGGTAAATAATATACTTTGATTATTTCTGGAAAGCAATTTATTCCTTTTTACAAACTAATTGGTTTGTAGATCTTTTTTATAGCGTAAAGACCAACGTGGCACTGAATTTTATCGATATAAATCAATATTACATCCAGAGTTGTCAACATCAATTTTCTTCTGATAAACAATCAAACAGACCAAATAGTCTGTTCGATACGTTTTTGTGTGAAGGAATATATTATTGAATTGCGACGCGTACCAGCTGTTTTTTTGTGCCTCTTTTGGCATAAAACAGTAGGTTGTCATTAGCATCGTTGATCAAAGGCGTCGAAACCATTAAGGGTAATCTTGCATCTTTATCATCGATGAGTTTTTCAAAGCTGATTTTTCCTGCCTTGTCCAACTGTATCACAAAAACATTTCGATTACGGCTCAACCCTTGTTTAAAAAGCAAGCGCTGACCACTCATTAATTGTGGATTCTCTGACGCGGTACTTATAAAAAAATAGGTTTTACCATCTTTACTGATCGAACTATAAGAAGCATAGGCACCATCGCCCTGGGTCACCTCGGCCTTATTGATGTTCCGTATCCAAGCCACATCACCGGACGCATTCAACTTGGCGCTGACAATATCGTTGTGGTGAAAACGCTCTACTTTGACCCTACCTCCGCTTGAATTGGACTGTACACTTGTGGTGACAAAATATTCTTCGGCATTGTAAAGAATAGAGCCATCATCCGTTACCGCAACATTTTTAAAGACAAGGTTCTTGATTTCCTTATCATCTTCACGACCGAACTTATCCATCATGAATTGGGCGGAGAACGGGTTGTACTTTTTGGATTTTATGGTCAAACTGTTCGGGTCGAGCTCAAAATACGAAAGACCGTTGTAGCGATTATCCTTTCTATCCGCATAGAATCCAAGACATAATAGTTTGTCGCCGGCAAAAACCGGTTTCAGCGCCTCAGAATATTTTCCGGGGTCGTCGAACGTCTGTATTTTGGCTCCGTTATTGGAAATTTGAATCATTTCGTACTGAAATTTACGCTCGGTCGCTTGAAAACGCTTTTTCTTGAAGTATGCTTTTCCGACGATGTAAGCTTTCTGAAGGTCTTTGGAAAAGGCAATATTTTCAAAGGAATAATTCTTTTCTTCAACCTCGGCCGAAAAATCGTGGGTAATCACCTTTTTTAGACTTGAATTGAACAGATAGATAAAGTGTTGATTATTCTTTCCTTTTTTGAAATGCGCACTGATTACAAAAGCAGATTTCGCATCATCGAATAAAACCGAAGTCGTAAACCCAGAAGTAAAATTGCGATTGTAGTAATTTCTGTCCAAAGGTTCGCGTACCTCATCGGAAGGTATCGAAAGAATGGTCTCGGTAGTAAAATTTATCTCGTCCATCGGACTGCGGTGTACGATATATTCATATGAAAGCGAATCGTAGTTATAATCTAAGAAAAGCAGGTAAATTTGTCCGTTTCTTACATAGCCGTCCACGAAATTCGCATTTTTCAGCTTGTAATTGTATTCCGAAACCAACTGTAGATTGTCATCATAGGTCTCTATAAAATATCCCTTTGGTCTCAGTATCATTCCCGTAAAATAGGCGCGCACCAATACGGTACCCCCCTCTTCGTTATCGGAAATTGTCAACAGGTTCGAGTATTTATACCTGTCGTTATATTTTTCTCCAAGCGTATGTTTAACTGGTATTTCCTGGGCTTTTGGGGCTATAAAAGCCCCTAGGAAAAAAAGTGTGGTCAGACTTTTTCGCAGGTTCATAAGTAGGTTGTTTGGGGACGTGCTACTTGCCGGGAAACATAGCTTTTCGTTTTTCAAGAAAGGCCGTAGTTCCTTCTTTAAAATCAGATGTTCCAAAGCAAGTTCCGAAAGCTTCTATTTCAGTAGCAAATCCGTCGTTACTATGTTTAAAACCCGCATTTACCGCTTTTATTGCATTACTAATCGCCATGGGGGAATTATTGGCAATTCTCGCTGCTATCTTTTCGCATAAGGGCAAAAGTTCCTCTTGGGATACGACATGGTTCACCAAACCATATTCCTTGGCCTTTTCAGCATCTATCATTCCAGCCGTCATGATAAGTTCCATGGCCCGACCCTTACCGATTAATTGCGGTAACCGCTGTGTACCGCCATACCCTGGAATGACACCTAAAGATACCTCGGGAAGTCCCATTTTTGCAGTATCGCTGGCCAATCGAAAATGACAGGCCATGGCCAGTTCGAGTCCGCCTCCCAAGGCAAAACCATTTACCGCCGCAATTACTGGGGTGGTAAGGTTTTCCACAAAATCGAACAAAAGCAATTGGCCTTGTTTAGCCAGTTTTCCACCTTCCTTTACCGAAAAATCGGCAAACTCAGCAATATCGGCACCGGCTACGAACGCCTTTTCACCACTACCCGTAACAATGATTACCTTGACTTTCTTGTCTTTGTCAAGCAATTTGAAGGCATCGTGCAACTCTTGAATAGTTTCCCGATTTAAGGCGTTCAGTTTATTTGGCCGATTTATGGTAATTATTGCCAATTCCGATTTTTCGGTAATTAATAGATTATTGAATTTCATAACTCTTACAATTCGATTAGTAAACTATACGGCCTTCATCAACTCTCCCTTCGGGAATTTGACAGTGAACACTGTGCCCTTGCCGGGCTGGGAAGTAAAGTCAATACTTCCCTTATACGTTTCCACTATATTCTTGACCATGCCTAGACCAAGGCCCATTCCACTGGACTTCGTGGTGAATTTAGGCTCAAAAATCTTTTCCTTGAAATCGTCGGATATTCCAATACCATTGTCGGCCACCGAAATTTTCACCATGTTCTCTTCCGCTGTTACAGATATCAATATTCGCGGCGATTCAACTTCAGGAACTGCCTGAATCGCATTCTTCACCAAATTGGTAACCACACGTATTAACTGTGTGCGATCTAACTTCGCAATGATTTCTTCCTCCTCGGAAATAAAATGGATATAATCCTCATTGAAAATATCTAGGGCCAATTTTACGATTTTCACCACGTTCAATGTTTCATTCTGCTGGGCGGGCATCTCGGCAAAATTTGAGAATGCAGAGGCGATACTACTCATCGTATCGATTTGTTGAATCAATGTTTTTGAATATTCGGAGACCTTTTTTTCGATATCGGGATCTTTAGGGTCGAACTTACGTTGAAAACTTTGCACGCTCAACCGCATGGGGGTCAACGGATTTTTAATCTCGTGCGCCACTTGTTTGGCCATCTCACGCCACGCCTGTTCTCGTTCACTACGCGCTAGTTTTACTGCACTTTTCTCAAGTTCGTCGATCATGGCATTATAAGAGTCTACGAGTTTTGCAATTTCTTCGCTGGGCTCTTCGATAAAGATTTTCTCGTTTCTCCTGGTAAAATCGGTCTTGCTCATCATATCGGAAACCGTTTGCAAGGATCGTGTAATGTATTTCGAGATAAAATAGGCCAGTCCGATTGCAATAAGCAACATAATAAAATACACTCCGCCCAATCTTGCCAAAAATTCTCGGAGTTCCATGTCATTGAAGGTATTGTCCTCAAAATAAGGCATATTCAAGATACCTATCGTTTTGAACTTTCTGTCGGTGATGTACGAATATGAAGATTGATACCGATCTCCCGCAGCTGATTTTTCCTCTACATAGCGCTTGTCGGCACTACCCTGTAGATAATTCAAAACCTCGGCATCCAAACAATTGGAAATAGAGTCGTTTTCGAATTTAGGTCTTGAGCTTTTAATAAGTTGACCTTCTAAGTCATAAATGTTGAAATTCTTGTTCTGTACATCGGCAATTTCATAAATCTCGTTCCTAAAAATCAGCCCTAAATTTTCTGTCGTCGGCGGATAGGTAGTTTTACGCAAGGTATAATCAATACTTTGTCGAATCTGTTCTTCTTTGCGCTCCATACGATCTTCATGATAATCTCGTAGTTGCTCACGATATTGATAGACCGCAATACCCGATATCAAGACAGAAGATATCAGCACCAACAAGATCATGGCAAAGAATATGCGAAATCTAAGAGATAACTTTTTGAACAAGTGTCTTGGTTTTTCGTGTTAAAGGTAGCAAATATCACGCCATCTTACAGAGGGCAGTGGCAGTTCTCAGTAGTGGGTAGTCGGCAGTTAACAAAATTTAAAAAGTGTGCCGGGTTTTAAGGATGAACTTATATTTACGGAGTCAAAACTATATACTACAACTGCAAACTTTTCAAGCTTCGGGGTTTTTCTCACGAACCCTTTTGTAAAGTTTGATGCCGAGCATCAGCAGAATGCCTAAAACGATTATTCCTGCAACACCGAAAATCCAGTTGACGGCACTTTTTAGGATGACCAAAAAAACGATGGCGAACAAAACTATGGTGGCCACTTCGTTCCAAACACGCATATAGTTGGAGGTGTAATTTACCTCATTGCGCTGCAATTGTTTGAAAATGATATGATTTCTTATATGATAAACTATCAAAAGCACGACGAAGGCCAACTTTACGTGCATCCAAGGTTGTTGTAACCATTCGGGCATGAGCACCAACAACCAAATAGCAAATAGGGTGCACAAAATTGCGGAAGGCCATGTGATGATGTACCATAGCCGTTTCGTCATCAATTTTAATTGAGTCGTCAAGATCTCTTTTTCAGGAGATTCTTTTTGGGAGGCCTCGATATGATAAATGAACAACCTAGGAATATAGAAAAGCCCCGCGAACCAGGTCACGACGAAAATAAGGTGGAGGGCTTTGATATAGTTGTACAAAGAGTTTCAAGTTTCTTGTTTCAAGTTCAAAGTTACGAAACCGGAAACATTTTATAATGTCAGGTCGAGCGGAGTCGAAACCTATGTTCCTAAGCTTCTCGACTCCGCACGAAGTGACAGTAGTATTTATAAACTTCAAATCCGTATCGCCCCGATACCGGCTTCCCATAATCTTTTGTTGAAATCAGGGATTACGGTATTTTGTAACGCATCCGCTTTTGATTTCAAGCCTTTCCATTGCAAATCCAATTCGGCTTTACGATCGCGCGACGATTTGTTAACCCTCGGAATGCTGCTGTTCGTAGCATCTATCAAGAAAAGATATTCGGCGGTAAATTTATTGGGGAAGTTTTCCACGTCATCATAGGCCTTTGATTTTCGCTGCACCATATCCTTGTCCCAGGCATCCATTTGGTCGAGCAGTTTTTGACCTTCAGCTTTCAGGGAAGCATTATCCAAGGTCTTCAAAACCTCTTTGAGCTGCCCTTGGGCTTCGAAAAGGGAATTTACGGTATTGTGCATGTCGGTCAAGTTCGCCTCCAATTCGTTCATAAAACCGTGGTATTCTTCATATTGCCCTTCTTTGGTTTCGAACAGCGGGTTGGGTATGATGACACCTTTGGTACTGACCGTTTTATCATCGGCCTTTATGGTTACGGTGTACTCCCCGGGAGCAACGACATGCCCTCTAAACCCAGCTTCCATATAAACGCCGGGAATGCCCGGAAGCAAATCGGTCTTCATATCCCACACGAATCGGTTGAGTCCTTCTTTTTTCGGAATTGTCGGTGCAGGCGGTGGCCCTCCGCCATTGTGCGGTTTGTAGTCTTTATCCTTTTCAGAGGAAAAGTTACGTACCAAATTCCCTTTGGCATCCTTTATTTCCATGGAAACGGGTATCGAATCCAAACCTTTTGGAAGTTCGTAATAAAGTACCATTCCACTTGCGGGATTGACTCCTACGAAATCGGTACTACCATCGAACTCATCGATATTACCGCTCATTCGACTGTACCACGAGCCATTATAGGTCTTGGTCGGTTTATAGATCTTAGCTTCCTTTTTGGCCGGATCGTATTGGTGTAATGTAGCTAAATCGTCCAATATCCAAAATGAACGGCCTGAAGTCGCAACGATTAGATTGCCCCGATGTACCTTTAAATCGGTTATAGGTGCGGTCGGCAGATTCAACTGAAAGGGCTCCCATGATGTTCCACCGTTCCACGAAAGATAAATTCCTTTTTCGGTACCTGCAAACAGCAAATCTTTTCGGTTTTCGTCCTCCCGAACCACTCTGGTATAGGCACCCACCGGAATTCCAGAGCTAATATTCGTCCATGTCTTGCCATAATCAGTGCTTTTATAGAAGGCCGGCGTATGGTCATTGAATTTATACTTGGTCGTGGCAATATAAACGGTAGCGGAATCATGTGGAGAAACTTCGATGGCATTGACCAAGGTTTCCCCCAAGTTCTTGGGAGTGATATTTTGCCAAGTCTCCATATTGTCTTTGGTAATGTGTACAAAACCGTCGTCACTTCCGGTATAGAATACTCCAGCTTCGTGTGGTGATTCTTTCAAATAGGCAATCGTACCATAATTTTCGGCACCTACGGCCTCATTGGTATATGGTATGCCCCCTTTGCCCTGTTTTTCATCGATGTCGCGGGTCAGGTCGGGAGAGGCTTCTTCCCAGGTAAGTCCCTTATCACGGGTACGAAGAACTAATTGCGCGCAATGATAATATGTGTCGGGTTCATGAATCGACTTTACGGTCGGCGCGTTCCAGTTATAAAGATATTTCATGTCACGGGCATCGCGGCCCAAATACTGGATCGGTGCCGTAAACACTTTGGTAGTGGACTTCGATTTTGTATCAAGTAATTCCAGTGACCCTAAATATCCCCCGCCCATCACAAATCTTGGATTATCGGGGTCAAATGCCAAAAACGCACTTTCACCTCCTGCCGAGGCACTCCAATCACGTTCTGAGATCCCACCACTTTCTAAAGAAAGACTTGCGATTTTCACCGAGGTATTGTCCTGTTGCCCGCCATAGACATTGTACGGAAAAAGATTGTCCACATCGATACGATAAAACTGAGCGGTTGGCATAATATCTTGTGTAGACCAATTTTTTCCGAAATCAAGACTTATACCGACTCCACCATCGTCGGCAAGAATCATATTGTTCGAATCGTCTGGGTTGATCCAAAGATCATGGCAATCACTATGTGGGGCATCAATAACCTCCCAAGTCTTTCCACCATCTATCGAACGTAAAAAAGGAGCACTCAATACATAGACTATATTCTCGTTGTTGGGGTCGGGTAAGACTTCGATATAATACCAAGCCCGTTGCACCAAGCGATTATCGCCACTCACCATACTCCAAGTTTTGCCCGCATCCATCGAAACAAAAAGTCCACCTTTATCTTGATTACTATCACTTTCTATCAGTGCATAGACTTTGTTAGAATTTGCCGGACTCACGGCAATCGCCATTTTTCCTTTTTCTTCGGGAAGGCCTTCGGTAAGTTCCGTCCAGGTTTCGCCAGCATCTGTTGATTTATAGAGTCCGCTGCCTTCGCCGCCACTGATCATGACGTTCGGGTCGCGTTCGTGATGCCAAAGCGCAGCGTAGAGGATATCGGGCGCATTGACATCCATAGAAAGTTCTACTGCACCGCTCAAATTATTTTTGAATAAAGTTTTCTTCCAAGTGACACCGCCATCAATACTTTTATAAACCCCTCGATCTTCCGTTGGGCCATATAAAGCACCCTGTGCCGCGACATAAACAATATCAGGATTTTTAGGATGGATTTGGATTCGCGAAATATGTTGGGTTTTTTCGAGGCCCATTTTTTTCCAGGTTTTCCCAGAATCGGTCGATTTATAGACCCCATCGCCGTAGGAGGACATAACCCCACGTGGAGCATGTTCGCCCATACCGACATAGACCACGTTCGGGTCGGAAGTCGATACGGCTACCGCACCTACCGAACCCATTTCGAAGAAGCCGTCGGAGATATTGTTCCAATGCTGGCCCGCATCGGCAGTTTTCCATAGTCCGCCGCCGGTGGTGCCCATATAATAGGTCATCGGGTCGCCGACAACCCCGGTAGCACAAACAGATCGCCCTCCACGGAAGGGACCAATATTGCGATATTTCATGGGTTTGAAATAGTCGTTGGCGGTTTGGGCAAAGCCAATACTTGCAGTCAGAGCCAGTAGAAATAATAGTTGTTTTTTCATTTTATTCCGTTGCTTTATCATTAGGTCCCCTCCTTGAAAATAAGGAGGGGTGGCGACAGCCGGGGTGGTTGACTCAGGATGACGAATGGGGTGGGCGTAGTTGAAAACTGAAACAAAACCCCTCCGCCTATCGGCAACCCCCCATTTGCAGGGGAGGACTCTTGGAAATCACACGAAACTAATCCTCCACAAACAGGTAATTCAATTTCAAGCTATTGAACTCTTCATTGAATTCCCCGATTTCTTTTGAGATCAGCGCATCGAATGTTTTAAGTTGCGAATCGATCTTGCCGGTCAGTTCGTTTTTTACCTCGATATCTTGATCCGTCGGCGGAAAATCGCCATAGCCCATCATGCCTGTCAACGCACCTAACTTGTTCGTTAGGCGGATGGGAAAGTTCAGGGGATCTTGGCGACTTCGGTTCTGTGTTTGATACAAGGCCTTTTCAACAGTTTCGAACTTTTCCTTCATCGTTTTGGCTTTTTCCACCAAATCCTTTGTTTGTGCATTGCCTTTATACTGTTTCATAAACGCATCGAGTTGCGCATTTACCTTTCGCATATTTTTGATGGATTGATGCGCCTTATCGACCGTTGTATTGACTTCGTGGATAAATTCGTATTGCTTTTGCATATCCTCGACCGTTGATTCAGCATGTGGGTCGGGCAAAATAGTGAAGTTCTGGGAGGTCTCTTTTCCGTTGACGTTCAGGGTAACTTTGTATTCTCCGGGAACAGCTTTGGCTCCGTTCAGATTCGCGCCCCAAAGAATCATACCGTCCAGTTTTTCGGCCCCTTTACTTCTAGTGTCCCAGACGTGGGTGTTTCCTCCTTTTTCGACTTCCAGTTTTTTATCCTTGTCCTTAGCCTGATTATTAAAGGAAGCCAAGGTATCGCCTGCCATCGAAAAATAGGTCATTGAAATACTGTCTTTTTCTGTCAAATCTTTTAGGTAATAATGGGAAACGACACCATTGGGAAGGTTTTGGCCTTCCGTCTTTGAAGGTTCAGTTCTTGCCCTTCCTTGGGTACGGTAGGCATCCTTTGGTTTGTACAGTATCATTTCGGCATTTCTATCCGCCTTTTCCGCCTGATGGATGACGGAAAGGTCATCGAGCATCCAAATACTGCGGCCTTGCGTTGCGACAATCAAACTGTTGTCTTTGATGGTCAAATCTGTAATCGGTACGATGGGAAGGTTCATTTGAAACGGACTCCAGTTCGCGCCATCGTCGAATGAAATATACATACCTGTTTCGGTGCCGGCATAAAGCAAGCCCTTACGTTTCGGGTCTTCACGAACAACTCGGGTAAAATGTTCTGCGGGAATACCGTTCGTTATTTTCGTCCAGGTTTTTCCATAATCCGTGGTTTTGTAAAGATAGGGCTGAAAATCGCCCAATTTATAACGGGTCGCCGCCACATAACAAGTACCTTCTTCAAAAGCGGAAGGCTCGATACTATTGATCATATTCCATTCGGGCATGTTCACAGGGGTCACGTTTTCCCAAGTACCGCCTCCATCTTTGGTAACATGGATCAAACCATCATCGCTGCCGACCCAAAGCAATCCTTCTTTCAACGGACTCTCATTGGCCGCAAAAATGGTACAATAATATTCTACCCCAGTGTTATCTTGCGTAATCGGCCCACCGCTTGAAACAAGCTTGGTAGGATCATTACGAGTAAGGTCTTCACTGAGTAATTCCCAGCTTTGCCCTTCGTTGGTACTCATGTGTACGTGCTGCGAGAAGGTATATAGTTTTTTCGGGTCGTGTTTGCTGAAGATTATGGGAAAGTTCCATTGAAAACGATATTTAAAGCCTTCCGCACCATAGCCCATCGGGTTGTCAGGCCAGACATCGATGCCGCGAACTGTATTTTTTTCATGGTTCACACGCGTCAAAAAACCGCCATAACTTCCACCGTACACGATATCATCGTTCGTAGGGTCAACGGCAATCCAGGCAGATTCGCCTCCGGCCGTCTCTTCCCAATCATTCTCTGAAATACCACTACCATCACTTCGGTGTCGTACACGTTGTGTGGAATTATCTTGTTGGGCTACCAAAATACGGTACGGAAACGCATTGTCGGTCGTTACCCGATAATATTGTGCCGTAGGCTGGTTCATGTAGGTACTCCAGGTTTCGCCACCATCGTAGCTGACCTGTGCCCCGCCATCATCGGCGATAACCATTCGTTTCGAATTTTCAGGCGCTATCCAAAGATCATGGTGATCTCCGTGAGGTGCGTTCCGATTGTCGAACGTTTTACCTCCGTCTGTAGATTTATGGTACGATACGTTCATGATGTAGACCACATCTTCATCCTCCGTATCAGCATAGACTTTAGTGTAATACCAGGCACGCTGCCGTAATTTGCGATCATCGTTGATCATGGTCCATTTTTTGCCACCGTCATCACTTCGGTAGAGTCCACCTTTTTCCTTGTTTTCCACCATGGCAAAAACACGGTTTGAATTCAGGGGAGATACAGCCACCCCGATAATCCCCAAAGTATCTTTTGGGAAGCCCTCGTTTTTGGAAATTTCGCTCCAAGTTTCGCCGCTGTCCGTACTTTTCCAAAGTGCGGAACCTTTGCCACCACTAATCATACTGTAGGGCGTACGTTTGGCAAGCCAAGTAGAAGCATAAAGAACACGTGGATTATTAGGGTCGATAATTAAATCGACAGCTCCCGCTTCATTGGTAACGAACAAAGTCTTGTTCCAGGTTTTGCCGCCATCGGTCGTTTTATAAACGCCCCTTTCTTCGGTAGGTTTATAGAGATTGCCCAAAACCGCGGCATAAGCGATATCGGGATTCTTAGGGTCGATACGGATTCTCGGAATGTGCCGACTTTCCGGCAAGCCGGCGAAAGTCCATGTTTTCCCGGCATCGACGGACTTCCAGACACCATATCCAGAGGATACGTTTCCACGGATCGTGCTTTCGCCTCCGCCTACATAAATCACATTGTGATCGCTCTGGGCGACTTCAACAGAACCGACACTGCCCCCGAAAAAGCCATCGGAAATATTTTCCCATTCCTTACCGCCATCGGTGGTTCTCCAAACTCCACCACCGGTCGCGCCCATATAATAGAGATCGGGTTCTCCAGGCACGCCTGTAACCGCTGCGGAACGACCTCCACGAAACGGACCTAGTTCACGGTACTCCGCACTAGAATAGAGTTCTTGCGGAACTTGTGGTATAACTGTGTTTGATTTTTTTCGACGTTGTGCCTGTGCTTCCGTAGGGATTAAAAAAATGGCAATGAGGCATAGGCTTGCCCAAGTGTAAAAAGTTTTCATTTTTGAGTGTGAATTAGCGTTCTTAATTAGTCAAGCTTAAATGTAAAAATAAAATCTATTATGAAGTAATTTTGAAAGGCAAATCTCAAGGTGTAAAAATCTTGTTACGAATCGCATAAAGAACCAAGCCGATGCGGTTTTTGACGTGCAGTTTTTCATGAAGCGCATCGCGATACCCTTCAATAGTCTTCGGGCTAAGAAACATAACCTCGGCGATTTCTTTGTAGGTCATTTCGGTACAGGCCAGTTTCAGAAATTCAAGTTCGCGCTCCTTGAGTTCGGTATCCTTGTTTTTGTGATGCAGGGTGCCAACCAAAATCTGGGTCACGGTATTCGTGTGATAATATCCCTTTTCGGCAATTTGGATCAATGCCTCTTCCAATATTTCACGTTTTGTATCCTTCATGAGATAGCCCCGGGCTCCTGCCCTTAACATGTTCAAAATCGTATCCTCGTCTTCTTCTATCGATAATGCCAATACTTTTACGTCGGGATATTTTTCTGTGAGGACCTCCGTAGTCTCGATTCCGTTAAAGATGGGCATATTGATATCCATCAGCACGATATCGGGAATGCTCTCGGGATCTTCCAACCTATCCAAAAGTTCCTTTCCGTTTTTGCATACGTACAAAGACTTGAACTGGTCAAAACTTTGCACCAAATCACTGATGGCCTGCGAGAGCAGGGTATGGTCATCTACTATGGCTACGGTGTAGTTCAATGGTTTATGGTTTATGGTTAAAATTATACTGTAACCTGAGCATAGTACCCCTGCTTTTTTCCGATTCTATTTGTAAGTCCGCGTTGATCAAGCGCGCCCTGTTTTTCATGTTCTTGATACCGATACCTGCAAAATCAAGATTTTCGTCAAAGCCTATGCCGTTGTCATCGGCAGTGATGGTCAGATTACCATCCATATAATCGATTCCAACACACAGTGTGGATGCCTTGGAATGTTTGATGGTATTCGAAAAAAATTCTTGCAAGATGCGAAATATGATTACTTCTTCCTTCGGATTTAGCGCTTTGGGAGTGCCATCAACTGTCAGGGAAGCCTCGATAAATTGCAACCGATTGAAACGCTCAATTTCCAAGTCCAAGGCCTCTTCCAGAGAAAGATTCTTCAACGCCTCTGGGTTTATCAATTTAGATAATACCCGCAGTTCTTTAATTGCTTTTCCAATGGTATCCGAAGCTTCTTCTAGAGATTCAGATTTATCGGGGACCATTTGCACTTGAATCTTGGCCAAGGTCATTAACTGACCGATATTATCATGTAGCTCCCAGCTGATGTTGCGCAAGGTTTCTTCGCGAATTTCGATCTGTGTTTCCGAGAGTTCGCGTTCGTAGGTTTCCTTGGCTTTGGCTTGTTCCAACAGCAGGGCATTCTTCCTTCTTAGAAAAAGAATAAACAATATAATCACGGTAAGCGCCAGGCAAACGGCGATGACGGAAAATATTATCAGAAACGATTGTGCTTCTTGCTGCTCCATATAAATCCAATGCTATAACATCCGTATAGAATAAAGTTCAAAATAAGAATGATCATTATATAGTAGACGTTGTCCCTAAAATCAAAATAGTCCGACAGCAACATAAAAGGCACAATGCCAATATTGAACAACAAGAGCCCAGTGGATACCCAAAAAGGCAAAGTACGACTTACCCGGAGCACATCATTGCTCTGCAACAATTGTCTAAAATGGAGAAACGTGCAGGTCAACGTAAATACGGCCCCGAGCAAAAATGTGTACTTATTCAGCCCTCCGTCATCCGAGTTTAGAAAATTATATCCTCCCATCAATATAAAGAGTGCTGCGAAAACGATAATTAATCTCTTGCCCAGTTTGTCGATTATTAATGCGTGGTACCAATACAAATAAAACAAGATACTGACCAGCATATAGACATTGTACATCAAATAGGTCTGTATTGAATATACGCGAGACAGTATTGCCGAAGTTACTTCGACCAGAAAGGTGCCCCATAAAAAAAAAGTCAGGTACTTTTCGATGATTGGCCTTTTTTTATGGTAGGTAACGGATGCCGATAAACACGCTATCAGCATAAAAACCAAGGCAATTAATGTTAAATACCGTAACTCCATCAAACACGCAATTAATTATGCTTATTCATAACAACATTGCGAGTAGTTCATTGATTTGAGATTGGTCAAATTATGATTTTGACCGTTTTGGGGAGGTGCGAATCCATTACCTACCGATGCTTTCAAAGCCGTTGGCACTAGATAAACCGTAGAATATCCCGATTTTACCCGTTCATCAAAACCCTCGGGGTAGGCCGCATTATAAATTCGTATGCCGAGATTCGAGCTTCCTTCAGGTGCATTTTCTTCGATGTAACTGATATAAGTCTTAAGGTCGTTCAACGAAAACCAATAATCTCGGGCATCTTCGTAGCCCAAAGTTCTGTTTATAACCGCATATCGGGTATTCAAATATTCGGCCTCTAACTTCTTAGCGGTATCAAAAGATATAAGTTGATCCTCGATGCTCGTCACATCGACCGTTGGTTTTGGCCCCCGAAACATAAATGCAAAAATGAGTGCGGCTATGGTGATGACCGCCATCAAAACCATTAAAAGGTTGTTGTTGTTTTTACTTTCTCTCATGATATTAGTTATTTAGGTTGTTAGTATGGGGAACTAGGTCAACGTAATTTACGAATTGTTTGGCTACTAAAAGCCTAAAGCCCATCGTCAGCAAACTGCCGTGGGCGATTTAGTCCGTAGAATGTTATTTTTCTTTGCAATGGGGGAAATCTTTTAGGTCTAGTTGGCCATGTTCAACAGGCCGATAATAAAAAAGGCAATGCCCATTGCCGCCATGCCCAATAAAATAGCATAGGGGATAGCTTGTACTACTTTTTGGTTCAATAAAGTTTCCATAGTATTTGATTTAAGGTTCTGATAGCTAAGATAATCGATATAGCCGCTCAAAAAACGTATGTCGCTTTACCCTACAAAAACTTTAATCCTATAACCTTTTGTATTTCAGATATTTAGCTATTTTTTCTTACGGAGGAATGGGAGGAATAATGGGTCAAAAAGGGGTATTTGCCCCTTTTTGAAATATGGGGTTTGACGGGTATTTTTATGGGGTCATTTGAGATAAGCTTGCGTCTATTCGAGAAGAGCATTCAAAATCTTCCTAACCCTTTCACTATCCCAATCTGCCGCCCCGGTCTCTTTGACAATAACCGTGCCCGAGAAATCAATAATGTAATTCGTGGGAATAGAGCCGTCATATAAAGTTTCGGGTGCCTGCATACGAGGGATAAAAACCGGTAAATCGTATGATTTCTTTTCTAAAAAACGACGTACCACTTCAGGGTCTTCATTCGTAAGCAACAAAAAATCAATTCGGTCACCATAATCGTCGTACAATTCTTGAATACCAGGTAACTCTGCTATACAGGGTGGACACCAGGTTGCCCAATAGCTTAGAAAAATAACTTTGCCCTGCCCGATTTTGGTGCTAATAGGGTTGCCTTCTAAATCGACCACTTGATAGGTAAAAGGATCTAAGTGGGTTTGGTCTTCGGTATCTAGTGTTGACGGAGAAAACAAAAGCACCCGCATCTTGTTCATAGCTACTTGCATATCAGTGCGGGTCTCCGGTATGATTAATAATACTAAAAATAGGCCAAATATTAGGGTACTAAGTTTTGGTTTTTTTCTTTGCATTCAAAGAGGATTTGCAAATTTCAGGTGTGACAATATCAATTTTTTTGGTGTTTTCAGTTCCTCCTCGCAATGTGGGCTACTCACTCCTTTCCAAACCTAAGATTCTTTACCCGACCGGTCGAGACGTTTAAACCGTCAATTGTATTTTTATCGTTACGTGTAAACACTACTGTATTACCGCCTACACTAAAAACATCTGTTTTCAAAAAGGTAAAAGGCAGATCCGAAACCCTTGGGTGTGTGGCTACTAGTTTACCTTCTTTTTCGACAATAGTGTAAGTCGTACTCAACTCTTCACTGCTATAGCTGCCGAGATAGGGTTTTACATCGATTGAATTGGTATCGACAGGAGTATAATTTTCCATTTCAGCGACCACTTCTCCGTCTTGGGCTACGACCATATGGGCCAATCCATCCTTCTTTATGAATTCAACGGTGACCTTACCAGGCACATCGAGCATTACGAATTTATTACCGGCGGTCGGGGCCAGTTGAGTCACGTTGCCATTGCCCCTATCATACTGCAACACCTCATCCTTTACATATATCTTTCTAGCATAAAGACCCTTGGCATCCCAAAAATTACCTTCGTAAGCTTTTAAATCTTCATTATTTAGAGCTATGAACTTTTCCTTTTTCTTAGTGTCTTTTTCTGTTTCTACGAAATCATCCTTTAAATATAAATCGACCACCTGCAATGCCAGGGCCGCCGGGTTCGAACTGCCGGAATTAGAGAATACCGAAACCGCAAAATCCTGTTCCGGAAAACGACATAAATAAGAGCGGTAACCTGCATCACCACCACTATGTTGAATTTGTTGCAGTCCTTTGTAGGGACTCACGAATTGTCCATAGGCACCTCCGAAATTCTTACCGTTGTTGAGTACGGCCAGCGTGTTCATCTGGTCGATGATCGCAGCACTGCCGACCGTTGGGTTTTGAAAATTCATCGCCCAGAGACTAAGGTCCTCGACCGTTGTGAACAAACTGGTCGCCCCGACATTGGCATAGCTCAACACACTCTTTTCATACCCGTCTTTGGTGGGATAATACGAATACGCCCGATTCTTCACGATTTTGGTATGGTCGTCATAAAATTGAGAATGCTCCATGTTCAAAGAGGTGAACATACGCTCTTGGGTAAACTCGGCAAATGATTTTCCGGAGACCCGAGCGACTACTTCGGCCAGCAACGTGAAGCCCGTATTGCAGTACATGAATTCTTCGCCAGGTTTAAAGTTCAGGTCCTTTTGCTTGGCTACCAATTTCAAGACATGCTCTTTGGTAATGACATCGTCCCATCGCCAACCTGCCAGATTTAGAAGGTCCCACTGATCTCGCATGCCGCTGGTGTGCGTTGCCAAATGCCGCAATGTGATTTCTTCCCCAAAGTCGGGCACCTCTGAAATATACTTTTGAATCGGGTCGTCTAAAGATAGTTTCCCATCCTCCGCAAGCATCAACAAAGCAAAGACTGTAAACTGTTTAGAGACCGAGGCAATATGGAAAATCGTCGTAGGGGTTACGGGAATATCATATTCCAAATTAGCACTGCCATATCCCTTTTTAAAGACTACTTTGCCATTACGAACGACCGCAATGGCCACGCCGGGCTTTTGAGGGTCATCAAAATTACCGAAAATCTGATCGATAGATTTTTCAAGTTCGACTGGCGTTTCCGATTGTTGACAATTCATTATGGATATTGCCAAAAAGAATAGGGAAAGTGTCAGTTTAAAGTATTTTAAGAAAGTTCGCATGAAGATTATTTTTTTTGATTGAATGAGGATAAGATATTGAATTATCGACAATTGAACATACTTCGATACGATAAATAAGTATGCTTTTATTATGTATCTTGAGTGCCCAACTAAAAACTTAGATTATGAAGGTTACGCATTGCAAATCATTACTTCCAATTTTCATTATTTTTATCGGACTTTGCCATAGCGCAACGATAAACGCCCAGCAAGAATTCCTATATGGCGATCCGTTACCCGATGCGCCTGAACTTTCCGCACAGGGCGAACATACCATCGGAGTGCGAACGATGCAATTGACCAACAAGGACCAAGTCGACATCCTGAATTCGAAAGACGGAAAAGAAGTACTATACGACCGCCCTCTAACGGTCGAGATTTGGTATCCCGCAGATGTATCCAGTGGTACGGAGGCCTCGGTTACCTATGAAGAAGTGATGGGTACTAGAGGAGATTCGCTTCGGCCTTTGGTTCCGTTTACTTTTAAGGGAAGGGCCATACGTGATGCGCAACCAAAAACAACCGCTGGGAAATTCCCATTAGTTGTAGTTTCACATGGCTATGTAGGCTCAAGGTATTTGATGACCTATTTGACCGAAAATTTGGCTTCGAAAGGCTATGTGGTCGTATCCATCGATCATACCGATTCCACTTTTGAAGATGCCAATGCATTTCACAGTACGCTGCTCAATCGCGCCAAGGATATCAAGTTCGTCATCAATGAAATGGCCGGTTTAAGCGATGATGCTTTATCCGGAATCATAGACTCCGATAATACTGGTATCGTCGGGTATTCCATGGGCGGTTACGGAGTACTTAACGTCGGCGGTGCCGGATATAGTGATGGAGCGGCCGCTTTTTTCGGACAAATGACCGGCGGTAGCACGGCAATCAACAGCCTTGTCGCCAGTAACCCCGAATATCAGAATTCCATCGATCCTCGAATCAAGGCTGTGGTAGCCTTTGCCCCATGGGGCATGGAGCGTGGTGTTTGGGATGCCGAAGGATTAAAAGGATTGAAAAAACCTACCTTGTTCATTGCCGGAAGCCAAGATGATATTTCGGGTTACGAAAAAGGGATCAAAGCGATTTACGAAGGAGCCGTCAATGCCGATCGTTATCTGTTGACCTATAAAAATGCCCGGCACAACGTAGCTCCGAATCCCCCACCAGCGGAATCCCTAGCTCCGGGACTGCATATCGATGAATATTATCGCTACGCGGATTCATCTTGGGACCAACGCAAGATCAACAATGTGAACCAGCATTTCGTAACGGCTTTTTTGGGTACCCTTCTAAAAGGGGAAGATTATTCAAAATTTATGGATATTCCTGAAAACTCCAATGAAAAGAATTGGCCCGGTTTCAAACCACGATCTTCAACGGGGATGGAATTGTTGCATGCCGAGGGGATAGAGTGACAAGTTCGATTGTTGGATTTTTGGAATGGTGAATTTTGCACATACTGTGTACTGTTATCCTTTATTCCTCACCAAAGTGGCTTTTACTTCCTTTCGTAAATAAAACCCTGTTACTATTGTCGCCAAAACATCGGCAATGGGAAAAGAAATCCATACGCCTAATTCGCCCAAAAAATTCGGCAAAATCAATATCAAGGGAATAAAAAAGAAGCCCTGCCGTAAAAGGGTAAGCAACAAAGCAGGTATGGCTTTGCCGATAGCCTGAAAGTAAGCTGCACCGATAAGTTGTAATGCTATTATCGGCGTGGCCGCAAAGACCCAGCGCATGGCACTCGGCGTATGTTCCAGAACAAAAGCATTAGTGGCCAGATCCATTTCGGAAAGATCCGGTCGGTCGCTCAAAAAGAGTCCGGCAATCTCGGCGGGAAATATCATCAGCCCAATAAAGACGATCGTAGCCAGTATCGCAGCATATTTTATGGCCGTATAGATGGTCTCCTTAACACGGTCATATTTATGTGCCCCATAATTATAGCCGGCAATGGGCAAAAAACCTTGGGTAACCCCGAAGACAGGAAAAAGTGCGAACATCAGCATACGACCGATAATCGCATAGACGGCAACCATGGCCTCACCCCCCAAACCGAACAGTATATTATTCATCAAAAGGTAAATAATGCTTACCACAGCTTGCCGCGAAAGCGTAACAAAACCTAGAGAACCTATTTCCTTAAGGATTGGTCTGTCAAGTCCAAAATGCGACCAGTTCAATTTGAGTTCTGAGTTTTTTGAAAGGAAAAAGTAGGCGACATAGGCACAGCAGAGAAAATAGCCGATCGTTGTAGCCCATGCTGCGCCGTGCATGCCCCAATCAAAAATATAGATGAAAATATAATCCATCAATAGGTTTCCTACCGAGGGAATAATCATGGCGATCATAGCGAATTTTGGCTTTCCCTCTGCCCTGATCACCGTGTTACCCATCATACAAAGTGCCAATAAAGGCACTCCGTACAACACAATGACATAATAGATTTTGGCAGGCTCGAAAATGGCCCCTTTTCCGCCAAAAGCGGGAATGAGCGAATCGACAAAATAAAGCCCCAAGAGTACCATGGAGATCGTGATCAAGAAAGTCAAGGTAATCTGGTTTCCAAAGGTTTTGAGGGCTTTTTCTTTATTATCGGCACCAAGGGCACGGGAAATTATACTGGATCCACCGATACCTATCGCCATACCCAGCGCCCCTATAAAAAAGGAAACAGGAAGTACCACATTGATGGCGGCAATAGCAATTGAACCTATCCAATTGCCCACAAAAATCGAATCGACGAGTATGTTGAGTGACATCACCAGAATTCCGATACTGGCGGGCACCGCCTGTCTTACGAGCAGCTTGCCTATAGGTTCCGAACCGAGTTGTTCCGATGATACTTTTGCCATAAAACGTACCGTCACATCGAGCGCAGCCGAGATGCATCTGTGTTCCTAAGCTCTCGACTGCGCTCGAGATGACAGTTTGGTATATTTAAATGGGCAACTTTTCACTAGCCTCCCATTCATTCACCCAGTTGGCCATGACCTGTACC
>CAYGPR010000060.1:0-770 GCA_964351985.1 uncultured Maribacter sp. | reverse complement strand
GGCAATAGCCCCGTAGATTCCCACTCGTTGACCCACTTCGCCATCACTTCCACCCAGGCATCATTATCGTTCAAACAGGGAATATGCTTGTAGTTTTTACCTCCAGCTTCCTGAAATTGATGTTTTCCTTCCATCGCAATTTCCTCTAAGGTCTCCAAACAATCACTGACAAAAGCAGCGGTTACGACGACTAGATTTTTCTTTCCTTCCTCGGCCAAACGCTCGAACTCGAAATCGGTATAGGGCTTCAACCATGGGTCGTTGGGCAACCGGGACTGAAAAGAATTACTGACCTTTTCCGCAGGTAGGCCCAAATAAGATATGACCCGTTCGGTAGTATCAAAACACTGGTGACGGTAACAGGTATGATGCGCAACGGAATTCGTATGACAGCATTGTCCATCTATTTTACAATGGTAGCGTGTTGGGTCACTTTTCCGAATATGTCTTTCGGGAATACCATGGTACGAAAAAAGAATATGGTCGTAATCAAACCCTTTTAATCCTTCTGCGATGCTTTCTGAAAGTACTTTGATATAATCGGGATTTTTATAAAATGCTGGAAGTGTCGTCAAGCGCATGCCAGAAAAAAATTCTTTTTGAACTTCCATCGTCTTGACTACTACCGTTTCATAACTCGACATGGCGTAATGGGGATATAGGGGCACCAACAACACCTCATCGACTCCTTTTTCATGTAGTTCTTGCAGTGCCTTTTTAATGGACATGCTTCCATATCGCATGCCCAAAGCCACAGGCATTTATTTGTG
>CAYGPR010000059.1:6583-24902 GCA_964351985.1 uncultured Maribacter sp. | reverse complement strand
CCCGCGACCTCCACCTTGGCAAGGTGGCGCTCTACCAACTGAGCTATTTTCGCATTTGTAAGAACATACTATCTTATCTCGATAGCGGGAGCAAATTTAATACAATTCTATAAAAGCCAAAGAAAAAAATTCGGAAAATCACTCAGGCTTTCAAGATCAAATAGGTTTATGAAGTGGCCTTTTTGTTTTTGGCCAACAAGCGTTTGATTTCGTTGAGTTTCATCAAGGCCTCGACCGGAGTCAGGGTATTAATGTCAAGATGGGTTATTTCTTCCTTTATCCGTTCCAACAAAGGATCATCAAGATTAAAAAAACTCAACTGCATCTCGTTTTGAGCGGATTGCAGCTTGTCGGTAAGTTTTTCACTGGAATGCGATTTTTCAAGCTTTTTTAAAATCTTATTGGCCTTATGGATAACCTGTTGAGGCATACCGGCCATTTTCGCTACGTGAATACCAAAGCTATGTTCGCTTCCGCCCGGTTCAAGTTTTCGTAAAAAGAGTACCGTATCTTTCAATTCCTTGACCGAAACATTGTAATTTTTTATCCTCTCGAACGTAGCGGCCATTTCATTAAGCTCATGATAATGCGTGGCGAAGAGTGTTTTAGCCCTTGCCGGATGTTCGTGCAAATACTCTGATATCGCCCAGGCAATTGAAATTCCGTCGTACGTACTTGTGCCTCGACCGATTTCGTCCAAAAGCACCAAACTTCGTTCTGAGAGGTTGTTCAATATCGAGGCCGTCTCGTTCATCTCGACCATAAATGTCGATTCACCCATAGAAATGTTGTCGCTCGCCCCGACACGGGTAAATATCTTATCTACATAGCCGATATGGGCCGATTCTGCCGGAACAAAACTACCCATTTGTGCCAACAGAACAATTAATGCGGTCTGTCTCAATATAGCCGATTTACCGCTCATATTGGGCCCGGTAATCATAATGATTTGCTGCTCGGTACGGTTTAGGCGCACGTCATTGGCTATGTAGGCTTCGCCCAATGGAAGCTGTTTTTCAATGACCGGATGCCGCCCGTTCTTTATTTCAAGTTCGGTCGATTCGGTAAGCTGGGGTTCTACGTAGTTATTTTCTTTGGCAAGTTGGGTAAACCCACAGAGGCAATCAAGTCGGGCGATTTGATATGCATTGGTTTGAACAGGCGCTATGTATTCTTGCATCCAAACTACCAATTGGGCAAATAACTGTTGTTCGAGGCTTAAGATACGCTCTTCGGCTCCCAGGATTTTACTTTCGTATTCCTTTAATTCTTCGGTAATATACCGTTCAGCGTTGACCAAGGTCTGCTTCCGGACCCACGTTTCCGGTACTTTATCTTTATGGGTATTTCTAACTTCGATATAATATCCGAAGACATTGTTCGAAGCAATTTTTAGGGATGTAATGCCCGTCGCCGCTGTTTCCCGCTGCAGCATTTTGTTAAGATAATCCTTTCCGGAAAATGCCAAATTTCGCAGCTCATCCATTTCTTCGGAATATCCATCGGCAATGGTTTTTCCTTTGAGCATGTTGACAGGGGCATCTTCATGGATCATCTCCTTGATTTTTGCCCGTAACATATCGCACGAATGCAATTGATCGCCAAGGGTTTTGAGCGCTTCATTGGTACTTTGCCCCGACAATTGTTTTATGGGTACAACAGCTTCCAGTGAATTTTTGAGTTGAATCACTTCTTTCGGATTGATTTTTCCGGTTGCAACTTTGGAGATCAGCCGCTCAAGGTCACCGATTTGCTTGATATTATGTTGCAGTTTTTGCAAAAGGGTTTCCTCGGTAGAAAGATGGGCGATGATCTGATGCCGCATTCTGATTTTCTCGATATTCTTGAGGGGAAGAGCCAACCACCGCTTTAGCATTCGACCGCCCATGGGTGAAATGGTCTTGTCGATAACGTCCAACAAGGTCACCGCGTTTTGGTTCGTCGAATGATAAAGTTCGAGGTTTTTGATGGTAAACCGATCCATCCAAATATGTTCTTCTTCCGCTATTCGTTTTAAGGAAGTGATATGCTGAAGTCTTCGATGTTGTGTCTCTGATAAATAATGTAGTACCACGCCGGAGGCGACTATGCCATGGCTCAGGTGGTCGACACCGAAACCCCGTAACGAATTCGTTTTGAATTGGTTGGTCAGGGTCTCTAGCGCATAGTCATCTTGAAATACCCAATCTTCCATATAAAAAGTATGGAATTGCTTTCCGAAAACTTCAGAGAATTCTCTTTTATGTTCTTTGGAAACAAGTACCTCATTCGGAGAAAAGTTTTGTAATAATTTATCGATTTGCTCTTCATTGCCCTCGGCGCAAAGAAACTCACCGGTCGAAATATCAACGAAGGAAATACCAAGTAATTTTCTTCCAAAATGGACGGCACATAAAAAATTGTTCGATTTAGCATTCAGGATATCATCGTTCATGGCCACTCCGGGAGTTACCAGTTCGGTCACGCCACGCTTGACAATGGTCTTGGTCATTTTCGGATCTTCCAACTGGTCACAAATAGCGACCCGCTGCCCGGCCTTGACCAATTTTGGTAGATAGGTGTTGAGTGAATGATGGGGGAAACCGGCCAATTCGGTTCTGTCACCCCCATTGTTGCGATGAGTTAGGATGATACCTAAAATTTTTGACGCCTTCACCGCATCCTCGCCAAAAGTCTCATAAAAATCGCCCACACGGAATAACAATAGCGCATCAGGATATTTGGTCTTGATGGTATTATACTGCTTCATTAAAGGGGTTACCTTCTTTGTTTTTGCCGTTTTTCCCAAAGCGATTTGAATGGTTTATTTTTGCAATTGACTTCTAAAAACGAATGTACCCATTCTGGCAAGGAAATTACAGTGTTGTTGATATTTTGGGGATAAGTTTTTATGTGTCCTAAGGCAACCAAACACCTATTGAACCTTTAACCTGAAAATGCGAAAACTAAAAAACGAAGAACTTGATCGACTCGATGTCGATACATTTAAAAAAACGGACAAGACTCCGATAATTATAGTGCTCGATAACATACGCAGTCTTAACAATATTGGTTCGGTATTTCGAACGGCAGACGCTTTTTTGATTGAAAAAATATATCTCTGCGGTATTACGGCTATCCCCCCCCACAAGGATATCCGAAAAACAGCCTTGGGCGCTACAGAAAGTGTAAATTGGGAGTATCGCCAAAGTACTGTCGAACTAATTGAAGAACTGAAAGAAAAAGGATATTCTACCTGGGCGGTGGAGCAGGTCGAGAAAGCGACCATTCTCAATTCATTTACAGTGTCAAAAGAAAAGGAGTATGTACTTGTTTTCGGAAACGAGGTAAAAGGGGTCTCTCAAGAAGTAGTCGATATATGTGATGGAGTACTTGAAATTCCACAATACGGTACGAAACATTCGTTGAACATTTCAGTCAGTGCCGGGATTGTTATTTGGGATATTTGGGCCAAATTAAAGGCATGAAAAAACCCTGACGAAACCGTCAGGGTGACTATATAGTTTGAGTTAGTTAGTTTCTGGATTATTTACTTTTCATTTCCACGAAGATGGAAATCTTTTGTTGCTTTCTCGGCACAAGAACGGAAATCCATTTTTTCTATGCAAGAAATTTGCTAAAATTATGTTAATTCAATTGATACAAGGCATAGTTCTGAATGGCGATTAAGATGAATTCATAATCTTCTTGCGAGCTTAAAAAATCTCTGTTGCTGATGTCGATGACCAAGCTGTTCAGTTCAGGAAATCCTTTTATATAATCGAAATACCCTCGGTTGATTTTTTCGAGATACTCGGGTTTTATCTCCTGCTCATAGTCCCTTCCCCGCTTTTTTATGTTTTCCAATAATTGCTCTGTGGTTTGGTATAAAAAGACATAGATGCGAGGTTTCTTGACCTCTTTGTACATAAAATCGAATATTTTCCGATAGAGGATAAATTCATCTTTTTGTAGGGTAACTTTGGCGAAGATCAACGATTTAAAAATATCATAGTCGCTGACCATAAAATTTTTGAAAAGGTCGTATTGCGAGGTGTCGTCCGAAAATTGCTGGTAGCGATCCGCCAAAAAAGACATTTCCAACGAAAAGGCATATCGGGCCTGATCTTGATAAAAATTGGGAAGGAAAGGATTGTCTGCAAATCTTTCCAACACTAATTTCGCATTAAAATCAACCGCTATTTTCTGGGCTAACGATGTTTTCCCCGCGCCTATATTTCCTTCGATGGCGATGAATTCCATTTTTGAGAACAAGGCTTCCCGGCTCTTAAAAAGTCGTATTTCGGTTTTAGCTATCGCACTGGTGTCTTTGCATTCCTGTAAAAGATTTCGAACATCCTTTCCTAAGATGGGATGATAAAACTGAGGTGCGATATCTGCCAAAGGCCTCAGTACGAAACGTCTCTCCGTCATTTTTTGATGGGGAACGGTCAGTGCATCCGAATCGATAACTTCATGATTAAAAAAAACAATATCGATATCGACGTTGCGCGATACATAACTGGAAGACGAACCGGTGCGGTCTCGGCCCATTTTTTTTTCAATGTCTAGAATTCTAAATAAGACTTCAGGGGCATCCATCTGGGTTTCTAGACATACGCACATATTCAGAAAATCATCCCCTTCGAAACCCCAAGAACCGGTTTCGTAGATTTTCGATAGCTCGTTGACTTTGCCAATTTCCTTCCCCAATAAGAAAATAGACTGCTGTAAATGCTCCAGTCGGTTTCCTAGATTAGTTCCAAGGGAAAAATAAACGGTATTGATTGGGTTCATAATAGGAAAACAAAGTACGTAAAAGTTGATGAGATGATGGGCCAAGTTATGCATTTTCCCTATTGAAATAATATGAAAGGATAATTTGAACATTGGTTATCTTTGTGCTTCGTTTTAGAAAACCGATTTATGAATTTTTTGAGAAATCTTCTTGCCGCAATTCTAGGCTGTCTTATCGCTTTCGGGATTATGTTCGTTATGTTCCTCATTTTCGCAAGCCTTTTTGGTAGTGCCGAGGATGGTGTTGTCATCAAGAGCAATTCTATTTTAGAACTCCAACTGCAACAACCCATTAGCGATTATGTCGGTAATGACGAGACGGATCCTTTTGTTGGCCTCTTTCAGCAAAATCAGGGTTTGGACGAAATTTTACATGCTATCGAGGTGGCCAAGGACGATGAAGATATCAAGGGTATTAGCATCAATAACAATTTCGTTTTGGCCGGTCTCGCTCAGACGCAGGCCATTCGCAGGGCACTTTTAGATTTTAAGGAAGCGGGCAAGTTCATATACGCTTATGGGGATTTCTACATGCAAAAGGATTATTACTTGGCCAGTGTGGCCGATTCGATTTTTTTGAACTCAGTCGGTGTTTTAGACTTCAAAGGTTTATCCTCTGAAGTGTTGTTTTTTAAAGACCTTCAAGAGAAAACGGGCATAAAAATGGAGGTCATCCGCCACGGGAAATACAAAAGTGCCGTTGAACCCTACCTTGAAAACGAGATGAGCGAGGCGAACCGTACTCAGATCAAAGAGTTGATCGAATCGTTATGGAGTTCAATGGTTTCCGAGATTTCTAGTACGAGGAATATCAGTGAAGAAAACTTGAACACTATCGCGGATACCCTGGGAGGGAGGACCCCCCAAATGGCAAAGCAAAATGGATTGATAGACGATGTGCTATTCTATGATCAATACGAAGCAATATTACGTAAAGCGGTCAACCTTGATTCGGAGGAAGATATAAATTACATTGCCCTTGAGGATTATGTAAGCCGTTCCAATAAGAAGATTACCAAGAAGGGCGCTGACAAGATTGCGGTAATATTTGCCCAGGGCGAAATTTTCTATGGTGAGGGAGGCCCTGATATTATAGGACAAGGAATTATCAATAAGGCATTGATCAAGGCCTCGGAAGACGAATCGGTCAAGGCCATTGTCTTGCGCGTCAATTCACCGGGCGGAAGCGCCCTTACCTCTGATATTATTTGGCGCGAGGTTGAGTTGGCCAAGAAAAAGAAACCTGTGGTAGTATCGATGGGTAATGTGGCCGCTTCGGGAGGGTATTATATTGCCGTCGGAGCGGATAAAATCTTTGCAGAGCCTACCACCATTACCGGTTCGATCGGCGTGTTCGGCACCATACCCAACATTCATGAGTTGGCGGGTGATATTGGAATCAATGCCGAACAAGTGGGCACGAACAGGAATTCGGTCGACTATTCCCTTTTTGAGCCAATGAGCGATGAATTCCGTAATGTGGTACAAGAGGGTGTGGAACAGACCTATGAAACTTTTTTACAACGGGTATCCCAAGGTAGGGGAATTTCGATAGCCGAGGCCGATAGTATGGCACAAGGTCGCGTATGGAGCGGGGTCGATGCCAAGCGATTGGGACTTGTAGATGACCTGGGCAATTTGGAGGACGCCATTACCCAAGCCGCTAAAATGGCCGATTTAAAAGAGTATGGCATAAGAAAATACCCTAAATATAAATCAGGGTTTGAAAGATTACTTGAAAATATGGCCGGGGCAGGAGCAAAGACCAAATCAAAGATCATAGAAGAAGAAATAGGAATTGAGGCTTATTCAATTTTAAAAGAGGTAAAATCCGCCATGGATCAAGAGGGAATACAAGCAAGAATGCCCTTTGTCCTCGATATAAAATAATAGATGACCCTAAAAGACAAGAAACTGGCCTACCAAATATACTTGTATTTGGGGGCACTGTTCATTACCTCACTGGTGGTATCGAACCTGATATTCCAAAAATTCTTTTACTGGAATCCGTTTGGCGATGTGCAAGTATATGGGGTTTCGCTTTTTGAGATTTCCGTTGGTGTACTTCCTTATCCCATTACCTTTTTGATTACCGATCTCATTTCGGAAATTTTTGGAAAGAAAAAAGCGAATCAAATTGTTACTGCGGGTATTTTCGCTTCTTTTTTTTCCATGGGAATCGTATTGGTGGCCGATATCGCACCGGCGATTCCATCTTCGCCTTTAAGTGATGAAATCTTTAGTCAAGTATTTTCACTTTCGCCACTCGCGGTTCTGGCCTCGATGTTGGCTTATTTGGCGGCCCAATATGTCGATATCGCAATCTACCATTTTTGGAAAAAAGTGACCAAAGGCAAATACCTTTGGTTACGGAACAACTTTTCTACTTTTTTATCGCAATTCATTGATACGTTTACCGTCGTTGGGTTGTTATGCATTTTCAAGGTATTGCCGTGGGAACTGTTCTTCGGCCTTGTGGTAAGCGGCTTTCTTTTTAAGATTTTTATAGCATTTTTCGACACCCCTTTCCTCTATTTCTTCGTATATCTTCTTAGAAAACGATTCGGCCTCGCAATCGGGGAGGAAATAAAGTTGGAAGTTTAGAAAATTCTTAACCCTTCCGTTGTAATATTCCGTCTCTTTTTCTGTTATAAAAGTGCCTCAAATAAGCTCTATCATGAAAAAGAAGATTTTCAAGATTATCGGTATCGTTTTGCTTTTGATAATCGGTTTGCTCATAGCCGCACCGTTCATTCTCGAAGCGAAGATCGGTGAGCTCATCAAAGCCAATGTCAATAACAACGTTAATGCAACCCTCGACTTTAGCGATGCTGATTTGAGCTTGATCAAAAGTTTTCCGAATGCCGATTTGAGACTTCAAAATGTTACGTTGATAAATAATGCTCCTTTTGAGGGCGACACCCTTTTTGCCGCGAAAGATGTTGGTTTGACCATGGGAATCAGCGAATTGTTCAAAAGCGCGGGAGAACCTATCGGTATAAAAAACCTTAGCTTAGATGGTGCCAACATACATGTAAAAGTGAATGAAGAGGAAGTTGCAAACTATGAAATCGCAAAGGAAGATAGCACCGCGGATACCAAAACCGGTGCTTCCGAAGGTTTTTCACTTGATCTACAATCCTACGAGATTTTGAATTCAAAGGTCATTTACGATGATAGGGCTGGCGAAATTTATCTGGTTGTTTCAGATATTCAGCATACGGGCAATGGAGATTTTTCGGCCACGACTTCTGAACTGGATACCCATACTGAGGCCTTTGTGACTTTTGAATTGGACAATACCAACTATTTGAATAAAAACAAAATTAAGTTGGATGCCCTAATCGGTATCGACTTGAAGGAAGATAAATATACTTTTCTGAAGAATGAAGCAATAGTCAATCAATTGCCATTGGTTTTCGAGGGATTCGTTAAAGTAAACGAGAACAGTCAAGACATCGATATCAGTTTTAAAACGCCTTCTTCCGATTTCAAGAATTTTTTGGCCGTTATTCCCGAAGAATATTCAAAAAATATTTCAACCGTGCAGACCACCGGAGATTTCACCGTAGCGGGCGAGTTCAAAGGAGTTTCCGATGAAGAACATATTCCCAGGTTCAATATCAAGATTAGTTCCGACAATGCCTCATTCAAATATCCTGATTTACCAAAGTCGGTTCGCAATGTTTTTATCGATACCAAAATTATCAATACTACGGGCATCGCGGAAGATACCTATGTCGATATTGACAAGCTCTCTTTTATGATAGATGAAGACAAGTTCAACATGGTGGCGAAGATCCAAGAGCTGATGGGCAATACGAAAGTGGATGCCCATATCGATGCCAAAATGAATCTGGACAATATTGCAAAGGCGTATCCCGTTCCTTCCGATCTTGATTTAAAGGGGTTGTTGAATGCGGATGTTACGACGACCTTTGATATGGCTTCTATCGAGAAAAAGCAATATGAGAATACGAATACGACAGGTACGATGAGTTTGAAGGGGTTTGAATATAACTCCGATGAAATGGCGAATCCTGTGAAACTGAGTTCTACTGCGGTAACCTTCAATCCGAAAACAGTAACGCTCAACGAACTGAACGGTACCACCGGTAAAACAGATTTTAACGCAACTGGTACTATCAACAACCTGTTGGGCTTTATGTTCAACGATGAAAAGGTAGAAGGCAACTTCAATTTGAAATCGAACACCTTTGCCTTGAACGATTTTATGGTCGCCGAGGAAACAAAACCTTCCGGACAAGGCAAATCGGAAACTGAAAAGATCCCAAAATCTGCGGAAGAAAAAATCAAGATTCCTTCGTTTTTGGATGCCAATATCAATGCTTCCGCCAATACCGTCTTGTACGATAACCTTACGTTGAAAGATGTGAAGGGAAATCTGCGGATCAAGGATGAAAAAGCCACCCTGAGCAATATGACTTCCTCCATTTTCGATGGAAAAATGGCCTTTAACGGCGAAGTTTCCACCAAAGATGAAACCCCGAGATTTGCCATGAAATTGGGAATGGACCAATTGCAGATCGGCGAAACCTTTAAATCCTTGGAACTTTTCAAGGCATTAGCACCCATTGCACAGATCCTAAAAGGAAAATTGAATTCCGATATTGAATTATCTGGAGCGTTGACCGACGATTTTACGCCCGACTTGCTGACCCTGACCGGTAACTTGTTGGCCAAGATAAAGACTGAAGAAGTAGATGCCTCAAAAGCACCGTTGATATCAGCCTTGGCCGGTAAACTCGATTTTATCGACTTAAAGCAATTGAATTTTAATGATCTGATTACAAAACTAAACTTCGAAAACGGAGTGGTAACCGTCAAGCCTTTTACCCTAAAATATAAGGACATCTCCATTAACGTTGATGGTGGACATAGTTTCGACAAAAAACTGAACTATAAGGCTTCGCTAGAAGTACCGACGAAATATTTGGGTAAAGAAATCAACAGCCTTATTGCACGAATAGACGACGCATCGTTACAAAATTTGACGATACCGGTTACGGCGAATATTGGTGGTGTCTATGATAGTCCGCAAGTAACTACAGATTTTACTTCAGGTGTGAAAAGTTTGACCACAAAGTTGATAGAAATCGAAAAGCAAAAACTCATCAACAAGGGCAAGGACAAGGCCAAAGATTTGATAGGCGGAATTCTCTCGGATAATCAACAGAAGCGCGATTCCACCAAAAAGGAAAATACCGTAAAAGAGAATGCGAAGGATGTCATCGGCGGAATTTTGGGAGGTACAAAAACCAAGGATTCCACTAAAACCAAAACGGACTCCGTTCCCGCCAAAAAAGAGGAAGAAGTAGTCAAAGAAAAGGCCAAGGATATTCTAGGCGGTCTGTTGGGAGGTAAGAAGAAAAAGAAGGATACGGTTAATTAGTTTAGAGAGCTGGCCTAAGGCTTTTCATAGGAGGTGTTGTTGTGCTTAAGTTTTTTTATTCCGATTGTGTTTTCGTCAAACCAGACTATATCGCCTCTTGTCCTAGAAGAAATTGATTTACTTTTTAACCTAAATATTTTCAGTTGAGAGTCATAACTGAAGGTTCCGCTTTCACTTTTTGGAAGTCCATCATTAGGACACCTTCTAGGTCCCCAGTAATAATTTACGATGTATTTTCCGTCCGATTTGAATCGAATCAAAGTAGCCTTTTGCGCAAAATTACTGCGTTTATAAACCGTGATATTAAAATCTTTTTCGTTTATGGTCTTCTCATAAGCCCAATAACCAATAAGGTCGGATTCAGATATTTGGTTTTGCTGACCAAAACCAAATGAAATAAAAAACAAGGTAAAAAGGTTGATTAATTTTCTCATAGTGAGGTTGAAACAAGAATTGTTCCAACTTAAGCACAACTTGTTTATATGCTTATGTTTATTTAGAGCACCCCCAACCCAACGTAATACCCCTCGCTACCACGAACATTAAAAACGGTATCATCTTCAAAGATGAGGTATTGGCCTTTGATGCCTTTTAAAACCCCAGAATAGTTTGGCATCTTATCCAGATTCAGGCTTTTTACTTTTTCGGGGTATTGCAGCACGGGAAATTCAAGATTCGTTTCCCCATTGTTCTCGATAAAATAGTCCAGAGCTTCTTGTGGGATATATTGTTTGAGCTTTGCCCGCCATTCTACCAAATTTTCGTCCGCGACATCATTCGTCAACATTTTTCGCCAATTCGTTTTGTCACCGATATGGTCTTTAAGTGCGACTTCTGTGATTCCTGCTAAATACCGATTGGGCACTTCGACTATTTCAATCGCTTCATGGGCGCCTTGATCGATCCAACGGGTGGGTACCTGTGTTTTTCGGGTAACCCCGACTTTGATATTACTTGAATTGGCGAGATAGACGATGTGTGGCTGTAGTTGCACTTTTTTTTCATACTCCAAATCACGGTCTTCTTTATCCAAATGAGCGGTACTGAGTTCGGGGCGCATGATCCAATCGCCCGCCGATGGAATCTCGAAAAAGCAATTTTTACAGAACCCTTGGCGGTAAATGGGCCGGTCGAGACCACAGTTTAGGCATTGGAATTTTATAAAAGTAATTTCCAAGGTTTTGTCCAACACTTGGTTGACGTTCAGAAAATCATTTTCGAAAACCATATAATATTGAATCGGACTCCCGATTTCGGTCTGCATTTTTCGTAATACGCCTTCGTACTGCATAAGTGAAATTCTTTTTTGAAAATGATAACTATAAGGGCTAAATTTAACGAAATCAAAGATACCCAAAAATGCCTATTCCGCTGTTCAATTCGATTGCTTCGTGGCTACTGAAAAAGCGTTATCATCAGATAGAACTTTTTCTAAAATATCCCGAAGAGGTCCAGGAAGAGGTATTGCATCAGTTGTTGGAAATCGCCGAGGACACCGAAATCGGAAAGCAGTATGATTTTGAATCCATCAACAATTATGAAACGTTTCGCGAGCGTGTTCCGATTCGTTCGTATGAAGAAATAGAACCCATTATCGAACGCACCCGGCGTGGTGAACAGAATCTTTTTTGGCCGACTTCGATAAAATGGTTTGCGAAAAGCAGTGGTACTACCAACGCCAAGAGTAAGTTTATTCCCGTAAGTGAAGAGGCTTTGGAAGACTGCCATTACAAGTCGGGCAAAGACCTACTTTGTCTTTATCTGAACAACAACGAAAACTCACAACTCTTTACGGGTAAAAGTCTCCGTTTGGGCGGTAGTAAGGAATTGTACGAAGACAATGGTTCTTTCTTCGGGGACCTCTCCGCCATCTTGATCGACAATATGCCGTTATGGGCCGAATTCAGCAGTACACCGAGCAGCAGGGTTTCGTTGATGAGCGAATGGGAAAGTAAACTGCTGGCCATCATGAAAGAAAGTACACAAGAGAATGTAACGAGTCTTGCCGGTGTACCATCTTGGATGTTGGTTCTTTTGAACAATGTCATCGAACAAACGGGCAAAGACCATCTGTTTCAGATCTGGGAAAACCTGGAAGTCTATTTTCATGGTGGGGTAAGTTTTAATCCGTATAAAGAGCAGTATAAGAAATTGCTTCCTAGAAAAAGTTTCAAGTACTATGAGATCTATAATGCTTCCGAAGGATTTTTTGCGATTCAAGATCGCAACAATGCCGATGACCTTCTGCTCATGTTGGACTACGGAATTTTTTATGAATTCATCCCCATGGATTCCTATGGCACTGAATTACAGCAAGCGATTCCCCTTTGGGAAGTAAAAACCAATACCAACTACGCCATTATCATTACCACCAATTCGGGGTTATGGCGCTACAAAATTGGCGATACGATACGGTTTACCTCCAAAAATCCCTATCGAATAAAAGTTACAGGGCGTACCAAACACCATATCAATGTTTTTGGGGAAGAACTGATTATAGAAAATGCCGAAGAGGCGTTAAAGAACATCTGCAAGAAGACCGGTGCCGAAATAAAGGACTACACAGCCGGACCCATTTTCATGTCGGGTAAAGAAAAAGGAGCGCATGAATGGATTATCGAATTCAGAAAACCGCCGGAAGAACTCGATTATTTTACCGAGTTTTTAGATAATGCCCTAAAATCACTGAACTCCGACTACGAGGCAAAAAGATATAAGAATACGACCTTGAACATGCCCAAGGTGCATGTTGCCCGTGAAAACCTTTTCTACGATTGGCTAAAGTCAAAGGATAAGCTCGGGGGGCAGCATAAGATTCCTAGGCTTTCCAATAAAAGAGACTATATCGAAGAGTTGTTGAAGATGAACGGTTGAAATAGTTTTATCTTAGGGAATATATTTCCGGAATATGACGGCCGTTTTCAATTTTTTGATGATTGCAGGGGCGATACAAGGCTTTGTATTCAATATCTCGACCTTTCTTTCCAGAAAGCAGATTGAAAAGCCCGTTCTTTTCCTCAACCTCTTTGTGCTTTTTCTCTCATTGAACAACTTGCAGTCATGGCTGATCGACAAGGGCTTTATTTCGTATGCGTATTATACGGTACCTTTTTATGTGCTACTGGCCCCGATGTTCCACGCTTTCCTGATTTACTATCTGGGCATAGAACAAAAGCGAAGCCCCTTTTTTAAACTTACGGCGACCATCTTTCTTTTTGAACTGGTTTCAAGAGCTGTACTTTTATTTATGATTAGAAATGAGAGTTTTAGCGAGTACCATATTGAATTATACAATGCCATAGAAGATGCCGTTACCCTCTGTTTTTCACTCTTCATCTTTTATAAGGTTTTGCAGGTGCTTTTCCGATACCAAAAATTGTACACCTCCATTTTGACCTTCGATGATTTGAAATGGATTAAACGCTTGATTCAAATTGGCGGGGTAGTGCTCTTTTTTTGGGGTAGTGCTGTGCTATTGAACTTTGTCTCCGAAACGATCACGGCGCCGTTGAGTTATTATCCGTTACGATTAAGTACTTCCATTCTTATTTATTGGATAGGATATCAAGGATTTTTTAGATATGTCATATTACAAGACCGAATCGGGTTACGGCGTGAAATAAGAAAGTCAACAAACGCACTGGAACAATCGAAGCCAGAAGTTCAAAATCCACATAAAAATCAACGGGAAGCCAACACCTTCAATAACCTGAATGCTTTAATCATAAAAGATAGGAAGTATTTAGATCCCTATTTAAGCTTAGAAAAATTGGCGGAGGAATTCGGTATCGGAACAAGCAGTCTTTCTAAATTGATCAACACCTATTCGGAGAATAATTTTGCGGATTATATCAACTTCCTCCGCATAGAGGAATCCAAAAACCTGATTTCCGACCCGAATTTTTCGGCGTACACCATTGTTGCTGTCGGTCTTGAATGCGGTTTCAACTCAAAATCTACCTTTTACTCGGCCTTCAAGAAATTTACGGGCCAAACCCCTACGCAGTATAGAAAGGAGTATTCTTGATTCACTTTCAATTTGTCCGAATTCTTCCAAATTGCATGATTTTGGACACTCATGAACTTTTTCAAATCTAGTTTTATATCAAATCTAAAATTGGAAATTATGAAAAAGCTATTTTTTATTATTTCGGCAACTATGTATTGCTGTGCTTTTGGTCAAGAAAACATGGTCTTTTTGGAATTGGGCGGCAATGGGGGGTTATTTTCAGTGAACTATGAACGACAACTTACAAAGGAACCCGGCCTAAGTCTAAGGGCCGGCATCGGAATGACCGCCTTTGATTTTGAAAAAGAGAAACCTGCTGAGCCGGTTCCCGGTTGTGTGGGATGTGGTGTATTCCTTAATATGCCGGATTTGGTGGTATCCATTCTGATTTCCGTACAATATTTATTTGACCTAAAACATAATAATTATCTGGAAACGGGTCTTGGATATACGTGGCAGGCCCCTAAAGGTGAGTATGATGAAAAATCGATTCATGTATTTCATGGTGCTATCGGTTTTAGAAGATATTTCTGGAAGAGTCAAAAATGGATGTGGAAAATAAACCTTTCTCCGATACTAGGTGTGGCCGGTGAAAATGTGCACCTAGATGAAGGACCTGACATTTGGGGAGGAATTTCGATTGGTAGAAGGTTCTGATCGAACGTATAAAGATGTTCATTAAAGTTAACCATTTAACGAAAACATATGGGAAAATACATAATCAGTATGTTAATATGCATTCTACTTCTATCGTGTTCAAAAAGTGAAATGGACCATTCATTCACTATAAAGGGTAAAGTTATAATAGATACCTATTTAGAATCGGAAGATGGTATTTTGTTGAGGGAATCTGAAATCATTCCGGTCGCCGACGTTGAAGTTTTTATAGTTACCTCAAGATGCTTTGCATTTAGTTGTGGTGTTGAGGGTATTTTAGAAGAGACCGATATCACGGATGCCGAAGGCAACTATTCCATCACATTTGAACGTAACGACCTTTTCGGTCATGAAGTCGATATTATAGTACCTGAAAATTATAGTGTCAGAACGAAAGAAGGTCGGGATATCAATAATCGCATTTCGGAAGTGAATATTATTCTAAAACCTTATCCTTAGATAAGTTCAATTCGAAATGTATTCATTTAAGCCACAAGATTCGCAGAGATAAAACCATTTTGGCACATTTTTCGTAAATAGGTTATTGCTGAAATAAGAGGTGAAATATTTGGGTAATAGGTTTGTACAACGAAGATTTTCCTCAGATGAACAAATAAATGCGGATATCCCTCGTTAAATGTTCAAATTGGTCTTGAATTTAACCCGAACACCAATTTAAACTTACAATTATGGCAGAAAGACTGGTAATAGTATCTGATATGTGGGGAGCCAAAAAGGGGCTTTGGATCACATCGTACCTTGGCTACCTACAACAATATTATGATATTACTTTTTATGACAGCCAGCAATTGGCCAATATCGACCTAAAGATAAATACAGAGGAAAATATTCATAACGAGTTTGTAAATGGTGGAATTGAAACTGCGGCCGCCCATCTTTCGAAGCGTGAGTCGGAACCTTGCCATTATCTGGCTTTTAGTACTGGCGGTACCATCGTATGGAAAGCAGCCCAACTCGGATTGCCATTAAAATCTTTGTATCTGGTTTCCTCAACAAGAATTAGAAAAGAGAACGAACGACCCGATGCACCTGTAACTCTCGTGTATGGCTCTAATGATGAGAACAGGCCTTCTGAGAATTGGGCCAAAAAAGTCGGTGTTGATTTGGATATCGTCTCAAACTTTGGCCATACCTTATATTCCGATGAAAAGATAATCCAAAAAGTGTGTTTGGAACTTCTTGCCAATGTGACCCACAAAGTAGATAAGAAAAAAGTAGTCTAAAAAAACTAAATATTAATGCCTAAAAAGCCGTCACTTAAGAGACGGCTTTTAGTTTTTTGATGGTTTCGTGCGAGAGCTTGTCTTCGGCGTAAGGTTTTGTAACCTTAAATTCTTTCTCTCCGCTACTAGGCATTTCGAACATGGCGTCGGTAAAGATAGCCTCGCAAAGTGAGCGTAAACCTCTAGCTCCCAGTTTATATTCAATGGCCTTCTGAACGATATAGTCCAAAGCTTGTTCCGTAATGGTAAAGCTTATGCCATCCATATCGAACAATTTTTCATATTGTTTGATAATGGCATTTTTAGGTTCTGTTAGAATGGCCCTTAGCGTCTTTTCATCCAAGGGATTCATATAGGTCAGTACGGGCAGTCTTCCGATAATTTCCGGAATCAGTCCGAATTCCTTTAAATCTTTAGGAATAATGTATTGCAGAATATTGGTCTCGTCCAGGTTTTCATCCGATTTAGAAGCACTATACCCTACAGCTTGCATGTTCAACCGCTTCGCAATGGCACGCTCGATACCGTCAAAGGCACCTCCCGCAATAAAAAGAATGTTCTCGGTATTGACTTCGATAAATTTCTGGTCCGGATGTTTTCTTCCTCCTTTGGGCGGCACATTTACCACAGTACCTTCCAAAAGTTTCAGAAGTCCTTGTTGTACCCCCTCCCCTGAAACATCACGTGTAATGGAAGGGTTGTCACTTTTACGGGCAATCTTGTCTATCTCATCAATAAAGACGATACCACGTTCGGTTTTTTCTAGATTATAATCCGCAGCTTGGAGCAAACGGGTCAGAATACTTTCAACATCTTCGCCTACATATCCGGCCTCGGTGAGAACGGTAGCATCGACAATCGCCAACGGAACGTTCAACATTCGGGCTATCGTTTTGGCCATTAGGGTCTTACCGGTACCAGTTTGACCTACCATGATGATATTGCTTTTCTGTATCTCAATATCATTGTCTTTTGAGGTAGGCTGCAACAATCTTTTGTAATGGTTATATACCGCAACGGACATCACTTTTTTAGTCCGTTCTTGCCCGATAATAAAGGTGTCTAAAAATTCCTTGATTTCTAAAGGCTTTTTTAGTACCAGTTCTGAAGAAAGGTCATTGGTCTTGGTCTGTTTCGATTCTTCGGCAACAATGCCGTGTGCCTGCTCGATACATCTATCGCAAATATGCGCATCAAGACCGGCAATCAACAGATTGGTCTCCGGTTTTTTTCTACCACAAAAAGAGCATTCCAAATTTTCTTTTGCCATAATTGTTTCTCTCTTTCACAAAACTAACGAAAGAATTAGGGTTTTGGTTTATTTGATCGACGTGTGACCGAATTATGAGTGGGTAATTTGTCGAAATTAATTCTTATCCCTTACCAAAATCTCATCGATCATACCATATTTTTTGGCCTCATCGGCTTTCATCCAATAGTCACGATCGCTATCTTCATGGACTTTTTTAAGGGTCTGCCCCGAATGTTTGGCAATGATTTCGTAGAGTTCTTCTTTCAGCTTTAAGATTTCACGCGCCGTAATTTCGATATCACTCGCCTGACCTTGGGCACCGCCCATAGGTTGATGGATCATGACACGTGAATGGGTTAGACCACTGCGTTTTCCATCTTGTCCGGCACATAAAAGAACGGCACCCATAGATGCGGCCATACCTGTACATATGGTTGCGACGTCAGGTTTTATGAATTGCATCGTATCGTAGATGCCCAGCCCCGCGTAGACACTTCCTCCCGGAGAGTTGATGTAAATCTGAATATCTTTGGATGCATCGACACTTTCCAAAAAAAGCAATTGGGCCTGTACGATGTTGGCTACCTGATCGTTGATTCCCGTACCAAGAAAAATAATGCGATCCATCATCAATCGCGAATAGACATCCATGGCGATTACGTTCATCTGCCGTTCTTCTATGATATTCGGTGTCATATTCACCGGGTACATACTACTCATGATCCGGTCATAATAAGTGCTGCTGATTCCCTGATGATTTATAGCGTAATTTTTGAATTCTTTTCCGTAATCCATTCGTTTCTTCTCGATTTTAGTGATAAAAAAAGGTGCCGAAAGTAAATTTCCGGCACCGTAAAGATACTTATTATTTTTTTGAAAAACTACCCGTAAACTTCTTTCACAAAGTTTTCGTATGTTACCTCTTTGGTCTTTAAGTTTACTTTTTCTTTATAAAGAGAAAGTAGCTT
>CAYGPR010000059.1:0-6573 GCA_964351985.1 uncultured Maribacter sp. | reverse complement strand
TTCCGGCACCGTAAAGATACTTATTATTTTTTTGAAAATTATCCGTATACCTCTTTCACAAAGTTTTCATAGGTTACTTCCTTGGTCTTCAAATTCACCTTTTCCTTGTAAAGATTTAGTAATTTTTGGCTCATCAACTGTTCCGATAGTCTTTTTACCTCATCTTGGTTGCCCAATACCCTCGCGGCGATGTTTTCCAACTCTTCTTCCTGAGGATTCATTTGGCCAAATTGGGCCATTTGTGACTTGATGAAACCCTTGGCAAATTCTTTGAGCTCGTCGAATTGAATTTGAACATCGTTATCTTTAATAATCTTTCCTTCAATGAGCTGATAGCGAAGTCCTTTTTCAGATTTTTGGAACTCTTCGTTCGCCTGTTCCTCGGTAAGGGGTTCTTCACCGGTCATCTGGATCCATTTGGTCAAAAATCCCGTTGGTAGCTCGAACTTCGTGTTCTCTATGAAATACTCGGTCACATCGTTTAAAAGCTTTTGATCGGCTTGTTGTTCGAATTGCTTTTCGGAGTCTTCCTTGATGCGTTGCTTTAAATCCTTCTCAGAGGTAATGGAGCCCTCGCCGAACAACTTATCGAATAATTCTTGATTCATTTCGGCAGGTTCGCGTTCGTTGATTTCAGCAATTGTAAAATCGACATCGATATTTAACTTTTCGGCTTTTTCCTGAGAAATTCCCAAGGTACTCGAGACTAGATAGTCTTCTTTGAACAGCCCTTTGGTATTTAGCTTGATGGTGTCGTTGACTTTACTTCCAACAAGAGACTCCAGAGCCTTCTTACTTTTTATCTTGTCAAGTTCAATAGTGGTCTTGTGCTCGATTTCTTCAGCTTCGTTCACGAACGTACCGGTGATTTCATCTTTCTTGCCAACTTTGGCCTTACTGACCAGTTTGCCGTATTGCTTCAATATGCGTTCGACCTGTTCTTCGACCATCTTCTTGTCGGCAACAATCTTATAATGAGTGATTGCCTTTTTGGTTTTTAACGGAACTTCGAATTCTGGGGCAAGGCCCAGTTCGAACTCAAAATCGAGTTGTTCTTTGTCCCAATCGAAATTATCTTGTTGCTTGGGCAATGGGTTGCCGAGCACGTCGAGTTTTTCTTCGGTAAGATATTTGTTCAGATTGTCTTGTAGTAGTTTATTGACCTCATCGACCAAAACGGCTTTTCCGTATTGCTTCTTTATAAGGCCCAAAGGTACTTGGCCTTTTCTGAAACCGGGAATATTAGCTTGTTTGCGATAATCCTTAAGGATTTTATCGACCTTATCCTGATAATCATCTTTGCTAATGGCGACCTTTACGACCGCGTTCAGGTCATCGATCTGCTCTTTTGTAATATTCATCTGCGTATCTATTTTGCTCCTATAAAACGGGATGCAAAAATAGCATATTTTCTAAAGCCCGCCAAGTTTTTAGGAACAAGCTTCGGGTCTGCCCGTAAACCTATTTATCCTCCTTTAAAAGTGAAAATAAAATGGATTGTAGAAAAGATAACAACAAGCTGAAAAGTAATGCCCACCCTAGACCTTCAACATTAAAACCGTCAACAAAATGATCGGCGAGAAGTATGATAAGGGCATTGATGATCAGAAGGAACAGGCCAAAAGTGAGTATTGTGACCGGAAGCGTAAGAATAACGAGTATAGGCTTCACAATAAAATTAAGTAGACTCAATACAACTGCCACTATTATGGCTGTAATGTATGAGTCTACCGAGACATTCGGAAGCACCTTTGAAAGAACGACTACGGCCAGGGCACTTAACAAAATTCGTAAAATGAGTTTCATGGTACATGTTTTTTGAGATTACCTTCAAATGTATGAATTAATTAAAACCCTTTTTTGGGATTCCCGCTTTGTTTTTCACTCGTTGAGAAAATGGATGGTTTTTTCGAAAAATTGTTCAGGGTTCTCGGCATGCAACCAATGCCCGGCTTTGTCAATGGTTTCTATTTCCGCCTTCGGAAAATGGCCCTTAATTTCAGGAAAATCAGCGTTTGCCACATACTCAGAACGGTCTCCGCGAAGGAATAGAGTAGGGCCGTCATAGCTGTCCGTAGCCCCAATATTTTCGCCGATTTCATTCATTTTATCGCTTAAAACTTTCAGGTTAAAACGAAAACCAAGTTTTCCTTTTTCCACCCAATAGAGGTTTTTTAGAAGGAATTGTCGAGTACCGATATCCTTGATATATTTTCCTAAGGCTTCGTCCGCATCGCCTCTAGAAAGTATGGTGCTGAAATTCAATTCGTTCAACGCGTTGATGATATCTTGGTGGTGTGGCGGATAATATTTGGGTGCGATATCGGCGACAATCAACTTTTCGACTTTCTCAGGATGGTCACAGGCGAATTGCATCGCGGTCTTTCCACCCATGGAATGTCCAAGAACCATGGCCTTATTCAATGTATGATGTTGGTAGTATTGTTTTAAATCTTTGGAAAGTAGGTCGTAGTTGAATTCCTTCGACCAAAAACTATGTCCGTGGTTTCTTTGGTCGATCAAATGGACTTCAAAACCGGCATCGGCAAATCGGCCTCCTAGGGTTTTCCAATTGTCCGACATCCCCAAGAATCCATGAAGAATTAACAAGGGTTTGCCTTCGCCCAATATTTTTGAATGCAACACCTCTTTCATTTCAATTTGTTTAGATACATATTGATTACATTGTCAAGACCAAAATATAATGATTCACAGATTAGGGCATGGCCGATGGAAACTTCCAGTAAATGGGGAACGTTTTCTTTGAAATATTTAATATTGTCCAAGCTCAGATCATGTCCCGCATTCAGGCCTAGCTCTAAAGAATGGGCAACTTCCGCAGCTTTGGTAAATGCCTCGACTGCTTTTTGGTGTTCGCCCGTAGTATAGGTTTTGGCATAACTTTCGGTGTAGAGTTCGATTCGGTCGGTGCCGGTTTCAGCGGCACCTTCGACCATAGACACTTCGGGATCTACAAAAATGGAAGTACGAATACCGTTCTCCTTAAAAGTGGCGATTATCTCTTTGAGAAAAGTTTTATTTTGTACTGTATCCCATCCCGCGTTAGAGGTTATGGCATCGACCGCATCGGGTACCAAGGTCACTTGGGTGGGTCGAACCTGCAAGACCAAATCGATAAATTTTTTAATAGGATTGCCTTCGATGTTGAACTCAGTGCGGACCGTTTTTTTTAGATCTCGTGCATCTTGATAACGAATATGGCGTTCGTCGGGTCTTGGATGAATGGTGATGCCCTGGGCTCCGAATCGCTCGATATCCGAGGCGACTTTGATAAGGTCGGGCACATTTCCGCCACGTGCATTGCGCAGGGTAGCTATTTTATTAATATTTACACTTAGTTTGGTCATCCGTTAAAAATCAAATTATACCGTTCAATAACAGGGCAAAAATACAAATTAGGCATGCCTTTTGATATTTTATATTTGTATTTTGCGTTATATTTAGAATTATGCACATTCAGAACCTCATCGTAGAAAATAGTATCGTTTTTAAAACGGATGATTCCTTGAAAAAGGTAATCCGGTTTTTTAGAGGAAGCACATTTTCGCACGTAGCCGTCACCGAGAACGACATTTTCCTAGGTGTTCTGAGCGGCAATGACTTGGAGAACTTTGAGGAGGATAAAAAGGTCGGGGACCATCGTTACAATCTTGATTCTTTCTTTGTAAGGAAAGACACAAATTGGTTGGATGTTCTAGAGGCCTTTGCGCGGAATGAAGCCAATTTGCTTCCAGTCTTGGGAGATCAGGAAGAAGTTATTGGCTATTATGATCTTACCGATGTTGTCAGTGTTTTCATAGATACGCCTTTTTTTACCGAACCAGGCGGAATCATCGTAGTTGCCAAAGGAATCAAGGATTATTCTTTCAGTGAAATTGCACAAATAGTAGAGAGCAATAATGCCCGACTTATCGGAGGTTTTATTACCGATGTACGCAATGATGTAATACAGATTACCATAAAGATAAGCTCTACACATTTAAACGATATACTTCAGACTTTCAGACGCTATAATTACAATGTCCTCTTTGGTAATAATGACGATCAGTTTTTGGAAGATCTAAAGCAGCGATCTGATTATCTCGATAAATACCTAAACGTTTAATTCGATGAAGGTCGCCATCTACGGTCAAACGTATCAAGAAACTGCCCTTGATTATGTATCCGAATTTTTGGACGAACTTCATAAAATTTCCGCCGAGGCATCCATAGAAGAAGAGTTTTATTGGATGTTGTCCTCGAATCGGGCAATTAAAACATACGATATTTTTACCGAAAACGCAGGTCTCGACACATCTTTCGATATGTTCGTCAGTTTTGGGGGTGATGGTACCATTTTAAGGGCGACGACCTACGTTCGTGATCTTGGAATCCCCATTGTTGGCGTAAATACCGGAAGACTGGGTTTTTTATCCACCTTTAAAAAAGAAGATGTCCGTAAGGTTCTTCAAGAGTTCGTAAAAGGGGATTATGCCATCGTAGAACGAAGTTTGGTGACCGTCAGTGCGGTTGAACCCATTCCCGAGTTTGACAAAATGAATTTTGCGCTGAATGAAGTCACGGTAAGCAGAAAAGATACGACTTCAATGATAACCGTAGAGACCTATCTCAATGGCGAATATCTAACTTCATATTGGGCCGACGGACTCATAATTTCCACACCGACGGGTTCTACGGGGTATTCATTGAGTTGTGGGGGCCCTGTCATGGTTCCAACGGCAAAATCATTGATCCTTACACCTATCGCTCCGCACAATTTGAACGCAAGGCCTTTGGTAATCTCTGATGAGACCGAAATACGCCTAAAGGTTTCCGGTCGGGAAGAGCATCATTTGGTCTCTCTCGATTCACGCATTGCTTCGGTTGAAAATGGGAAGGAGATAACCATCAAAAAAGCAGACTTTACTATTAAAATGATTGAATACACTTCAGAGAGTTTTCTAAAGACACTTCGCAACAAATTACTATGGGGTGAAGACAAGCGCAATTGAACCTTCCTAAAAACAATAAATACCACTAAAACCTGTTTTATCAAATGAGAACAGGAATATAATTTCGACACCTTAGCGATGCTAATGTGAAATTATGTCTACAAACCATTAGAATTTATGAAGAAATGTATTGCCGCCATTCTTATCTTGATAAGCATGCAAGCAAGTGCCCAGATGTATGAAATCGGTGCGTTTGCAGGTGGTGCGAATACAATAGGTGACGTTGGCAGAACGAATTTTATTCTACCCTCGAATCTCGCCGTTGGCGGAATGTTCAAATGGAATGCAAGCAAAAGATACGCTTGGCGTGCCAGCATTATTTATGCTAAGATTACTGCAGACGATGCACTATCGAATATTTCTTCTAGAAAACAGCGCGGTTTTGTTGTGGACAATACAGTTTTGGAAACATCGGCCGGACTTGAATTTAACTTCGTCGAATACAATCTACATAAATTAGGCCCTGCCTTCACCCCGTATCTGTATACCGGAGTCACCTATTTTCGATACGACTATAACTATTTCAGCGCAGGGCAATTGGTAGATGCGAATCAGCGTGACGGTGCTTTTGCCATACCGATGACCGTCGGCATGAAGCTAAGGGTAGGTCAACAATTTATTATAGGGGCCGAGGTAGGGGCACGTTATACATTTACCGATAACCTGGACGCAAGTAACCCTTCAAAATCAAGTATCGGACAGCAGCTTGATGTGGATTTTGGCAACACCAATAGTAAAGATTGGTATGTTTTTTCAGGAATTACTTTTACATATACCTTCGGTAGAGTACCTTGCGGTGATTGTTTTGAGTAATTCAAGTTATGAACACCTTAGATGATATTAAAGGAAGCAACCTTCCCAGACACATCGCCATAATTATGGACGGCAATGGCCGATGGGCCAAGCAAAAGGGAAAATTACGCATCTTCGGACACGAGAACGGTGTCGGCACTGCCAAAAGAACGGTAGAGAGTTGTGTAAAACTCAATATCGAATACCTTACCCTATATACTTTTTCTACAGAAAACTGGAAACGTCCGAAACTCGAGGTCGATACTTTGATGAATATACTGGTTTCTTCCCTTCGAAAAGAATTAAAAACCTTTGTTAAGAACAATGTTCGCCTGAGTACGATCGGTGATATTTCATTATTGCCAAAAAAAGCAAAACGCGAATTGGCCGAGGTTATGGAAAAAACAAAGGAAAATACAGGTTTGACCTTGACTTTGGCCCTGAATTATGGTGCGCGTGAAGAGCTTAAAAAAGCGGTACAAACTATCGCTGGCAAAGTTAAAAATAATATAATTTCTCCTGAAAATATTGATGAAACCATTATTAATAACCATCTTTACACGCACAATTTGCCAGATGTAGATTTGTTGATTCGAACCAGTGGGGAACATCGGATCAGCAATTTTTTGCTTTGGCAGATAGCATACGCCGAATTATATTTTATTGCCGTATTTTGGCCCGATTTTAGAGAACATCATTTGGTAGAAGCTATCAAAAATTACCAGAACAGAGAACGAAGATTTGGAAAAACTAGCGAACAACTCAACTA
>CAYGPR010000058.1:7631-24926 GCA_964351985.1 uncultured Maribacter sp. | reverse complement strand
ATATTAAAATAGGACTTTTGGGAAGGTACCAGAACAATTTCGCCAATCCGGGCACTGGCGTTCGTAGATTAATACCGGATTACGACAAATATGATTTCGGCCTTTTTGGAATAGCGGAATATCAGCTTAAAGACAATATAACCATCGATGGTGGCATACGATACGATTTCACACGAATGGATGCCAAGAAATTCTATCGCGACTCGCGTTGGGCGGAGCGTAATTACGATCAAGATTTTGCTGATATCGTCATCGAAGATTTAGGCACTCAATTATTGACGAATCCTGTTTTTGATTACCACAATGTGTCCGCTACCGCCGGTCTGAAGTACGATCTGGACGAAAACCATTTGGTGCGGTTCAATTATTCCTTTTCGAACAGGGCCCCTAATCCCTCTGAGTTATTTAGTGACGGGCTTCATCATTCCGCCGCCAGGATAGAACTCGGCGATTTACGTATCAAGAGCGAGTCGTCCTCTAAATTGTCGGCTTCCTTTGAACGAAAAAGCACGAGTTGGGGCTACAGTATCGCACCCTACTTGAACGTCATCAATGATTTTATCCTTTTGGAACCTTCGTCCGTCGAATTTACCATCCGTGGAGCTTTCCCTGTTTGGTCGTATCGACAGACCGACGCACAATTGCTGGGTATCGATGTTTCGGTATTCAAAAACTGGACAGATCGTTGGCGAACGGATCATAATTTTTCATGGGTCCGTGGTCATGATACAAGTACGGATACACCGCTAATAAATATTCCTGCTGCCAATTTGAACAATACCTTGACATATACGGATACAAATTGGAAGAATCTCAGGATAGCTTTGGAAAGCCAGTATGTTTTTGAGCAGAAAAGATTTCCCGCCAATATTGCTGTCTTTTCCCCCGAGCAGCAACAAGAGGTAGAATTGGAAATCAACACGCCACCGGAGGCCTATCATCTCTTGGCCCTGGATTCGGAGATGCAGTTCAGTATTACTAAAACCAATGATTTCACCATTGGACTTCGAATCACAAATCTCTTGAATACCGAATATCGCGATTATCTAAACCGGTTGCGCTATTTCGTTGATGATCTTGGTAGAAACATAAGTGTAAGACTTCTTTATAATTATTAATTCTTAAATCTATTTAAAAATGAAAACAATTGCTAAATGTTTAAAATCGAGTACCCCGATGGCCTTAGTGCTAATTTGTTCTTTGGCATTATTTACTGCTTGTTCCGATGATGACAATGATCCGCTACCTGTGGACGAAGAGGAGGTCATAACTACGATGACTGTGCTTTTAACGGGTAACGGAAGTACTATTACACTTCAATCAAAGGACTTGGATGGTGACGGCCCAAACGCCCCTGAACTCAGCGTTTCGGGTAATTTGGAGGCCAACGCTACCTATTCGGGAACAATCGAATTATTGAACGAAACCGAGACTCCTGCCGAAAACATTACCGAAGAAGTGGAAGAAGAAGATGAGGAGCATCAATTTTTCTTCAATGCCGGTGGTGCCATTACAGGAGTGACCTATTCAGATCAAGATAGCGACGGCAATCCTGTAGGCTTGAGTTTCGAGCTTTCAACTGGTGAGGCTGGAAGCGGAACTTTGCAGGTTACCTTGCGGCACGAACCAAAAAAACCTAACGATGGTACTTTGGCAGATGCTGGTGGCGAAACCGACATTGCACAGACTTTTACGGTAACGGTTGAATAACAATTAGGAATCCTTCGGTTTCGACCTGCCGAAACCGAAGGTCAATTGTTTCCAAAAACCGCTGGGCATATTTTCATCACCTGGAAACCCCAAAGGTGTAGCGCCACTATCTTCGGGAATATAGTCGGTCTTGAAAATATAGTCCCAAAGACTTAGACTGATACCAAAATTTACGCCTTTACTTCCCTCCGGAAGCGTATAAGCATGATGATACAAATGCATCACGGGGTTGTTAAAAATATATTTCAAAGGGCCCCATGTAATTTTTATGTTAGAGTGGTTCAAATGACCAATGGCAATCGCCACAAAATGAACAATATAGGCTTGTTCAGGTTCAAAGCCTCCGATGACCATAACACCTAGCGTTTTTAAAGGCTTGTACAGTATATTTTCCATCCAATGATAACGCAAATGTGCGGCAAAGCCCATTTCTTTGACACTGTGATGAACGGAATGAAATCGCCATAGAAATTCATAACGATGCAATAGAATATGCGTGAACCATTGCACAAAGTCAAGTATTACAAAGAAAACCACCAACTGTAACCATGCGGGCCAGTCGGCCATATTCAGTAAGGTCAAACTTGATTTTGAGATACCCAAATCCGAAAACAAGATTTCAAGCAATCTATAAAAACCGCTGATGAAAATGGCAAAAATGAAAAAGTTGAAGAACATGTAGAAGGCATCCAACCAAAAATCCTTTCTGAAAATAGATTGATTCTTTCGCCACGGAAAAAGAATTTCCAACCCCCAAACGATACCCGAAATCAAAATCAGGCCCCAAAAATAATTAGTATACCAAGGCACCTCAAAGATGATGGACTTCCAAGTCCATTGCAGGGTTCCAATGAACGAATTTATAAAGGCATCTAAATAGTTTTTCAAAACGATTTTTTGTTTAGAACGACACGGTTTTAGTCGTAGAAATGTTTCGCTATTACATTACTCCTCAAGTTCATACCACTCGATATCTGCCAAAGTTTGTCTTCTACCCTTTTTAACCGGAGGGTAATTAGCAACAAGGTAATCCACAATAATTTCTTCATTTTCGCCCAAATCCCAAAGGTTTTGCGTTTTCTGCATCCAACGAATAGTCGAAATCCAACGTTCTTCGTTCATACGATTTTGGATGACCAGTTGTGCTGAATGGCAGTTCGTGCAATTGTTTATGGTCTCCGTCATTCCCGGAGCTTCTATAAATCCGGTACGCATGTGAATACCATCCACGATTTTGTTCGAATCATCATCTTCGGGAACAGATGTATATTCTTCGCTACTTGTTTGCCCTTGTACATTTAGCTTGTCATTCGAATACAAATATATTCCGATAATAGAGGCAACCACGACCACGGCGCACATAACAATTAGAAAACGATACATTCGCCGCGAACTTTTATAGATTCCTTTATCATCCATATTTAAATCACTTTAACCGCGATACGATGACAGGCATTATTCAAATAACCCTTTGGGTTCCAACCGGGCAAAAGCATAGGTTGTGCTTTTCCTTTTGTATCGGTGGCCCTGGCCCACACTTCATAATATCCTATTTCCGTAAAAGGAATGCTGGCAGAAAAATGCTGCCAAGCTAATCGATTAATGGGTTTTTCCAATCTACAATCCGACCAGATAGCACCGAAATCAATGGAATATTCCATTTTTGAAACTTCAAGTTCTCCTGCCCAGGCATGGCCCCGGATTTCAAGCCGGTTCGATTTCGGAAAGGTCGCCCCGGTTTTAGGATAGGTAATCAAAGATTTTACCGGCATCGATTCTATAATACACATATCTTCATCACTGACTTTTTCCCCGGGAGCAACGGGTTTGCAGGGAACGCGGTATGAAGAACCGCCCATCTTTTCGCCATCGTGTTCCTTGTTGCGTATACTAATACGGTTCACCCATTTGCCAGAAACGGAAGCGGGCCAGCCACCCGCGACCAAACGCAGTGGATACCCATGTGCCAAAGGAATTTCTTCTCCGTTCATCTGAAAGGCCAACAATGTTTCATCTTGCAAAACTTTTGTAATAGGAGCGCCCCGTGAAATGGGTTCTTTTTTAGGGTCGCGACTCAAATGGATATCCGCGCCGTGGTACCCTATGTAAACGGCATCGTTTTTCATTCCCACATCTTCTAAAACATCTCGCAAACGAACACCTGTCCATTTCGCACAAGAGACCGCCCCTATCGTCCATTGATTCCCCTTTGCGGGCGGATCGAACTCACTTCTTCCGTTTCCGCCACATTCCAAAGTGAGCTGATAGGTATGGTGTTCGAATTTCGATTTTAACTCAGCCAAGGAATAGGTCTTGGATCGTTTTGCCGATTCCCCATCAATGGTAAGGGTCCAGCTCGAAGCATCTATTTCTTCAGGGATTATTCCATTATTTCTGATAAACATAAATTTGTTGGGCGTAATCTTATCATCTAAAAGATGCGCCCTTGCCTCCATATTCCAAGGTTTGTCGTTCAATACGACCATTTCAGGGTCTTTATTGAACATTTTAAAAGGGTCGGGATCTTGTAGGCCAAGAGGAACATACCCTTCTGGCATATAATTTCCGAAAACAATCTCAGTGCCAATGGCTGCTGCCATGGTGCCTAAAATGGTTTTCTTGACGAAGTTTCTTCTATACATGAAACGGAATAATGAATTGGTTACTCCGTAAAGTTAGAACTTTTTACGGCACTTCTAAGTAACAAGTGTTACGGTAAAAAGAGTCAATCGAAATCACTGGGTTCAATGCAAGAAAAAGCACAGCTTTTTATTTGATATCGATAACCTTTCCTTTTTTTGAGCCTTTGAACACGTAGGTGTACAGCCACATAATGGTAAAGGTAGGAATGACATCCAAGCCGGGAATTATCTCTTCTATAAAAGTAATCACTCCGGCTCCTTGGCCTATTTTTCCTTTGTACATACGGGTCATCAACCAAGCGGCCAACGGAGCCCATACGATATCGGAAAATTCTCCGACAAGCGGAATTGTAAAAGAGAGTAAGCCAATAGCATCGAAGAGAAGGCCTATAAAGAGTTTTTTGTATTTATCGTCTATTTCTTTTGACATCATCTAAAGTTAGTGTTCATGTCAAATAGAAGCAAATAAAGTGCCAAAAAAAGTGGGCGGTACCTGTTGGCAATTGGTAACAAATTGTTTTTAAACTCTTACGTTTTTGTGAACTTATCAAATTTTTGGACCTGAACTTGCGACAGGACTTGTAATTCTTAGGATAACTTAGAACTTATCAGTTTCAAGAACTCGTTGCGAGTTTCAATCTTTTCAAATTGACCGCGAAAACCGGAGGTGGTCGTTACCGAATTCTGTTTTTGTACCCCTCGCATCATCATGCACATATGGGAAGCTTCTATGACTACCGCAACACCTTTGGGTTTCAAGGTGTCATTGATGCACTCTAGGATATCATGGGTCAAACGTTCTTGAACTTGTAGGCGGCGGGCAAAAACATCAACGACACGAGGAATTTTACTCAAACCGACAATATGTCCGTTTGGAATATAGGCGACATGTGCCTTCCCAAAAAAAGGAAGCATGTGGTGCTCGCAAAGTGAGTACAGTTCAATATCCTTAATAATGACCATATCGTCATAATCTTCCTTGAACATGGCACCTTGTAATATTTCAACAGCATCTTGTTTATAACCTTGCGTTAAAAACAACATCGCCTTGGCGGCGCGCTCGGGTGTTTTCACAAGACCTTCTCGGGAAACATCCTCTCCTATTTCGTCTATAATGGATGAAAACCTGCTTTTTACCTCGTCGGTAATTTCCAAATTGTATTCCTCTAAATTTCTATATGGGGACATAAACGAATGTATTATTTTTGTTTATATATTTTATTCAAATATTAAACAATATTTTGGTTTATTCGTGACATCCATCGAAATTAACGTATAATTCACATTATGCCAATCAAATGGTCAAATAGTACTGTTATAATCTTATCCATATAAAAAAACATCTGCTAACTCAATTGTACATGTTCAGCAATTTTGTGGTGTTGACCGTAATGTTTACTTTTCAACTTTTATATTCTAAACTATGATCAAGGCGGCCAACATTCAAAAATTTTATGGAAAACTTCAAGTATTAAAAGGTGTCGACCTTCATATAAAAAAAAGTGAAATAGTTTCCATTGTCGGTGCATCCGGTGCTGGAAAAACAACACTCTTGCAAATTTTGGGAACTTTGGATTCCCAGACGAACAAGTCAGATAGTACGCTGGTCATCAACAGTATTGAGGTAACTAATTTATCTGACAGGGAACTTGCAAAGTTTCGAAATGAACATATCGGGTTTATTTTTCAATTCCATCAGTTGTTACCAGAATTTACGGCTTTGGAGAACGTATGTATTCCTGCATTTATAAAAGCTACGCCTAAAACTGATGCAGAGAAAAGGGCCAAAGAATTGTTAGATTTTCTAGGTCTTGAAAAAAGATACGACCACAAACCCAGCGAACTTTCGGGCGGAGAGCAACAGCGGGTAGCAGTGGCCAGGGCATTGATCAATAATCCTTCGATTATTTTTGCCGATGAGCCCAGTGGCAATCTAGATTCAGAAAGTGCTGATAATCTACATCAACTTTTTTTTCAGTTGCGCGACCAGTACGGTCAGACCTTTGTCGTTGTAACGCATAATGAAGAATTGGCCAATCTTGCAGACCGCAAATTGGTCATGGTCGATGGGGGTATTACAAATTCAGAATCGGTAACGCTAACCTAATTGCCCTTTGACCAAAAATATCGATATGTGGAATGATGTGTTGGAATTTTTGAAAAATCCTGTTTATGAGGAGGATGAAAACCGAGAATGGGCATACAGATTTTCTGTTTTTTTAAAGCTTCTAGGTTTGGCTTTGATTTTCAGTATAATTTTAGGGTTGTTGATCAGTTTGGCACAGACCGTCTTTGACCTGGATTTTGGCAAACATGCCATTGAAGAGGCTCTGGAAAAATACCCACTATACTTTCTGTTCATTGGCGCTGTGTTCCTAGCCCCGATACTCGAGGAAATTATATTCAGGGGCCCCTTATTTTTCTTTAAAGGTTCAAAGTACTTCAAATTCTTTTTCCACGCTTCGGTATTGATTTTTGGTTTTTACCACATGACTAACTTCGAAATCACTTCGACAACACTTTTGTTATCCCCATTATTGGTTTCACCACAGTTAAGCGTCGGTGTACTTTTAGGGTTGATACGTGTACGTTTTGGTCTATTATGGGCCATAGCACTGCATGCAGTTTACAATTTGCTATTGGTTGGTCCTGTCTTAATGTTGAAAGTTTTAGATATACCGTTGGAATGACCCAAAAAGACCTTAAAGAGTTTTTGGATGCTAAAGCGGAGGAGTACGATCACCCCCGATTTTTAGATAGTGACCCATTGCAAATTCCGCATCGGTTTACCAAAAAGGAAGATATAGAAGTAAGTGCCTTTCTAACGGCGACCATTGCCTGGGGAAATCGCAAAAGTATCATCAATAATGCGGATAAAATGATGTTGCTCTTGGAAAACACACCCTACGACTTCATCATGAACCATAGCCAAAAAGAGCTGGAAACACTAAAGGATTTTGTACATCGGACTTTTAACGGCAACGATCTCACCTATTTCATACGTGCGTTACAAAATATTTACCAACACCATGATGGTCTAGAAGCACTGTTTTCCAAGGAAGCAAAAAAAAATAGCCTGCAACCTTCGATTTCTGCTTTTAAAAAGACTTTTTTTGAACTTCCGCACCTGACACGAACTACAAAACACGTAAGTGATCCATTGAAAGGTTCAGCAGCAAAGCGAATCAATATGTTCTTACGTTGGATGGTTCGTGATAACCGTACTGGAGTCGATTTTGGAATATGGAAAAGTATCGCCCCTTCTCAATTATCTTGTCCGCTTGATGTGCATTCCGGCAACGTGGCGCGAAAACTAAAATTGCTAAAACGTAAGCAAAATGATGCCAAGGCCTTGGCCGAATTGGACAAAAAGCTGCGAAGGTTAGACTCCAATGATCCGGTAAAATATGATTTTGCGTTGTTCGGATTGGGGGTTTTCGAAAAATTTTGATGAAATCGAAATCCTTTTGATTATACTTTTAAAAGCCTTAAAATTCCCTATTTTTAGGGCGGGACTAAACAAACGATTATGAAGAAAACAATACTACCACTTTTACTGTGCCTTTTGGCAATACCTTTTTCAAACGCGCAAGAGCGTAAACTGCCTGTCGACACCGTCGTTACTTCGCAACACAGCGTAAATATTAATGGCACGCCAATAAGTTATACCGCTAAGGTCGGCACTCAGCCGGTTTGGGACGAAGAAGGTCAACCTATCGCTTCGTTACATTATACTTATTATACCCGAAATAATGTTAAGGACAGAGCGTCAAGGCCTTTGCTGATTTCTTTTAACGGAGGCCCAGGTTCGGGTTCTGTTTGGATGCACTTGGCCTATACCGGACCGAGAACCTTAAAAATCGACGACGAAGGTTATCCGATACAACCTTATGGTGTAAAGGAAAACCCGTTTTCGGTATTGGATGTTACCGATATTGTATATGTGAATCCGGCGAATACCGGCTATTCGCGTACCATACCTGAAAAATTGGAAAAGGAAGATCGTAAAAAATTCTTCGGAATCAATGCCGATATCAAATACCTGGCAGAATGGCTGAATACTTTCGTTACGCGTAATAATAGATGGAGTTCTCCAAAATACTTAATAGGTGAAAGTTACGGTGGCCCAAGGGTTATGGGGCTCTCACTGGCATTACAAAACGAACAGTGGATGTACCTCAATGGCGTTATTTTGGTTTCACCGGCCGATTATACGATAATTCGAAACGGAGGGCCCGTTTCCGATGCCATCAAACTACCCTATTACACGGCGGCGGCATGGCACCATAAAGCGTTGCCCGCTGAATTACAGAATAAAGATCTATTGGAAATTCTACCCGAATCAGAGGAGTATACTATCAAGACGTTAATTCCGGCTATGGCAAAAGGTGGGTTTATTGACGATGCCGAACGCGATGCCGTGGCCGAAAAAATGGCCTATTATTCAGGATTGTCCAAAAAAGACATCCTCGACCAAAATCTAGCCGTACCCACCCCCTACTTTTGGAAAAATCTTTTGAAAGAGAAAGGCGGGTACAACATAGGAAGATTGGACTCCCGCTATTTGGGTATCGATAAGCAATTGGAAGGTCTTCGCCCTGATTACAGTGCCGAACTCACTTCATGGCTGCATAGCTTTACCCCAGCCATCAATTATTATTTGCAAGAAGAGTTGAATTTCAAGACCGATATTAAATACAATATGTTTGGCCCGGTACGTCCATGGGATAATTCAGATGAAACGACGCGAGAAGATTTAAGACAGGCAATGGCACAAAATCCTTACCTTAATGTTTTGGTACAATCGGGTTACTATGACGGGGCAACGACCTATTTCAACGCCAAATATCTCATGTGGCAGGTAGATCCCAGTGGCCGCATGAAAGACCGTTTTGAATTCAAAGGATATCGCAGCGGTCATATGATGTACCTACGTCGTGAAGATCTTCAAAAAGCAAATGATGACATTCGGGAGTTTATTAAAAATACATTGGCAAATGGAAAATCGGCTAAATATTGAAAACGACAGACTATATGAAAAGTTCAAAAACTTATTTTTTATTTTTGATTGCAATAATGGGGCTATCGAATATGGTACAGGCCCAAGACTGGGCTGCTTTGGAACATTTTAAGGAAGCTAATCAAAAGGTTGCACCACCTTCGGAAGGTGAAGACCGTGTCGTTTTTATGGGCAATTCCATAACCATTGGCTGGATAAACAGTCGTCCTGAATTCTTTGAAGGCAAACCTTATATAAATCGCGGAATAAGTGGGCAGACCACTCCCCAGATGCTGTTACGTTTTCGTCAAGACGTTATCGACCTACAGCCCAATGTGGTCGTTATTTTGGCAGGCACAAACGATATAGCGGGCAATACCGGTCCAATGACCTTAGAACAGATTATGGACAATATGCAATCGATGGCCGAACTTGCCCATCAAAATAATATTCAAGTGGTGTTGTCTTCCGTCTTACCTGCCTTCGATTATCCTTGGCGCCCCGGATTGAAACCCAATGAGAAGATTCCCGTTCTTAATAAGATGATTAGAGAATATGCAGAAGCACACGGGCATGTTTATCTAGATTATTTTTCGGAAATGGCAGATGATCGAAACGGCCTCCCGAATAAATATGCGGAAGACGAAGTGCATCCAACGATAGAAGGTTACAAAGTCATGGAGCCCATGGTGCAGGCTGCCATAGAGAAGGCATTAAAATAGCTACCTTCGTAAACTACCTCGGGGGCTAGCCCGCGAAGTATTATAAGGAAAAACATTTTAATTTCGAGGCAAGCCCGCCTTAATTCTGGTCGGGCAGGCCTAGGAGCATTTAAATCTCGATTATCGAGTAAAAACGATTTTCCATTGCGAGACACCTCTACAGATAATCTTTCAAACGCCTACGATACTATAATTATCGGCTCGGGTGCCGGAGGCTTGGCCGCAGCGATCTGTCTGGCCCGTGAAGGCCAAAAGGTTCTTGTTTTGGAACAACATGATGTACCGGGAGGTTGGTGCCACAGCTTTTATCTCAATGGACATCGCTTTACTCCGGGCGTACATTATGTAGGTCTACTAGGCGAAGGAGAAGCCACCAACAACCTGTATCGTGGATTGGAAATTGCGAATGATCTTGTTTTTTTTAGAATGAATCCCGATGCGTATGAACACGTTCATATTGGTGAACATCGTTTTGATTATCCAGCGAATTTTGATCAACTAATCGATAGACTTTCCGAACGTTTTCCCAGCGAAAGAAAGCAAGTTCGAAAATACCTGAATCTTCTTAAAAAAGTAAGCGAAGAGTTGTTTTCAATGCCCTATATCAAAGGGTTTTGGCAAAAATTGACGTTACCCTACCGCACCAGACATTTTGGAAAATACGCCCTTTTCAGCCTTCGTAAAGTTATTGGTTGGCATATCAAAGACCCTTTATTGCGCAATATTCTTAATATTCAATGTGGCGACCATGGAGTTCAACCTAGAAAAGCAGCCTTTCCATTACATGCGGCCTTGATGAACCACTATTTTCAGGGTGGCTACTACCCTATGGGCGGTGGCGGTGCCTTGATAAAGTCGATGACCAATACCATAAAGAAATACGGAAGTGAAATTCGAACCAGCTCCGCGGTACAAAAAATACTCTTAAAAGGAGAGCAAGAAAAAAAGGCCATCGGCGTACAATTGGGAGACGGCACAAAAATCTTTGCAAAACGAATTATTTCCAATGCCGATCCAGGCATCACGTATTTGGATCTTATAGGAAAGGAGCACCTGAGTACCAAGCTCCAAAAAAAACTTGAAAAAACGAAGTATTCCTGCACTTCATTGATGTTATTCTTGACCGTTGATGTGGATGTTCGCCAATTGGGAATGGATTCGGGAAATATCTGGATGATGCCCAACAAAGATGCTGATGAATATTACGACCATGCTCTAAACACCGATATTTCTCAAGGTGAGGCTTTTGAAGGTATGTTCATAAGCTGTACTACCCTTAAAGATCCTACCAGCTATGATGGCAAACATCATTGTTTCGAAGCGATAACCTTTATCGATTACAGTGCTTTTGAGAACTTCAAAGATGAAGAAGAGCAGCGTTCAGAAGCTTATTTGAAATTCAAAACCCGTTTGACCGAAAAAATGATCAACGGTATGGAAAAAGCACTGCCCGGAATCAGCCAACACATAGTACATGCCGAGTTGGGCACACCGATAACCAACGAATATTATATCAACACCACGCTGGGCAATGTATATGGCACCGAAAAAAGTTTAAAACATATCGGCCCGTTTGCCTATAAGGCCAAAAGTGAAATCGAAAACCTATATCTCTGTGGTGCCAGTATTCTTTCGCATGGAGTGGCCGGGGCTTCCCATTCAGGTGTCGATACGGCTGCTATGATCTTGGGGAAACACCCCGATGAACTTAAAAGTCCAAGGGAGGACCAACATTTAAGGATTTATGAAGCGGAAGATGCTTCAGATTATCCGGACTGGATGTTGAAAAAAATGGAGGTCAAAAAGGCAAGGGCGATTTCAAAAGTCAAAAAGGAGAAAGTACTTTAGTCATTCAGCATTTGGCTCTCCTTGCAATGGATAATCGGCATCGAATCTATGTGCTTCTTCCATATATCCCTTTAGCCGTTCATAGATTTCTTTATTTTCTTCGATAACATTCTTGTTTTCCCCAATATCTATTGAAAGATTATAAAGTTCCCAAGTATCACTTTTGTAGATATGTAACAATTTCCACTCCCCGCTGCGAACTGCCTGCGCATCGTGATCGCCTTCGGCGAACTCCCAATACAGATAATCATGATCCAATTGTGAATCACCTTGGCCCATAAGCGTTGGCAAGAACGAAATGCCATCGGTGCTTTCCGTAAGATTTGCTTCTACTAATTCTGAAAATGTGGGTAGCATATCCCAAAAGGCTGTCGACAGATCTGAGCTGTAATTTGGTTCAATCTTTCCTGTCCATTGTGCAATAAAGGGTACGCGAATACCACCCTCGTACAAATCACGCTTAATACCCCGTAATTCTCCGTTCGAATCAAAATAATCTGGGTCTACGCCACCCTCCTGGTGCGGACCATTGTCGCTTGTAAAAATTACCAAGGTGTTTTCATCCAAGCCTTTCGATTTCAGCGTGTCAAGAATACGGCCCACATCGGTATCTAGCAAACTGATTATGGCCGCTTTGGCCTTTTCCACCTCGGGCCAATCTTCATTTTCATACGTACCCAAATCGGGTACTTCCATACCATGTTCGGCCGTCAAATGTCCCTCGTTATTGGCATGGGGAATGGTCAACGGTAGATATAGAAAAAATGGTTTTTCATGGTCACTGTCTATGAAGTTCAGTGCTTCTTCGATAAAAATTGTATGGGAATAGTCTTTTTTGACGGTTGCAGCTTGGCCAATGCCTTTCGCATAACCTTCGGTCTGTTTAATTATTTTGTTGGCCAACGGAATACTGTCACCGTTTTTGATGAGATAATCCGTATAGTAGTTATGTGCGTGAATCTGGTTCAAATACCCAAAATACGAATCGAAGCCTTGTTTATTAGGTTCACCGGACGACCCGATTTCACCAAGGCCCCATTTGCCCACCATAGCGATTTCATACCCATTGTTCTTGAATAATTGGGCGAGTGTAAAATCATCCGCTCCCAAAACATTGTTATTGTTTCCTCTTATGGGGGCGTGCCCTTGGTGGAGTCCGGTCATCAAGGATGCTCTTGAAGGGGCACAAACGGTATTTCCGGCATAATGACTGGTAAATTTCATACCGTTTTGCGCCATTTCGTCTATTCGGGGCGTTTTGATTTTTTCTTGCCCATAGCATCCCAAATCTCCGTAGCCGAGATCGTCGGCCAAAATATAGATTACGTTCGGTCGAGGTAATGCTAAGGTGACTTCCTCTTTTTTTACATCGCTTCTGCAGGAAATCAATCCGAGTATGACGAAAAAAAATGCAAGGCTATTTTTCATTTTGCTTCTCTCTATAAAAATAGACTAGGCAACATAATTTGTCAAAGTACCTATATTTTCAATACTGATCCGTACCTCGTCACCGGATTTTAGGGTAAATTCATCCGGAGGGATTATTCCAGTCCCTGTCATTAAAAATACCCCGTTCGGGAAGCTACATTCCCGAAATAGAAAATCGACCAGTTCTTGATGGTCTCGTTTCATATTGCTTATTGAAATTTCACCATTAAACTCAGTTCCCCCATTTCTCACGATTTCCAAATGTATCATAGTTTTGGGGTCAATGGTATTTTCAGGAACATAAATACAAGGCCCCAATGCCGCACAACCATCATAGGTCTTTGCCTGTGGCAAATACAAGGGGTTTTCACCTTCGATACTTCGAGAACTCATGTCATTACCTATGGAATAGCCTTCGATACTTCCGTTCGCGGTTACGAAAAGTGTCAATTCAGGTTCGGGCACGTCCCAGGTGGAATCTTTTCTAATACGAACTTTACCAAGATTGCCGACCGTTCTGCCTGGCGTTGCCTTGAAAAAAAGTTCCGGTCTATCTGCATCATATACCTTATCGTAAAAGGTGCCGCCACCGGCGTCTTTCGATTCTTCCATGCGGGCTTCCTTACTGCGCATATAGGTGACGCCCGAGGCCCAAATTTCTTGGTTTTGTATAGGAGCAAATGGATGTGCGTCTACATCAAAAGCTTTCAAAGGGAGAAAACTGGGTAATTCTTGTTTTATGGTTTGATAGAGGTTTTTGCGATTGATAAAAACATCCCAATTGATGTTTTCAACGGCATGAAATACCGTATCATGTTCGATAACAGCCCCGTTTTCAGTTTTAAAGATCTTCATTTCTTCCTTATTTCAACCTTTTAATTTTTGAATCAATTGCAACGTACCCTTTACTTTCGATTCCAATTTTTCAAAGTCTTTATTTGCTAGAATTTCATTACTTATCAATTTTGAGCCCATTCCGACACAAGTAACTCCGGCATCGAACCATCCTCTTAAATTATCTTCATCGGTACTGACCCCCCCTGTTGGCATGACGCTGGTCCAAGGTTGCGGGCCCTTAATGGCCTTGACAAAACCAGGACCATAAATATCCCCTGGAAAGAGTTTTACGATTTCGCAACCCATTTCTTCGGCCCTGTTGATTTCAGTCAATGAACCACAACCAGGCGACCACAATACTTTTCGGCGGTTACAAACGATAGCGATATCTTCGCGAAGTGAAGGGGTTACGATGAAGTTGGCTCCCATTTGCATGAACATCGAAGCTGCGGGAGCGTCGGTAACCGAACCAACCCCCATTATCATTCCGGGAAGTTCTTTGATAGCGAACCTGTTCAATTCTGAAAATACCTCAAAAGCATAATCGCCCCGAGCTGTAAATTCCATCAGTCTAGCACCGCCGTCAAAGCAAGCTTTCAGCACTTTCTTACCTAATTCTATATCAGGATGGTAGAACAAGGGTACCATACCGGTTTCCCTCATGGTATTGGCCACTTCGATTCTTGTACATTGCGCCATTCTTTCTTAGTTTATGGTTTATGGTTTATGGTAAAGAAATAATTGTATTCTATATATTTTACTCCCGTTTAGATTTGCCGATAGTTCAATATTAACTTTTCTACCTCGCAACCCTTCCAGAAGCGTCGCCACCCATCAATTTTTGAACCTCATCGACCGTTACCAAATTCGCATCGCCATAAACGGTGTGTTTCAAACAAGAAGCGGCTACCGCAAAGTTCAGTGCATTCTGGTCATCATCAGGGTATTGCAAGAGACCGTAAATTAAACCGCCCATAAAGGAATCGCCTCCGCCAACACGGTCTACGATATGCGTTATTTGGTATTCAGGGGACTTATACATTTTTTTTCCATCATAAAGTACCCCGGCCCACGTATTGTGTGATGCGGAAATGGAACCCCTCAGCGTCGTAATCACTTTTTTGGCATTGGGGAATTTTTTCATCATTTGTTGACAGACCGATAAAAAGGCCTCTGCCTTAACATGTTCGCCTTGAGTGGTAATATCCAGACCTTCGGGCTTAATGCCAAAATGCTTTTCGGCATCTTCTTCGTTACCCAAAATAATATTGCAATACGAAGTGAGTTCGGTCATAATCACCTCAGGTTCAACACCATATTTCCAAAGCTTGGCACGATAATTTAGGTCCGTAGAGATAGTAATCCCCTTGTTTCTAGCAGCTTTGACCGCTTCTAAACAAACATCTGCGGCACCTTGTGAAATGGCAGGGGTTATACCGGTCCAATGAAACCACTCGACACCTTCAAAAACGGCATCCCAATCAATCATTCCTTCCTTTATCTCGGCAATCGAAGAGTGGGCCCTGTCATAGACTACCTTACTGCCACGACTAACCGCACCTGTTTCTAAAAAATAAATCCCAAGACGGTCTCCTCCATAAATAATCTTATTGGTACCTACTCCCCTTTTTCGCATTTCCATCAAAGCGCATTCGCCGATATCGTTCTTTGGCAAGCGTGTCACGAATTCAACGGGAACACCATAATTGGCGAGCGATACGGCAACGTTCGACTCACCACCTCCGTAGACCACATCAAAACTATTGGTTTGAGAAAAACGTAAAAATCCGGGAGGGGATAATCGCAACATGATTTCCCCAAAAGTCACTACTTTTTTCATTCTGTTTGATTCTGAATCGGTAAAATTACGATTTAACCTTTTTTGTGGTACACTATATGGTGATGAATGTAACACAAATAGTCAACCGTAACAATTTTTGAGTATTTTGTTTCAGTAGCACCTGCTATTTTTCGAAGGCTTCCGTTAAAATTGGTTTCATGTCGGCATATGCATGGTCCTCATCACCATATTTTTTACGTTCTTCAAGTATTGCCAACTTCATTTCTTCGATTATTTCTTGATATCTACTTTCACCATAAGCATTCTTAAGTTCTTTGGGGTCTTCCCTTAAGTCATAGAATTCCCATGCAGGTGGCGTGGTCGTTTTTGAAGTTCCCTTCATTCCTAAATCTTGGCCGTAGAAAAAAGCAAGTTTATACCGTTCATTGCGGATTCCAAAATGAGCAGGACGATCTGGATGGTGCAACCAATAGCGATAGTACATTTGTTTTCGCCAGTCATCAGGGGTATTAGCTTTTAAGTTTTCCCTAAAGCTTCGACCTTGAACATAATCTGGTTTTTCGATGCCGGCATAGTCGGCCATCAGAGCCGAGAAATCAATATTCAAAATAATATCATCGATACGCTGCCCGCCCCTTATTTCCTTTGGATATCGAATTAAAAAAGGCATTCGTAAGGATTCTTCATAAATCATTCGTTTATCAAAAAAACCATGTTCGCCCAAAAAATAACCTTGATCCGCAGTATAGATTACTACAGTATTATCTGCAATACCTTCAGCCTCTAGATAATCGAGCAATTTTCCGATGTTGTCATCGATGGCGGCACCACAACGCATAAAATCTTTCACCAATTTTTGGTAGATTTTCTTGCGTTTATGAATAGAGTCCAATCCTTCCAAAGGATATGGCAATCCTGGATAGGTCGTCCAAAAGGTTTCATCTTCGGTAGCACGTTTCCATCTATCGGCCAAATGTTCAAGTACTTGGCCTTTAAAAGTACGGCCCGTAGTTTCCTTTCCAAAATCAAAAAGTGATTCCGGTTCGGGAATTTCCACATGCTCAAACAAGGAACTAAAACGTTCCGGGTAATCAAAAGGCTCATGGGTGGCCTTAAAATTACAGAACATCAGAAAAGGTTTATTGGAATCTCTTTCTTCAAGATGCTGTATCGTCAAATCAGTAATGACATCGGTAGAAAACCCCTCGTATTCCTTTCCTCCAGAACTTTCATGCCCATCTTTCCAATTCTCTTTGGTTTTGAGGATGGGATTCCAATACCTGCCCTGCCCCGGTAGTACGTTGAAAT
>CAYGPR010000058.1:0-7621 GCA_964351985.1 uncultured Maribacter sp. | reverse complement strand
GAAATAGTCAAAACCTTCGGGTCGTTCCACCAAATGCCATTTTCCGATAACGGCGGTCTGATAGCCGTTCTCCGAAAAAGTTTTGCCAATGTTCGGATGTCCCTTTGGAATAGGCTCATTTAGCGTATAAACCTGATTGATGTGACTGTATTGCCCCGTTAAGATGCTACCGCGGCTAGGCGTACATATACTATTGGTACAAAAGACATTTTCAAGAACAGCACCTTCGTTCGCCAAACGTTCGATATTGTCATTCTTAACATAATCTTGGAGCAACCCGCCATAAACACCCCATGCCTGCGAAGTATGGTCGTCAGATAGGATAAATAAAATGTTGGGCTTTTCTTGGGGGTTACTTTGACCGTTCAAAACAAATATCTGAACGACAAGGCACATTAGAACTGGAAAAAATCCTGGATAGCTATTTCTTCGCCTCATACAAATGCTGAGAATTGAGTAAACAATATACTAAAGTTAATTCATAATCTTTTCAGGGCGGGTGTGGTTCGTTCCAGATCTGAAAAGTACCACGAGGTCGAAAATATATACCGTTCAACTACCAAAAACAATTTTCTTTGATAATCGGCCGTTCATTTTTCTTACAGAAATTCTTAAACCAAATCTTTATGGAAAACCATCAAAATTCCAACATTCAAATGGTAAGTCAACTTACCGACGTCGAACGCGTAGCCTTTTATAAAAAGACATATGCCCATTTGGCGGGTGCCGTACTCTTATTCATTCTTGTCGAAACCTTGTTCTTTCAAATCGATGCCATAGTGGAATTGGCGCTTTCACTTACCGGTGGTATCAGTTGGTTGTTGCTCTTGGGAGGGTTCATGCTTGTTACCAACTATGCTGAACGTATGGCCCTAAAAAGTAATAATACGAACATGCATTACGCCGGGTTGATTCTATATGTAATCGCCGAGGCTTTCATATTCATTCCTTTGATTTTCATAGCGATGATGATGGCGGGCGAAGGTGCATTCGATATTCTGAATCAGGCCGCCATACTTACTTTGTCTTTATTTACCGGACTTTCTACCATTGTATTTCTGACCAAGAAAGATTTTTCATTTCTGAAATCTGCCCTTACGGTCGGTTTCTGTATCGCATTGGGCTTGATTATCGCCGGCACCTTGTTCGGTTTTAATCTCGGACTTTGGTTCAGTGTAGGAATGGTCGTTTTGGCCTCCGGATCTATTCTATATCAGACCTCGAACATGATCCATAAATATCAAAAACATCAGCATGTTGCTGCTTCCCTGGGCTTGTTCGCCTCTTTGATGTTATTGTTCTGGTATATTCTGAGCATTTTATCCAGCGATTAATATGTTAAGCCTAGATAATAAATTTTGGCCTCGGCATTTTTGTCGGGGCCATTTCTTTTTATGCCCTATTTTCGGGAAAAACAAAAACATGAAAAAACTTATACCCGTATTGGCCATCTTATTCTTTTTATCTTGTAAAACAACATTTCCGACAGCCGCGGAAGATGTTGTAGCAATCCGCGCTATTCTTGACCAGCAACAAAATGCCTGGTCAAACAATGACTTAGAAGGCTTTATGGCGGGTTACTGGAAATCGGACGAACTTACGTATTTCAGCCGTGGAAGAATCACCAAAGGGTGGCAGACCACCTTGGCAAACTATAAAAAGAACTATCCTTCGGAAAAAGAAATCGGGACCTTGAATTTTGAAATTGCCAACATTACCCAAATCAACGAAGATGCCTACTGGGTTATGGGAAGTTACTTTTTGACCCGTGAAGCAGGCGATGCCAACGGAACTTTTATGATCGTTTTCAAAAGGATTAATGGGGAATGGAAAATTATAGGGGATTCTTCCTGCTAAAACTTTCTATTCGGATTAAATGCTGAAATATCCATAGATGTTTTCTTGTCGTCGATAATTTCCGAGACTAATTTTCCGGTAGCGGGGCCTAGACTCCATCCCATCATGGCGTGGCCGGTGGCAAAAGTTAGATTTTCGATTTTGTTGGATTTTCCGATGTAAGGCAGTCCGTCTGGCGACACAGGACGCATACCTGTTTTGGCACCATCAATTTCTTCTTGGGTAATTTCCAACTCCGGATAAAAGGTTCTCGCCCCATTGGCAATGGCTTCGACACGTTCATTTCTGACGATATCGTTAATGCCCGAAAATTCCATGGTACCGGCAAATCGAGTAAACCCTTTCATTGGGGTTACGGCCATATTGCGTTCCATTAAAATGGCCGGCATTGAAATTCCCAAGGGTCTATGTACGTTGATGCGATACCCCTTTCCAGGCTGCAGGGGTAAATTCACCTGAAGTTTTTTCGAAAGGTTCCCGCTCCAAGAACCAGCCGCAAGAACAACTTCATCGGCCTGATACCTCCCAATGGAAGTGACAATCTCATTTACCAGTCCATTCTTCACTACAATATCCAACACTTCTTCATTGGTTCGCACCGTAACTTCCGAATCGCTTAAATGTTTCAAAAGCCTGGGCATCAGTTCGGTCGGAGTCGTATGCCCGTCACATTCGTAGTGTATGGCCCCTTTTGCGTCGATTTTGACATTGGGCTCCATTTTATCTAATTCGGATTTATTCAATTCGGATACTTCCAACCCCAAAAAACTTACTTTTCGAGCGACCTCCATTTCATGTTCAAATGACGCATCGGTTTGATAAAGCATTAGAAGTCCTTTTCGTTCCAAATGAAAATCGCCCATATCCCCTGAGTCTTTCATTTGCTCAAAAAGATCACGGCTCAGAATATTGATGTCCTTGATGACCGGGATCGCTTTTTCTACTTTTTCCTTGGTTGATGATCTATGAAAATACCATGACCATTTGAAAAAATCAATATCCCACCGAGGTTTCATATAAAACGGACTCGAAGAGTTGAACATCCATTTAATGCCTTGTGCAATCTTTCCAGGAGATGCTAAGGGAATAATATGACTCGGCGTAAGATAACCGGCATTCACGAATGAAGCTCCCGAAGTGATATCAGACTTGTCGATTACAGTTACGTGATGCCCCTCTTTTTGAAGAAAGTACGCAGAGCTCAGTCCGACAATGCCGCCACCAATAATGATAATGTTCTTGCTCATTCTAAATCACTTGAAATCCGTGTGCATAAGGGTCATCATCGTCAATGCTTATTGTATTTTGACCATAGATTTTTGCCCATCCCTGAATACTAGGTACAATAGCCTTAATGCCCGCCAAACTTGTTTCTTCCTCAATTCTTCCGATAAACTGTGATCCGATAAAACTCTCGTGAACGAACTCCTCGCCCACTTTTAATTTTCCTTTGGCATGCCATTGCGCCATTCGCGCTGAAGTGCCGGTACCGCAAGGTGAACGATCAATCGCCTTGTCCCCATAAAAAACAGCATTTCGCGCAGTGGCTTCTGGCGCAATCGTTTCTCCTGTCCATAACATATGGCTTACATCACGAATAGTTTTGTCTTCTGGATGAATGAATTTATCAGCATATTTCTGGTTGATTTTATCCCTTATTTCTTGGCTAAACTGAATCAATTTGCTTGCCGAGAAATTCTGTATCCCAGAAAAATTCTTTTGAGGGTCAACAATCGCGTAAAAATTACCCCCGTAGGAAACTTCAAAGACCAATTCGCCTAAATCCGAACTTACAATGGTCAAATCGGAAGCTGCCAAATAAGACTTTACATTGGTCAATTTGACCCAATCCACTTTTTTGCCGGTTTGTTGATAATCGATTTGAACAAGTCCCGCAGGGGTTTCCATTCGGACTTTCCCCGGCGTTTTAGGCTGAATCAATCCTTCTTCGATGCCAATAGTAATTGCCCCTATGGTTCCGTGGCCGCACATGGGCAGGCAACCACTGGTTTCTATAAAAAGAATACCAAAATCGTTTTCGGGGTTTGCAGCCGGATAAAAAATACTGCCGCTCATCATATCATGTCCGCGAGGTTCGAACATAAGTCCCTTTCTGATCCAATCGTATTCCAGCAAAAAATGCTGGCGTTTTTCGACCATTGTGGCTCCTTTTAATTCGGGACCGCCTTCGGCCACTACCCTCACGGGATTACCGCAGGTATGGGCGTCAATGCATTTGAAAACATGTGCCATTAATACTTCAATCCGTTATTTACCCAATTCGATATAGTTGTTGACCCGCTCCTCCAAAATAGGAAGTGTAACCGTACCCTGTTCCAAAATAACTTCGTGGAATTTTCGAATATCGAATTTAGGTCCTAAAGTCGTTTCTGCCTTTTTTCGCAGTTCACGAATCTTGATTTCTCCCATTTTATACGAAATCGCCTGGGCAGGCCATGCGATATAGCGGTCCGTCTCCGTATTTACCTCGTGTTCAGAAAGGGCTGTATTGGAGAGCATATAGTCCAACACCTGTTGCTTCGACCAGCCTTTGGCATGGATTCCCGTATCGACCACCAAACGGCAGGCGCGCCACATTTCATACGTTAATTTTCCAAATTCCTCATAGGGAGTTCTGTAAATGCCCATATCATTTCCCAAAAATTCGGTGTACAGGGCCCAACCTTCTCCATAGGCCGAGAGGTACATGTTTTTTCGAAAATCAGGAATGCTGTCACCCAGTTCACGGTTCAAAGCACCTTGCAGGTGATGCCCCGGTACTGCTTCATGTGCTGTAAGTGATGGAAGTACATAGAGTGGTCGACTGCTCAATTTATAAGTGTTGACCAAATAATATCCCGGCTGGGTCTCGCTGGATGGACCCGAATATCTTCCGCCGGTGTATTTTGGCGCAATAGCGTCGGGCACTTTTTTCACTCCGTACGGTCTTCTGGGCAAGGTGATAAAAAATTTAGGCAATTCAGCATCTATGCGTTTGGCGATATCACGGGCTTCTTTCAACAGTTCATCGCCAGTTTTTGCATAAAACTGTTCGTCGGTCCGTAAAAATGTCAAGAAATCGGAAAAGCTTCCTTTAAAACCGACCTCTTTGATAATTTCTTCCATTTCCGATTTAATTCGGGCCACTTCTTTAAGTCCGATATTGTGTATGTCATCGGCCGTGTATTCGTCGGTCGTGGTATAATAATTGATTCTGTTTTGGTAGAATTCCTTTCCCTTTGGGGTTTCGGAAACTCCGATAGCCTCCCGGGTGTTAGGAATATACTCTTCCTCAAAAAAAGATTTTATCCGCTTAAAAGAAGGTACAACACTGTTTTCAATGGCTTTTTTGGCTTCCTGTAAAACGGAATCCCTTTGTGAATCGGTCAAGACTTCCGGCAAGTTCTTGAATGGAGAATAAAAATTACTTTCGGTGTAGTCATCAACAATGTGTTCATCGTAGGTCGATTCATAGCCTTGAAAAATGACTTTGGGTTGCGAATTTCTCTTTATTAATCCTTCTCGGAGTAACGCCAAATGTTGATCAGTGAATTTGGGAATAGCGTTCAACGTCTTCAAGTAATTTCTGGCATCCTCATAATTCAAGATGGGTTTTACGCTGTAGTTCAGGTTCAAATGAAACCCTTGATCCGATTGGATGGGATTAAGATACATTTCATATTCGTACTCGTCGACGATGTTCTTAAGCTTGAACTTTAAGAGTTTTAGGGAGATTAATTCTGTTTCAGAAAGTTCATTGGAGGCAACGGAATCAAGACGTGCCAATTGTGTGCTAGCGAATTCCGCTTCCTGTTTTTCATTTTGGGCATCATAATTACCCAAAGGATGTGCTTCAAAATCAAAGGGATTGAATTCTTCCACTTCTTCGATTATAGAAGTCAGCTGATCGGATGCATCTTTCTTTTTTTTAGCCTCGCAAGAAACCAAAAAAGTCAAGACAAAAACCGAGCGAACTACGCTGAACAGAAACCTACCCTTCATTGAATTAGATTTTGACATCGGTGTGCTTGCCATCGACAATACGCATGATTCCCAACGGATTCTCATTTTGCAAAGCCGCGGGCAAATGCTCTTGGGGCCAATTTTGATAAGAAACAGGTCGTACCCATCTTTTAATGGCCGATTCTCCTACCGAGGTAAACCGACTATCGGTAGTTGCCGGAAAAGGGCCTCCGTGGTGCATAGCCGGACATACCTCTACGCCAGTGGGCACTCCGTTAAAGATGATACGCCCTACCCCACTTCGCAGGGCATCCACAACATTTTCGTATTTTTTTATTTCCTCGGCATTCCCTAAAAGGGTTCCTGTTAATTGACCTTCCAGTCTATTCAATACTTGGGTCAATTCGTTCGCATCCTCACAACGGACAACCACCGAAAATGGTCCAAATACTTCTTGATGTAATTTCGGATTCTTTAAAAAATTATGGCCATTCACTGTCAATACGGTTTGCTGCGCATAATTGGGGGCAACTTTTGACTCATTTCCGGCAACCACATTGACGCCCCCTTGTGATGAAAGTTCTTTTTTTCCTTTTTCATAGTTGCTATGAATGTTCGGATGGAGCATACAACTCGGTTCCAATGTTGAAATTTCGGTACCCAAGGTTTTGATGAAATTATCCAGAGAAGTGCTTTTGATACCCAAAATCAAACCGGGATTGGTACAGAACTGTCCGGCACCCAACATGATGGAACCTGCATATTGTGTTGCCCATTCGTCTCCCTTTTCTATAAGTGCCGATGGCAAAGCCACCACGGGATTTATACTTCCCATCTCGGCAAATACAGGAATAGGCTCATCACGCTCGTTGGCCAATTTATAAAGCGCCGTGCCACCTTTAATACTACCGGTAAAACCCACTCCTTTCACTTTTGGGTGGAGTACCAATTGTTGTCCTACCTCTATGCCACGGCTGTTCAAATTAGAAAACACCCCTTTGGGCATTCCCGTTTTTTTGGCGGCTTGGGCAATGGCTTTTGAAACCAATTCGCCCGTCCCCGCATGCAAAGGATGACTTTTTACGATAACCGGGCAACCAGCGGCCAGTGCACTGGCGGTATCGCCTCCGGCGGTTGAAAAAGCAAAAGGAAAATTACTTGCCCCAAAAACCACTATCGGGCCTATTGGGAACAGCATTTTACGAATATCGACCCTGGGTAATGGCTCTCGATCCGGTTTTGCCGGGTCGATAGTTGCTTCGACCCATGACCCTTCTTCCAAAAGAGTTGCAAAAGCTTTCAATTGACCCATAGTCCGGCCCCTTTCACCTTTCGCTCTACCTTCCGGTAATCCGGATTCTTGAACGTATACGTCGATTAACGCATCGCCAAGGGTTTCTATCTCTTCGGCAATGGCCCTTAAAAATTCTGCTTTTCTTTTTCCTGAAAAATCCTTGTATATTTTAAAGGCTTCAGCCGCCAAGTGTACCGCCTCGTCGATTTCGGCTTTGGTGGCCTCATGGAATTTCCAACTGTTTTCTTGGTTGCTTTTCGGATTGAAGGTCGAAAAAATGGTGTCTCCTTTAGCCGATACTTCCTCTCCGATATAATTTACACCTTTGATCATCTTTTATTTATTCGTTTTAGATGTGCTTCCACATCCACAGGTTTATGAACTACTTTAGTCGAAACAGGATACTTTGTTAATTGTTCCTTTGGACGGATAGGTCTTTTTTCAAAACCACCTCCACAATTCGAACAAATTGATTGTAAAATCGTTTCGACACACACTTTACAAAAT